>NZ_MCIC01000001.1:0-806639 GCF_002025745.1 Hydrogenophaga sp. H7 | reverse complement strand
GTGCCGTTCTCGAAGGCGGCGAACTCGAACACGCCCACCGGGCCGTTCCAGACGATGGTGCCGGCGGCCTTGAGCTTCTCGGCCAGCCTGGCCGCGGTCTTGGGGCCGATGTCCAGGATCAGGTCGTCGTCGGCCACCTCGGTGGCGGCTTTGACCGTCGCGGGTGCATCCGCGGCGAAGGCCTTGGCGCAGACCACGTCCTCGGGGATCGGCACCTCGGCACCGCGCGCCTTCATGGCTTCGATCACCGCCGTGGCTTCGCCCAGCAGATCGGGCTCGGCCAGGCTCTTGCCGATCTTCAGACCCGCGGCCAGCATGAAGGTGTTGGCGATGCCGCCGCCGACGATCAGGCCGTCGACGTTCTTGGCCAGGGCCTGCAGGATGGTCAGCTTGGTCGAGACCTTGGAGCCGGCGACGATGGCGACCAGCGGGCGCTTCGGGTTGGCCAGCGCTTTGGAAATCGCATCCATCTCGGCCGCCAGCAGCGGGCCGGCGCAGGCGATGGGTGCCGTCTCGGCGATGCCGTAGGTCGTGCCTTCGGCGCGGTGCGCGGTGCCGAAGGCGTCGTGCACGAAGATGTCGCAGAGCTTGCCCAGCTTGGCGGCCAGCTCGGGCTTGTTCTTCTTCTCACCCACGTTCAGGCGGCAGTTTTCCAGCAGCACCACCTCGCCGGGTCCGACGGCAAAGCCACCGTCCACCCAGCCGGACACCAGCCGCACCTCGATGCCGAGCAGGTCGGACAGCCGCCTCGCCACGGGGGAGAGCGAGTCCTCCGGCTTGAACTCACCCTCGGTCGGTCGGCCCAGGTGGGAGGTGACCATCACGGCCGCGCCGGCGTCCAGCGCCATCCGGATCGCTGGAATCGAGGCGCGCACGCGCGTGTCCTCGGTGATGCGGCCGGCGTCGTCCCAGCCGTCGCCGGGCCGCCCCAAGGCGGCTGAGCCCCCCTCGGGGGGGCAGCGATGCGTGGGGGGCGAGAGAGGCACATTGAGATCGGCCCGGATGAAGACGCGTTTGCCGCGGGCAAAGCCGCTGCGGCACACGTCGCTGAATCGGAGGAATTTCATCGCGCCCTCCCGGTTCAGTTCGCGCCCACGTGCTGCACGAAGCGCATCATGTTGCAGGTGTAGCCGTACTCGTTGTCGTACCAGCTCACCACCTTCACGAAGCTCTTGTCCAGCGCGATGCCGGCGTCGGCGTCGAAGATCGAGGGCATGGAACAGCCACGGAAGTCGGTGGAGACCACCTTGTCGCTGGTGTAGCCCAGCACACCCTTGAGCGGCCCTTCGGACGCCGCCTTCATGGCCGCGCAGATGTCGTCGTAGCTGGCCTCGGCGCTCAGTTCGACCGTCAGGTCCACCACCGACACGTCGGAGGTCGGCACCCGGAAGGCCATGCCGGTGAGCTTCTTGTTCAGCGCGGGCAGCACCACGCCCACGGCCTTGGCGGCGCCGGTGGACGAAGGAATGATGTTCTCCAGGATGCCGCGGCCGCCGCGCCAGTCCTTGCTCGACGGGCCATCCACGGTCTTCTGCGTGGCGGTCGCCGCGTGCACCGTGGTCATCAGGCCGCGCTTGATGCCGAAGCGGTCGTGGAGCACCTTGGCCACCGGGGCCAGGCAGTTGGTGGTGCAGGACGCGGCGGACACGATGGCTTCGCCCGCGTAGGTCGCATGGTTCACGCCGTACACGAACATGGGCGTGTCGTCCTTGGACGGCGCCGACTGCACGACCTTCCTGGCACCGGCTTCCAGGTGCTTCTGGCAGGTGTCCTTGGTGAGGAAGAAGCCGGTGGACTCGATCACCACGTCGGCGCCCACCTCGTTCCACTTCAGGTTCGCCGGGTCCTTCTCGGCCGTCAGGCGGATCTTGCGGCCGTTGACCACCAGGTGATTCCCGTCCACGGCCACCGTGCCCTTGAAGCGGCCGTGCACGCTGTCGTATTGCAGCATGTAGGCCAGGTAGTCGGGCTCCAGCAGGTCGTTGATGGCCACGACCTCGATGTCCTTGAACTCCGCTTCCTGCGCCACCGCGCGGAACACCATGCGGCCGATGCGGCCGAAGCCGTTGATGCCGATCTTGAGGCTCATGTCTTCTGTCTCCGGATGAAATAAATAAAAGAGGCGTTCAGGCCGAAGCGGCGTTGGCACGCAGGCTCAGCGAGGTGGTCAACGCCGAAAGGTCGGGGATCACGCGGTCGGGCCCGCAGGCCTCGATCGGCTCGCCCATGTTGTAGCCATAGGGCAGCGCCCAGACGGCGATGCCGGCGTTGCGCGCGGTGGCCACGTCGATGGACGAGTCGCCCACGAACAGGGCCCGTTCGCGCGCCACACCGAAACGTTGCAGGCAGTCGTGGATGGCGGCAGGGTCCGGCTTCTTCACCGGCAGCGTGTCGCCGCTGATGACGCGGTGAAACAGCGGCGTGAGGCCGTGCACGTCCAGCACGGTCTGCGTGTAGCGCCCTTCCTTGTTGGTCACCACCGCCAGCTTCACGCCTGCCGCACGCAGCGCCTCCAGGCTCTCGCGCACCTTCGGATAGAGGTGGCTGCGCGTGCCGCAGCGCGCCTGGTAGTGCTGGCCGAACTCGGCCTCGATGGGGCCGAAGGCGTCGGACGCGCGCACCTCGGCCGGTGCGATGCCCAGGGCCTGCGCCAGGGCCTTGATCAGCAGCTCGCGCGTGCCGTGTCCGATCCAGTCGTCCACCTGCTGCTGCGCCACGGGCGCATGGCCCAGACCGGTGAGCGTGTCGTTGACCGCATCGGCGATCTCGGGCGCAGTCTCCACCAGGGTGCCGTCGAGATCGAACAGCACCATGTCAAAAAGGCGGGCGTCCATCAGTGGGTTCCCACGACGATGTGCTCGGGCAGCGGCTCCTCGCGGCGGTGCGAAGCGCGGTGCGCCAGGGTTCGCACAGCATCGGCCACGCGCCCGGCCGTGATGCCGAAGTGCTGGTACAGCTCTTTGGCCGGCGCCGACTCGCCGAACGTGGCGATGCCCACCACCACGCCGGTGCGGCCCACGTACTTGCGCCAGAAATCGGGGTGCGCGGCCTCCACCGCCACCGTGGGCAGCGACAGCGGCAGCACCTTGTCCTGGTAGGCCTCGGGCTGGCGGTCGAACACGTTGGTGCTGGGCATGGACACCACGCGGGTGCGCACGCCGTCGGCGGCCAGCGCCTTCTGCGCCGCCAGCGCGATCTCGATCTCCGACCCTGTGGCGACGATCACCGCCTGCGGCTGCTCCATGTCGGAGAGGATGTAGCCGCCGCGGCGTATCTGCCCCGCGGTGATCTGGCCGGTCACAGACGGCAGGTTCTGGCGCGAGAGGCACAGGGCGCTCGGGCCGTCGCGGCGCTCGATGGCACAGGCCCAGGCGACCGCAGTCTCCAGCCCGTCGGCGGGGCGCCAGACATCCAGGCCCGGGATGAGGCGCAGGCTGGGCACATGCTCCACGCTCTGGTGCGTCGGTCCGTCCTCGCCCAGACCGATGGAGTCGTGCGTGAAGACGTGGATCACGCGCTTCTTCATCAGCGCGGCCATGCGGATGGCGTTGCGGCTGTAGTCGCTGAAGGTGAGGAAGGTGCCGCCGTAGGGGATGTAGCCGCCGTGCAGGGCGATGCCGTTCATGATCGCCGCCATGCCGAACTCGCGCACGCCGTAGCTCAGGTGGTTGCCCCAGGCATCGCGGCCGGCCTTCACGCAGCCCTTGAAGTTGGTGAGGTTCGATCCGGTGAGATCGGCGCTGCCACCGAAGAACTCCGGCACCAGGGCGCTGAGCGCATCCAGCGCGTTCTGGCTGGCCTTGCGCGTGGCCACCGGGTCGGTCTTGGCCGCGATGCCCTCGAACAGCGCGGGCAGGCGGGCCTCGAAATCGGCCGGCAGATCGCCCGCCACGCGGCGCTCGAACTCGGCCGCCTCGGCGGGGAACTCGGTGCGGTAAGCCTCGAAGCGCTGGCGCCAAACGCGCTCGGCCGCGGCACCGCGCTCGCGGGCGTTCCACGCGGCGGCGACGTCGGCCGGGATCTCGAACGGCGCCGCCGTCCAGCCCAGCGCCTCGCGCGTGGCCTGCACCTCGGCCGCGCCGAGGGCCGCACCGTGCACGTCGTGCGTGCCGGCCTTGTTGGGCGAGCCCATGCCGATCACGGTCTTGCAGCAGATCAGGGTGGGCTTGCCGTCGGCGCGCACGCCCTGCTTCTTCGCGGCGACCAGCGCCGCCTCGATGGCCGCCGGGTCGTGGCCGTCCACGTCCGGAATCACGTGCCAGCCATAGGCCTCGAAGCGCTGGGGCGTGTCGTCGGTGAACCAGCCTTCGACGTGGCCGTCGATGGAGATGCCGTTGTCGTCGTAGAAGGCCACCAGCCTGGACAGGCGCAGCGTGCCGGCCAGCGCGCAGGCCTCGTGGCTGATGCCTTCCATCATGCAGCCGTCGCCCAGGAACACGTAGGTGAAGTGGTCGACGATGGTGTGGTCCGGGCGGTTGAACTCCTGCGCCAGCAGCTTCTCGGCCAGCGCCATGCCGACGCCGTTGCTGATGCCCTGACCCAGCGGGCCGGTCGTCGTTTCCACGCCGGGGGTGATGCCGACCTCGGGGTGGCCCGCGGTCTTGCTGTGCAGCTGGCGGAACTTCTTCAGCTCCTCCATCGGCAGGTCGTAACCCGTCAGGTGCAGCAGCGCGTAGAGCAGCATGGAGCCGTGGCCGTTGGACAGCACGAAGCGGTCGCGGTCGGGCCAGTGCGGGTTGGCCGGGTTGTGTTTGAGGTGCCGGTTCCACAGCACCTCCGCGATGTCGGCCATGCCCATGGGCGCGCCGGGGTGGCCACTCTTGGCCTTTTCCACGGCGTCGACAGCGAGCATGCGGATGGCGTTGGCCATCTGGCGGGCGAGTTCGGGGGTCGGGTTTTTCATGTCTGTCTCCTCGTCCCGATCAACCCTGCCCCAGCGCGCGCTTCTTGCGTTCCATCATCCGCCAGATGAAGGGCGTGAAGATGAGCTGCATCGCCAGCTCCATCTTGCCGCCCGGCACCACGATGGTGTTGGCGCGGCTCATCCACGAGCCGTTGATCATGGACAGCAGGTACTGGAAGTCGATGCCCTTGGGCTTGGCAAAGCGGATCACCACCATGCTCTCGTCGGCGCTGGGAATGTCGCGCGCGATGAAGGGGTTGGAGGTGTCCACCACCGGCACGCGCTGGAAGTTCACAT
Organism: Hydrogenophaga sp. H7; assembly: GCF_002025745.1. NCBI lineage: Bacteria > Pseudomonadati > Pseudomonadota > Betaproteobacteria > Burkholderiales > Comamonadaceae > Hydrogenophaga > Hydrogenophaga sp. H7. The sequence goes on along the minus strand of NZ_MCIC01000001.1, from coordinate 801,439 downwards.
GGGTCAGGCCGAACTGCGGGACTATGTAGTTCACGTAATCGGGCATGCGGCGCAGGATGGTGTCGACCACCGCCTCCTGGCTGTAGCCGCGCTGGGTCTTGTCGCGGATCAGCTTCTGCGTCCATTCCAGGTTGATCGAGGGCACCACGCCGATCAGCAGGTCGGGGTAGCGCGCAATGTCCACGGTGTCGGTCTTCACCGCGCCGTGCAGGCCTTCGTAGAACAGCAGGTCGGTGTCGGCCGGGATCTCTTCCCAGGGCGTGAAGGTGCCCGGTTCCTGCTGGTAGGGCGCCGCTTCTTCGGCGTTGTGCAGGTACTTGCGGCACTTGCCGCTGCCGTCGGTGGCGTACTGGCGGAACAGGCCTTCGATCTCCTCGAACAGGTTGCCCTCGGCACCGAAGTGGCTGAAGTGCTGGTTGCCCTTGGCCTCCTCCTCGGCCATGCGCACCTTCATGGCCTTGCGGTCGTATCGGTGGAAGCTGTCGCCTTCGATGACGGCGGCGGTCAGCTCCTCGCGGCGGAAGATGTTCTGGAAGGTGCGCGTCACCGTGGAGGTGCCTGCGCCGCTGGAACCCGTGATGGCGATGATGGGATGTCGTTCTGACATGGCTTGTCTCCGGAGATGAAAAATGCGGTGCGAGGCTCAGGCAAGGAATAGCGAGCGCTCTGCGAACAGCGGGTTGTCGTCCTTGTAGGCCACCGGTTCTCGGTGGTAGCGCTCGATGCGCTCGACCTCGTGTTTGCTGCCGAAGACCAGGCCGATGCGCTGGTGCAGCGCCGTGGGCTGGACGGTGAGCATGGGTTCGCGGCCGGTGCTGGCACGGCCGCCGGCCTGCTCCATGATCATGGCGATGGGGTTGGCCTCGTACAGCAGGCGCAGGCGGCCCGGCTTGCTGGTGTCCTTGGTGTCGCGCGGGTACATGAAGACGCCGCCGCGCATCAGGATGCGGTGCGCCTCGGCCACCATGGACGCGATCCAGCGCATGTTGAAGTCCTTGCCGCGCGGTCCGGTCTTGCCGGCCAGGCACTCGTCCACGTAGCGCTTCACCGGCGCTTCCCAGAAGCGCGCGTTCGACGCGTTGATGGCGAACTCCTGCGTGTCCTCGGGCACCTTCAGGTTGGGGTGGGTCAGCATGAACTGGCCCAGGTTCGGGTCCAGCGTGAAGCCGGCCACACCGTTGCCCACGGTCAGCACCAGCATGGTGGTGGGGCCGTAGAGCGCGTAGCCCGCGGCCATCTGCTGCGTGCCGTGCTGCAGGAAGTCGGCCTCCACCACGTCGCGGCCGGAGTCGATCACGTCCTGCGGCGCGCGCAGGATGGAGAAGATCGAACCCACGGTCACGTTCACGTCGATGTTGCTCGAACCATCAAGCGGGTCGAACACCAGCAGGTACTTGCCGCGCTGCTGCGTCTCGGGAATCTGGTACGGGTGGTCCATTTCTTCGGACGCCATGCCCGCCAGGTGGCCGCCCCACTCGGTCATCTGGGTGAAGTACTCGTTGCTGATCACGTCCAGCTTCTTCTGCACCTCGCCCTGCACGTTGACGCTGGTGCTCACCTCGGGCTCGGCACCCGGGTTGCCCAGCACGCCGCCGAGTTCACCGAAGGCGACCGAGCGCGCGATGGCCTTGCAGGCCAGGGCCACGTCCAGCAGCAGGGCGTTGAAGTCGCCGCTGGCACCGGGGTAGCGGCGGCGTTGTTCGATCAGGTATTGCGTGAGCGTGAAGCGGCGGCGCGTGGTCATGGCAGGGCTTTCGGAGGTTTCAGGAATTCGAGGCTTGGGCGGCGTGGCGGCGCAGCGCGTTCATCACGTTGCGGTAGCCGCCGTCGTTGTCGGGCGCGCCGAACACGGCGCTGCCGGCCACCAGGGTGTCGGCCCCGGCGGCGACGATCTCGGCGATGTTGTCGACCTTCACGCCGCCGTCCACTTCCAGCCAGATCTCGCGGCCGGTCTCGACCTTTACCGCATCGATGCGGCGGCGCGCGTCGCGCAGCTTGCCCAGCGTGGACGGAATGAACTTCTGGCCGCCGAAGCCCGGGTTCACGCTCATCAGAAGCACCAGGTCCAGCTTGTCCATGACGTGGTCCATCAGCGCAAGCGGCGTGGCCGGGTTGAACACCAGGCCGGCCTTGCAGCCGTGGTCGCGGATCAGCTGCAGCGTGCGGTCCACATGGCGGCTGGCTTCGGGGTGGAAGCTGATGAGGTTGGCGCCGGCCTTGGCGAACAGCGGGATCAGCGCGTCCACCGGCTCCACCATCAGGTGCACGTCGATGCCGATGGTCACGTGCGGGCGGATCGCCTCGCAGACCAGCGGCCCGATGGTGAGGTTGGGCACGTAGTGGTTGTCCATCACGTCGAAGTGCACCAGGTCGGCGCCCGCGGTTTCGATGGCCCGCACCTCCTCGCCCAGGCGGGCGAAGTCGGCCGAGAGGATGGAGGGGGCGATGCGGATGGCGGACATGGGGCGCGTTCGGTGGATGAAACGGGTCGGGCTCACTGGGCATGCCACTCGCGCAGCCGCGGCACGCTGACCTGCGTCAGGTCGGCCACGGTGCGCAGTGCACCCTTGAAATCGTGGTGGGCGGTGAAGCGGTTGGGCGTGATCACCGTCTTCAGGCCTGCGGCTGTCGCGGCGCGCAGGCCGTTGGACGAGTCCTCGAAGGCCACGCAGTCGGCGGCGCGGAAGCCCAGGTCGGCCAGCACCTTCATGTAGACCTGCGGGTGCGGCTTCTTGATGGGCGCGTTGCTGGCATCGCCGACGGCCAGAAAGTGCCCGCGCCAGTCGGGGCCGATGGCTGTGCGCAGCAGGGCCGCGATGTTCACCGGCGAGGTGGTGGTGGCAATGGCCAGCTGCAGGCCCTGGGCGCGGGCCTCGCTCATCAGCGCCAGCACGCCGGGCCGCAGGGTCACGGCGCCCTGGAGCACCGCGTTCTCGTAGTACGCGGTCTTGGTCTCGTGCAGCCGGGTCACCAGATCCTTCACCGCGCCCGCGTCGACCTCCTTGTGCTCGGGGTTCACGCTCTGCCAGTAGTGCATCAGCCGCTCGCGCCCGCCGGAGATGTCCAGCAGGCGGATGTATTCGTCCACCCCCCAGCGCCAGTCCAGCCCCTCCTGGCGGAAGGCGTGGTTGAAAGCCTCCAGGTGCAGGCCTTCGGTGTCGGCCAGCGTGCCGTCAACGTCGAAGATCAGGGCCTTGAGCATGTCCGTTCACCTTTTTCATGCAATGGAATTCGAGGGGTGAAGGGACTGTAGGGATCAATTCAAATAAGGTAAATTCACATATCGTTGACTTTCACTTAAGCAATAACTTAATGAAGAACGCCACCTTCCGCCAGCTGCGGGTGTTCAACGAGGTGGCCCGCCACCTCAGCTTCGCGCGCGCGGCCGAAGCCCTGCACCTCACGCCGCCCGCGGTGACCATGCAGATCAAGGAGCTGGAAGGCCACGTCGGCCTGCCGCTGTTCGAACGCTCGGGGCGGCAGGTGGCGCTGACCACGGCCGGCGAGTACATGCTGGTCTACGCGCGCAAGGTGCTGGCCACGCTCAAGGACGCCGAGGACACGGCCGCGCGCCTCAAGCAGGTGGAGGCCGGGCAGCTGACCATCGGCATGGTCAGCACCGCCAAGTACTTCCTGCCGCCGCTGCTGGCGCAGTTCCAGCACGAACACCAGGGGGTGGAAATCCGGCTGGAGGTGGGCAACCGCGAGCAGTTGGTGAAGATGCTGCAGGGCAACGAGGTGGACATCGCCATCATGGGCCGCCCGCCCCGCGAACTGGCCACGCGCGTCGAGCCCTTCGCGGCCCACCCGCATGTGTTCGTGGCGCCGGTGGACCACCCGCTGATGCGCATCGGCCACCCCACGGTGGAGAGCCTGCGGCCCTACGGCTTCATCCTGCGCGAACCGGGTTCGGGCACGCGGGCGGCGATGGAGAAGTTCCTGGAGAAGTCGCGCATGGAGCCGCGCGTGGTGATGGAGATGGGCAGCAACGAGACCATCAAGCAGGCGGTGATGGCCGGCATGGGCATCAGCTTCCTCTCGCTGCACACCATCGGACTCGAACTCGAACACGGCCTGATCGCCATCCTCGACGTGGAGGGCACGCCCATCGTGCGCGCCTGGAACGTGGTGCACACGCTGTCCAAGCTGCTCTCACCCTCGGCCGAGGCCTTCCGCTACTTCATGCTGGAACACGCCGAGCGCTACCTGGCCGACAAGTACGGCCGCCACCTGCGGCTGCAGCCGGCCGGCTGAGCGAGCCGCTTCAGAGCGGCTCGACGCGCGAGAGGTCGGGCCGCTCCAGCCACTGCGCGAACTCGTCGGCCAGTTGTTCGGCCGCCGCGGTCGCGCCGTTCCACACCTTCATGCGGCCCGCCAGGTCCTGGCCGTAGCGGGTGAAGTCGTTGCGGTCGGGCAGCTTGCCTTCGGGCAGGGTGCGCACCCAGCCGGGGTCGGGCGCGATCACCAGCATGCGGTCCAGCGCGTGGCTGGCCACGTGGCGGTGCTTCCAGGCCTTGTCCAGCCAGCCCGGCACCACGGCCTGCTGGAAGTGCGGGTAGAGCACGATGGGCGACGCCTCGGGCGTGCGGTAGTGCAGGTGCAGGTGGTAGTCGGTGATGCCGCCGTCCCAGTAGGCACCGGCCGGCGCGCCCGGGATGTGCTGCACCGGCCGCAGCACGAAGGGAATGGAACAGCTGGCCTGCAGCGCCGGCATGAAGTTCTCGGCGCTGAGCGGAATCTGGCGCGTGCGGAAGTCGTGGGTGGCGAACGGCAGGGGCGCCGCGTGGCCCGAGGCCGCCGAGGAGAACACCACCCGCTCCAGCCAGGCGCCCAGCGCCTTGCGGCCCACCGCGTTGCTGACGAAGGCGCCCAGATAGCCCAGCGGCGTGCGCAGGGCGCCGTCGCGCGCCAGCACATGGCGCCCGCGCGAGGCCACGATGTGCAGGCGGTAGCGCGGGTGCGCCAGCACCTCGTTCACACGGCCGCCATAGAAGCGCTGTAAGTTGCTCGCGAACTGCCCGCTGATCTGCTCGGGCGTGGCGCGCTTCTTTCCGGGCGGCAGCTCGAAGTGCTGGGCGATGTATTCGCGCTGCAGGTGCATCAGCGCCGCCGCGGGGTCGTCCAGGCAGGCGGTGGCCATGCGCCAGGCGCCGATGGACGCGCCCACCAGGTCGACCGGCTGGGCGCTGCGCGGCAGCCACTGGCCAAAGATGAAGCGGTCCAGCGGACCGAGGATCAGGCCCTTGGGGCCGCCCGCCGCGGCGGGAATGGCGCCGACGTCCTGCGGGCGCAGGCCCTGCTCGCGCAGGTGGCGCAATGCCGCAGGCCCGGCGTAGAAGCGCAATGAGGGTGTGGACACAGATTCGGGCGGCACCGGGTTAACCCGGACGCCGTTGACAGCAGAGTGACAGACGAGGGAACTGAAATGCCGATTGGAACCGAAACCCGAGGAGACACACGAATGCACCGACGACAGCTCCTGCTCGCCGGCGCGGCCAGCGCCGCCGCTTTCCACCCGGTGCTGCGCGCGCAGGCCCCTGCGGGCGTGGCCCCGAAGCCGCTGGCGTCCATGCGCATCTACATCCCCGGTGGTGAGGGCGGCGGCTGGGACCAGACCGGCCGCGCCCTGGGCGCATCCCTCCAGGCCGCCGGCCTGGCCGGCAAGATCAGCTACGAGAACAAGGGCGGCAAGGGCGGCACCATCGGCCTGGCCGACTTCGTGGCCCGCTACAACAGCGACCCCGGCGCCCTGCTGGTCGGCGGCATGGTGATGCTGGGTGCGATCGCGGTCGGCCGACCCGAGGTGACGCTGGCCCAGGTCAGCCCGGTGGCCCGGCTCACCAACGACTACATGGTGCTGGTGGCCAAGACCGGCTCACAGCCGGCCACCATGGCCGCGCTGGTGGAAGCCATGCGCAAGGACCTCGGCAAGGTCGCCTTCACCGGCGGTTCGGCCGGCGGTGTCGACCACATGCTCGCGGGCATGATCGCGCGCCAGCTGCGGCTGGACGTGACCAAGCTGAAGTACCTGCCCACCGCCAGCGGCCGCGAGGCGACGGCCCTGCTGGACAAGGGCGAGGCCCAGGTGGCGATCTCCAGCTACAGCGAGTTCCAGGCCGACATCGAGAAGAAGGCGCTCACGCCGCTGGCGATCTCCTCGCGCAAGACGCTCTACGGCGTGCCCTCGCTCACCGAGCAGGGCGTCAACACCGAGCTGGGCAACTGGCGCGCGGTGTTCGGCCCGGGCCAGGTGCCCGAGGCAGACCGCGAGAACCTGCGGCGCATCGTGGTCACCGCCACGCAGCACCCGTCGTGGATCCAGTCGCTTCAGGAAAGGAAATGGCTCGGTGCGCTGCAGCACGGCAAGGACTTTGCCGAGCAGCTCACCATCGAGCAGGCCATCGCCAGCGCGGTGACCATGATGCTGCGCCTCAAGAGCTGAGGCCCCGCCGCCGCGGTCTCAGTCTTCGTGCGCGACGGCTTCCTCGCGCGTCAGCGAGGGGATTTCTTCACCGATCACGATGTCCGGGTCGATGCCCAGCACCAGCCCCACCGGGTCGGGGTAGGTGTTGATCAGCGCCTCGCTGCCCAGCGACAGCTCCTGCGCGCGCGCGCGCCAGGACGCGATGTGGATCACACCCGCGATGGGCTCGTAGACGTCGTTGTCGAACGGCGCCACCTGGTGCTCGATCGAATCGATCATCTTCTTGGGAAATTTCCACTCACGCGCCAGCGCCGCACCCACCTCGGCGTAGCTGTAGCCGAACAGGCCGCGTTCGGCGCGCGCCCGCTTGAGGTCGAGCATGGGAATGCTGCGGTCCAGGTCAATCATGGCCTCGGGCATGCCGGCGTGCATCACCAGCTCGCCGATGCAGTGGATCAGGCCCGCGGTGAACGCCGTGCTCTCGTCCATGCGCAGCGGCAGTGCGATGTAGCGCGAGAGGTTGGCGCTGTTGAGGCTGTAGCGCCAGAACTGGTTGAGGTTCATGCCGCCGACAGCGTGGAAGCCGTCGCCCAGGGCGGCGCCGATCACCAGCGCGCGCACCTTGATCAGCCCCATCACGTTGATCGCATCGCGCGCCGTGGTCACCGCGCGGTGCAGCCCGAAAAAGGCGGAGTTGGCCATCTTCAGCAGCTTGGCGGTGAGGACCGGGTCGTCCTCGATCAGGGCAGCGACCCTGAGCAGGTCCACGTCGTCCTGCTCGAAAGTTTCCATCAGCTTTCGGACCACCTTGGGAGCGGAAGGGAGGGCACTGGGCTGCTTGAGGAGTTTTTCGAGCTGCATGGCAGACATCCTTATGTAAAAAAACCGCCGTTGGTTTTCAGTGCTTTCGACGGCTCCCGAGAGGACTTGAGGACTGAGTGATCAATCCATGAACGCGCCCAGCGCTTGTGAGAAAGACCACTCGGACGGGTCCTTGCCCAGCACGCTGTCCAGGTCCAGGCCCAGGGTCAGGCCGACCATGTCGGGGAAGGTGGCGGCCAGGCCGTTGTCGTCCAGCTGCAGCTCCTGGGCGCGCGCGCGCCAGGACGCCAGGTGCAGCAGGCCGGCCAGCGGGTCGTAGGCGTCGCCTTCGAACGGGCTGAACTGGTTGGACAGGGCGGACACCATTTCTTCCGGGAATTGCCACTTCTCGGCCATGCCGGCGCCCACTTCGGCGTAGGTGTAGCCCAGCATCGCGCGTTCGGCGGCGGCGCGGTTGAGGTCCAGCGGCGGGGTGCTGAAGTCCAGCGGTTCCATGCGGTCGGGCATGGCGATGTGCATCACCAGGATGCCGATGGCGTGGATCAGGCCCGCCGTGAAGGCGTTGCCCTGGTTCTGGTGCAGCAGGCCGGCCAGCGACTTGGCGATGTCCGCCGCCTGCAGGCTGTAGCGCCAGAACTGCTTGAGGTCGATGCCGGGCACGCTCTTGAAGCTGCCGCCCAGCGCCGCGGCCATGACCAGCGAGCGCACATGGGTCATGCCCAGCAGGGCCACCGCCTCGTCGGCGCTGCCGATCTTGCGGCTGACCCGGAAAAACGCCGAGTTGGACAGGCGCAGCACGCGGGTGGTGAGCGCCGGATCGCGCCCGATCAGTTCCCCCACCCGCTTGGGACTCGGGTCGTCCTTGTTCATCTCGGCCAGCAGGTCCGAGACGGCACGCGGCATCGCCGGCAGTGCGCGGGGGTAATTGAGCAGGGCTTCGAGTTCCATGGTCTGAAGTCCAAGGTGTTGTGGATCGATCTGATGTCCTTATCGACCAACCCGCCCCCGACTTGAGGCCCGCGCGCCCTCCCCGGCGCCTGGTTTCAGCGGTGCATCAGCGCTTGTTCAGGCCCTGCAGCTTGGCAAAGGCCGAGGCCATCGCGCCAGCGGCCTCAGGCTGGCGGTTGCCGCCGCCCTGCCCGCCCGAATAACCGCCGCGCGGGCCACCGCGTGCCGGCTCGTAGCGGTTGTCGCGCGGCCCGTCCCGGCGGGCCGGCGCGGCGTCCAGCTTCATGGTCAGGCTGATGCGCTTGCGCGCCACGTCCACTTCCAGCACCTTGACCTTGACGATGTCGCCGGTCTTCACCACCTCGCGCGCGTCGTTGACGAACTTGTGGCTCAGCTGGCTGACGTGGATCAGCCCGTCCTGGTGCACGCCCAGATCGACGAAGGCGCCAAATTGGGCGACGTTGGACACCGTTCCCTCCAGGATCATGCCCTCCTTGAGGTCGGCGATGTCGTCGACGCCCTCGTTGAAGCGCGCCACCTGGAAGTCCGGGCGCGGGTCGCGGCCGGGCTTCTCCAGCTCGCCCAGGATGTCCTTGACCGTGATGACGCCGAACTTCTCGTTGGCGAACAGCTCGGGCCGCAGGGTCTTGAGCATGTCGGCCCGGCCCATCAGGTTGGCCACCGACTGGCCGGTCTTTTCGATGATCTGCTCGACCACCGGGTAGGTTTCCGGGTGCACGCCGGTCATGTCCAGCGGGTTGTCGCCGTCGCGGATGCGCAGGAAGCCCGCCGCCAGTTCAAAGGTCTTGGCGCCCAGGCCACTCACTTCCAGCAGCTGCTGGCGGTTCTTGAAGGCGCCGTTGGCTTCGCGCCAGCGCACCACCGCCTTGGCCACCGAACCCGACAGGCCCGACACGCGGGTGAGCAGCGGCACGCTGGCCGTGTTCAGGTCCACGCCCACGCCGTTCACGCAGTCTTCCACCACCGCGTCCAGCGTGCGCGCCAGCTCGCTCTGGTTCACGTCGTGCTGGTACTGGCCCACGCCGATGCTCTTGGGGTCGATCTTCACCAGCTCGGCCAGCGGGTCCTGCAGGCGGCGGGCAATCGACGCCGCACCGCGCAGGCTCACGTCCACATCCGGCATCTCCAGCGCCGCAAATTCGCTGGCGGAATAGACCGAGGCGCCCGCCTCGCTCACCACCACCTTCTGCACGCCCTCGATGCCCGCCTTGGCCAGCATCTTGATCAGGTCACCGGCCAGCTTGTCGGTCTCGCGGCTGGCGGTGCCGTTGCCAATCGCGATCAGCTGCACGCCGTGCTGGCGGCACAGCAGCGCCAGCGTGTGCAGCGCGCCGTCCCAGTCGCGGCGCGGCTCGTGCGGGTACACCGTGTTGGTCGCCACCAGCTTGCCGGTCGCGTCCACCACCGCCACCTTCACCCCCGTGCGGATGCCCGGGTCCAGGCCCATCACCGCCTTCTGGCCGGCAGGCGCGGCCAGCAGCAGGTCGCGCAGGTTGTCGGCAAACACCTTGATCGCCACCGCCTCGGCGCTCTCGCGCAGGCGGGTGAACAGGTCGCGCTCGGTACTCAGGCTCAGCTTCACGCGCCAGGTCCAGGCCACGCACTTGCGGATCAGGTCGTCCGCCTTGCGGTTGCTGTGACTCCAGCCCAGGTGCACGGCAATGCGGCCCTCGGCCAGGCTGGGCTTGCCCGGCTCCGGCTCCACCGGCTGCACCAGCTTGGCGTCCAGAATCTCCAGCGCCCGGCCGCGGAACACCGCCAGCGCCCGGTGCGACGGCACCCGGCCGATTGGCTCGTCGTATTCAAAGTAGTCGCGGAACTTGGCGACGTCCGGGTTGTTCTCGTCCTTGGTCGCCACGCGCGTGCTCTTGAGCAGACCCTCGGTCCACAGCCATTCGCGCAGCGCCTGCACCAGCGCCGGGTCCTCGGCCCAGCGTTCGGAGAGGATGTCGCGCACCCCGTCCAGCACCGCCTGCGGCGTCGAGAAGTCCGCGCCCGGCTTGCCGTCGTCCAGCACCTCGGGCGGCTTGGTGAAAGCGGCCGCTTCGGCCAGCGGGTCCAGCGTCGGGTCGGCAAACAGCTTGTCGGCCAGCGGCTCGATGCCAAACTCGCGCGCGATCTGCCCCTTGGTGCGGCGCTTGAGCTTGAACGGCAGGTAGATGTCTTCCAGCTCCTGCTTGGTCGGCGCGGTGGCAATGGCCACGCGCAGCGCGTCGGTCAGCTTGCCCTGCTCGTCAATGGCTTTGAGCACGGTCGCGCGGCGGTCTTCCAGCTCGCGCAGATAACCCAGCCGGTACTCCAGCTCGCGCAGCTGGGTGTCGTCCAGCCCGCCGGTGACTTCCTTGCGGTAGCGGGCGATGAAGGGCACCGTCGCCCCCCCGTCCAGCAACTCCACCGCGGCCAGCACCTGCCGCGGCTCAACCCGGATCTCCTGCGCGATCTGCGCGATGATTTTCTGCATGTCCCAAGGGGCGCCAGCGGCCCGGTTTTCAACGAAGCGGGCGAGTTTGCCACAGGGGTGGGAGGCCCGCCGTGACTGCCGGCGGCCTACTCAGACGCTGAGAAAAACAGGCCGCCCAAGGCCCTCTTCGGAGCCTTGAACCACTTATACGGCTTGGCCCATGAGTCCGAATCGGCATTGATCGGCCACGAAGTACATGCCATCGAAATTCAACCGCTTCTAGGCCCGTACGTTGTCGCGGAATCGAAGACAACCAATAACACCAAACCCGCCACCTATTTTTTCGGGTCGCACATAGCAACATCCAGAGGTCCGACAACCAGCATGCGAATTCACCAGCCTTGCCGGGCTTAATGTGCAAGAACCGGCAAAACTATGAATCAGGCTATATTATTAGCTGCCTACTGCTTCTGTAGTGTTTCGCTTTTTGGTTCAAGGTCGACTTCCGCAATACGACGGGCGACTTTTCTCACTTGATCGAAAACAGCCGCTCGATCTACTTCGTAAACTCGACCTTTTGCCGTCCGTACTTGCGAAATATAGGCGACAGATGCGAATGCTTCAGACGCATCATTTTCGGAACCAATGCGCCAGGTGCCATCAAAGCCCTGAGACTCTGAAAAGTCAAAAAGTTCGGTATCGGACAGTGTGTGCAGCAACCTCCCAAAAACATCAAGCACATGGATACGGATTTGAAATGCCGTAATGGGCTCTCGTGGCTCGAGCTTGTAGTCAACTTTATATTGATATTGACCAGACGAATATTTATCACCCGATTTATAAACCACCTGCACGCCAGCAGCCCCGTTGATAGATATCGGCGCACTATCATCCCGCACAACAAACCACTCACGCTTAAGGGTGGAGTTCCCATTCAGCTTTACATTGAACCCGAGATCCGTTATGACACTCTGCCCTTCAAATCGCTCCATTGAAATGGAAGAAGCTTTTGCTGGAGAAGCTGTTTTGGTCTGCTGCGCTGATGCGGCAGAAACGATAAAAGAAATTACAATAGCAAGAGCCAAATTACGCATACAGTTCCTTTCAGCAATAAAGGCCTAATATTCAAAATATGCATGAGCAAGCACAAGAGTTAAACCAAACAGCGAAGTGGCGCCGGCTTGAATGTGCGCTGCACCTGTTCGCTAAAGAGGTCCAGGTCTGGCATAGCCAGACCGGCGCAGCCTTCGCGAAAGAAGACCTGAGCTACCCGCGTGTCGATCGCCTGCCGGGGCATGCGCGAGGCCAACACGGCCAGCGGGTGGCGTAGGTCGATCATGTGATCGATGCGCGAGCGAAAGAAATCTTCGGTGGCGGGGCAGGCAAACATCACTGCAGCCCCCAGAAGACAGCCCCTATTGGAAATCAAACCGGGAGTTCTGCGCCCCAGAAATCCCCCCAACAGGCCAGTGTTAATGCGGGATTCGAGGGTTCTTCAGGGCCAACTCCTTAACAGCAACTGATAAAAATACCGAAGGCAGCAAACTGCTGGCCCCACGTTAAAAGCCCAACTTGGCGGCTGGGGCATTAGGCTGAGACTCTCATCAACACCACTTGATGATCGCCCCATCCACCAATTTGCTTCAAACCTCCCAATCCATCGTGCAGTTCATGCAATGCATTTTAGTCACCTGCGTTTCAGAGTTGGTACCTAAGCCAACCATTCTTCCGGGGATAGAGTTCACACGATTTTTTGTTATTTTGGTAGTTTCCTTCTTTGAGACGTGGCCTTGGACCGCGCAGTGAGGGCAGATAACAGCTGGAACCATGACCCCATAGGTCTCTTTGAAGCGCCAATCTGCCACCTCCAAATCCATTGCCTCTTTAGCCTTCAGACGCTTGGCCATTTCTTCCGCACGTTGCTCAGGAGAAAGGCTAGCAAGACGCTTCCCATCGATGATGGAATAAAAAATTGCCCCAACAATGGCAACTCCAAAAAAAAGCCCAAAGCCAACAAGAATAAACTTTAGAAGATCCATTGTATTCTCCATCTCTCACCCTCGAATGCAAGGGCTAATTTATTGCCGACGAACCCGTTCACAACCTTGAGCACAACCGATTACAGTCAAAAAAGAATGTTTCGCTTAAATTAAATTTTTTCCGCAACTTTGAAAAAGACGCACCACTTTCGATCCTTCATAATTTGATTCAAACAGCATTGATCGCCGATGCATCCATTCAGCTTTGGGCAGATGCAGCCATTTCGCTCAAATTGGATCAACGCATCAAAAACAGCTCCAATTCGCACGCACATGGTCCGGTGCGCCCAAGTGTCGAGCCATGCAATACTGCAGCTTCCATACGAAAAACTGAGACCCAAACTCCGCAGGCTTCTTTGACTCAGATTGGAGTTCCTTTTCGTCATAGCCGACCTGAATGCCGATCAACTGGCCGGTGCGCAAACAAATAGGTACTTGCCTCCCAGATCCTCCCTTTTCTTGTGAAAGGCTCGATTTTGTCGTTAAGGCGGCCATTCTGCAATATTTTGTCACAATTATTCAAGCTGCCCTTTCAGTTCCATCAACTTTCGTGCACGGTGACACTGCAGCCCATGCAGGACGACCTCTTCGGTGCACCACCCGCACCGCCACCCACCCGACCGGAACCGCCCGCCACCGCGTCCGACCCGGTGGACGATGACGCTGCTCCGGCTCAGCCCAAACGCCGCCGCTCCACCGAAGTCCTCCCCCTGCCCCCCGACGACACCACCCGCGCCCTCGCCGCCAACCTGAACCCGCGCATCCGCCTGGGCGCCTCGACCTGGAGCTACCCGGGCTGGGCCGGCATCGTGTGGGACGAGGGGCCGTACACCGATGCGGTGCTGGCCAGGAACGGCCTGACCGCCTACGCGCAGCACCCGCTGCTGCGCTGCGTGGGCATCGACCGGTCGTTCTACCGCCCGCTGACCGAGGGGCAGTACGCGCGCTTTGCCGATCAGGTGCCTCATGAGTTCCGCTTCGTGGTCAAGGCGCCGGCGCTGGTGACGGACGCGCTGGTGCGCGGCGAACAGGGCCAGGGCCGCCAGCCCAACACGGCGTTTCTGGACCCGGTGCTGGCGACGCAGGAGTTCATCACCCCCGCGCTGGCGGGGCTGGGCGACAAGGTGGGCGCACTGGTGTTCCAGCTCAGCCCCCTACCCTTTTCGCAGTTGCAGCGCCTGCCGCTGTTGCTGGAGCGGCTGCGTGCCCTGCTGCGGGCGCTGCCCGATGTGCGCGGCGCCACGCCCGACGGCGTGGTGGCGGTGGAGGTGCGCGACCCGGAGTGGCTTTCGCCCGCCATCGCGCCGCAGCTGACGGCCGTGCTCAAGGAGACCGGCGCCACCTACTGCCTGGGCCTGCACGCCAAGATGCCGCGTCTGGCCGAGCAGCTGCCGCTGCTGCGCGCGCTCTGGCCCGGGCCGATGGTCTGCCGCTGGAACCTGAACCCGCTGCACGGCGCCTACGGCTACGAGGACGCGCAGCGCTCCTACGAACCCTACGACCGCATCCACGACGTGGACGCCGAGACGCGCGCGCTGATCGTGCGCACGGTGCGCGGCGTGACGGGCGCGGGGCAGAACGCCTACGTGACGATCAGCAACAAGGCCGAGGGCTGTGCACCGCTGTCGGCGCGGGCGCTGGCGGAGGGATTGGCGGTCGCCCCGCCCGCCAGCGGCTGAGGAGGATCAAACCCTCACGCGCCGCACGGGGGTGGCGTGCGGGCGGTGGCGCAGGGTGACCCAGGTCAGCGCCAGCGCGGTCAGTGCGCCGGACGCCATGCCCGCCACCATGGGCAGCGGCCGGCCGTTGGCGAACAGGCCCACGATGCCCATGGCCGCCGCGCCGCAGAGCATCTGCAGGGTGCCCATGAGGGCGGACGCGGTGCCCGCGATCGAGCCGTGCGCTTCCAGCGCCAGCACCGACACCGTGGGAATCACCATGCCCATGAAGGCGCTGGCCACGAAGTAGAGCGACACCAGCACCAGCAGCTGGTCGCCGCCGACGAGGTAGTACGCCAGCAGCGACGCCATCACCAGCCCGCAGGCGGTGACGGCCCACTTGGCCAGCGGCACCAGCCCGAAGCGCCGCCCCAGGGGGCCGGTGAATTGCGCGGAGCCGATGAAGGCCGCGGCGTTGAGGCCGAAGGCCAGGCTGTACTGCGTGGGGCTCAGGCCGTAGTGGTTGATGAGCACAAAGGGCGAGCCGGCCAGGTAGACGAAGAAGCCCGCCATGGCGAAGGCGCCGATGAACACCAGGCCCAGGAAGTGCCGGTCGCGCAGCAGCACGCCGTAGCCGCGCAGCGCGCTGCCCAGGCTGCTGTCCACGCGCTCTGCCTCGCTGCGCGTTTCCGCCAGCGCGCCACGCACCAGCAGCATGCCCGCCACCGCCGCCAGCGCCACCACCCAGAACACACCGCGCCAGCCGGTCAGCGCGATCACGCCGCTGCCCGCCAGCGGCGCCAGGATGGGCGAAACGCTGAACACCAGCATGAGCAGCGACATCAGGCGCGCGGCCTCGGCGCCGGTGTGCAGGTCACGCACGATGGCGCGCGGAATGGCCATGCCGGCGGCAGCGCCCAGGCCCTGCAGGAAGCGCAGCGCCACCAGGGTGTGGATGTCGGTGGCCAGCGCACAACCGATGCTGGCCAGCGTGAACAGGGCCAGACCGGCGTAGAGCGGCGGCTTGCGGCCCACCATGTCGGACACCGGGCCGTAGAGCAGCTGCCCCAGGCCGATGGAGAGGAAGAACGCAGTGAGGGTGAGCTGCACCGCCCCCACCTCGGCGCCCAGGCTGCGCCCGATGTCGGGCAGCGCGGGCAGGTACATGTCGATGGCGAAGGGGCCGATGGCAGAGAGCAGGCCCAGCACCAGGGCCATCTTGAGATAACGCGAAAGCATCGGTGAATTGTCGCAGTGCAGCAAAAATGCCGCCTGGCACCACCCGAACAACCTTGTGCCTCGGCCGCCGGGCGTCAGTCGAACAGCGAGGACTGACCGCCGGGCCGGTAGCCCTCGATCTCCAGCAGGCGCCATTTGGTGATGGCGCCACCGCTGGCCGAGAAGCCCCCGGGCTGGCCGCCCGCCGCCAGCACGCGGTGGCAGGGCACGACCGGCGCGAAGGGGTTGGCCCCCATGGCCTGACCGATGGCGCGGGCGAGGTGCTTGTCGCCCATCTCGGCGGCGAGTTCGCCGTAGGTCAGCACCTGGCCGGGCGGGATGGCTCGGGTGCGTTCGTACACGCGCTGCAGAAAGGGCGTGAGGCGCGACATGTCCAGCGGCAGGTGGCGCAGGTCGGCAGGTCGCTCGCCGCGCAGGGCGGCCTTGAGTTCGGTGATGGCCGACTGGACCGGGGGCGGCGGCTCGGCCTCGGGCACCGCTTCCGGCAGGCTGCGCAGCAGGCGCTGGCGCGTGCCCTCGGGCGTGGGCTCGGGCAGCTGCACCGCGGTGATGCCCGCCGGCCCCCACGCCATGCCGCACACGCCGATGGCGGTGTCGAACAGGGTGTGGCCGGTGGCGCTGTCCATGGCAGGTATTAGCCGGCGCGCAGCGCCTGGCGCAGCCCTTCGCCGATTTCGGGCCGTTCGGCAAACGGGTCGGGCGGGTTGGTACCTGCCACGATGGCGTCGAAGCGGCTCTGCGCGTTGCCCAGCGCCTTGGGATGGCTGTAGATGTAGAACTGGTCGTGCCGCATGGCGTGGAACACCATCTCGGCCACCTGCGCGGCGGTGACCTTGCCCGAACTGACGGCCTTGTCGCTCATGGCCTGGCCGATCAGCTGGCTTTGCGTGGGCTTCTCGTCGGCCAGCCCGGCGGGCTTGTTGCGGTGGCTCTGGCTGATGCCGGTGGGCACGAAGTACGGGCAGAGCACGCTGGCGCCGACCTGGTCCGTCACCAGCTTCAGGTCCTGGTAGAGCGTTTCGGAGAGACTGACGACGGCGTGTTTGCTGACGTTGTAGATGCCCATGTTGGGCGGGGTCAGCAGGCCGGCCATGCTGGCGGTGTTGACGATGTGGCCGCGGTAGCCGGGGTCGGCCTTGGCGGCGGCCAGCATCATCGGCGTGAACAGGCGCACGCCGTGGATCACGCCCCAGACGTTGACGCCCAGCACCCACTCCCAGTCCTTGACGGAGTTCTCCCACACCAGGCCGCCCGAGCCCACGCCCGCGTTGTTGAAGACGAAGTGCGGCGCGCCAAAGCGCTGCTGCACGGCCTGGGCCAGGGCCTCCATCTGATCGGCGCTGGACACGTCGACCTTGCGGGCCAGCACGGGGGCGCCGGCCGCTTCGAGCTCGGCCCGGGCCTTGTCCAGCGCGTCGGGCTGCACGTCGACCAGCACGAGGTTCATGCCCAGCGTCGCGCCGATGCGCGCGCATTCGAGGCCGAAGCCGGAGCCGGCGCCGGTGAGCACGGCGGTCTTGCCTTGGAAGTCTGAAATCACGTGTTTGTCTCCTTCTGTGGTGTTGTTCAGCGACGGATCATTTCCAGGTGCGGAATGCCGTCCTCGATGTAGGGCTTGTCGTCCGAGACGAAGCCGTGGCGGTTGTAGAAACGCTCCAGGTGCGCCTGCGCGCCGATGCGGATGGGCTGCGGGCCCCAGAGCTGTTCCAGCAGGCGCACCGACTCGGCCATCAGCGCGTGGCCGATGCCGCCGCCGCGCGCGGCCGGCGCAGTGACCACGCGGCCGATGCTGGCCTCGGCAAAGGCCACGCCTGGGGGGACCAGGCGGGTGCTGGCGTGCAGGTGCGGAGTGCCGTCCTGATCCACGACCTCGCCCAATACGTGCAGGCACTGCGCGTCCAGCCCGTCCATGTCCAGGAACACGCAGGCCTGTTCCACCACAAACACCTCGCTGCGCAGGCGCAGCAGGCGGTAGAGGGTCTCGGCGCTCAGCGCGTGGAACGGCAGGCAGCGCCACTGCAGAGCGGCGCCATGGGGGAAAACGGTGGTTCCGGTCAAGCTTTCACTTCCTTCAGTACATACCCGATGCGGGGGAAATGTACGTGCAGGCGGCCGGCGCGGTCGTCGGTGCGGGCCAGCGTGTAGTGGGTGCGGGTGGCGGCCACCAGCGTGCCCTCGGTGGTCTCGGTGCCGAAGCTCTGCGCCGCCACGGTGACGCGGCTGCCCAGGGCGATGCCGTGGTCGTCCTGGAAGGCCTCCTGCGGCAGTGGCGCGGGCTCGGCCGCGGCGGCGATGGCAATCGCCTCGGTGGAGGTGAGTTTGGACGGCTGGCCGTACCCGATGGCGGCCATGCGGTCCATCCAGGCCAGCACGCCGGGCGTGGCGTCCAGGATGCCGGCCATGGCGGGGTTGATGACGCGGGTGAACCACAGCGGGTGGTAGGCCGCGAAATCGGCGATGCAGGGCGCCTCGCCCAGCAGAAAGGGCTGCTCGTGCAGCATGTTCGCCAGGCGCCGCAGGTGGCTGCGGTAGGCGCTGGTGGCGTCGCCGGGGCGCAGGCGGGTCATGCCCGCGCTCATCGCACCGCGGTCGGCCGCAAAGGCCTGTGCGGCTTCGGGCGGCTGGTTGGCGAACATCGCGGCCGCGCCCTTGGGGCTGAGCGTGTAGCCCATGGCTGGCCAGAACAGGTCCGTGTCGGCCCACTGCGCGACGATGCGCGCCAGACCCTTGAGGTGCTCGGGGAACAGAGAAGGCCCGGGTTGCAGATGTTCGAGCACCGTGGCGATCAACGACGTGTCGCACCAGATGTCGGCGCCGATCTGCAGCAGCGGCGTGCGGCGGTAGCCGCCGGTCAGCGCCACCACGTCGGGCTTGGGCATGACGCTGGGGATGTACACGCTCTGCCAGGCCAGGCCCTTGAAGCCGAGCATGAGCCGCGCCTTCTCGGCGAAGGGCGACATCGGGTAGTGGTGGAGGATGGGCGTGGTCATGCGGGGCTCCGTCGGTGATGGGGTTTCAGCGCGGCTGCGCGCGGGCGATGATGGTGGCGAAGTCCGTGCCGGCGCCCAGCGAGCCGAAGCTGTGGCCCCAGTGCCCGTCCAGGCGCGAGTCGCAGAAGGCGGCGAACACCGCGGGCGGCGCGGTCTGTGCGAGCAGCGCGGCCTGCACGGCCAGGGCCACGTCCTGCGCGAGCCGGCGGGCTTCGATCTCGGTGGCCATCAGCTCCACGCGCGTGGGCAGGCTGGCGGCGAGCTGGTCGAGTGCGGGGTGCATGCCTTTGGCGGGGGCGAGTTCGTGCGCCAGTGCGGCAGCCGCGTCGGCCTTGCGCAGGGCGCGCAGCAGATCCAGCGCCATGATGTTGCCGGCGCCTTCCCAGATCGAGTTCACCGGCATCTCGCGGTAGATGCGGGCCATGACGCCTTCGCCGCCCTCTTCCACATAACCGTTGCCGCCCAGGCATTCCATGGCTTCCTGCGCAAAGTAGCTGCCGCGCTTGCAGATCCAGAACTTGGCCACGGGGGTGAGCAGGCGCTGCATGACGCGCTCGTGCTCGTCGCTGGCGGCGCGGTCGAAGCTGCGCGCCAGTCGCAGGGCCAGCGCGGTCGCGGCTTCGGACTCCAGCGCCAGGTCGGCCAGCACGTTCTGCATCAGCGGCTGATCGATCAGCGCCTTGCCGAAGGCCTGGCGCTGCGAAGTGTGGTTGAGCGCGAGGGACAGGGCCTGGCGCATCAGCGCGCTGGTGCCGAGCGCGCAATCGAGCCGCGTCATGGTGCCCATGGCCAGGATCTGCGGCACACCCCTGCCCTCCTCGCCCACCAGCCAGGCGGTGGCGCCCGCGAACTCCACCTCGGCACTCGCGTTGGCCTTGTTGCCCAGCTTGTCCTTCAGGCGCTGGATGAACAGCTGGTTCAGCGTTCCGTCCGGCAGCACGCGCGGCAGGAACAGGCAGGACAGGCCGCTGGGCGTCTGCGCCAGGATCAGAAAGGCGTCGCACATCGGCGCCGAGAAGAACCACTTGTGGCCCGTCACCTTGAAGCGCAGGCCCCAGTGGTCCGAGCCATCGGGCACGGCCTGCGTGGTGTTGGCCCGCACATCGGAGCCGCCCTGCTTCTCGGTCATGCCCATGCCCATGGTCACGCCGGGCTTGTCCTTCCAGAGCCTGAGCGCCGGGTCGTAGGCGCGGCTGGTGAGCTGCGGCGACCAGTCGGCGTAGATGGCCGGGTTGCCCTGCAGCGCGGGCGTGACCGCATAGGTCATGGAGATCGGGCACAGGACGGACGGCTCCAGCTCGGTGAAGAGCATGAAGGCTGCCGCCCGGTTCACGTGTGCGGTGCCCGAGGCCTGCTCGGCGTCGGAGAACGGTGTGCCGTGCAGGCCCGAGGCCGTGGCCGCCGTCATCAGCGCGTGGTAGCTCGGGTGGAACTCCACCTGGTCGATGCGGTGGCCGAAGCGGCTGTGGCTCTTGAGCTGCGGCGTGAACACATTGGCCAGCCGCGCGTGCTGCTGCATCTCGGCGCTGCCCACCTGCTGGCCCAGGGCGCTCAGGTGGGTGGTGACCAGCGCCGGCGCGTTGAACTTCAGCGCGTCCTGCATCGGCCGGTTGCCGTCGAACAGGTTGACGTCGACCAGCGGCTCGGGCTGGTTGAAGACTTCGTGGGTCGTGTTCATGAAGACACCTCCAACAAGAGCGATGACTTCGGTCGAGGCCACCGCGGAACCGGCTTTGCCGGGCCGCCAGTGGCGCCCCCTGGGGGGTGACGCCGCAGGCGGCGCGGGGGGTTACACAAGTTTCACGAGTTGCTTGCCGAAGTTCTTGCCCTTGAGCAGGCCCATGAACGCCTCGGGCGCGTTCTCCAGGCCCTGCGCGATCGTCTCGCGCGGGCGCAGCTTGCCCTGCGCCACCAGCGTGCCCAGTTCGGTCAGCGCCTCGGGCCAGACCTCCATGTGCTCGCTGACGATGAAGCCTTCGACCTTCAGGCGGTTGATCAGGATCAGCGCCGGGTTGGCCAGGGGCAGGGGCTGGCCGTCGTAGCCCGCGATCATTCCGCAGACGGCGATGCGGCCGAAGGCGTTCATGCGCAGCAGCACGGCGTCGAGGACCATGCCGCCGACGTTCTCGAAGTAGCCGTCGATGCCGTTGGGGCACTCCTGCTTGAGCGCCTTGGCCAGGCTGTACATGTCCTTGTGCGCACGATAGTCGATGCAGGCGTCGAAGCCCAGTTCGTTCACGGCGTAGGCGCACTTCTCCGGCCCGCCCGCGATGCCGACCACGCGGCAGCCGCGCGCCTTGGCCAGCGCACCGAAGGCGCTGCCCACCGCGCCGGTGGCGGCGCTTATGACCATGGTCTCGCCGGCCTTGGGGTTGATGATCTTCACCAGGCCGTACCAGGCCGTCACGCCCGGCATGCCGACCGCGCCGAGGTAGTAGGACAGCGGCACATGCGTGGTGTCGACCTTGCGCAGCGCGCCGGGCTGCAGCGCGTCGACCACGCTGTACTCCTGCCAGCCGCCCATGCCGACCACGCGGTCGCCGGTGAGGAACTTCGGATGGCGCGACTCGACCACCTCGCCGACCGTGCCGCCGATCATCACTTCGCCCAGAGGCTGCGAGGCGGCGTAGCTCTTGCTGTCGTTCATGCGCCCGCGCATGTAGGGGTCCAGGCTCAGGAAATGGTGGCGCACCAGCACCTGCCCGTCCTTGAGCGGCGGGGTTTCGGTGGTGACCAGCTTGAAGTTGTTGACGGTGGCTTCGCCCTCGGGGCGGTTGTCCAGCAGGATCTGTCGGTTGGTGGCCATGGAAGTCTCCTTGGAATGTTCAGGGGGCGGGGCGGCGCAGCGTGGGCAGGCCGACACCGGCGGCGTCGAAGCCGCCGTCGACCGCCAGCACCTGGCCATTGACGTAGCTGGCCTGCGGGCTGCACAGGAAGCCGACCGCGTTGGCGATCTCTTCCAGGCTGCCGTAGCGGGCCAGCGGGATGGTGTCGTGGTAGTCGGCGCGGATGGCGGGCGTGTGCACCTTCTTCGCCATTTCGGTTTCCACCGGGCCGGGCGCGATGGCGTTGACGCGGATGCCGGCGTTGCCGTACTCCACCGCCTGCTGGCGCGTGAGGTGGATCAGCGCGGCCTTGGAGGTGCCGTAGGCCACGCGCAGCGTGCTGGCGCGCAGGCCCGAGATGGACGCGATGTTGACCACCGCGCCACCACCGTTCTTCAGCATCAGCGGCGCACAGGCCTGCACGCAGAGGAAGGGGCCGTCGAGGTTGGTCGCCATCACCCAGCGCCATTCGTCGAAGCTGGTCTCGCCAATCGGCTTGAAGGTGGCGACGCCCGCGTTGTTCACCAGGGCGTCGAGCCGGCCGAAGGTCTGTTCGATGCGCTGCACCGCGGCCGCCACCTGCGCCGGGTCGGACACGTCGCCGTGGATCACCAGCAGGTCGCTGGCGCGGGCGCCGAGTTCGGTACGCAGGGTGGCTTCCGTTGCCGTCAGCGTCGGCGCGTCGTTGTCGATCACCGCGACGCGGTAACCCTGGTGGAAGAACCAGCGCGCGATGGCCAGGCCGATGCCGCGGGCGGCACCGGTGACGAAGGCGACGGGTGTGGCGGAATTGCTCATCAGTCGGTCTTGAGGGGGTTCAGTTCGTTGGTGGACTTGCCCACCGGCAGGCGCGGCACGAACTTGAAGGTGCCGGTGGCGTGGGCGCAGAGCTTGCCCGCTGCGTCCACGATGCGCCCCTCGGTGAAGGCCATGGTCGGGGTGCGGTGCAGCAGCGTGCCGTGCGCGGTCAGCGCGCCTTTGGCGGGGCGCATGAAGCTGGTCTTCATCTCCACCGTCACGCAGCCCATGGCCGGCTCCACCGAACGGGCGGCGTGCGCCATCACCACGTCCAGCAGCGTCATGCTGGCGCCGCCGTGCACCACGTTGAACGAGTTCTGGTGTTCGGGCTTGGGGTCGAAGCAGATCGTGGCCTCGCCGCCCTCGAACTTCTGCAGTTCGAAGCCGAGCAGTTCGACGAAGGGGATGTGGACCGAGAACTTCACTCAGCCTCCCGTGATGACCGAGACGCCGCCGTCGACCGCCAGCCACTGGCCGGTGATGTGCTTGCCAGCGTCGGAGGCATACAGCACGGTCAGGCCCTTGAGGTCTTCGTCGTCGCCCAGGCGGCCCAGCGGCGCGTGCGCGGCCAGCTGCTCCTCGCCCATGGCCTTGAGCGTGCCCTGCGTCATCTTGCTGGGGAAGAAGCCCGGGCAGATGGCGTTGACGCGGATGCCGTGCGGACCCCACTCGGCGGCCAGCGCGCGGGTGAAGTTGATGACCGCGCCCTTGGAGGTGTTGTAGGCGATGGTGTTCATGCCACGCGGATTGCCGCCCAGGCCGGCGATGGACGCGGTGTTGATGATGCTGCCGCGCTTGCGCGGGATCATGCTGCCCTTGGCAATCAGCTGGCTCAGCAGGAAGTAGCTGCGCACGTTGAGGTTCATCACCTTGTCCCAGGCTTCCAGCGGGTGGTCTTCGGCCGGTGCGCCCCAGGCCGCGCCGGCGTTGTTGACCAGGATGTCCACGTCGCCCACGCGCTGCAGGGTTTCGCTGGTCAGGCGGCGGATGTCTTCCTCGTGCTGGCAGTCGGCGGCGATCCAGCGCGCGTCGATGCCGGCGGCCTGCAGTTCGGCCGTGGCCTCTTCGAGATCGGTCGCCTTGCGCGAGCTGATCACCACGCGCGCGCCGGCTTCGCCCAGGGCGTGGGCCATCTGCAGGCCCAGGCCGCGCGAGCCGCCGGTAATGAGCGCGGTCTGGCCCTTGAGGTCGAACAGCTGGGTGATGGTGCGGGTCATGAATGTCTCCTTGGAATGGGAAGGTTCAGAAAGCGTCTTCGGCCAGATCGGCGCAGGTCAGGTCGCGCGTGCGCACCACCTGCAGCCAGGCGCCGATCTTGGGCAGTTCGTAGTGGAAGAAGAAGCGCGCCGCGGCCAGGCGGCCGGTGCGGGCGCTGCTGTCGGGGGCGGCGTGCGCGGCCAGGGCGACGTCGAGCCAGATCCAGGCCAGCACCGTGTGGCCGAAGGCCTGCAGATACGGCACGGCGTTGGCCAGGGCTTCGGTCGGGTTGGCGGTGGCCCAGGCGGCCTTGGTGGTGGCGCCCACGTCCTGCAAGGCCTGGCCCAGCGCGTTGGCGTGCGCAGCCAGTTCGGGCACCTGGATCGCGCGTTCGATGGTGGCGTTGATCCGCCCGGCCAGCAGCGCCAGCCCCTTGCCGTTTTCCATCAGCACCTTGCGGCCCAGCAGGTCCATGCCCTGGATGCCGTGCGTGCCCTCGTGGATCATGTTCAGCCGGTTGTCGCGCCAGTACTGTTCCACCGGAAAGTCGCGCGTGTAGCCGTAGCCGCCGTGCACCTGGATGGCCAGCGAGTTCGCCTCCAGGCACCACTCGCTGGGCCAGCTCTTGGCGATCGGCGTCAGCACCTCCAGCAGCAGTCGCGCATCATCGGCCGCCTCGGGCGCGCCGGTGTGCTGTTCGTCCACCAGACGGGCGCAATAGAGTTCCAGCGCGAGCGCGCCTTCGGCGTAGCTCTTCTGCGCCAGCAGCATGCGCTTGACATCGGCGTGCTCGATGATGCGCACCTGGGGGGCGGCGGCGTCTTTTCCGCCCGATGTCACCGGCCGTCCCTGTGGTCGGTTCTTCGCGTAGTCCAGGCTCGCGTGGTAGCCCGCCATGCCCAGCATGGTGGCCGCCATGCCCACACCGATGCGGGCCTCGTTCATCATGTGGAACATGCACTGCAGGCCCTTGCCGGGCTGGCCGACGAGGTAGCCCACGGCGCCGGATTCACCCCGCACCGGGTACCTGCCTTCGCCGAAGTTCAGCAGCGTGTTGGTGGTGCCGCGCCAACCGCACTTGTGGTTGAGCCCGGCCAGCGCCACGTCGTTGCGCTCGCCGGTCAGGTTGCCGTCGGCGTCCACCAGCTTCTTGGGCACGATGAACAGCGAGATGCCGCGGGTGCCCGGCACCAGCTTGCCTTCGGCATCGGGGATCTTGGCCAGCACCAGGTGGATGATGTTCTCGGTCAGCTCGTGTTCACCGGCCGAGATCCACATCTTGTTGCCCTTGAGGCGGTAGCGCGGGCCGAGCGGATCGCTCTCAAAACCAGCCCCATCGGACACGGCGCGCGTCGCCACATCGCTCAGCGACGAACCAGCCTGCGGCTCGGACAGGCACATGGTGCCCGACCAGCGGCCCGAGAACTCGTTGAGCGCGAACACCCGCTTCTGCGCCTCGCTGCCGTGGGCCATCAGCAGGTTGGCATTGCCCACGGTGAGCAGGCCGCTGCCGATGGAGACCGAGGCCATCGCGAAGAAGGCGTTGGCCGCGGCTTCCACCGTGTAGGGCAGCTGCATGCCGCCGATGTCGTAGTCCTGCGCCGCGCTCAGCATGCCGCTCTCGGCGTAGGCCTTCTGCGCATCGTGCGTGGCCTGCGGCAGGATGACCTTCTCGCCGTCGAAGTGCGGCTCCTGCGTGTCCACCAGCCGGTTGAAGGGCGCGTACTTCTCGCGCGCAATGCGCTCGCAGGTGTCGAGCACCGCGTCGAAGGTCTCGCGGCTGTGGTCGGCAAAGCGCTCGCGCTGGTTCAGGCGCTCGACCGACAGCCAGTCGTTGAGCAGAAAGTCGATGGTGGGGCGCAGGCTCATGGTCGGAGAGAACGGTAGGGTTGGCTTATTGCGGTTCGATCTTGGCGTCCTTGATGGCCTTGGCCCACTTGGCGGTTTCGGTCGCGCCGCGTTTGGCCAGGTCCTCGGGCGTGCCGGGTTCGACCGCAAAGCCGATGCCGGCGAACTTCTCCTGCACCTCCTTGCTGCTGGCCGCGGCGTTCGCTGCCTTGTTGAGCTTGGCGATCACATCGGCCGGCGTGCCGGCGGGCACATACATGGCGAAGTAGGCGATCAGCTCGTAGTCCTTGAGGCCCAGGGCCTCGTTGACCGTGGGCAGCTCGGGCACGGCCGGCGAGCGCTTGGTGGAGGTGACGGCCAGGCCACGCACCTTGCCGGCCTTGACCTGCGGCAGCATCACCGCGAAGTCGGCGCTGAACATCTGCACCACGCCGCCAATCAGGTCGGTCATCGCGGCGGGGCCGCTCTTGTAGGGCACGTTGGTCAGCTCGATGCCCGCCATGCCGGCCAGCATCTCGGTGGAGACGAGTTGCGAGGTGCTGGCGCTGGCGAAGTTGATGCTCTTGGGCTTGGCCTTGGCCATGTCGACCAGTTCCTTGAGCGTCTTGGCCGGCACGTCCGGGTTCACCGCAATGATCAGCGGCACCGAGCCCATGTAGGCCACGGGCGCGAAGGCCTTGTCCTGGTCGTAGGGCAGCTGCTTCATCAGGCTCTTGAGCGCCGCGTTGGTGCTGTTGGTGCCGATGAGGATGGTGTAGCCGTCGGGCGCGGCCTTGGCCACCGCGTCGGCGCCCAGCATGCCGTTCACGCCGGGCTTGTTGTCGATCACGATAGGCTGGCCCAGGGCCTCCTGCATCTTCTGCGCGAAGGCGCGGCCGATCTGGTCGGTGGCGCTGCCGGCGGCAAACGGCACCACGGCCTTGATGGGTTTGTCCGGGTAGGTCTGCGCGAGGGCGGCGGTGCAGGCCAGTGTGGCCGCGGCGGCGGCGATGACTCGGGTCAGGGTTCGCATCGTCTTGTCTCCTTGTGGTGTGAATCGGAACTCAGTCGTCCAGCGGCAGATCCAGGATCGCCGCGCTCAGGGTCTTGCCGTGGGCGTCCAGCGCCAGCGAACGGGTGACGCCCCCGGCGAGGGCATCATGCATCACGAAGTGCACGGCGTGCAGCTGTGGCAGCACGAAGCGCTGCACCTCGCCGCCCACCACGCCCGCGAAAAACGCCTGCACGCGTTCCGCCGTCAGCAGGCGTTCGAGCAACGGAAAGTCTGCCGGGTCCAGCGCGATCACGCTGAGCGTGGCGCGGTTGCCCTTGTCGCCGGAGCGGGCCAGGGCGATGTCCCTCAGGATGCGGCGAGGGGGGTTGCTCATGCGGCCCACTCCAGCACCTCCACCCGGGTCTGCACCGCCTCGCGCGGGATCAGCGTGGAAGCCACCGCCACCACCTCGCGCACCGACTGTGTGACACCGCCACCGGCCGCCGGCCCGTTGAGGTAGAGCGCCTCCACCTCCTGGCCCACGCGCTCGGCCTGGGCGCGCGTGGCGCAGCGCACCGCCAGCCGCACCCGCACTTCATACGGCTCTCGGTCGGCACCCAGCCCAGCGCCGTGCATGGCGTTGACGCCGATCAGTTCGGCGCGGTGTTCGCACCCGGCGAGCGAGGGCAGCAGCCCCGTGTCGGCCAGGCGGTGGCGCAGGATGTCCAGCGCCAGCTCGCCGCGCGCGCGGGCGCCCGGCCCGGCATAGGAGATCTGGCCTTCGCCGATGAAGCCGTCGCTGTAGCCCAGGCTGACCTTCAGCTGGTCGGGCCTCGCTCGACCGCTGGCGCCGTCGACCCGCACGCGGTCCCCGCCCAGGTCGGTCAACCGCACCTGTGAGAAGTCGCCCGTCACATCGGCCTGCAGGTAGGCCGCCGGGTCTTCCACCTCGTACAGCAGCTGGGCGGTGCAGCTGAGCCGGTCCACCCGGCCACCGGTGTCCGGCAGCTTGGTGATGACCACACCGCCGTCGGCATCCACCTCGGCGAGCGGAAAGCCCACGCGGTGCAGCTCGGGCACATCCACCCGGCCTGGGTCGGCCAGGTATCCGCCGCTGACCTGGGCCGCGCATTCGAGCAGGTGGCCCACAGCCAGGCCTTTGCCGAGCAGCGGCCAGTCGTCGGCCGCCCAGCCGAAGTGCTGCATCAGCGGCGCGAGAAACAGCGAGGGGTCGGCCACACGGCCGGTGACGACCAAGTCAGCCTTCGCTGCCAGCGCCGGCAGCAGCGCGTCGGCGCCCAGGTAGGCATTGGCCGAGATCAGCCGCCCGTCCAGCGAGCGCACCGTGTCGGCGCTGTCGAGCAGCGGCGCATCGTTCTTCCGGACCCAGTCGAGCACGTCGTCGCCCAGCACCACGGCCACGCGCAGCTTCGACAGCTTCAGTTCGCGCGCCACCGCCAGCGCGGCGTGTCCGGCGGCCAGCGGGTTCGCCGCGCCCATGTTGGTGATGATGGTGGTGCCCTGCTGCAGGCAGGCCGGCAGCACCGCGCGCAGGCGTGCGGCCAGCAGCGGGTCGTAACCCTGCGCGGGGTCGGCACGGCGGCGCAGCTGCGCCAGCGCGATGGTGCGTTCGGCCAGACACTCGAACACCAGGGCATCGAGCCGCCCGCGTTCGGCGAGGTCGAGGGCCGGATCGATCCGGTCCCCGGCGTAGCCTGCGCCTGCGCCGATCCGGTAGGGCCTCATCTGCTGAGTCTCCTGATCGGACCGGCGGCGGGCGTTTACAGGACTTCGAAGATGCCGGCCGCGCCCATGCCGCCGCCGATGCACATGGTCACGCAGACGCGCTTGGCGCCGCGGCGCTTGCCTTCGATCAGCGCGTGGCCGGTCAGGCGCTGGCCCGACACGCCGTAGGGGTGGCCGACGGCGATGGCGCCGCCGTTGACGTTCAGGCGGTCGGCCGGGATGCCCAGCTTGTCGCGGCAGTAAATCACCTGCACCGCGAAGGCCTCGTTCAGTTCCCAGAGGTCGATGTCGCTGACCTTCAGGCCCAGGCGCGAAAGCACCTTGGGGATGGCGAACACCGGGCCGATGCCCATTTCGTCGGGCTCGCAACCAGCCACCGCGAGGCCCAGGAAACGGCCCAGCGGCTTCAGGCCTTTCTTCTCGGCCAGGGTTTCGTCCATCACCACGCAGGCGCCCGCGCCGTCGCTGAACTGGCTGGCGTTGCCCGCCGACACGAGGCCACCCGGCAGCGCCGAGCGCAGGCCGTGGATGCTGTCGAAGGTGGTGCCGGGGCGGATGCCCTCGTCGTTCTCGACCGTGACCTGCTTGGTCATCAGGCCCATGACCTTGTCGGCCACGCCGGCGGTCACGGTGATGGGCGCGATCTCGGCCTTGAACAACCCAGCCTCCAGCGCAGCCGCGGCCTTCTGCTGGCTGGCGGCGCCGTACTCGTCCATGGCGTCGCGGCCGATGCCGTAGCGCTTGGCCACCTGTTCGGCGGTCTGCAGCATGTTCCAGTAGATCTCGGGCTTCTGCTTCTCCAGCGCCAGGTCCTTGAGCATGTGCTGGTTCATTTCCTGCTGCACGCAGGAAATGCTTTCCACACCGCCGGCCACATACACCGAGCCTTCGCCCGCGATGATGCGCTGGGCGGCCAGGGCGATGGTCTGCAGGCCCGAGGAGCAGAAGCGGTTGACGGTCATGCCCGAGACGGTGATGGGCAGGCCGGCCTTCAGCGCGATCTGGCGCGCGATGTTGGCGCCGGTCGCGCCTTCGGGGTTGGCGCAGCCCATGATCACGTCTTCGACTTCGGCGGCGTCGATGCCGGCGCGCGCAACAGCGTGCTGCACCGCGTGGCCACCGAGCGTGGCACCGTGGGTCATGTTGAAGGCGCCCTTCCAGCTCTTGGTCAGGGGCGTGCGGGCGGTGGAAACGATGACGGCGTTGGTCATGATGGGTTCCTCAATTCAATGGTCGTGCGGTCATCAGAACGGTTTGCCTTCGGCCGCCAGCTTGGCGAGCAGGGGTGCGGGCGTCCAGAACTTCGCGTCGTCCAGCGGGTTCTTGGCGAAGCGCTTCATGGCCTGGACCACGTTGAACAGGCCCACCTCGTTGGCGTAGTTCAGCGGGCCGCCGCGGTGCACCGGGAAGCCATAGCCGAAGATGTAGACCACGTCGATGTCGCTGGCCTTGTTGGCGATGCCTTCTTCCAGGATGTGCGCGGCTTCGTTCACCAGCGAGAACACCAGGCGCTGCACGATCTCTTCGTCAGAGATCTTGCGCGGCGTGATGCCCAGCGCCTTGCGGTGCTCTTCGATCATCTGCACCACCTCGGCGTTCGGGATGGCGTCGCGCTTGCCTTCGACGTAGTCGTACCAGCCCTTGCCCACCTTCTGGCCGAAGCGGCCCTTCTCGCACAGCAGGTCGGCGGTCTTGCTGTACTTCATGTCCGGCTTTTCCAGGTAGCGGCGCTTGCGGATCGCCCAGCCGATGTCGTTGCCGGCCAGATCGCCCATGCGGAACGGACCCATGGCGAAGCCGAACTTCTCGATCGCCTTGTCCACCTGCTCGGGGGTGCAGCCTTCGTCCAGCAGGAAGCCGCCCTGGCGCCCGTACTGCTCGATCATGCGGTTGCCGATGAAGCCGTCGCAGACGCCGGACACCACGGCGGTCTTCTTGATCTTCTTGGAGATGGCCATCACGGTGGCCAGCACGTCCTTGGCGGTCGCGTCACCGCGCACCACTTCCAGCAGCTTCATCACGTTGGCCGGGCTGAAGAAGTGCATGCCCACCACGTCCTGCGGGCGCTTGGTGAAGTTGGCGATCTTGTTGACGTCCAGCGTCGAGGTGTTGGAGGCCAGGATGGCACCGGGCTTCATCACACGGTCGAGTTCCTTGAACACGGCTTCCTTGACACCGATCTCCTCGAACACGGCCTCGATCACCAGGTCGGCCGAACCGATCTCGTCGTAGCTCAGCGTGGTGCTCAGCAGGCTCATGCGCTGCTCGTACTTGTCCTGCTTGAGCTTGCCCTTCTTGACCTGGGCTTCGTAGTTTTTGCGGATGGTGGCGATGCCGCGGTCCAGCGCGTCCTGCTTCATCTCCAGGATCTTCACCTGGATGCCGGCGTTGAGGAAGTTCATGGAGATGCCGCCACCCATGGTGCCGGCGCCGATGACGGCCACCGACTGGATCTCGCGCTTGGGCGTGTCTTCCGGCACGTCGGGGATCTTGCTGGCGGCGCGCTCGGCGGTGAACAGGTGGCGCAGCGACTTGCACTCGGGCGTCCACATCAGGTTGATGAAGATCTCGCGCTCGAACACCATGCCGTCGTTGAACTTCTTCTTGGTCGCGGCCTCCACCGCGTCCACGCACTTGGCAGGCGCGGGGAAGTTCTTGGCCATGCCCTTGACCATGTTGCGCGCGAACTGGAAGTAGGCGTCGCCGTCCTTGTGCTTGCAGGGCAGGTTGCGCACCAGCGGGAAGGCGGAGCCGTCGGCGTGTTTGGCGGCCATTTCGCGGGCGAAAGCCAGTGCTTCTTCGGCCAGCGACTCGGGCGAAGCGGCCAGCTTGTCGAACAGCTTCTGGCCGGGCAGCTGGGCCAGCATCTCGCTCTTGACGGGCTCGCCGCTGACGATCATGTTCAGCGCGGCTTCCACGCCCAGCACGCGCGGCAGGCGCTGCGTGCCACCCGCGCCGGGGATCAGGCCCAGCTTCACTTCGGGCAGGGCCACGTTGCAGCCGGGGGCGGCGATGCGGTAGTGCGCGCCGAGCGCGAGTTCCAGGCCGCCGCCCATGCACACGCTGTGCACCGCCGCAACCACCGGCTTGGTGGTGTTTTCCACGCGCAGGATGACGGAGAGCAGGTTGGGTTCCTGGATCGCCTTGGGCGAGCCGAACTCGCGGATGTCGGCACCGCCCGAGAAAGCCTTGCCGGCACCGGTCAGCACGATGGCCTTGACCGCTGCGTCGTTCTCGGCCTTCTCCAGCCCTTCGACGATGGCCTGGCGGGTGGACAGGCCCAGGCCGTTGACCGGCGGGTTGTTCAGCGTGATGACGGCGACGTCGCCGTGGACCTGGTACTCAGCGGTCATGGGGTCTCCTCTGGGGTGAAACGGGAAAACAGTTCAAAAACGAACGGTCGTGCGATTTTAGGAAAATTGTGCAGCGCGACAAGCGCCACTTGTCGCTTGCGGGTCAGACCTCAAGCCATTCCTTGCGGGTGTAGGGATCGGCACGGAGCGAATCCGGCGTGCCCTCGAACACGATGCTGCCGTGGCCCATCACCAGCGCCCGGTCCGAGATCGCCATCGCGATGGTCAGCTTCTGTTCGATCAGCAGCACCGAGATGCCGCGCGCCTTGAGCTTCTGCAGGTACTCACCCACCAGTTCCACGATCTTGGGCGCCAGGCCCTCGGTGGGCTCGTCGATGATGATCAGGTCGGGGTCGCCCATCAGCGTGCGGCACAGGGTCAGCATCTGCTGCTCGCCGCCAGAGAGCACGCCGGCCTCGGTGTGCTGCCGCTCCTTCAGGCGCGGGAACATGGCGTACATGTCGTCGAAGCCCCAGCGCGAGCCCTTGCCGCTGCCCTTCTGGCCCAGCAGCAGGTTCTGGTGCACCGTGAGCTTGGGGAAGATGTCTCGGTTCTCGGGCACGTAGCCGATGCCGCGGTGCGCGATCTCGAAGGGCTTGTGGCCGCGGATGGCCTGGCCTTTCCAGTCGATCGTGCCTTCGCAGTCGACCAGGCCCATGATGGCCTTGGCGGTGGTGGAACGGCCCGAGCCGTTGCGGCCCAGCAGCGCGACGATCTCGCCCTGCCCCACTTCAAAGCCCACGCCGTGCAGCACATGGCTCTTGCCGTAGTAGGCGTGGAGGTTCTGGATCTTCAGCATGGCATCCCTCCTTCAGTGACCGGCCGAGGCGGCCTGCTCGTCGGCCAGCACCGAGCCCAGGTAGGCCTCCTGCACCCTGGGGTTGGCGCGCACCGCCTCGGGCGTGTCGAAGGCAATCACCTCGCCATAGACCACCACCGCGATCTTGTCGGCAAGGCCGAACACCACGCCCATGTCGTGCTCCACCGTCAGCAGGGTCTTGCCCACCGTCACCTCGCGGATCAGCTCGATGAAGCGGCTGGTCTCGCTCTTGCTCATGCCGGCCGTGGGTTCGTCCAGCAGGATCACGTTGGCGCCGCCGGCGATGGTGATGCCGATTTCCAGCGCGCGCTGCTCGGCGTAGGTCAGGTTCATCGCCAGGGTGTCGCGCTTCCTGTCCAGCCGGATCATCTTCATCAGCTCTTCGGCCCGGTCGTTGGCGTCGGTCAGGTCGGCCAGGAAGCGAAACAGCGTGTAGCGGTAGCCCAGGCTCCAGAGCACGCTGCAGCGCAGGTTCTCGAACACGCTGAGCTTGGGGAAGATGTTGGTGATCTGGAAACTGCGTGAGAGGCCCAGGCGGTTGATCTCGAAGGGCTTCTTGCCGTCGATGCGGGTGCCGTTTAGGACCACCTCGCCGCTGCTGGGCGCGAAGCGGCCCGAGATCAGGTTGAACAGCGTGGACTTGCCCGCGCCGTTGGGGCCGATGATGGCCACGCGCTCGCCGGCGCGCACGGCCAGGTTGGCGCCGCGGATGATCTCGGTCTTGCCGAAGCTCTTGCGCAGATCGCGCAGCTCCAGCGCATAGCCACCCGAATGCACATGGCTCATGGCCTGCTCGTGCGGCCGCACGGGGGTGTTGGTCGCGGTGCTCATTCCGTCTCCCGGCGCTTGATCTCTTTTTCGATGTCGGTCTGGATGGCCGACCACTGCACGGCGAACTGGCGCCGGGCGATCTCGAACACGCCCAGGCAGGTCAGCGTGACGAACACCGCACCGAACCAGGTCGTGCCGGCGCGCGTGTCCAGCTCCACGCCAAGGTACTTCACCGTGTCGCCCAGGGCCGCGTTCAGCTGCAGGTGGTAGATCATCTCGACCATCGAGCCGGCCCCCAGCAGCACCAGCACCGCCGCCACGCCCAGCACCACATAGGACACCCAGATCTCGCGCAGCCGGCCAAAGGACGCCACGCGCAGGTTCATCATGATCAGGCTGGCGATGCCGCCCGGCGCGTACATCACCATGAACAGGAAGATCAGGCCCAGGTAGAGCAGCCAGGCCTTGGTCAGCTCGGACAGCAGCACCGCCGCCAGCACCATCAGCACGCCACCGATGATGGGGCCGAAGAAGAAGGTGGCGCCGCCCAGGAAGGTGAACAGCAGGTAGCCGCCGGAGCGCGCCGCGCCCACCACCTCGGCCGTGACGATCTCGAAGTTGATGGCGCCCAGGCCGCCTGCGATGCCGGCGAAGAAGCCCGCGATCATGAAGGCCAGGTAGCGCACCTTCTGCGTGTTGTAGCCGATGAACTCGACCCGTTCCGGGTTGTCGCGCACGGCGTTCAGGATACGGCCCAGCGGCGTGCGCGTGAACGCGAACATGAGCGCCACACAGACGAAGGTGTAGACCGCGATCAGGTAGTACACCTGCACCGGCGGGCCGAACGTGATGCCCATGAAGGGTTCACCCACCACACGGTTGCCCGAGACCCCGGCCTCGCCGCCGAAGAAGTCGGAAAACATCAGCGACATCGCGAACACCAGTTCGGCCATGCCCAGCGTGATCATGGCGAACGGCGTGCCGGCCTTCTTGGTCGTCACGTAGCCGAACAGGACGGCAAAGAACAGGCCGGCGAAACCGCCCACCACCGGGATCAGGCTGACCGGGATCGGCCACTGCCCGTCCGACACCACGTTGAGCGCATGGATCGCGACATAGCTGCCCAGGCCGGTGTAGACGGCATGGCCGAAGCTGAGCATGCCGCCCTGCCCGAGCAGGATGTTGTAGGACAGGCAGGCGATGATGGCGATGCCCATCTGCGTGAGCATGGTGACCGACAGGTTGCTGGTGAACAGCATCGGTGCCACGGCCAGCACGATGGCGAACAGCGACCAGACGATCCAGCGGCCGACGTTCCAGGGTTTGAATTCGTAGTGCGTCTTGCTCATGGTCGTTCAACCCTCCCGGGTGCCCAGAAGACCCTTGGGCCGGAAGATCAGGATCAGCACCAGGAACAGGTAGGGCAGGATCGGCGCCACCTGCGACAGCGTGAGCTTGAGCACCGCGTTGTTCAACGCTGCGTCGGACAGCTGCATGCCCAGCTGCTGCGCCACGCTCACGAAGGAATGGTCCATGCCCACCGCGAAAGTCTGGATGACGCCGATCAGCAGCGAAGCCAGGAACGCGCCCGACAGCGAGCCCATGCCGCCCACCACCACCACCACGAAGATCACCGAGCCCACCGAGGCAGCCATGGCCGGCTCGGTCACGAAGGTGCTGCCACCGATCACGCCCGCGAGACCGGCCAGCCCCGTTCCGGCGCCGAACACCAGCATGAACACCCGCGGCACGTTGTGGCCCAGGGATTCGACCATTTCGGGGTGCGTCAGCGCCGCCTGGATCACCAGGCCGATGCGTGTGCGCGTGAGCAGCAGCCACAGCGACACCAGCATCAGCACCGCGATGCCCATCATGAGCGCCCGTGTGGCCGGGAACGGCGTGCAGATCACGCCCTCTGCGCTGCAGACCGCCTGACCGGCGGCGCCGAGCATCATGCCCAGACTGTCATCGGCGTGGTGCACCAGCGTGAACGCCGGCCCACGCAGCACATCGGGCGGCACGAACTCGACCGCCGTGCGGCCCCAGACCAGCTGCACCAGCTCCAGGACGATGTAGGACAGGCCGAAGGTGACCAGCAGTTCGGGCACATGACCGAACTTGTGCACCTTGCGCAGCGACAAGCGCTCGAACAGCGCCCCCAGCAGGCCCACCGCCAGCGGCGCGACCACCAGCGCCGGCCAGAAGCCGATCAGCCCCGAGAACGTGTAGCCGATGTAGGCACCGACCATGTAGAAGCTGGCGTGCGCAAAGTTGAGCACGCCCATCATGCTGAAGATGAGCGTCAGCCCCGAGCTCAACATGAACAGCAGCAAGCCGTAGCTCACGCCGTTGAGCATGGAGATGATGAAGAACTCCATGAAACAGGCCTTTCGAGGGCGAAGCGGTTGGGAGAGGGGAAACGGAAGCGGACCGAGTATGGCCGCTCAGGCCACCGGTTTCACGCCGTCCACACGACACTCGACGGCGGAGCGAGGTGCCTGCTTCCAGAACGCGGCGGAGCCGGCTCCGCCGGGCCGCTCGCGTTGCCCCCTGGAGGGGGTGACGCGAAGCGGCGCGGGGGTGTCAGCTCAACCCGGCCGCTTCATCTGGCAGCTGGTCGGCGTGCTGGACACGTAGGACGGGAACTCCTTGACCGGGGCCAGCGTCATGCCCGTGTTTTCCGGGCTGTAGGGGTACTTTTTGTCGGCTTTCTGCCAGACCGTCAGGTACAGCGGCTGCTGCAGCTGGTGGTCAACCTTGCGCATCTCGACTTCACCGTTGTAGTTGGCGACCTTCAGGCCTTCCATCACGGGCGCGACCTTCACCGGATCGGTGGACTTGGCCTTGGCGATCGCCTGACTCAGCACGTTCAGCGCGCTCGGGATCGCGCCAGTGAACATGTCGTCGTTGTACTTGGCCTTGAAGTCGGCCATCCACTGGCCCATCTGCCCGCCCATGTTGTAGTGCGAGTAGGCCACTTGGAACACCCGGCCCTCGCCACCCTGGCCGAGCGCCGTGGGCGTGCCGGTCACACCGGTGTAGTAGGTGTAGAACTTGCCGGTGTAGCCGCCTTCGTTGGCCGCCTTGACCAGCAGTGCGAGATCGGAACCCCAGTTGCCCGTGATCACCGTGTCCGCGCCCGAGGCCTTGATCTTGGCGATGTAGGGCGCGAAATCGCGCACTTGGGCCAGCGGGTGAAGGTCCTCGCCGACGACCTTCACATCCGGGCGCTTGCGTGCCAGGTTTTCCTTGGCGAACTTGGCGACCTGCTGGCCGTGCGAGTAGTTCTGGTTGAGCAGGTAGACATTCTTGACGTCCTTCTGGTCCTTCATGAAGGTCGTCATGGCCTCCATCTTCATGGAGGTGTCGGCGTCGAAACGGAAATGCCAGTAGCTGCACTTGCTGTTGGTGAAGTCCGGATCGACCGCGGCGTAGTTGAGGAGGATCACCTCTTTGCCGGGGTTGCGCTCGTTGTGCTTGTTGATCGCATCGATCAGCGCGCCGGCCACCGAGGAACCGTTGCCCTGGGTGATGTAGCGCACGCCCTGGTCCAGCGCGGCCTTGAGAGCGTTCAGGCTCTCGGCCGGGCTGAGCTTGTTGTCGAAGGCCACAATCTCGTACTTCACGCCGGCCGGGTTGTTGGCGCTGAACTTCTCAGCAAAGAACTGCCAGCTGCGCATCTGGTTCAGGCCCAGCGGGCCCATCAGGCCCGTCTGAGGATCGATCAGCGCGATCTTGACCGTCTCGCCCTTCTGGGCGTGGGCGGCTCCGAGTGCCAGAAGGAGGACGGCGGCGGCGACGGTCTGCTGTGCGAACTTCACGTGAGGTCTCCTTGAGATGGTGAAAACCGCAGCGTAGCGCCGTACCTCTGCACGCCGCTCAGGGAATGCCCTATGCGCTATCGCACAGGCGACTCTGCTTGCACTTCCGTAGCGCAGCAGGTCGCCTGCGCGACGTTTTCAGAGGCCCGGCAACTTGTAACCGGCGAGCTGCTGGCGCAGCGTCATCTTCTGCATCTTGCCGGTCGCACCCAGCGGGATCGCGTCGACAA
The DNA here is from genome assembly GCF_002025745.1 of Hydrogenophaga sp. H7. Classification (NCBI taxonomy): domain Bacteria; kingdom Pseudomonadati; phylum Pseudomonadota; class Betaproteobacteria; order Burkholderiales; family Comamonadaceae; genus Hydrogenophaga; species Hydrogenophaga sp. H7. The sequence goes on along the minus strand of NZ_MCIC01000001.1, from coordinate 764,515 downwards.
AGACCACGTCGTCGGGCACCTGCCACTTGGCGATCTTGCCTTCGTAGAAGGCCAGCAGCTCGTCGCGCGTGACCTCGGTGCCGGGCTTCTTCACCACCACCACGATGGGCCGCTCGTCCCACTTGGGGTGCTTCATGCCGATGCATGCGGCCATGGCCACGGCGGGGTGCGCCATGGCGATGTTCTCGACGTCGATGGAGCTGATCCACTCTCCGCCGGACTTGATCACGTCTTTGCTGCGGTCGGTGATCTGCATGAAACCGTCGGCATCGATGGTGGCCACGTCGCCGGTGGGGAACCAGCCCCGGCCGGCCGCGTCGTACTGCAGCGGGTCGCCGCCCTCGCCCTTGAAGTAGCTGGCGATGATCCAGGGGCCGCGCACCAGCAGGTCGCCGTAGGCCTTGCCGTCCCAGGGCTGCTCTTCGCCCAGCTCGTTGACGATCTTCATGTCCACGCCGAAGACGCTGCGGCCCTGCTTGAGGCGCACCTTCATCTTCTCGTCGGCCGGCAGCGCGACCTGCGCGTTCTTGAGCGTGCAGACCGTGCCCAGCGGGCTCATCTCGGTCATGCCCCAGGCGTGCAGCACCTCGACACCGTACTGGTCGTTGAAGGCCGCGATCATGGCCGGCGGGCAGGCCGATCCACCGATGACGGTGCGCTTGAGCGTGCTGAACTTGACGCCGTTCTGCTGCATGTGGCCCAGCAGCATCTGCCACACCGTGGGCACGCCCGCAGCCATGGTGACCTGCTCGCCTTCGATCAGTTCGTAGACCGACTTGCCGTCCAGCGCGGGGCCGGGGAAGACCAGCTTGCAGCCCACGGCCGCGGCCGAATACGGCAGGCCCCAGGCGTTGACGTGGAACATGGGCACCACGGGCAGGATGGCATCGCGCGCCGAGCAGCCCAGCGCATCGGGCAGCGCAGCGCCGTAGGCGTGCAGCAGCGTGGAGCGGTGCGAGTACACGGCGCCCTTGGGGTTGCCGGTGGTGCCGCTGGTGTAGCACATGCTCGATGCGCAGTTCTCGTCGAACTCGGGCCAGGTGTAGGTGTCGGCTGCCCCGCCGATCCAGGCCTCGTAGCTGAGCAGGCCGGGGATACCGGTGTCGGCCGGCAGCTTGTCGGCGTCGCACAGTGCAATCCAGTGCTTGACGCCCGGGCACTTGGCGTGCACGGCCTGCACCAGGGGCATGAAGCTCATGTCGAAGCACAGGGCGCGGTCATCGGCGTGGTTGACGATCCAGACCAGCTGCTCGGGGTGCAGGCGCGGGTTGAGCGTGTGCAGCACACGGCCCGAGCCGCTGACGCCAAAGTACAGCTCCAGATGGCGGTAGCCGTTCCAGGCCAGGGTGCCCACGCGGTCACCGAACGACAGGTGCAAGCTGTCCAGCGCGTTGGCCACGCGGCGGGCTCGGGCAGCGACCTGGCCCCAGGTGGTGCGGTGGATGTCGCCCTCGACCCGCCGCGAGACGATTTCGGTGCTGTGGTGGTGGCGGTCCGCATGGACGATGAGGTTGGAAATCAGCAGCGGTTGGCTTTGCATCTGGCCCAGCATGGGGTATCTCCTGTGTGTGCCGCCCAAAAAAGAACGGTCGTTCGTTTTGAAACCCCACATCATGCCCGAAACCGGGCGGGCTTCCCAGCATGGACGGGCGGTCTGTGCGTCTTCCGCGGGACTCCGCGAGGGCGCTTCTGCGTACTTCCACGTAGGCCTGGCGCCGCGTCCTGTGACAGAGTCGAAGCCTGCCACTCTTTCCTCCTGCGCATGCCCGACTCCCCTCCCGACACCTCGCCGGTGGCACCGCTGAAGCATCTGGACTTCCGCATGCTGTGGTTCGCCTGGCTGTTTGCCAACGTCTGCATGTGGATGAACGATGTGGCGGCGGCCTGGATGATGACGTCCCTGACCGAAAAGCCCATCTGGGTGGCCCTGGTCCAGACCGCGTCGACCCTGCCGGTCTTCCTGCTGGGTCTGCCCAGCGGCGCACTGGCCGACGGACTGGACCGCAAGCGTTACTTCCTCGTCACACAGCTCTGGGTCGCGACCGTCGCTTCGGTGCTGAGCGTGCTCGTGTTCCTGGACATGGTCACGCCCGTGGTGCTGCTGGCCCTGACCTTCGCCAACGGCGTCGGTCTGGCCATGCGCTGGCCGGTGTTCGCCGCCATCGTTCCCGAACTTGTACCGCGCCAGCAGCTGCCGGCGGCCCTGGCCCTGAACGGGGTGTCGATGAACGCGTCCCGCATCCTCGGACCGCTGCTGGCCGGCGCCCTGATCGCCAGCGCCGGCAGCGCCTGGGTTTTCCTGCTGAACGCCGTGCTGTCCCTCGGGGCCGCGGTGATCATCAGCCGCTGGCAGCGCGAGCATGTGCCCAACCCGCTTGGCCGCGAGCGCCTCCTGTCCGCCATGCGGGTGGGCCTGCAGCATGTGCTGCAGTCTGAAACACTCAAGGGCGCGCTGCTGCGCATCGCCATCTTCTTCTTCCATTCCACCGCGCTGATGGCCCTTCTGCCCCTGCTGGCCAGGGGCATGGACGGCGGTGGCGCGGGCATGTTCACCCTGCTGCTGGCCTCCATGGGCGCCGGCGCCATCGCCTCCACCGCGTTTCTGCCGCGGCTGCGCAAGCGCTACAGCCGCGACGGCCTGGTCTTCCGCGGCGCCGCGCTGCAGGCCGCCTCGATGGCGGTGATGGCGGTGGTCACCTCGCCCTGGCTCGCGGTGCCGGCCATGTTCCTGGGCGGCGCGGCCTGGATCACCACCGCCAACACCCTGAGCGTGACCATGCAGATGAACCTGCCGGACTGGGTCCGCGCGCGGGGCATGTCCATCTACCAGATGGCCATCATGGGCGCCAGCGCCGCGGGCGCCGCGCTGTGGGGCCAGATCGCCACCGCCACGGACGTGCGCACCTGCCTGGCCATCGCCGCGGTGTCGGGCCTGCTGGTCATGTGGGGGGTCAACCGCTTCCGGCCGGACACCAGCCAGCCCGCGGACCTCACACCCAGAAGGGTTTTTTCGCTGCCGACCAACGACGCGCCGCCCTCGGACGGGCGGGTGCTGATCACCATCGAGTACCAGATCGATCCGGCCAGGATCGCCGAATTCCGGGAGCTCATGCTCACCGAAGGCCGCAGCGGCCGGCTGCGCCATGGCGCCCTGTCCTGGGAACTGCTGCACGACCTCAACGACCCGGGGCGCTTTGTCGAAATGATCGTGGACGAATCCTGGACCGACCACCTGCGGCGTTTCGAACGCGTCACCGCCGCGGACGAGGCGCTGCGGCTGCGCAAGCTGGCCTTCCACATCGGCGAGGCGCCGCCGCTGGTGCGCCGCAGCCTGATGGAAACCACGGTGGATCAGGGCTGAAGCCTGCACGCTCGCAGCCCTGCAGGCACAATGCCCGCTCCACCCCATCCAGTGGTTCCGGAGCACCGCCATGAGCAACTTCCCGATCCAGAAAACCGAGGCCGAGTGGCGCGAGCTGCTCGCCGAGAAAGGCGCCGAACCCGCGGCCTTCCAGGTCACGCGGCACGCCTACACCGAGCGCCCGTTCACGGGCAAGTACGAGCAGGTCTGGGCCGACGGCAGCTACCACTGCATCTGTTGCGGCAACCACCTGTTCGACTCGGGCACCAAATTCGACGCCGGCTGCGGCTGGCCCAGCTTCTGGAAGGCCATTCCCGGCGCCATCACCGAGATCACCGACCGCAGCCACGGCATGGTGCGCACCGAAACCGTCTGCAGCCAGTGCGGCGCGCACCTCGGTCACGTGTTCGAGGACGGCCCCGCACCCACCGGCCTGCGCTACTGCATGAACTCCGCCTCCATCGACCTGCAACCCAAGGACCCGACATGAAAGCCCAGAACATCCTCCAGACCATCGGCGGCACGCCGCACATCCGCATCAACCGCCTGTTCGCCGGCGCCAGCCAGAGCGTGTGGATCAAGTCCGAGCGCAGCAACCCCGGCGGCTCGATCAAGGACCGCATCGCGCTGTCGATGGTCGAAGACGCCGAGGCCTCGGGCGCGCTCAAGCCGGGCGGCACCATCGTCGAACCCACCTCGGGCAACACCGGCATCGGCCTGGCCATGGTGGCCGCGGTCAAGGGCTACAAGCTCATCCTGGTGATGCCCGACAGCATGAGCATCGAGCGCCGCCGCCTGATGCTGGCCTACGGCGCCAGCTTCGACCTGACGCCGCGCGAAAAGGGCATGAAGGGCTCGATCGCCCGAGCACAGGAAATCGTGGCCAGCACGCCCGGCGCCTGGATGCCGATGCAGTTCGACAACCCGGCCAACATCGAGGTGCACGCCAAGACCACGGCGCAGGAAATCCTGGCCGACTTCCCCGAAGGCCTGGACGTGCTGATCACCGGCGTCGGCACCGGCGGGCACCTCAGCGGCTGCGCCCAGGTGCTCAAGGCGCAATGGCCCCAGCTCAAGGTGTATGCGGTCGAGCCGGTGGCCTCGCCCGTGATCTCCGGCGGCAGCCCGGCGCCCCACCCGATCCAGGGCATCGGCGCCGGGTTCATTCCCGGCAACCTCAAGACCGAGCTGCTGGACGGCGTGATCCAGGTCGACGCCGAACCGGCGCGCGAGATGGCCCGCCGCTGCGCCCGCGAGGAAGGCATGCTGGTCGGCATCTCCTCGGGCGCCACGCTGCAGGCCATCGCGCAGAAGCTGCCCGAGCTGCCGGCCGGTGCCAAGGTGCTGGGTTTCAACTACGACACCGGCGAGCGCTACCTCTCGGTCGACGGTTTCCTGCCGGCATGAACACGGCCGACAGCGAGCGGCTGACGCAGCTGGAAATCAAGATCAGCTACCTGGACGATCTGGTCGAGACGCTCAACACCATGGTGGCCCGGCAGCACGACCAGATCGCGATGCTGATCCACGAGGTCGCCCAGCTGCGGCAGCGCAACGACGAGTCGCAGCCTGCGGGGTTCCGCAGCCTGCGCGACGAGCTGCCACCGCATTACTGAGGCCCCCACGCTCCGCCGCCGCGCGGGTCGCTGCCCCCCGCGGGGGCGGATCCGGCTTGGGGCGGCCCGGCGCCGGATACTGAGGCCCCCACGCTCCGCCGCCGCGCGGGGGCGGATCCGGCTTGGGGCGGCCCGGCGCCGGATCGTCTGAGCGCTCAGCGTCCGGTGGCCGCGAAGTGGGCGGCCAGTGCCTCGTCGCGTGTCATCTCGCGCACGTTGCCGTGCTCCAGACGGAAGAAGCGGTTGCAGTAGCGCTCGATCAGCTCGTCGTTGTGGGTGGCGAAGACGAAGATGCCGACCTTCTCGATCAGGCTCTCCATGCGCCGCTTGGCGTTGACCTGGAACTCCGCATCGCCCATGCCGAAAATCTCGTCGACCAGCAGGATGTCGGGCTGCACGGTGGTGGCCACCGCGAACATCAGGCGGGTCGACATGCCCGACGAGTAGGTGCGCACCGGCAGGCGCAGGAAGTCACCGAGCTGGCAGAACTGCTCGATATCCGGCACATGGGCCTCAATCTCCTTGAGGCTCATGCCCAGCAGCACGCCCATGCGCGTGATGTTCTCGTAGCCAGAGAGTTCGCCGTCGATGCCGGCGCCGAGTTCCAGCATGGTCGAGACCCGGCCTTCGCGCACGATCTGGCCCGAGATCGGGGTGTAGACCCCCGCCAGGGTGCGCAGCATGGTGCTCTTGCCGGCACCGTTGTGGCCCATCAGCGCCACCGCATCGCCGTCGCGCAGGTCGAAAGACACGTCCTTGAGCGCGGTCACCACGCTCACCTGCCCGGCCTCGCTCTCGATGCGTCCGCCAGTGCTCACACGCATGATCTGGTTGCGCAGCGAGAAGCTGCGGCTGTTGTAGATCGGGTACTGGACCGTCACGTTCTTCAGGGTCAGCCGTGCCATGGTTCAGATCCAGAACGCGATGCGGTCGCGCTTGTTGTTGAACAGCCAGAACGCCAGGCACAGTCCGACGGCCAGGCCGCCCAGGTTGGACCAGATCACGAAGTCCGGCGGCGCGTGCCCCAGCAGCGGCGAGCGCACCAGCTCGATGGCGTGCGACAGCGGGTTGAACCAGAGGATCGCCTCGCTGAACGGCAGGTAGTTGGGCCGGTAGAACACCGGACTGATGAACATCAGCAGGGGCAGGACTGCACCGATGATGTATTCCAGGTCGCGGAAGCGGGCGCCCAGGATGCTGACCACCACACACACCCAGTAGAGGTTGAGGGTCAGCAGCAGCATGGCCGGCACGACCAGCAGCGTGTGCCAGCTCACGGGCACGCCGTACACCAGCGCCACGATCAGGAAGATGGGCAGGTTGTGCACCAGGTTCACCAGATGGCGCAGCACCAGCTGCGGCGGGTAGATCGACAGCGGCAGGCTGAGGTTGCGGATCACCGAGGCCTGGCGCGCGTAGACCGTGCTCGATTCGCTCAGCACGCCGGCGATGAACTGCCACAGGATGAGGCCCGCGGTGAGCGTCGGCACGAACTGCGACGCCGGCACCTTCATCAGCTCGCTCCAGAGCAGGCCCAGCCCCATGGAGCCGATGGCGGTTCCCAGCGTCAGCCAGAGCGGCCCGAGCACGCTGCGCTTGTAGCGCGCGCGCACGTCGCTCAGCGCCATGAAGCTGACGATGGGCCAGCTTTTGAGCCCCGCGGCAATATCCCGCACCGCTGGCGCCTGGCGCCAGTCCCCGACTGAACCCATGGTGTCCTGATTCCTGCGCGGTATACCCACGCTCTGCCTTGAAATGCCGGGCGCGAGGCTACCATGGGCGCCCCACAACCCGGCTGGCGCTCATCAGAAACCGAGACTGGAACCCGCGCCCAGCAGGGTGGCCACCCCCAGCACGGCGAAGATGCCGGCGGCGATCGAGTGCACCAGCTTCATCGGGATCCTGTTGGCCAGGCGGTCGCCGACAAACACCGCCGGCACGTCGGCGATCAGCATGCCCAGGGTGGTGCCGATCACCACCAGCAGCGGCGTCGCATAGTGCGCCGCCATCGCCACCGTGGCGATCTGTGTCTTGTCGCCCATCTCGGCCAGGAAGAAGGTGATCAGCGTGGCGCCGAACACGCCCAGCTTCTGCGCCACCTGGGTTTCCTCTTCCTCGATCTTGTCGGGGATCAGTGTCCAGACCGCCATGCCGATGAACGAGGCACCCAGCACCCAGCGCAGGACTTCTGGACTCACCTGCGCCGTGATCCAGGCGCCCAGCGCACCGGCCAGGCCGTGGTTGACGATGGTCGCCAGCAGGATGCCGGCGATGATGGGCAGCGGCTTCTTGAAGCGCGCGGCGAGGATGAAGGCCAGCAGTTGCGTCTTGTCGCCGATTTCGGCGAGCGCGACAACTCCGGTGGAGACGAGCAGGGATTCCATGTGGGGAAAACTTTCACGGGCCGGCACAGAACGCGTTTGACCACGACGCACCCCGGCCTCATGCGGAGCATCGTGGTCAAAGGTCTTGCCAGGTGCGGGACTGCCTGCGCCATGTCCGGGAACGGACAAGTGTGTTGACGCGGGCCTCTTCAAGGTGAAGAGCGGCTACTCCCCAATGACCGGGCGATTGTAGCCGGCGCCGCGCGCGCCCTCAGAGCGCCTGTTGCGACGGGTCGTCCTCGCGCCAGGCCGGCCCGGCCTTGGCCAGCGCCATCCACACGTGGAACGGCAGCCGCTCCACCGCACGCCGGGGCGCCTCGCGCGCCACCCGCAGCGCACCGCGCTCGACCAGCATCACACCGCACTCGGCCGGTACTTCGTCGGGCGCGCCGATGGGTCGCCCCTTGGTGTCTTCCCCCAGCACGTACCAGCAGGCGCCGGCCATGCCCAGGTAGGCGGCGCGCTTGGCCGGCTTCTTGAGGTCGCCCAGCAGGTCCGAGCGGTGCACCTTGATCTCGTGCACCACCGGCTCCAGGTAGGCCTCCACCGAGGAGTTGCGGATCGAAAACACGTCGGGACAGGCCATGCACCAGCCGTGCGCCGGGGGTGGCTCGGGCGCGGCCAGCTCGGTCCAGAGCCCCTGCGCCGCCGGCTCGGCGGCCATCGGTTCGGGCAACTCTCCCGTCAGCAGTTCCATGGGCAGCGCGACCCGCAGCGCCAGCCCCCGCCAGGCCAGGCGCCCGGACCGCGCCATCGCCGTCGCCACCTGCTCCACCAGGGCCTCGTGGGCCGAGCGCGCCGCCTTGTTGCCGGCGAACACCCGCGCCAGCACCTGGATGCCCGCCTCGGTGACGCGCAGCGTCTCCCGCCCCTGGTCCAGCCGCCGCTCCAGCAGCCCCGCGGCCAGCAGCTCCACCTCGACCATGTCCTGGCAGGGCCAGCCGGCCGAGCGGTGGATCTCGCGCAGGCGCCGGTGGTGGATGCGCGTGAGCGCGGGGCCAGGATCGTGTGGGGAATCGGATGCGGCATCCATGATGGACTGACTATATATCCAGTACGATGACCAGCTCCCTCTGGTGTTTCCCTTGGTTCATCCGCCCATGTTTCCGGTCGTCGACATCGCCGTGTCGGTGCGCACGCTGTGCCACTTCACCGCGCGCAGCGGCGACCTCGACCTGCGTTTCACGCCCTCGCCGACCGGCGTCGAAGGCATCGCGGGGCACCAGACCGTGACCGCGCGGCGCGGCGCCGGCTACCAGCGCGAACTGGCGCTGAGCGCCCGCTTCGGCCCGCTGGTGGTGCAGGGCCGGGCCGATGGGTTCGACCCCGTGGCCCGGCGCGTCGAGGAGATCAAGACCCGCCGCGGCGACGCCGGTCGTGTGCCGGCCAACCACCAGGCCCTGCACTGGGCACAGGCCCGCGTCTACGGCTGGATGCTGTGCGAGCAGCTGTCACTGGCGCAGATCGAGGTGGCCCTGGTCTATTTCGACATCGACAGCGGGCAGGAAACGGTGCTGACCGAGACCTGCACCGCCGATGCGCTGCGGGCCTTCTTCGAGGACCTGTGCGAGCGGTACTTCGCCTGGGCCTGGGCCGATCAGCTGCACCGGCATGCAAGGGACGAGGCCCTGACGGCGCTTGCGTTTCCCTTTCCCTCGTTCCGCACCGGGCAGCGCGAACTGGCGGCCGATGTGTACCGCGCCAACACCCGCGCGCGCCACCTGCTGGCCCAGGCCCCCACGGGCATCGGCAAGACCATGGCCACGGTGTTCGCCAGCCTGCGCGCCATGCCCGGCCAGGGCACCGACCGCCTGCTGTTCCTCACCGCGCGCACCACCGGCCGGCAGCTGGCGCTGGACGCGCTGGAGCGGCTGGGCGCTCCCACGCGCCTGCCGCTGCGGGTACTCGAACGCCTGGCGCGCGACAAGGCCTGCGAGCACCCGGACAAGGCCTGCCACGGCGAGTCCTGCCCGCTGGCGCGCGGCTTCTACGACCGGCTTCCGGCCGCGCGCGAGGCGGCGGCGCAGGCCGCCTGGCTGGACCGGGACCGCCTGCGCGCACTGGCGCTGGCACACGGCGTCTGCCCCTACTACCTCGGCCAGGAGATGCAGCGCTGGTGCGACGTGCTGGTGGGCGACTACAACCACTGGTTCGATATGGGCGCGCACTGGTTCGCACTGGCCGAAGACCAGGGCTGGCGCACCGCGCTGCTGGTGGACGAGGCGCACAACCTGATCGACCGCGCGCGCAGCATGTACAGCGCCACGCTCAACGCGCACGAGTTCCTGCGCCTGCGGCACGAGGCGACCCCGGACATCCGCAAAGCCATGGACGCCCTGCACCGGCGCTGGAGCGCCTTCGCCCGCGACCTCCCGCCGGCCGAGGGCACGCAGGCGCTGGCCGACGGCCTGCCGGACGACTGGGCCACCACCCTGCAGAACACCTGCAACACCCTGCTCGATCTGCTGGCCCCGCAACCCGGTCCCGCACCCGACCCCGCGCTGCAGAACTGGGTGTTCGAGGCGCTGCATTTCGTGCGCATCGCCGAAGGCTTCGGCGAGCACTCGCTGTGCGAAGCGGGGCCGTGGGCGGCACCACCGGGCGGGCGTGGCCGGCGGCTGCCGACGCTGCGCATCCGCAACGTGGTGCCCGCGCCCTGGCTCGAAGCGCGCTGGGCGGGGGCGCACAGCGCCACCCTGTTCTCCGCCACGCTGGCCCCTGTGGGGCATGTGGAGGAGATGCTCGGATTGCCGGCCGATGCCGCACACGTCGACCTGCCTTCGCCGTTCGCGGCCGAGCAGCTGCGGGTGCGGATCGCGCCCTGGATCTCGACCCGCTACGCCGACCGCTTGCGCTCGCTGGACGCGCTGGTGGACGTGATCGGCGCCCAGTTCCACGAGCGGCCCGGCAACTACCTGGCTTTCTTCAGCAGCTTCGAGTACCTGGACCTGGCCCGGCAGCGGCTGGCGCAGCGCCACCCGGACCTGCCGCACTGGGCGCAGACGCGCGGCATGGAAGAACCCGAGCGCGACGCCTTCGTGGCCCGCTTCGTCGAAGGCGGCCAGGGTGTGGGTTTCGCGGTGCTGGGGGGTGCTTTCGGCGAAGGCATCGACCTGCCCGGCGAGCGGCTCGTGGGCGCCTTCATCGCCACCCTGGGCCTGCCCCAGGTCAACGCCGAGAACGAGCGCATGCGCGAGCGGCTGCAGCAGCGCACCGGCCACGGCTACGACCACACCTACCTGTTCCCGGGCCTGATGCGGGTGGTGCAGGCGGCCGGCCGGGTGATCCGCTCCGAACAGGATCGGGGCTGCGTCTGGCTGCTGGACGACCGCTTCGCCCGCGCCGAGGTGCGGCGCCTGCTGCCGTCCTGGTGGCGGGTCGAGGTGGCGCCCCGGCCCTGACGGCGGCCTCGACCGTGGCGGCGCAGGGTCAGCGGTACGAAGTCAGCAGGATGCTGGTTTCCGTGCCGCGGATGCCGCTGAGCAGGCGGATGCGCTCCAGCGCCTGCGACAGCTCGGCCATCGAGCCCACCGCCAGCTCGGCCAGCAGGTCCCAGCGGCCGTTGGTGTCGTGCAGGGCCGCCACAGACGGCTCGCCCAGCAGGCTGGCGATCACCTCGCGCGTGCGGTTGCCTTCCACCTGAACACCCATCCAGGCGCGGATGCGCTCGGGCTGCGCCTCGGGTTTGAGGCGCACGGTGTAACCCACGATCACCTGGGTGTCTTCGAGCTTGCGCAACCGGTTGGTGACCGTGCCGCGCGAGACCTGCAGCTTGTGGGCCAGGTCGGCCACCGAGAGGCGCGCGTCCTGGCGCAGCAGGGCGATGAGGCGTTGGTCGAGGTCGTCCATGATCAAAACGTCAGCGAAATCTGTCGATGTGACCGATTTTCTGCCGTTTCAGTACAAGTTTGGCGGTTTTCATTGCCTCTGCCCTCCGCCACACTGCCAGCTCCCCCTGTGCTGCCCGGAGACAAGCCATGAAAACCACCGTCCAGAACCCCGATCTCGCCCGCTTCGTGGAAGCCGGCACGCTCTACCTGGGCGCCCCCGAAGCCGCCGAGCTGGTGCGCCGCCACGGCGTGGCCGCCTGCATCGAGGCCATCGCCGCGAACATCCGCGCCGACTTCCTGCGCTGGGCCGATTTCGACAAGACGGCCCGCGTGGCGGCGCATTCCGACGTCGGCGTGATCGAGTTGATGCCCGTGGCCGACGCGCAGCGCTACAGCTTCAAGTACGTCAACGGCCACCCCGGCAACACCCGCCTGGGTCTGTCGACCGTGATGGCGTTCGGCGTGCTGGCCGACGTGGCCACCGGCGCACCGCTGTTCCTGAGCGAACTGACCCTGACCACCGCACTGCGCACAGCCGCCATGTCGGCCCTGGCCGCGAAGGTGCTGGCGCGCCCCGACAGCCGCGTGATGGCGCTGATCGGCAACGGCGCGCAGAGCGAGTTCCAGGCCCTGGCCTTCCAGCACCTGCTGGGCATCACCGAGCTGCGCGTGCACGACGTGGACCCGGCCGCCAGCGCCAAGCTGGTGGGCAACCTGCAGGGCAGCGGCCTGCGCGTCACCGTCTGCGCCAGCACGGCCGAGGCGGTGCGTGGCGCAGACATCGTCACCACCGTCACCGCCGACAAGCGCAACGCGCTCATCCTCACGCCCGAGATGATTCAACCCGGCATGCACCTGAACGCCGTGGGCGGCGACTGCCCGGGCAAGACCGAACTGCACGGCGACATCCTTCATGCGTCCAAGGTGTTCGTGGAGTACGAGCCGCAGTCGCGCATCGAGGGCGAGATCCAGCACCAGCCGGCGGACTTCGCCGTCACCGAGTTCTGGCAGGTGCTGCGCGGCGAACGCAGCGGTCGCGACAGCACCGATCAGGTCACCGTGTTCGACTCGGTCGGCTTCGCGCTGGAAGACTTCTCGGCCCTGCGCTTCATGCAGCAAACCGCCGAGCATCTGGGCCTGGGCGAGCGCATCGCCCTGGTGCCGCCGCTGGCCGATCCCAAGAACCTGTTCGGCTCGCTGCGGGCCACGGCCGCTGTAGCGGCCTGAGTCCCGCCGCTCAGCGCGTCAGCCCCGCATACAGCACCGGCAGCTTCTCGGGCAAGCGCTCCACCTTGTCCACCACCAGGTAATTGCGCGCGCCGAAGATGCGGCTGACGTACTGGTCGGCGCGCGGGTCCAGGCTCATGCAGTAGGTCGTCACGCCGTTCCGGCTGGCCTCCTCCACCGCCTTCTTGGTGTCGTGCCGCAGGTACTGCGGGTCGCGCACGTCCACGTCGGCCGGTTCGCCGTCGGTGATGACCAGCAGCAGCTTCTTGCTGCTGCGCTGCGCCTTCAGTGCGGCAGTGGCGTGGCGGATGGCCGCGCCCATGCGGGTGGACAGCTGCCCTTCCATACCGGCCAGACGCGCCTTGGCTAGGTCGTCGTAGGGCTGGTCGAAGTCCTTGAAGCGCCAGTAGTTCACGTCGTGCCGGCCGTCGGAGCAGAAGCCGTGGATTGCGAAGGGGTCGCCCACCTTCTGGATCGCGTCGGCCAGCAGCGCGCAGGCCGAGCGCGTCAGTTCCAGCACCGTGTGTTCCTGGCCGGCCACCTTGTCGTTGGTGGACTGCGAGAGGTCCAGCAGCACCAGCACCGAGATGTCGCGCGTCTTGCGTACGCTGCGCATCATGATGCGCGGGTCGGGCTGGCGACCCATGCGCATCTCGATCACCGACGCGAGCGCCGCGTTGAGGTCGATCTCGTCGCCGTCTTCGAGCTTGCGGATGCGCTGAACGCCCTGCGGCTGCATCGCGTCCAGGATGTATTTCATGCGGCCGATCAGGCGCCGGTGTTCGGCCAGGATGCCGTCGATCATCGCCGCGTCGCCGGCTTTGGGTCGGCGCTCCTGCACCGTGGCCCAGGCCGGGCGTTCGAGCTGGATCAGGTGGTCCCACTCGCCGTAGTGCACCGGCGGCAGCACCGGCTCGCGGCCTTCGCTTTCGTTGAAGGACACGCCCAGGTCTTCGTAGGGAAACAGCTCGGTGCCGAGCACCCAGATCTCCTGCGCGTCGTCGCCCGCGCCCTCCACCTCGAGTTCGTTGACGAACTCCATCAGGTTGACCTGCTTGCGCAATTGCTGCGGCGGCTCGTAGCCGGCGGCGATGGAACGCTCGAAGTCGAATCCGTCGAAGGCCCAGAAGTAGCGGTTGTCGTCGCGGTAGGCCGCGGTCTGCACGTCGGTGCGCGGCTGGAACGCCGGCCCCTGCGTGAGTTCACGGTAGCTGTGCGCCAGCTGCACGCCGATGTCCCACGACACGGTGTTGTCGTGCGGATCGGCCTGGAGGCGCTGCGTCGCCTCGGCGAACAATGTTCGGCCCTGGGCGATCCAGGGGTTGGCGTCCTCATACGCCGGATCGAGCAGCGCACGCGCCAGGCGGCCCAGCCAGTCGCCGGCGGTCTTGTCTTGGGTGGCCTGCGCGGTGTGCAGGCTGGCCCACAGCGGGCGCAGGCCCGGGAACCGCGCCAGCGTCAGCGCCTCGATGCGCGCGTCCTCCACCACACCGATCAGCGCCATCTGCCAGGGACTGAGCGATTCGGCCGAGATCGGCCGGCGCGTGAACACCACGTGGGCCGCGGCGTGCGCGGCGGCGGCGCGGTAGAGCTCGGTCGCATCCACCGTGCCGCTGTGGCCGTCCACCGCGTCATACGCGTCGGGCAGGTGGATGAAATAGTCCTCGATGAAAGGGCGGTAACCATCACGGGATTCAAAATCCCCCGCCGTCGGGCGCATGAAGAAGTCGCGGCCCCAGAGCGCGCGCAAATACATGTTGATGCGCCGCTGCACGTCCACCAGCAGCGTGCCCTTGCGCTCCTTCTGCAGCATGGCCAGCGACTCTTTGGACTGCAGGCCGAAGTAGGCGATCTGCTCCTCGTAGTTGGTGCGGTGGGCCTGCGCGCCCCAGGTGGCCCAGCGCCGCAGGCCGCCCAACGTGAGCTGGCCGAACAGCGCGTCGAGCTGCCCCAGCATGGGCCGCAGGCCGCGCGGCGCCTGCGCCACCAGCGTGTTGAGGAACTGCAGGTACTGCAGAAACAGCGCACCGTCGGCCAGGCGGCGTGCGGCGGTGGGCGCGGTGGCCAGCACCAGCTCGATCACCGCGCCCGAGGTCTTGGACGCGAGCAGCAGCGCGGTGGTCGCGAGTTCGCCCACCACGTCCTCGCCGATCTCTTTGGCCACCTGCGGCGCGCCATCGATCCAGGCGTTGACCAGTTCGTGGCCACGGCCGAGGCCGCGCAACGCGGCGGCGCCCTTGACATAGTTGTCGAGCCCGCGCGCCGAGAACACTTTGGTCGCATCCGGCCAGCAACGCTCCAGCAGCTCCAGCGAGCCCGGGTCCAACTGGTCGGTCCACTCGGCGTGGTCGTGCAGGTGGACGCTCATGGCCGACCTTCTCAGATCAGAAGAACGTGGCGACCGCCGCGTCGAGCGCGTCGCGCATGTCCGGGTCGTCCGTGATCGGACGCACCAAGGCCACACGGCACGCGGCCTGCGCGGCCACGCCCTGCGCGATCAGACTGCCTGCGTAGATCAGCATGCGGGTGGAGATGCCTTCGTCCAGGCCGTGGCCCTTGAGGTTGCGCGCGCGCTCGGCGATGCCGACCAGCTTGCCGGCCACGTCGGCGCTCACGCCAGTCTCGTGCGCCACGATCTCGGCCTCGACCGCGTGTTCGGGGTAGTTGAAGTCAAGACCACCGAAGCGCTGCTTGGTGGACTGCTTCAGGTCTTTCATCAGGCTCTGGTAGCCCGGGTTGTAGGAGATGACGATCTGGAAATCCGGGTGGGCCTTGACCAGCTCGCCCTTCTTTTCCAGCGGCAGCACGCGGCGGTTGTCGGTCAGCGGGTGGATGACCACGGTGGTGTCCTGGCGCGCCTCGACCACCTCGTCGAGGTAGCAGATGGCGCCGTGGCGCGCGGCGGTGGCCAGCGGGCCGTCCTGCCAGCGGGTGCCGTTGGCGTCGAGCAGGAAGCGGCCGACCAGGTCGCTGGCCGTCATGTCTTCGTTGCAGGCCACGGTGATCAGGGGCTTGTTCAGCTTCCAGGCCATGTGCTCGACGAAGCGCGTCTTGCCGCAGCCGGTGGGACCCTTGAGCATCATGGGCATGCGCACCGAGTACGCGGCTTCGAACAGCTCGACCTCGTCGGCGACGGGTCGGTAGTAGGGTTGCTGCGAGACTCTGTAGGCATCCAATGTTTCGCTCATGGGCCCTCCCCGTTCAGACGGTCTTTCCGCGGTAGATCACCATCGACGCACCCTGCGACTGCGAAAAGTTGTCGTAGCCGATCAGGCGCACGTGGTTGTCCGGGTTGGCCTTGTGGCAGGCCTCGGCCTCGGCCAGGATGCGGTCGATGTCGGTCTCGCCGAACATCGGCAGCTTCCACATGTACCAGTACGAGTCCATCAGGTACTGCGGCTCGGTGTGTTCGATGGCCGGATTCCAGCCCTTGCCGACGATGTACGCCACCTGCTTGCGGATCTCGTCGTTGCTCATCGCTGGCAGGTAGGAGAAGGTCTCGAATTTGCGGCTGGCGGGGTCGGAGAGGCGGCTGTGGTAGTCCTGCATGCTCATGGTGGTGTCCTTTGCGTTGATGGGGTGCGGGTTCACTTGTGGGCGATGTCGAGCTTGTCCACGGTGTCGAACTCGAACTTGATTTCTTTCCAGGTCTCCATGGCGATGCGCAGTTCGGGCGAGTGCTCGGCGGCTTCGAGCAGCACGGCCTTGCCCTCCTTCTCAACCGCCACGCCTTCGTTGCGCGCCTTGACGCAGGCCTCCAGCGCCACGCGGTTGGCGGCTGCGCCAGCGGCGTTGCCCCAGGGGTGGCCCAGGGTGCCGCCGCCGAACTGCAGCACCGAGTCGTCGCCGAAGATGTTGACCAGCGCCGGCATGTGCCAGACGTGGATGCCGCCCGAGGCCACCGGCATCACGCCGGGCATGGAGCCGAAGTCCTGGTCGAAGAAGATGCCGCGGCTGCGGTCTTCCTTGATGAAGCTGTCGCGCATCAGGTCGATCCAGCCCAGGGTGGAGGCGCGGTCGCCTTCGAGCTTGCCCACCACGGTGCCCGAGTGCAGGTGGTCACCGCCCGAGAGGCGCAGCACCTTGGTCAATACGCGGAAGTGGATGCCGTGGTGCGGGTTGCGGTCGAGCACGGCGTGCATGGCGCGGTGGATGTGCAGCAGCATGCCGTTGTCGCGGCACCAGTTGGCCAGACCCGTGTTGGCGCACAAGCCGCCGGTCAGGTAGTCGTGCATGATGATCGGCGCGCCCAGTTCCTTGGCGTATTCGGCGCGCTTGTACATCTCTTCCGGCGTGGGCGCGGTCACGTTCAGGTAGTGGCCCTTGCGCTCGCCGGTCTCGCGCTGCGCCTTCTCGATCGCCTCCTGCACGAAGTCGAAGCGCTGGCGCCAGCGCATGAAGGGCTGGCTGTTGACGTTCTCGTCGTCCTTGGTGAAGTCCAGGCCACCGCGCAGGCATTCGTACACGGCGCGGCCATAGTTCTTGCCCGACAGGCCCAGCTTGGGCTTGATGGTGCAGCCCAGCAGCGGGCGGCCGTACTTGTTCATGATGTCGCGCTCGACCTGGATGCCGTGGGGCGGTCCGCCGCAGGTCTTCACGTAGGCGATCGGGAAGCGCACGTCTTCCAGGCGAAGGGCTCGCAGGGCCTTGAAGCCGAACACGTTGCCCACCAGCGAGGTCAGCACGTTGACCACCGAGCCTTCTTCGAACAGGTCGATGGGATAGGCCACGAAGGCGTAGAAGCAGGTGTCGTCGCCGGGCACGTCCTCGATGCGGTAGGCGCGGCCCTTGTAGTAGTCGAGGTCGGTCAGCAGGTCGGTCCAGACCGTGGTCCAGGTGCCGGTGGACGACTCGGCCGCGACCGCCGCGGCCACTTCCTCGCGGTCCACGCCCGACTGAGGGGTGATCTTGAAGCACGCAAGGATGTCGGTGTCCTTGGGGGTGTAGTGGGGCTCCCAGTACGTGCTGCGGTACTCCTTGACGCCCGCGTTGTAGGTCTTCGTCGCCATCTGCTGTGCTCCTGGTTGGGTGTTGATGGAGCGGATTCTTGGCCTTCAGAACAATAAATAAAAGTAAAATGTCCTGACGATTACGTTTTGATTTTCAAAACATACTGAACACCCCCGTGAGTCTGCGGCACGCCACCCTGCACCAGTTGCGCATCTTTCACGCCGTCGCGCAGAACGGCAGCTTCGCGCGCGCCGCCGAGGCGCTGCACCTCTCGCCGCCCACGCTGTCGCTGCAGGTCAAGCAGCTGTCGGAATCGGTGGGCCAGCCGCTGTTCGAGCAGTTGGGCAAGAAGATCTACCTGACCGCTGCCGGCCGCACGCTGGCTGCGGCCTGCGAGGACATCGAGGCGCGCATGGAACGGCTGGGCGAAGACCTCGCCGCGCTTCAGGGGGTCGAGCGCGGCAGCGTCAAGCTGGCCATCCTGACCACGGTGAAGTACACCGTGCCCAAGTTGCTCGGCGGCTTCTGCGCGGCGCACCCGGGCATCGACGTGGCGATGGTGGTGGGCAACCGCGAGAAGCTGCTGCAGCGCCTGGCGGGCAACGAGGACGACCTCTACATCATGGGCCAGCCGCCCGATCAGATGGACGTGGTCAGCGAGGCCTTTGCCGACAACCCGCTGGTGCTGGTGGCGCCGCCCGACCACCCCCTGGTGGGCAAGAAGCGCATCGCCCCCGAACGGCTGAGAAGCGAACCGTTCATCCTGCGCGAACCCGGTTCGGGCACGCGCCTGACATCGGAGAAGTTCTTTGCCGACCACGGCATCACGATGAAGAACCGGCTGGAGGTGGGCAGCAACGAGGCGATCAAGCAGACCGTGGCCGGCGGCCTGGGCCTGGCCGTGCTGTCGGCCCACACGGTGACGGCGGAGCTTGCGCTGGCCGAGCTGGTTCAGCTGGACGTGAGAGGCTTCCCGCTCATCCGCCGCTGGCACGTGGTGGTGCCGCGCGGCAAGCGCCTGTCAGCAGCGGCACAGGCTTTCAAGGACTGGCTGTTCACCCATCGGTGAGGGGCTGGGCCAAGGGGCTGATGCGCACCTGGTCGATGCGCCGGCCTTCGAGCTTGATCACCTCGAAGTGCCAGCCCGCGCAGTCGACGCCCTCGCCCTGCGCGAGCAACTGGCCGGCCTCGGCCTGCATCAGGCCGGCCACGGTGTTGTAGCGGCCCTTGTCCTCATCCGGCAGCTCATCAATGTCCAGGCGGGCCTTGAGCTCGGCCACAGGCATGGCACCGTCCACGCGCCAGGAGCCGTCGGCCTGGGGCGTGGCCCAGGCGTCCACCGGCCGCTCGGGCGACAGCTCGCCGGTGATCGCCTCCAGCAGGTCCATGGGCGTCATCAGCCCCTGCACCACACCGTACTCGTCCACCACGAAGGCCATACGCGTGGCGCGCTCGCGGAACTGCTCCAGCAGCTCCATGCCGGTCAGGGTCTCGGGCACGAAGGTGGCGGGCTGGGCATGCTCGCCGATGGTTCCGGCCGTGCCCGCCTCGCGCAAGGCCAGCAGGCGGGGCAGGTGGATCACGCCCACCACATCGTCCAGCCCGCCGCGGCATACCGGGTACCACGAGTGCCCCACCGACCAGGCCTGCGCCGCGGCGCCCTCAATGCTGTCGGCGGCGTCCAGCCAGTGGATATCGGCGCGCGGCACCATGATGGAGATCAGCTGCCGGTCGTCCAGCAGGAACACGTTGCGCACCATCTGGTGCTCGTGCGCCTCGATGATGCCGGCGTCCACCCCCTCTTCCAGGCTGGCGTTGATTTCCTCTTCGGTCACGATCTGCTGCGCGCTGGTGTCGATGCGCAGCAGCTTGAGCACCCACTGCGTGGTGTGCGTGAGCAGCCAGACGAAGGGCTTGGCCCCCTTGGCGACGTAGGCCATCGGGCGCGAGACCCAGCGGGCCACGGTTTCGGGGTACAGCTGGCCGATGCGTTTGGGCACCAGTTCCCCGAACACGATGGTCACGAAGGTGATGACCGCCACCACGATGCCGGTGGCCACGCCCTGGGCGGTGCCGTCGGCCACGCCGAAAGTGCGGATCCAGGCCGACAGATCGTCGCTGAACGCCGCCTCGCCGACGATGCCGTTGAGCATGCCGATGGAAGTGATGCCCACCTGCACCGACGACAGGAACTGCGTGGGGTGTTCCAGCAGATGCAGCGCTGTCTGTGCGCCCTTGTCGCCCACCTCTGCCATCGCCGCCAGGCGCGCCTTGCGGCTGGCCGCCAGGGACATCTCGGACATTGCGAACGCGCCGTTGAGCAGCGTGAGAAAAATGATCAGCAGGGTATCCATAATCGGGCGATGGCACTTTACCTGATCGGCGATGTGCAGGGCTGCGACGACGCCCTGGCCCGCCTGCTCGACGAGATCGCGTTTTCTCCCAGCCGCGACACCCTGGTGCTGCTGGGCGACCTGGTCAACCGCGGACCGCAGTCGCTGGCAGTGCTGCGGCGCATGGTGGCGCTGGAGGCCAGCGCCCACTGCCTGCTGGGCAACCACGACCTGCACCTGCTGGCGGTCGCGCACGGCGTGCGCAAGCCGCATCGCAGCGACACGCTGGACGACATCCTGCAGGCCCCCGACCGGGCTGCCCTGCTCGACTGGTTGCGCGCACGCCCCCTGGCGCTGCAGAGGCAGGGCTGGCTCATGGTGCATGCGGGTGTGTTGCCACAGTGGGACGCGGCGCAGACGCTGGCCCTGGCGGCCGAGCTCGAGGGCGAGCTGCGCGGTCCGGACTGGGGCGTGTTCCTGCACAACATGTACGGCAACCGGCCTGACCGGTGGAGCGAGCAGCTCCACGGGCTCGACCGGCTGCGCGTGATCGTGAACGCGCTCACGCGGCTGCGCTTCTGCAGCGCCGACGGTGTGATGGAGTTCGAGACCAAGGACAGCGCGGCATCAGCGCCTGCGGGCTTCATGCCGTGGTTCGATGTACCGCAGCGGCGCGCCGAGGGCACCCGCATCGCCTTTGGGCACTGGTCCACCCTGGGCGAGGTGCCGCGCCACGATCTGCTGGCGCTGGACACCGGGTGCGTGTGGGGCGGCTGCCTGACCGCGGCCCGGATCGGGTCCGACGGCGATGCCGAACGCATCAGCGTGCGCTGCGCGCAGGCCCAGAAGCCGGGCGCCTGAGCCCCGCGGGCTCAGGTGTTTTCCGCCGGAGCCGAAGCCTTGAACAGCGCCGGCACCTTCTTGCGGGACTTGATGTTGGGGGACAGGCGGCTGGTGGCCGCCGGTTTTGCCGCGGCCTCCCAGGACGGCTTGGCGTCTGCCGCCAGGGCGGGCTCATAGGGCTTGTCGAACAGCGGGTCAGCAGGCGCACGCGCCGGACGCGATGCACGGCGTTCTTCGCGCGGTTCACGGGGCTCGCGCGCTTCGCGGGCCTGGCGGATCTCGCGGCGACCTTCGTCGTCGCCTTCGCGCCAGGCGCGCTGGCCGTCGTTGAAACGGCCAGCGGGCTTGCGGTCGGCCTCCAACTCCAGCGCTTCGAGCTCAAGCTTCTTGCCGATCAGCTTCTCGATGTCGGCCATCAGGCGCGTGTCCTTGCCGCTGACAAAGGACACGGCCAGTCCCGAGGCGCCGGCGCGGCCCGTGCGGCCGATGCGGTGCACGTAGTCCTCGGCGTTGAACGGAATGTCGAAGTTGAACACCGCCGGCACGTCCTTGATGTCCAGACCGCGCGCGGCCACATCGGTGCAGACCAGCAGGTCGACTTCACCCTTCTTGAAGGCATCCAGCGCCTTCAGGCGCTCGTCCTGGCTCTTGTCGCCGTGCAGGGCCGTGGTCTTGAGACCCTCACGCTCCAGCGAACGGGCCAGGCGCGCGCAGCCGAGCTTGCTGTTGACGAAGACGAAGGCCTGCGTCACACCGCGCTCCTTGACGATCTGCTTGAGCGTCTGGCGCTTGTCGTCGTCGTCCACGCGGTAGAAATGCTGCTCCACCGTGGAGGCCGTGGCGTTGGAGCGGGCCACCTCGATGGTGATCGGGTCCTGCAGGTAGCTGCTGGCCAGGCGCTTGATCTCGGGCGAGAAGGTGGCCGAGAACAGCAGCGTGGTGCGGGTCTTGGGCAGGTAGCTCAGGATGCGCTGCAGGTCGGGCAGGAAGCCGATGTCCAGCATGCGGTCGGCTTCGTCGAGCACCACGTACTCGACTTGGTTGAGCACGCAGTTCTTGGCCTCGATGTGGTCCAGCAGACGGCCCGGCGTGGCCACCAGCACCTCGACACCCTTCTTGAGCTCCAGCGTCTGCGGCTTCATGTCCATGCCGCCGAACACCACCGTGCTGCGCAGCTGGGTGTGTTTCGCGTACTGCTTGATCTGGTCGGCCACCTGGTCGGCCAGTTCGCGCGTCGGCAGCAGCACCAGGGCGCGCACCGGGTGGCGTGCGGGCGAGGTGGAGGCGTTCTCGTGCTTGAGCATGCGCTGCAGCAGGGGCAGCGAGAAGGCCGCCGTCTTGCCGGTGCCGGTCTGCGCGGCACCCATCACGTCGCGCCCTTGCAGCACGACCGGAATGGCCTGCGCCTGGATGGGTGTCATGCTCTCGTAGCCCATTTCCGCGATGGCACGGGCGAGGTTGGGCGAGAGCTGGAGTTCGGAAAAGGATTGGGTCATGGACTTTCAGGTTAGCCGTCTATTGTCTCACTTTGACCCTTGATTGCCCAAATGTTGGGCAGCGGCACTCAGAGGGCCCGCGTGTTGAAGGTGTCGCAGGCCTGCACGCTGCCGGTTTCCAGCCCCTTGTGGAACCAGCGCTGGCGCTGTTCGCTGGTGCCGTGGGTGAAGCTGTCCGGGACCACCTGCCCCTGGCTCTTGCGCTGCAGGGCATCGTCGCCGATGGCGGCCGCCGCATTCAGCGCTTCCTCGACATCGCCGGGTTCCAGGATCGCCTTGCTCTTGTGGTTGTGATGCGCCCATATGCCGGCAAAACAGTCGGCCTGCAGTTCCAGCCGCACCGACAGCGCGTTGTATTCGCGCTCGCTGACACGGCGCCGGGCCTGCTCCATCTTTTCCGTCAGGCCCATCTGGTTCTGCACGTGGTGCCCCACCTCGTGCGCGATCACATAGGCTTGGGCAAAGTCGCCCGGCGCACCGAGCTGGCGTCGCAGAGTGTCGTAGAAGCTCAGGTCGATGTAGACCTTCTGGTCGCCCGGGCAGTAGAACGGGCCCATGGCGGACTGCCCCGTCCCGCAGGCCGTGGGTGTCGCGCCCCGGAACAGCACCAGCCGGGGCTGCTGGTACTGGGCACCACCCTGCTGGAACATGGCGGTCCAGACATCCTCGGTGCCAGCCAGCACGGAGGAGACGAAGCGCCCCATCTCATCGTCCGGCCTGTCGGTGCTCCCCGCCGGTACCGTCTGAGCAGGGCCGGACACCAGCTCACCCCCGTCGCCCAGCGCCCCCAGGATGGTCAGCGGGTTGATACCGAAGATCCAGCCCGCGATCAGCGCGATCACGATGGTGCCGAAGCCGATGCCACGTCCGCCCACACGGCGCGGGGCACCGCCGCCAAACATGCCGCCTCCCGGCTGGTTGCGGCGGTCCTCGATGTTGTCCGACTGGCGGTTGTTTTCCCATTTCATGCACTGCTCCTCGGGCCGCCTGCGGCGGGGCCATCGCCACATTATGCAAACGAAAGCAGCAATAAAAAGCGCTGCCGAGGCAGCGCTTGAGAAAGTACCGGGGCTGAGGATTTCAGGCCACAGCCGGCTTGAAATCGCTGGTCGGGCGGCCCTGGAAATCGGTCCAGCAGCGGCGCGTGAAGTCGTAGAGCTTGCACTTGCGCGCGGTCTCGAAGTACCAGCGCCAGGAGAAGCGCTGGATGATGATGCGGCCGGGCAGCGTGTACTCCAGCAGCTTCTGGGCGTTCTTGAGCTTGTACAGCGGCACGCTCATGTCCACATGGTGCGCCGTGTGTTCCATGATGTGGTGCATCAGCGCGCCGATCTTCATCGGGAAGGTCAGATGCACGGTGGTGGACACAAAGGGCGCGGCCTTGGCCCAGGCGTGCTTGTCGTCGTGCCACTGCACCGCCGTGTGGGTGTGGTGCACGTAGACCACGAAGCCGATCATCGCGTTCCAGAACAGGAACGGGATGACAAAACCGTAGCCCACCAGGGCCCAGGCGGACTGTTCGGTGGCGTAGGCGGCACCGATCAGTGCGGCGATCCACAGCGCGGCGTAGACGGTCACGAACACGCCGTCGCGCGTGAATTCGGGGCGGCTGGTGCCCATGTAGGTCTTGCGCGGGAAATACATGCGGTTCCACCACATCTCGACCAGGTAGTACAGCGCCGGACCCCAGCCGCTGCGGTAGATGCGCTCCATGAAGCGGCGGCCCGGCGTCAGGCCTTCAAACTCTTCCTTGGTCAGCGGGGCCCAGACAAAGTCGACGCCCTTGAGGTTGGTGTAGCCGTGGTGCACCACGTTGTGGCCGACTTCCCACAGGCTGTAGGGGGTGAGCGAGGGCACCATGGCAATGCGGCCCAGGATGCGGTTCAGGCCCCGGTGCGGCGTGTAGCTCTGGTGACAGGCGTCGTGGCCGATGATGAACAGGCGACCGATCACGAAACCCGCGGCCAGGCCGCACAGCAGCTTGGCCCACCAGGCGTCCAGCAGCACCGTGCCGACGATGAGCGCCAGGAAAACCGCCCAGTCGACGGCCAGCAGAACGATGCCCATGGCCGTGCGCTGCTCGGCGATCGGCGTCAGCCAGCCCCGGATCACCTTGCGGTGAGGCAGGGGCTGCCCGAGGGGAATCGGTTCAGGCGAAGAAGCGGCGGAGGTGGATTCGGACATGCTGGTCGAGAAAAGCGGGCGCCCGGCGGACGGGCATCATTTGGAAGGGCAATTTCGCACCGGATTGGGGTGAAATCGGGCAAACCTCTTGATTTTATCGGGCAGCGATGAAACCTGCCTGACAAAAGTCAAGCCAAAAATATGGGTTTTTCCGTCTAGAGAACGCCGTCTCAGGTTTTGGGCAAGGTCACGCCCACCTGCCCCTGGTACTTGCCGCCCCGGTCCTTGTAGCTGGTCTCGCAGACCTCATCGCTCTCGAAGAACAGCACCTGGGCACAGCCTTCACCCGCGTAGATCTTGGCGGGCAGGGGCGTGGTGTTGGAGAACTCCAGCGTCACATAGCCTTCCCACTCGGGCTCGAAGGGCGTGACGTTGACGATGATCCCGCACCGGGCATAGGTGCTCTTGCCCAGACAGATGGTCAGCACGCTGCGCGGAATGCGGAAGTACTCCACGGTGCGCGCCAGAGCGAAGCTGTTGGGCGGGATGATGCAGACATCGGAGTTGATGTCGACGAAGCTCTTCTCGTCGAAGTTCTTCGGGTCCACCACCGTGCTGTGGATGTTGGTGAAGACCTTGAATTCGGGTGCGCAGCGGATGTCGTAGCCGTAGCTGCTGGTGCCATAGCTGACGATCTTCTGGCCCGCGGCGTTCTGCCGGATCTGGCCCGGCTCGAAAGGCTCGATCATGCCGTGCTGCTCGGCCATGCGGCGGATCCATTTGTCGCTCTTGATGCTCATGCTGCGTGCTCCGGAGGTAAGCCGCAGATTGTAAGGATCACGCCGTCACGGTCTTTGCGACAAGGCGGTCGTCGCCCAGCACGATCAGCGCAAACAGCAGCTCATCCAGTGAATCGGCCTGTGCCGTCTTGCGCTCCAGCAGCGGCGTGGCCTTCGGATCCAGAACCACGAAATCGGCTTCATGACCCGGGGTGAGGTTGCCCACCACCCCCTCCAGGCCCAGTGCGCGCGCAGCGCCGGCCGTGTGCTGCCACCAGAGCTGGCCGGGCGTCAGGCTCAGGCCCGGCTTGGTGTGCCCCTCCCGCCCGATGTAGTAGGCGGCGAGCATGGTGTGGAAGGGCGAGAAGCTGGTGCCACCACCGACATCGCTGGCAAGGCCGTAGCGCATGCCGGCCGCGTCGGCGGCGGCGTAGTCGAAGAAGCCGCTGCCCAGGAACAGGTTGCTGGTGGGGCTGACGGCCGCCGCCGCACCGGTCTCGCGCATGAGGATGCGGTCGTGAGCGTCCAGGTGGATGCAGTGGGCATAGACCGCACGATCGCGCAGCAGGCCGAAGTCGCCGTACACCCCCAGGTAGCTGCGGGCCTGCGGATACAGCTCGGCCACCCATTTCACTTCGTCGCGGTTCTCCGCCACATGCGACTGGATCCACACATCGCTGTATGTCGCCGCCAGCTCGCCGGCACCGCGCAGCTGCGCGTCGCTGCTGGTGGGGGCGAAGCGCGGGGTGATGGCGTAGCCCAGGCGGTCGACACCGTGCCAGCGCCGGATCAGTGCCTCGGTGTCGACCAGGCTCTGCCCGGTCTGGTCGCGCACACCGTCGGGGCTGTGGCGGTCTTGCAGCACCTTGCCAGTGATGAAGCGCAGACCGCGCGCCTGGGCGGCTTCGAAGGCGGCGTCCACCGAGACCGGGTGCGAAGTGGCAAACGTCAGCGCGGTGGTCACACCATGGCGCGCCAGTTCGTCGAAGAAAAACTCCGCCACGCCACGGGCATAGGCCTTGTCGGCAAAACGGCTCTCGTGCGGGAAGGTGTAGTTTTCGAGCCAGGGCAACAGGCCGGCGGCCGGTGCACCGATCACGTCGGTCTGCGGGTAGTGCACGTGCAGGTCGATGAAGCCGGGCGCGATCAGGTGGCCGCGCAGGTCTTCAACTGCGACACCGGCCAAGCGGTCGATGAGTGCGTCGTGGCTGCCCGCGGCGCGCACCACCTTGCGACCGGTGGCATCGGGGCCGACGACCAGCAGGCCGTCGCTGTCGTAGAGCGGCAGGCCTTGGTCATCGAATCTCAGGAGGGCGGCACGGTAGGCTTTCATCGCCCCCGGAGCTTAGCGGCTCCAGGGACCGGCAGCATAGCGCCTGCCACATAGTCACCATTTGGCGGCGCGGGTCATCGCGGCAGCTTCGTGGCCACACCCTCGACCAGCCAGTTCATGCCCAGGATGGCGCCATCGTCCAGCGACTGGCCGGCGGCGATCATGGTCTTGCCCTCGTTGTCCTTCACACCCGTCTTGCCCCCAGCGAATACCGTCAGCCGGCCGTTGGCCATGTCTTTCTGACGCGCCAGCACCTCGGCCTGCACGGCGGCCGGCACCTTGCTGCCGAAGCTGTCGACGCGGATCATGCCCTCGCGCACACCGCCCCAGACCTGTGCGCTCTTCCAGCTGCCGTCCAGCACGGCCTTGACGCGGCGGGTGTAGTAGTCGCCCCACTGGTGGGTGACGGCAGCGACCTGCGCGTCCGGCGCGACCTTGCGCATGTCGGAGTGGTAGGCCACAGCCAGCTTGCCGCGCTCCTGCGCGGCCACCATCACCGCATTGGAGCCGGTGTGGAAGGCCAGTACCTCGGTGCCCTGGTTCATCAGGCTCATGGCCGCGTCGCGCTCGCGCGGCGGGTTGAACCACTCACCGAGGAACACGACGCGCACGGTGGCCTGGGGATTCACCGAACGCATGCCCAGGGTGAAGGCGTTGATGCCCTGCAGCACCTCGGGAATCGGGAAACCCGCCACGTAGCCGGCCTGCGTGGCCATCCGGCCGGCGGCGATGCCGGCGAGGTAGCGGCCTTCGTAGTAGCGCGCATTGGACGCCGCCACGTTGGGCGCAGTCTTGTAGCCGGTGACCGATTCGAACTTCACGTTCGGGAACTCCCGCGCGACCTTCAGCGTGGGCTCCATGTAGCCGAAGCTGGGTGTGAAGATGATCTGGTGGCCCTGCATGGCCAGGTCGCGGATCACGCGCTCGGCGTCCGGGCCCTCGGCCACGTTCTCGACGTAGCTGGTCTTGACCTGGCCAGGCAGCGCGGCCTCCACGGCCAGGCGGCCCTGGTCGTGCTGGCGCACCCAGCCGGCGTCGGTGAGTGGCGCGACGTAGACGAACGCGGCCTTGACCGGCGCCGTGGATTGGGGAAAAGCGGGGGAGAAAAAACAGGCGGCCGCGAGCGCGGCAGCGAGGTTTTTGTACATGGTGGTCCTCTACATGGCTTCCGGAAGACAAAAAAAGCGAGCCGGGGAAGCACCGGCTCGCTGGGACGTGATTTTACCGGTGTGCTGCCAGCCCCGGGTCGGACCGTGGCGGTCCGAGGTCGTACAGGTAGGCCGTGGTGCCGGGGCCGTCCAGTTGTTCGATCAGCGCTCCCCGGCGGTCCGCGTGGTCGAGGATGAAACGCTGCTCGTTGACCCTGACGCGCGGCCGGCAGTGGTTGCAGTTGTGGCTGAAAACGAACCAGGTCCGGCCCGCGCCCAGCACACGATCGATCTCGCTCAGGTAGAGCGCCGGCTCCCAGCGGTGAAAAGTCCCTTCAACAAACTCGCCGGTTTCGAACCCGTACCGCGCTGCGTAGAAGGAGAACGCGGGCACCGCGCCGTAGTACACATAGATCTGGTCCCCAACGCGCCGGTGGTCAGCCACCTCCTTCATCAGCTGCTTGATCTCCTCCATCACCGGGTGGTCCCGCAGATGCTGCCTGTCAAGGTCAACGGCATGGAACAGCAGCAGGCTGGCCAGTCCGAGGTACACGCTGCCTGACAGCCCCGGGTGCCGGTCGCGCAGCCATTGACGGCAGCGCTCCACCCCTTCGGCCAGCGCCAGGGCAGCGGCGGGCATCATGAACAGCAGGAACCGCCCGTGGAACGGGTAGCGCGACAGCGCCGAGGCGACCAGCGTGGCCACCAGCGTGAGCACCATGGCCAGGGCCAGGGGCCGTCGGCGCACCCAGAGCGACGCGGTCCCAACCAGCAGCAACAGCGACGGCACCGCGCCCGCGTGAAAAGAGAACAGATGGTTCAGAACGCCCGACAGGCTCGCGCGGTACCAGCCCCAGTGCGACCAGGGCGGCAGCGGCGCGAAGCTGCGGCGCCAGAAGTCGATGAGGGACGGGTTGGCCGCCACATGGCGAAGGTGCAGCAGGTACAGCACCGCGAAGCTGATCGCCCAGGCGGCGGCCACGCCGCCCCAGGAGCGGAGAAACGACGGGGCGCGCAGCTCGCGCCAGTGCGGCAACACCACCGCGCCGCCCAGCCCGGCCAGCACGAACACCGACGGATGGGAAAACCACACCGACAGTGCACCGGACAAGGCCAGTCGTGTGCGCGCCCGCGACTCGGCTGGCTGCTTCAGTGCCTCGCCGAAACACCACATCAGATAGGCCGCCACCAGCGCATCCAGCGAGTACTGCTTGAGTTCGCTGCTGTAGCGCACATGCTCCGGCGCCAGCGCCACCAGCGCCAGGGCCAACCAGGCGAAGGGCCTGCTGCCGTCCTGGCGCGCCAGCAGGAACACCATCGGCAGCAGGGCCAGACCGGCCAGGAGAGGGACCACCCGCAACAGGTCGTCGGAGCCACCCAGCAGGTGGTGGATCAGCCACTGGAGCAGGAGGAATCCCAGTGGTGCGGCCTGGTCGTACAGCAGCGGCTGCACCAGACCGGACAGGCTCTGGCGCTGGATGTTCACCCCCAGCATCGCCTCGTCGAGCCAGAGGGAACGCCCGGGCGCAAAGTAGTCCAGCCTGAGGAACAGGGCCCAGGCCAGCACGGCCAGCACAGGCAACCATTGCCACGGCAGCCCCGTCTTGCGCATCGTCACCGCCCCACTCCTTCGCCAAACGAATGGGCGAAATTGTGGGTTGCGACACTTTGGAAACGCTTAAGGCGGCCTCAGCCCACGGCGCACGCGGCGATGCGGTCGAACATCTCGCGCCGGCGCTGCTCGGAGACAAAGCTGGCCTCCACGCTGTTTCGCGCCAGCTGGACCACGTCCTCGCGGCTGAGGTCCAGGGCCTGCACCGTCTGTTCGAAGTTGGCGTTCATGTAGCCGCCGAAATAGGCTGGATCGTCCGAATTGACCGTCGCGCACAGGCCAGCGTCCAGCATCTTCTTCAGC
This sequence comes from Hydrogenophaga sp. H7, assembly GCF_002025745.1. Lineage (NCBI taxonomy): Bacteria > Pseudomonadati > Pseudomonadota > Betaproteobacteria > Burkholderiales > Comamonadaceae > Hydrogenophaga > Hydrogenophaga sp. H7. The sequence continues at coordinate 735,176 of NZ_MCIC01000001.1, read as the reverse complement.
GGGTGGTCGCGCAGGTCGTCCACCACGCAGAGCTTGAGGTTGGAGAGCGGGCACACGGTCAGCGGCATCCGGGTGTGGGCCAGCTCGGCCATCAGCAGCGGGTCCTGCAGCGCGGCCACGCCGTGGTCGATGCGCTGTACTTTCAGCAGGTCGATGGCCTGCCACATGTACTCGGGTGGTCCCTCCTCGCCCGCGTGGGCCACGAGCTTCAGACCCAGCTCGCGGCAGCGCGCGAACACTCGCTCGAATTTCTCGGGCGGGTGCCCGACTTCGCTCGAATCCAGCCCGACGCCGATGAAGTGCCCGCGGTACGGCAGCGCCGCCTCCAGCGTGGCGAACGCGTCTTCCTCGCTGAGGTGGCGCAGGAAGCACAGGATCAGCGCCGAGCTGATGCCCAGCTCGAACTCAGCCCGCTTGCACGCGCCGGACAGCCCCTCGATCACCGTCGCCATGGGCACGCCGCGCGCGGTGTGGGTCTGCGGGTCGAAGAACAGCTCGGTATGGATGACGTTGTCGGCCTTGGCGCGCAGGAAGTAGGCCCAGGCCATGTCGTGGAAGTCCTGCGGCTTCAGCAGCACGCTGGCACCCGCGTAGTAGATGTCCAGGAAGCTCTGCAGGTCGGTGAAGGCGTAGGCCGCGCGCAGCGCCTCCACGCTGGGGTAGGCCAGCGGCACGCCGTTGCGCTGCGCGAGGGCAAAGATCAGTTCGGGTTCGAGCGAACCTTCGATGTGGATGTGCAGTTCGGCCTTGGGGATGGCACGGGCGAGTTCGATGGCGTTCATGGGGTCCTTTCGGTTCAGCACACACCCAGCGAGACGCCGGTGCGGGCCAGGTAACGGCGGTAGGCGCTGGACATGCGGTCGGCGGGGCCATGCACTTCGGGGATGGCGCCGTCCTTGCCGATGGGCAGGCGCCGGGGCTGCTGCGATTCGACGATGGGCTTGTCCTGCGCGAACACCGCGTCCTGGAAGGCGCGCAGCTCTTCGTCGTCGCTCAGGTCGCCCAGCGTGGCCATGGCGAACCAGGCGGTGCAGGCTTCCGGTCCGTCGGGGCGGATGAACAGTGCGATGGCATTGCTGACCGGGTCGCCCTCGGCCGCGTCCTTGCGCAGGATGGCCGCGAAGGGGTGTGGCACCTCGTAGCGGTAGGCCACCCAGCCGCCCTCTTCCGCGCCTGCGTAGCCCCTGGGCTGCCAGGCCTTGCATTCGCGCGCATGCACACCGTCGGCGTCCTCGTCCACCCGGCCAGTGTCCACCTGCGCGTGGCTGCGCGCACCCAGCCAGCCTTCGTGCACGAAGCCGAAGTGGCTCAGGTCCAGGAAGTTCTCCACCAGCCGCGGCGCGCTGGTCTCCACCGCGTAGGGTCCGCAGACCACCTGCCGCCACAGGGGATCGTCCCAGGGCTCGAACGCGGGCGGCTGCGCCAGCGAGGCGGGCAGCTGCGAGAGGTCGGGCCGCTCCAGCCGCACCCACACCAGGCCATGGCGCTCCTGCGCCTCGAACGCCTGGGCGCAGTGCGCGGCGGGGGGCTCGAAGGCGGGGGCTGCCGGCACGTGCACGCAGCGCCCCACGGACACCGGCGCACCGTGGTGGCCTTGCGCCGCGGCGCCATCGCCCGCGAACTGCCAGCCGTGGTAGGGGCACTCCAGCCGCGCGCCGTGCAGGTGGGTGAGCACCCGCCCCAGCGACAGCTTCGCACCCCGGTGCGGGCAGCGGTCGGCCCAGGCGTGCACCACGCCGTGCTGTCCCTCGTGGCCGTGCTCGCGCCACAGGACGACGTCCTGCCCCAGCAGCGAGACCGACTGCGGTGCATCGCGCAGATGGATACCGGCGATGACCGGGTGCCAGAGTTGTCTTTCGATCATGTGGTTCCTTGAAACAGAAAAGGCCGCCCGAAGGCGGCCTTTGTTCGGGCTGTCAGCAAAGTTCCGAACTCAGTTCGGGAGCTTCCCCTCGACGCCCTTGACGTAGAACTTGATGCCGCCGAGGAACTTGTCATCGGCCACAGCGTCCTTGGCCAGCACTTCCTTGCCGTCCTGACCCACGATCGGGCCCTTCCAGATGGAGAAGGAACCGTCCTTCAGGCCGGCCTTGATGGTGTCGATCTTGGCCTTGGTTTCGGCCGGCACGTCTTCGGCGATGGAGACCATGTCGATCGCGCCTTCCTTGTGGCCCCACCACACGCCACCGGTGGCCCAGGTGCCTTCCAGCGCGTCCTTGACGGACTTGATGTAGTACGGCCCCCAGTTGATGACAGCCGAACCCAGGTGGGCCTTGGGACCGTAGGCGGTCATGTCGGAGTCCCAGCCGAAGGCGCGCTTGCCCATCTTCTCGGCGGTCTGCAGCACGGCCGAGGAGTCGGTGTTCTGCATCAGCACGTCGGCGCCACCGTTGATCAGCGAGGTGGCTGCTTCGGTTTCCTTCGGCGGATCGAACCAGCCGTTCACCCAGACCACCTTGGTCTTGACCTTGGGGTTCACCGACTGCGCGCCCAGGGTGAAGCTGTTGATGTTGCGGATCACCTCGGGAATTGGGATCGAGGCCACGACGCCCAGGGTATTGGACTTGGTCATGGAACCGGCGATCACACCCGCCATGTAGGCGCCTTCGTAGGTGCGGCTGTCGTAGGTGCGCAGGTTCTCGGCCGTCTTGTAGCCGGTGGCGTGCTCGAACTTCACGTCCTTGAAGTCGGGTGCGACCTTGAGCATGGGCTCCATGTAGCCGAAAGTGGTGCCGAAGATCAGCTTGTTGCCCTGGCTGGCCAGGTCGCGGATCACGCGCTCGGCGTCGGCGCTCTCGGGCACGTTCTCGACGAAGCTGGTCACGATCTTGTCGCCGAACTCGGCTTCGAGGGCCTTGCGGCCGTTGTCGTGGGCGAAGGTCCAGCCGCCGTCACCGACGGGACCGACGTAGGCGAAGGCGACCTTCAGCGGCTCGGCCTTGGGTGCCTCCGCGGCGGCCGGGGCCGGTGCGGGCGCAGCCGCCGGCGCGGCCGCCTCTTCCTTCTTGCCGCAGCCGATCAGGGCCGCGCTGGCCACAGCCGTCAGGGCCGCCAGCTTGATCAGGGAACGCTTGTTCAGGTCGGTCATGGAAACCTCTTGGTGGGTTGGGAGTGAAATGAAACGAACAGTGAATGATTATGAACCGGCACCAGCTCAGGAGCCCGGGTAGAACGGCTTGCCGATCGAGGCCGGCATGTTGACGCGGATCCAGGTCGGGTTGCGCGAGATCAGGACCAGCACAACGATGGTGGCGAGGTAGGGCATCATGGTCAGGAACTGGCTCGGCACATTGACGCCCATGCCCTGCAGGTGGAACTGCAGCATGGTCACGCCACCGAACAGGTAGGCCCCAAGCAACACGCGTGCCGGGCGCCAGGTGGCAAAGGTGGTCAGGGCCAGCGCGATCCAGCCCTTGCCGGCGATCATGCCCTCCACCCACAGCGGGGTGTAGACGGTCGACACGTAGGCGCCGGCCAGACCGCACAGCGCGCCGCCGGCCATCACGGCCAGCAGGCGGATGCGGCGCACCGGGTAACCCAGCGCGTGCGCCGATTCGGGGCTCTCGCCCACGCTGCGCAGCACCAGACCGGCGCGCGTGCGGAACAGGAACCAGATCAGCCCGAAGACCAGGCCCACGCAGACGTAGACCATGGGGTGGTGCCGGAACAGCGCGCTGCCGATGAAGGGGATGTCGGCCAGCAGGGGGATCGCGAAGGTCGATTGCTCGGGCAGCTTTTCCTGCACGTAGGACGTGCCGGCGAAGGCCGAGAAGCCGGCCCCGAACAGCGACAGCGCGAGCCCGGTGGCGTACTGGTTGGTGTTGAGCCAGATCACCAGCCCGCCGAAGATGGCCGCCAGCAACGCGCCCGCCGCCATGCCGGCGGCGAAGCCGGCCACCGTGCTGCCGGTGTGCACCACGGTGGCAAAGCCGGCCAGGGCGGCGCAGAGCATCATGCCTTCGGCCCCCAGGTTGACGATGCCGGCCTTCTCGTTGATCAGCAGGCCCAGCGAGGCGATGGCCAGCACGGTGCCGGCATTGAGCGAGGCGGCGATGAGGAGTGCGGTGGATTCCATGTCAGCGACTCCTTATTTCTTCCACACGACGCGGTAGGCAATCAACGTGTCGCAGGCCAGCAGCGCGAACAGCAGCAGGCCCTGGAACACGCCGGTGATGGACTTGGGCAGGCCCAGGCGCGATTGCGCGAGCTCCCCGCCGATGTAGAACATGCTCATCAGGATGGCCGAGAACACGATGCCCACCGGGTGCAGGCGGCCGACGAAGGCCACGATGATGGCCGCGAAACCGTATCCCGCCGGCACATAGGGCGTGAGCTGTCCGATGGGACCGGCCACCTCCAGCGCCCCCGCCAGCCCGGCCATGCCACCGGAGGTGAGCAGCGCGATCCACAGTGCCTTGCGCGAGGAGAAGCCCGCGTAGCGCGCCGCCGCCGGCGCCAGACCGCCCACCTGCTGGGCAAAGCCCGAGTAGGTGCGGAACAGGAACACCCAGACCGCCGCCACTCCGGCGAGCGCCAGCAGCAGGCCCACGTTCACCCGCGAGCCCTGCATGAGCTTGGGGATCTGCGTGACCGACTCGAAGGTCTTGGTCTGCGGGAAGTTGTAGCCCATGGGGTCTTTCCAGGGGCCATAGACCAGGTAGTTGAGCACTTGTATGGCCACATAGACCAGCATCAGGCTGACCAGGATCTCGTTCGCGTTGAAGCGGTCGCGCAGCAGCGCCGTGATGCCGGCCCACAACATGCCGCCGACGATGCCCGCCACGATGATGGCCGGCACGATCCAGCCGCCGGTGGTCTTGTCGGCGGTCAGCGCCACGCCAGCCGCGAAGATGGCGCCGATCAGGTACTGGCCCTCGGCGCCGATGTTCCAGACGTTGGAGCGGAAACACACGGCCAGCCCGAGCGCGATGATCAGCAGCGGCGTGGCCTTGACCATCAGTTCGGACAGCGCGTAGGTGCTCTTGACCGGCTCCCAGAAGAACACCTGCAGGCCGCGCACCGGGTCCTTGCCCAGGGCGGCGAACAGGATCACGCCGATGGCCACGGTGATGGCCAGCGCCAGCAGCGGCGAGGCATAGCCCCAGCGCGCCGAGGGCTGGGGACGGACTTCAAGCCGCAGCATGGGCAGACTCCTCGTTCTTGTTGTGGTGGTGTGCGGCGTCGTCCCACAGGCCCGACATCCATTCGCCGATGCGCTCGACCGTCGCGTCGGCGCGGTCGATGCTGGGCGAGAGCCGCCCCTTGGCGATCACGTGCAGGCGGTCGCTGATCTCGAACAGCTCGTCCAGTTCCTCGCTGACCACCAGCACCGCGCAACCGGCGTCGCGCAGCCGGAGGATCTCGCCGCGGATCTGCGCCGAAGCGCCCACGTCCACGCCCCAGGTGGGCTGGCTGACGATGAGGAGCTTGGGTTTGGCCTCGATCTCGCGGCCGACGATGAACTTCTGCAGGTTGCCGCCCGAGAGCGACTTGGCCGCCGCGCCCGGCCCGTTGGCCTTGACCTTGTAGCGGGCGATGATGTCCTCGGCCTGCGCCTTGAGCGCGCCCAGCTTGAGCCAGCCGCCTGCGCCCACGGCGTCACGCCGCGAGAGCAGCAGGTTCTGCGCCAGCGACAGCGTGGGCACCGCGCCACGGCCCAGGCGCTCTTCGGGCACGAAGTGCAGACCCAGCGCCCGCCGACGGCCCGGCGGCAGGCGCGAGGCGTCCTGCCCCAGCACGCGGATGCTGCCGGCCGGCGCACGGCGGTCTTCGCCCGAGAGCGCGTAAAGCAGCTCGCCCTGGCCGTTGCCCGACACGCCCGCGATGCCCACCACTTCGCCGGCCCGCACCGTCAGCGCGATCTGGTGCAGGTGGGTGCCGAACGGGTCGTCGCTGGCCAGCGTCAGGTCGCGCACCTGCAGCACATCGGCACCGGCGTTGAGCGCACGGGCTTCCAGCGCCGGCGGCTCGGCGCCGATCATCAGGCGCGAGAGCGAGGCGTTGCTTTCGTTCTGCGGGTTGCACACTCCGGTGACCTGGCCGCCGCGCAGCACGGTGCAGGCGGTGCAGAGCTCGCGGATCTCGTGCAGCTTGTGGCTGATATAGAGGATGGAGCAGCCTTCGGACGCCAGCTTCCTGAGCACCACGAAGAGTTTTTCCACTGCTTGCGGCGTCAGCACCGAGGTCGGCTCGTCCAGGATGAGCAGCTGCGGGCTGGTCAGCAGCGCACGGATGATCTCCACCCGCTGCATCTCGCCCACTGACAGCGTGTGCACGGGGCGCTTGGGGTCGATGTCCAGCCCGTATTCGGCCGCGGTGGCGTCGATGCTGGCCGTCACCTCGTTGAGCGTGAGCGACTTGTCCAGGCCGAGCCAGACGTTCTCGGCCACGGTGATGGTGTCGAACAGGCTGAAGTGCTGGAACACCATGCTGATGCCCAGCGCCCGCGCTTCCTGCGGGTTGCGGATGTGCACCGGCTTGCCGTTGAACATCACCGATCCCTCGTCGGGCTTGACCGAGCCGTAGATGATCTTCATCAGCGTGGATTTGCCGGCACCGTTTTCGCCCAGCACGGCGTGCACCTCGCCGGGGGCGACAGAAAGCGACACATTGCTGTTGGCCACCACGCCGGGGTAGCGCTTGGTGATGCCGGTCAGCTGCAGTCGGGGGGTCGTCAAGGCGATCTCCTTCTCGTTTGTGGGTGGGGTCAGGCCGCGGCGGCCTCGGGGTCGGCGCGCCGCAGCGAGGCCGCCACGGTCTTGATCTGCTCGCGCAGCCAGCGGCCCGCGCTGGAGGCGTGGGTGCGCTCGTGCCAGAGCTGGTAATACATCATTCGCGGGAACTCCACCGGGCACGGCAGCACCTGGACCGGCAGCGCGCCAACGTAGCGCTCGGCGTACTGGCGGCCGGTGGTCAGCACCAGCAGGGTGCCCGCCACCATGGCCGGGATCAGGCCGAAGTGCGGGCAGCGCGCGGTGACGTTGCGCACCAGGCCCTGGCTGGCCAGGTGTTCGTCGATGAAGCCCCGGGCACCGGGGTGGGTGGGCGTGGGGGCGATGTGTTCGGCCGCCAGCCAGGCCTCGATGTCCCAGCCGCGGCGCACGGCCGGGTGGTGGTTGGCCACCAGGCAGACCACCTCGTCGCCGAACAGCCGGCCCAGGTGCAGCTCCTGCGGGGGTTTGGGCCAGTTGCCGATCACCACGTCGTAGTGGCCCTGGGCCAGGTGGGCGCGGTAATCGGCGTCGGCCGACAGCGGGTGGATGTCGATGCCGCAATTCGGCGCCGAGGTCTTGACCTGCGTCACCAGCTGGGGCAGGAACAGCGGGTCCAGGTAGTCGCTGGCGGCCAGGCTGAAGGTCTGGCGCGCGGTGGCCGGGTCGAAGGCGCGGGCGTCGGAGAACAGCATTTCCGCGCTGCGCAGGATCTCGGCCGCCGGTTCGATCATGCGCAGACCGGCCACCGTGGGCACCATGCTGGCGCCCGAACGCACCAGAAGAGGATCCCCCGCCAGTTCGCGCAGGCGCTTGAGCGCGGCGCTGACCGCCGGCTGGTACATGCCCAGCCGCAGGGCTGCCCGCGACACGCTGCGTTCCGTGAGGACGGTGTGCAGCACGCGGATCAGGTGCAGGTCAATCTTGTCGAACATGGAGACGTATTTCATACCCGGAGCTCATGCGCGCGGATGGAGGTTCCGGCATTCTCGCCATACGCCTGAGCATATGTTGTGCCACGGCCCCCGGCGCTATGCTGAGCCGCATGAATGCAAAAAAACCCGGGCAAACCCTGAGATTCCTGCGCTGCGGCGAAGCCGTGACGGTCCACGATGTGGCGCCCGACCGCACCCTGCTGGACCTGCTGCGCGAAGACCTGCACCTGTGCGCCACCAAAGAAGGCTGTGGCGAGGGCGACTGCGGCGCCTGCACCGTGGTGCTGGGCGAGGCCGTTGACGGCCGACTCACCTACAAGGCCATCAACAGCTGCATCCGTCTGGCGCACTCGGTGGACGGCATGGCGGTGTACACGGCCGAGGACATCGCATCGCCGTCGGGCGAGCTGCACCCCGCCCAGGAGGCGATGGTGCGCTGCCACGGCAGCCAGTGCGGCTTCTGCACGCCGGGCTTCGTGATGAGCCTGTTCGGCATGTACCAGAACACACGGGGTGGAAAGGGCATTGACCGTGAGCAGGCGCAGGCCAACCTATCGGGCAACCTCTGCCGCTGCACCGGCTACCGGCCCATCCTGGACGCGGCGCAGCAGATGGGCGCCCTGCCCCTGCCCGCCGGCTGCACGGTGGACGAGGCGGCCACGGTGGCCGCTCTGCGTGAACTGAAGAAAAAGAAGCCGGCGGCGGACACGCCCTACCTGCGCCCAGCCACGCTGTCCGGCCTGCTGCAGGCCCGCGCCGCGCACCCGCAGGCCCAGGTGGTGGCCGGCACCACCGACGTGGGGCTGTGGGTCACCAAGATGCACAAGCGCTTCCCGCAGGTGCTGGACGTGACCGCCGCGCGCGAGCTGCAGCGTGTGGAAACCTACCCGCACCACATCGCCATCGGCGCGGCCGTCACCCTGACCGACGCCTTTGCCGCGCTGGTCAAGGAGCGCCCGCACCTGCTGACATTCAGCCAGCGCTTCGCCGGCCTGCCGGTGCGCAACTCGGGCACCCTGGGCGGCAACGTGGCCAATGGCTCGCCCATCGGCGACTCCATGCCGCTGCTGATCGCGCTCGGTGCCAGCGTGGTGCTGATGCGCTGGAAGAAGACGAAAGCCGGCGGCGAGATCGCCCACCGCGAACTGCGCCTGGAAGACCTCTACACCGGCTACCGGACGAACGTGATGCGCCCGGATGAGCTGCTGTGCTGGATCAAGGTACCCCGGCCGACCGGACACGCTCTGGAAAAGGTCTACAAGATCAGCAAGCGCTTCGACGACGACATCTCGGCGGTGTGTCTGGCCATCCAGATGACGGTGAAAGCCGGGGTGGTGCAACAGGTCTCCATCGGCGCCGGCGGCGTGGCAGCCACGCCCGCCCGCGCGCGTAAGACCGAAGCCGCCCTGCTCGGCCAGGCCTGGAACGAGGACACCGTGATGGCCGCCACCGCCGCCCTGCGCGCCGAGTTCCAGCCCATCAGCGACATGCGCGCCAGCGCCGCCTACCGCCAGACGGTGCTGGGCAACCTGCTGCGCCGCTTCTGGCTGGAAAGCCAGGGGCAGCAGGCCATCAACCTCGAAAGCCTCAAGACCCTGGAGGCCCTGTCATGAACGCACCGGATCTCAAGCTCGTGGTGGACAACACGCCCGCCACCACCGCAGCCGGCGTCTCGCGCTTTCACGAAAGCGCCCGCGCCCAGGTGGCCGGCGCCGCCACCTACATCGACGACATCCCCGAGGTGCGCGGCACCCTGCACGCCGCGCCGGTGTGTTCGCCGGTGGCTCACGGGGTGCTCTTGAGGCTGGACCCGTCCGCCGCCCTCGCCGTGCCCGGCGTGCATGCCTTCATCGGTCCCGACGACATCCCGGGGGACCAGATGCTCGCCGCCTTCGCTCACGACGAACCCGTCTTCGCCCAGGGCACGGTGCAGTTCCTCGGCCAGGTCGGTGGCCTGATCGTGGCCGACGACGTGATGACCGCGCGCCGCGCGGCCCGTCTGGTGAAGTGGGACATCGAAGCGCTGGAGCCGGTGCTCACGCCGCAGCAGGCGCATGCCAAGCAAAGTTATGTGCTGCCGCCGGTGCACGTGACACGCGGCGATGCGGCGGCCGCGCTGCAGAAGGCGCCGCACACGCTGGCCGGCGCGTTCGAGGTCGGCGGTCAGGAACACTTCTACCTCGAAGGCCAGATCGCCTACGTGCTGCCGCTGGAGCAGCAGCAGTGGTGGGTCTGGAGCAGCACCCAGCACCCGGGCGAGGTGCAGCACTGGGTCTCGCACGCGCTGGGCCTGTCCAACCACGCGGTCACGGTGGAATGCCGGCGCATGGGCGGTGGTTTCGGCGGCAAGGAGACGCAGGCCGGGCATCTGGCGGTGTGGGCCGCCATCGCCGCGAACAAGCTGCGCCGGCCGGTCAAGCTGCGCCTGGACCGCGACGACGACTTCATGGTCACCGGCAAGCGCCACCCGTTCGCCTACAGCTACCGCGTCGGCTTCGACGACCGCGGCCGCCTCTGCGGGCTGGAGCTGGACATGCTGGCCAACTGCGGCTTCAGCGCGGACCTGTCGGGCCCGGTGGCCGACCGCGCCGTCTTCCACGCCGACAACGCCTACTTCCTCGAAGACGTCGCGATCCACTCCTACCGCTGCAAGACGAACACGCAGAGCCACACCGCCTACCGCGGCTTCGGCGGCCCGCAGGGCGTGATCGTCATCGAACGCATCATGGGCGACATCGCGCGCCACTTGGGGCTTGATGCGCTGGACGTGCGGCTGGCCAACCTCTACGGCATTACCGAGCGCAACGTCACGCACTACCAGATGACGGTGGAAGACAACATCCTCGAACCGCTCATGACGCAGCTGGCGCGCACCAGCGGCTACCGCGAGCGCGCCGAGCAGATCGCGCAGTGGAACGCCGGCAGCCCGGTCATCAAACGCGGCATCTCGCTCACGCCGGTCAAGTTCGGCATCAGCTTCACCGCCACCCTGTTCAACCAGGCCGGCGCGCTGGTGCACGTCTACACCGACGGCAGCGTGCAGGTGAACCACGGCGGCACCGAGATGGGCCAGGGCCTGAACACCAAGGTCGCGGCCATCGTGGCCGACGAGCTGGGCGTGCCCTTCGAGCGCGTGCTCAGCACCGCCAGCGACACCAGCAAGGTGCCCAACGCCAGCGCCACCGCCGCCAGCAGCGGCACCGACCTGAACGGCCGTGCGGCCCAGTTCGCCGCGCGCCAGGTGCGCCAGAACCTCGCGGCCTTCGTGGCCGGGCTGGACGGCGTGGGCGCGGGCGCGGTGCGCTTCGAAAACGGGCAGGTCATCACCGAGAAGACCACGCGCAGCTGGGAATCGGTGGTGGGCGCGGCGTATGCCAACCGCATCCAGCTCTGGAGCGACGGCTTCTACCGCACGCCCAAGATCCACTACGACAAGGTCACCATGCTGGGCCGGCCCTTCTACTACTTCGCCTACGGCGCGGCGGTGACCGAGGTGGCCATCGACACGCTGACCGGCGAGAGCCGCGTCCTGGCTGTGGACATCCTGCACGACGTGGGGCGCAGCATCAACCCGGCCATCGACATCGGCCAGATCGAGGGCGGTTTCGTGCAGGGCATGGGCTGGCTGACCACCGAACAACTCGTTTGGAACGGCAAGGGCTACCTGCAGACCCACGCGCCGAGCACCTACAAGATCCCGGCCACCGGGGACATCCCCGCGCACTTCAAGGTGGACCTCTGGCCCGAACCCAACCGCGAGGACAACGTGCACGGCAGCAAGGCCGTGGGCGAGCCGCCGTTCATGCTGGCGATCAGCGTGTTCGAGGCGCTGCGAGACGCGGTGGCCCAGGCCGGCGGGCGGCCGGAGGCCATGAACGCGCCGGCCACGGCCGAAGAGGTGCTGAACAGCCTGGCCTGATCATCGCTGCCGGGTCTGGCGCCCGGCCCGACGCCCGGTCACTGCATGCGGTGCCGCCGCAGCGAGGTGGCCGGCAGTTCGCCGAAGCGCTGACGGAACAGCCTTGCGAAGTGGCCGAAGTGGGCAAATCCCCAGCCTGCGGCGACCGACCGCACGGTGGCACCGGGCTGGGCCAGCAGCAGCTCGGCCCGCACGCCCTGCAGGCGCTGTTCGCGCAGCGCCTCCATGGGCGTGCAGCCCCGGTATTCGCGGAACGCCTGGCTCAGCGACCGCACGCTGACGCCGGCCACCGCCGCCAGTTCACCCAGCGTGGGCGCATGCCGCGCGTGTTCTCGGATGTGCCGCTCCGCGGCCAGCACATGCCGCGGCGCCAGCCGGTACTCGTTCTGCACGACCGGCCGGTCCAGGTGCGCGCGCCACTGCGTGAGCAGGTGCACACCGACCATCTCCTCCAGATGCCGTCCCAGGGGACCGTCCTGCACCGCCTCGGGCATGTGGGTGACGCACTGGCAGACGTAGTTCAGCAGCCCGATCCACGGCGAGCCCGCCCCGCCCAGGCGGAAGCTGCGCCGCCACAGTCGGTCGTCGGCCGGGCCGCCAAACCAGCGCTCGTGCAGGCGGTCCAGGGCGTCGTGTTCGAAGGTCAGGTTCACCTGCAGGTGCCCGGGGTCGAAGTCCACCCAGTAGGGGGTGCGCGAGTTGTCGACCACGAAGGCATCGCCCACCCCCGTGTCGCTGAACGCGCGCGGCGCGCTCCAGTGGCGCGCCGCGCCTCGCAGCGTGGTCAGCACCATGCCGGTGCCGGCCTCGGGCGAGAAGTCCTTGATGTTCACCGGGATGCCGTACTTGAAGCGGCTGAGTGTGAAGTGGCCGATCCGGGTCGCATCAAGCACCGAGTCCGGGCGCCGGGCCTTGCCCAGCGGTGTGACGGTGTAGGGCATGTAGACCTGGTCCGACCACTGGCGGATGTCGTCCCACTCGCTGGAGGCCACCAGACGGTGGCGCGTGCTCGGGCGCCCGTGGGCGTCGTGGACCAGCACATCGCGGATGGCGTCCATGGGGGTGTCTCCTTTGCCGCGGCTTCGCCCCGGATCAGCGGTGATGGTAGACCGCGGTCTCGAACTCCACAAACCCGGGGTAGGAGGCCGTGTCCTGGAACGGCAGGATCTGCGTGCCCCAGTAACCGCCGATGCCGTTCTTCCGGTCGATCCAGTAGTAGCAGTTGGCCAGTCCCGCCCACATCGGCGACCCGGCAGGGCGCCCGCTGGGCGTGGCTTCCCGGTTGAGCATGAAGGTGTGGCCCCAACCCTTGTCGGTGCCGGGGAAGAACTCGCCCGTGTTGCTGAGCGAGGGAATGGAGCTGGTCCATCCGCCCGCCGACAGGCCCATGGCGGCCAGACCGTCCTGGCACATGGCGGCCACCGTCTCGGGCCGCAGCACGCGGCCGTGCGGCCCCGCCCCGTCGTTGAGCATCATGCGGATGAACTTCATGTACTCGCCCACCGTCCCGTACAGACCGTGCCCGCCACAGTCCATCACGGCCGGCTGGGGCAGGGCCAGATCGGGCAGCGGCGTGAGCCGGCCGTCCGCCGCACGGTCGTGGATGGTCGCGCGGCGCTGCGCCATCGATTCGTTCATGGTGAAGGCGATGTCCTGCATGCCCAGCGGCTCGAACACGCGCTCGCGCATCACCTCGCCCAGGCGCCGGCCGCGCAAGTTCTCGATCACCAGGCCCGCCCAGTCCATGTTCACGCCGTAGGTCCATGCCGCGCCGGGGTCGTGCAACAGCACGGTTCGGATCGACGGCAGCGAGCTCGACACCACGGTGGGAATGCCCCGGGCCGTGCGGAACCGCAGGTCGTCGTGGCTGAAGAACTCGTAGCCAAGGCCCGAGGTGTGCAGCATCAGGTCGTTGAGGGTGATGCGCCGCCGGGGCGCGCGCGTCCGGGGCTGGCCGTCGGCGTCGAAACCGTCCAGCACCTGCAGTTCGTCGATCTCCGGCACGTAGTGACCCGCCGGGTCGTCCAGGCGCACCAGGCCCTCCTCCACCAGCTGCATCAGGCACACGCCGGCCAGCGCCTTGGTGGTGGAAAAGAGGGCCAGCACCGTGTCGGTGGTCATGGCCCCGTCCTTGCCCAGCTCGCGCACGCCCGCCGCGCCTTCGTAGAAGTTGCGCTCGCGGCCGGTGGCCATGGCCACCACCCCCGGGGAGCCGCCGTGGCGGCCCACGTTCTGCTGCAGCACCGCGTCCAGCGCGGTGTTCATCCTGGTCGTCGTCATGTGTCTGTCTCCATCGCGCGGCTGTTCGGAGCACCCGCACCGGGCCGCGGCTCACCGGATGGCAGGTGCGACCCAGTCTAGGAAGCGGGTGGGTGAAAGCCTGTCCGGGTCCGGCAGGGGGCTGTCCGGATCTGGTGAATTGATGCCGGTGATCTGCCTACGACCTGATTGATCCGTTTTGATTGACCCGTTTTGGGTCTAACTTTGATCTTGTCGGGTCGAATTCGACCACCTAGCATCCTTCCCCAAGTGCCACCCGGCGATGGTGGTGCGTCGAAGGAGACAAGCCAGTGATCTGGAAAGAACTGAAAAGCGGCGAACGCACCGTGCTGGACCATGTGTTCTGGTCCAGCGGGATCTCGCGCGACGCGCTCGCGACGGCGTCCTCGTTCTCCAAGACCCGCGCCAACGCCGCAGTGGCCGAACTGCTCGAACAGGGCCTGCTGGAACACACCGGCGAACAGGTGGGCACCGGCGGACGGCGCGCCGAGACCCTGCGCCTGAGCCGCAGCCTGGGCGTGCTGATCGGTGTGGCGGTGGGCGCGACGGGACTGGAGGTAGGCGTGCTCAGCCCCGACCTGACCGTGATGGCCCACCACAGCGAGCCGGCCGACGTGCGCGACGGCCCGGTGCCCATCCTCTCGCGCATCCGTGCGCTGATGCGCGAGCTGCTCACGCAGTGCGGCCTGCAGGCGCGCCAGGTCATCGCCATCGGCATCGGCCTGCCCGGCCCGGTGGATTTCGACAGCGGCCAGCTCGTGAACCCGCCGCTGATGCCGCAGTGGGACACCTATTCCATCCGGGACGACCTGGCCAGCGACTTCACCGCCCCCGTGTTCGTCGACAACGACGTCAACGTGATGGCGCTGGGCGAGCTCTGGCGCATGCAGCGCGGGCTGCAGAACTTCCTGGTGGTGAAGGTGGGCACCGGCATCGGCTGCGGCGTGGTCTGCCACGGCCAGGTCTACCGCGGCGCCAACGGCTCGGCCGGCGACGTGGGGCACATCTGCGTGGTGCCCGATGGCCCGCGCTGCCACTGCGGCAACCTGGGCTGCGTCGAGGCCATGGCCGCCGGCCCGGCCATCGCGCGCATGGCGGCCGAGGCCGCCGAGGCCGGCCAGAGCCCACTGCTCGCGCGCCTGATCGCCGAGCGCGGCGGCCTGCGCCTGCAGGACGTGGCCGAGGCCAGCCGCGGCGGCGACCTGGCCGCCAACCAGGTGATCCAGCGCTCGGGCGCCTATGTGGGGCAGATGCTCGCCTCGGTGGTGAACTTCTTCAATCCGTCGCACGTGTTCATCGGCGGCGGCATCACGCGCGTGGGGCCGCTGTTCCTGGCCGCCGTGCGCCAGAGCGTCTACCACCGCTCGCTGGCGCTCTCCACGCGCCACCTCGAGATCCAGTACACGCCGCTGGGCGAACGCGCCGGCCTGATCGGCGCGGGCGTGCTCGCCATGCAGGAAAGCCTGCGCCGGATGGAGGTGGCCTGATGACCACACCCGACACCGCCGGTGTGCGCGTCGAGCTGCGCGGCATCGTCAAGCGCTTCGGACCGGTGCAGGTGCTGCACGGCGTGGACCTGGCGTTCGAGCCCGGCCGCATCGTCGGCCTGCTGGGCGAGAACGGCGCGGGCAAGTCCACGCTCATGAAGATCCTCGCGGGCTACGAGGCGCCCAGCGAAGGCGGGATCGTGGTCAACGGCCGCGCCGTGGTGTTCGACGGACCTCGCGCGGCCGAGGCCGAAGGCATCGTGCTGATCCACCAGGAGTTCAACCTCGCCGAAGACCTCACGGTGGCGCAGAACATGTTCCTCGGCCACGAGATGCGCCGCGGCTGGTTCGTCGACGACGCGGCGATGCGGGGCATCGCGCGCGGCCTGCTCGACGACGTGGGCCTGGGCCAGGTGGACCCGGACACGCGCGTGCGCGACCTCATCGTGGCCGAGCGGCAGCTGGTCGAAATCGCCAAGGCGCTCTCGCGCAAGGCGCGCGTGCTCATCATGGACGAGCCCACCGCCACGCTGACGCCCGGCGAGACCGGTCGGCTGTTCGAGCTGGTGGCGCGGCTCCAGGCCGACGGTGTGACCATCGTCTTCATCTCGCACAAGCTCGACGAGGTGGAACGCATCACCGAGGAGGTCGTGGTGATGCGCGACGGCCGCCTGGTGGCCCGCCAGCCCACGGCCTCGCTCACGCGGGCACAGATGGCCAGCCTGATGGTGGGCCGCGAGCTGGAGGACCTCTACCCGCCCCGCCGGGCCGTGCCGGCCGACGCGCCGGTGCTGCTGTCGGTGCAGGACCTGAGCGTGCCCGGCTGGGCGCAGGACGTGAGCTTCGAGGTGCGGGCGGGCGAGGTGTTCGGCTTCGCCGGTCTGGTGGGCGCGGGCCGCACCGAGCTGTTCGAGGGCCTGCTGGGCCTGCGCGAGCGCCACGCGCGCGCGGTGTCCGTGGCTGGCAGTACGGTGCTGCCGCGCTCGCCGCGCGCCGCGGCCGAGGCCGGCCTGACCTACCTCAGCGAAGACCGCAAGGGGCGCGGGCTGCATGTGCACTTCGGGCTGCGCCAGAACCTCACGCTGATGGCGCTCGAACACCACGCGAAGCCCTGGCTGGACCCGGCCAGCGAGCGCCAGGCGCTGGAACAGGCGGTGCGCGAGTTCGGCATCCGCTGCGGTTCGCCCGACGTGACCGCGGGCTCGCTCTCGGGCGGCAACCAGCAGAAGCTCGCGCTGGCCAAGGTGCTGCACCCCGGGCCGCGCGTGGTGGTGCTCGACGAACCCACACGCGGCGTGGACATCGGCGCCAAGCGCGAGATCTACGCGCTCATCCGCCGTCTCGCCGACGAGGGCCGGGCCGTGGTGGTGATCTCGTCCGAACTCATGGAACTCATCGGCCTGTGCCACCGCGTCGCGGTGATGCGCGCGGGCCGCCTGCAGGCCACGCTGATGGCCGCCCAACTGAACGAACAGGAGCTGATCGCCCATGCCACCGGAACACACTGACGCCCCCTGGACGACCCCGTCCGCCACCGGGTCCGGCCGCGCGCTGCGCCTGCCCGCGTTCGGCCCGCTGCTGGGCCTGGCGCTGCTGTGCATCGCGGGCACCCTGCTCAACGGCGAGTTCGCCACGCTGGACAACGCCATGAACGTGCTCACCCGCACCGCCTTCATCGGCATCATCGCGGTGGGCATGTGCTTCGTGATCATCTCGGGCGGCATCGACCTCTCCGTGGGCTCCATGGCCGCGCTGATCGCGGGCGTGACCATCCTGCTCATGAACAAGATCGCACCGCTGGGCTGGTCGCCGGTGGCGGTGGTGATGCTGGGCATGGCCACCGCGGTGCTGCTGGGCGCGCTGTTCGGCCTGGCGCACGGCCTGCTCATCACGCGCGGTCGCATCGAGCCCTTCATCGTCACGCTGGGCACGCTGGGCATCTTCCGCGCCTACCTCACCTACTTCGCAGAAGGCGGCGCGCTGGCGCTGGACGACACACTCGCCGACACCTACGGCCCGGTCTACTACGGCAGCCTGCTGGGCGTGCCGATCCCGGTGTGGGTGTTCGCGCTGGTGGCCATCGGCGGCGCGCTGCTGCTCAACCGCACGGCCTACGGCCGCTACGTGCAGGCCATCGGTTCCAACGAACAGGTGGCGCGCTACGCGGCGGTGGATGTGGACCGCACCAAGGTGCTGACCTACACCCTGCTGGGCGTGTGCGTGGGCATCGCCACCCTGCTCTACGTGCCGCGCCTGGGTTCGGCCTCGCCCACCACCGGCCTGCTGTGGGAGCTCGAAGCCATCGCCGCCGTCATCGTGGGCGGCACCGCGCTGCGCGGCGGCGCCGGCAGCATCGGCGGCACCGTGGTCGGCGCCATCCTGCTCTCGGTCATCAGCAACATCCTCAACCTCACCAGCATCATCAGCGTGTACCTCAACGCGGCGGTGCAGGGTTTCGTGATCATCGCCGTCGCATTCATGCAGCGGCGGCGTCCGTGAAGGCACGCCAAGCCTTCGCTTTTCTGTCAGCACCACCCTCAAGGAGACAAGCATGAAGAACCGCATCCGCCTGCACGCACTGGCCGCCTTGGCCGCCGTCGGCCTGGCCAGCCCGCTGCTGGCACAGGCCCAGAACAAGGTGAACCTGGGCGTGGCCATCCCGGCCGCCACCCACAGCTTCGCCGCCGGCCTGGTGTACTGGGCCAACGAGGCCAAGAAGGAGCTTGAAAAGGACCCGAACATCAAGGTCACGATCAAGACCGCCAGCGGCGCGCCCGAGCAGGCCAACCAGCTGCAGGACCTGGTCACCGCGACCAAGATCGATTCCCTGGTGGTCCTGCCCTTCGAATCGGCCGCGCTCACGCGCCCGGTGCAGCAGGTGAAGTCCAAGGGGGTGTACGTCACCGTGGTCGACCGCGGCCTGACCGACACCAGCGCACAGGACGCCTATGTGTCCGGCGACAACACCGCCTTCGGCAAGGTGCCGGCCGAGTACCTGGCCAAGGCCCTCAACGGCAAGGGCAACATCGTCGCGCTGCGCGGCATTCCGACCACCATCGACAACGAGCGCATGGACGCGTTCACCGGGGTGATGAAGAACCACCCGGGCATCAAGATCCTGGACGCCAAGCACGGCAACTGGAACCGTGACGACGCCTTCAAGGTGATGCAGGACTTCCTCACCCGCTTCAAGGCGATCGACGCCGTGTGGGCGGCCGACGACGACATGGCCTTCGGCGTGCTGCGCGCCATCGAGCAGGCCAAGCGCAAGGACATCAAGATCGTGTTCGGCGGCGCCGGCGCCAAAGCCATGGTCAAGACGCTGATGGACGGCAGCAACCCGCTGATCCAGGCCAACGTGTCGTACTCGCCCAAGTTCCTCTACGACGCCATCAAGATGACCGCGCTGGCGCGCCAGAAGGGCGAGAAGCTGCCGGCCACGACCATCGTTCCTTCGGTGTTGATCACCAAGCAGAACGCCAAGGACTTCTACTTCCCCGACAGCCCGTTCTGAGGCCGCGCCCGCCAGGAGGACCCCACATGAAAACCATCCAGGGACCCGGGATCTTCCTGGCCCAGTTCATCGGCCCGGCCGCGCCCTTCAACACGCTGGAGGGCCTGGCCGGATGGGCCGCATCGCTGGGCTACCAGGGGCTGCAGATCCCGACCAGCGATGCGGCCATCTTCGATCTGGAACGCGCCGCGGAGAGCGACGCGTATTGCGACGAGGTAACGGGCCTGCTCGCCGCGCACGGCCTGCAGGTGACCGAGCTCTCGACCCACCTGCAGGGCCAGCTGCTCTGCGTGCACCCGGCCTACGACCTGCAGTTCGACGCCTTCGCCGCGCCGCAGGTGCGCGGCAACCCGGCCGCCCGCACGGCGTGGGCGCACGAGCAGCTGCTGCTTGCCGCGAAGGCCTCGAAGCGGCTCGGCCTGAAGGCCCATGCCTCGTTTTCAGGCGCGCTGGCCTGGCCCTACCTCTACCCCTGGCCGCAGCGCCCGCCCGGCCTGGTCGAGGCGGCGTTCGCCGAGCTCGCCAGGCGCTGGCGCCCGGTGCTCGACGCCTTCGACGACGCGGGCGTGGACGTCTGCTACGAGCTGCACCCCGGCGAGGACCTGCACGACGGCGTGACCTTCGAGCGCTTCCTCGACGCCGTGGGCCAGCACCCGCGCGCCAACATCCTCTACGACCCCAGCCACTTCGTGCTGCAGCAGCTCGACTACCTGGCCTTCATCGACCACTACCACGAGCGCATCCGCGCCTTCCACGTGAAGGACGCCGAGTTCCGGCCGAACGGCCGGCAGGGCGTGTACGGCGGCTTCAGCGACTGGGCGGACCGCGCCGGCCGCTTCCGCTCGCTGGGCGACGGGCAGATCGACTTCAAGGCCATCTTCTCGAAGATGGCGCAGCACGACTATGCGGGCTGGGCGGTGCTGGAATGGGAGTGCTGCCTCAAGCACCCGGAAGACGGCGCGCGCGAAGGTGCGGCCTTCATCCGCGACCACATCATCCGCGTGGCCGACCGGGCCTTCGACGATTTCGCCGCGAGCGCCGGAGACCCCGGCACGCTCGCGACCTTGCTGGGCCTGCAACCATGAACGACCACGACACCGGCGACCGCTCCCGGCGCCGCATCCGCCTGGGCATGGTGGGGGGCGGCGAAGGCAGCTTCATCGGCGCTGCGCACCGCATCGCCGCGCGGCTGGACGACCAGTTCGAATTGGTGGCCGGCGCCCTGTCGTCCACCGCGGAGCGCGCGCACGCCAGCGCGGCGGCGCTGCACATCCCGCGCGAACGCAGCTACGCCGACTACGCCGAGATGGCGCGCGCCGAGGCGCAGCGCCCCGACGGCATCGACGCCGTGGCCATCGTCACCCCCAACCACCTGCACGTCCCGGTTGCGCTGGCCTTCGCCGAGCAGGGCATCCACGTCATCTGCGACAAGCCCCTGGCCACCTCGCTCGCGCAAGCCCGGACGCTGGCCGAGACCGTGCGCACGCGCGGCCTGTTGTTCCTGCTGACGCACACCTACGCCGGCTACCCCATGGTGCGGCAGGCGCGCGACCTGGTGGCCGCGGGCCAGCTCGGCGAGCTGCGCATCGTGCAGGTTGAATACGCCCAGGACTGGCTGGGCGAGCCGGCCGAGCAGCAGGGCAACAAGCAGGCCGAGTGGCGCGCCGACCCGCTGCGGGCCGGACCCGCCGGTGCGCTGGGCGACATCGGCACCCACGCCTACCACCTGGCGCGCTACGTCAGCGGCCTGCGCGTGCAGGAGCTGTCGGCCGAACTCAGCCGATTCGTTCCGGGCCGCGTGCTGGACGACCACGTGCAGGCCATGCTGCGTTTCGACGGCGGCGCGCGGGGCATGCTGTGGGCCAGCCAGGTGGCCAGCGGCGCCAGCAACGCGCTGCGCCTGCGTGTGTACGGCACCCGCGCGTCGCTGCATTTCGACCAGGAACAGCCCGAGCAGCTCTGGCTGGCGCCCCGCGGTGAACCCGCCCGGCTGCTGCGCCGGGGCCTGCCACCACAGACGCAGACCCAGCCAGGAGACCAGCGCCTGCCCGCCGGGCACCCCGAGGGCTATCTCGAGGCCTTCGCCGGGCTGTACCGCGACTTCGCGCAGGCCTGGCGCGGCAACGGCAGCGCGGACTTCCCGGGGATGGCGGACGGGCTGGAGGGCATGGCCTTCATCGAGGCGGTGCTGCGCAGCCACCAGCAGAACGCGGGCTGGGTCCGGATGGAGTGACCGGGCGCCCAGCGCCCGCGCCGGTTCAGCCCGCGCCGGGGCCGCCCTTGCCCAGTCCGTGCTTGCGGATCTTGTCCACCAGCGTGGTCTTGGGCAGCCGCAGGGCCTTGGCGGTCTGGCCCACGTTGCCGCTGTGGCGCTCCAGCGCATCGGCGATCAGGCTGCGTTCGAACTGGTCGACCGTCTCGGCCAGGCCGGGCTCGCCGTCGGCCCCCGGCTCGCCCGACGGCGCCGCGTGCGGCGAGACCCACTGCGGCCCCACGCCCAGCACCAGCGCGTCGGCCACGTTGCGCAGTTCGCGCACATTGCCCGGCCAGTCGCGCGCCATCAGCTGGCGCAGCTGCGCCGCGGGCAGGCGCGGTTCGGGCCGGCCGTAGCGGCTGGCCGCCAGCAGCATGAAGTGCTCCAGCAGCATGGGGATGTCCTCGCGCCGCTCGCGCAGCGCCGGCAGCTCGATGTTCACCACGTTCAGGCGGTAGACCAGGTCGGCGCGGAAGCTGCCCTGCTGCGCGCGCGCCAGGAGGTCGTCCTTGGTGGCGGCGACCACGCGCACGTCCACCGGGATGCTCTGGTTCGATCCCAGGCGCTCGATGCAGCGCTCCTGCAGCACGCGCAGCAGCTTGACCTGCACGCCCAGGGGCATGCTTTCGAGTTCGTCGAGGAACAGGGTGCCGCCGTTGGCGTGTTCGATGCGGCCGATGCGGCGCTTCTGCGCGCCGGTGAAGGCGCCCGGCTCGTGGCCGAACAGTTCGCTGTCGAGCAGGCTGTCGGGCAGGCCGCCGCAGTTGAGCGCGACGTAGGGCGCATCGCGTCGGCGCGAGTGGTCGTGCAGGGCACGCGCCACCACCTCCTTGCCGGTGCCGGTCTCGCCACGGATCAGCACGTCCACCGGCGAATCGGCGATCTCGGTGATCAGCTGGCGCACGCGGGCGATGGCGGGCGCGTGGCCCACCAGCTTGCCTTCCAGGCCCTCGCTGAGCGTGAGCGCGCGGCGCAGGTTCGCCACCTCCAGCGTCAGGCGGCGCTTGTCCAGCGCGCGCTGCACCACCTCGACCAGCTGCTCGGGCGAAAACGGTTTGGGGATGAAGTCGTAGGCGCCGCTGCGCATGGCCTGCACCGCCAGGTTCACGTCGCCGTGGCCGGTGATCATGATGACCGGCAGGTCGGGGTCGAGGTCGTGCGCCTCGGCGATCAGCGAGAGGCCGTCGGCGCCGGGCAGGCGCATGTCGGTCACGACGACGCCGGCCATGCCGGGGCTCAGATGCGGCAGCACGGCCTCGACCGAGTCGAAGGCGCGCACGGCGATGTCGGCCAGCTGCAGGGCCTGCACGCAGCCCAGCTGCAGGTCCGTGTCGTCCTCGACCAGGAACACGGTGAGGTTGCGGTTCATCGGGATGGGGTGTCTTTCGCGGTGTCGGGGGCGGGACCCACGGGAACCGTGAGCACGAAGCAGGCGCCGCCATCGGCATGGTTGTGGGCCTGCAGGTCGCCCCCGAATTCTGCGGCAAGGTCGCGGCAGATCGCCAGGCCCAGGCCCAGGCCCGCGCCGCTGGGTTTGGTGGTGTAGAAGGGTTCGAAGAGGCGCCGCTGGTCGGTCTCGCTCAGGCCCTTGCCACTGTCGCGCACCGTCAGCGCCACCATCGGCACACCGGCCACCTCGCAGCTCTCGGCGCTCAGGGTGAGCACGCGCGGTTCGGCGTCGCGCATGGCGTCCAGCGCGTTGCCGACCAGGTTCACCAGCACCTGCTCCAGCCGGTTGGCGTCGCACCAGGCGGTCCACTGGCCCGGTGCGCAGCGGTTGTCCACCCGCACCTGGTCGTGGCGCACGCGCAGCTGGTACAGGAACAGCGCCTGCTCGACCACCCGGCCCACGTCGGTGGCCCCGGGCGAGGCGCTGGACTTGCGCGAGAAGCTCTTGAGCGGGTCGATGATGCGCGCCATCTGCTCCACCAGCCGCGCCACGATGGACAGGTTCTCCTGCGCGGCGGCGTGGTTGCCGCGGCGCATGAACTCGGCCGCGTTGCCCGCCAGCGTGCGGATGCCGCCCAGCGGCTGGGTCAGCTCGTGCGTGATGCTGGCGGCCAGCTGGCCCAGCACCGCCATCTTGCCGGCGTGCACCAGCTCGTCCTGCGCCGACCGCAGGGTCTGTTCGGTCTGCTGGCGCTCGGCCACTTCGCGGCGCAGCTGCTCGTTGGTGTCGGTCAGCTCCTGGGTGCGCAGGCCGACCTGGCGCTCCAGGTCTGCGTTGACCTGCTCCAGCAGCCGCTTGGCCGCGAGCTTCTGCCGTTCGATGCGGCGGCGCTGGCTCCAGTACAGCACCAGCAGGATCAGGAAGGCCGCGGTCATCGCGCCGCCCACGCCGTCGGCCAGGGCCTGGTCGCGCACCTCCGAGAGGCTGGTGAAGATCAGCACGCGCCAGTCCATGCCGTCGAGCGAGCGGCCCAGCACCAGATGCCCGGCCCGGTTGCTGCCGGCCCCCAGCGCTTCGCGGTGGCGCGCCTCGTCGCCCGAGACGAAGCCCTGCACCTCCTGCGTGTCCTCGTCGACGGAGAGCCGCACGTCGATGGGGAACTGCGGCAGCCGCAGCGAGCCGTAGGTCTGGGTCAGCTGCAGGTCGACCCGCCGCTCGGCCGGCAGCGGCGCCATCGAGGTGTAGCGCCAGGCCGGCTGCGACGACAGGATCACCACCTGGTTGGCGTCGGCCACCAGGGCGGGCGCCGCGAGCATGGGCCAGGTCTGCTCCAGCGCGTCCAGGCCGATCTTGATGGCGGCCACGCCCAGCACGCGCGGGCCGTCGTAGATCGGGTGCGAGGCGAAGTAGCCCGCCTGGCCCCCGCTGCCGATGGCGAAGTGGCGCGTCGAACGGCCGGCCAGCGCCTCCAGGTAGTAGGGACGGTAGGACACGTCCTCGCCCAGCAGGCTGTCGTCGCGCTCGGACACGTTGCTCGACGCCAGCACGACGCCGCGCACATCGAGCACGTAGACCGCCACACTGCCCAGGTGGGCATTCAGCCGGGCCAGGTAGTCGTTGGCGGCGCGCTCGCGGGCCGGATCGGGGGCGCGCAGCACCGCCAGCACCGCCGGGTTGAGCTGGATGGTGGCGGGCACCGGCTCCAGGCGCCGCACCCGCGCCTCGACAACCGTGGCGAACAGGTCCAGCCTGCTGTTGGTGGCGGCCTTGAGGCTGTGCTCACCCTGGGCGTAACTGTGCTGGTAGACGCCGGCGCCGGTGAGCGACACCAGGGCCACGCCGACCAGCAAGAGCAGCAGCCGCCGCGCCAGCCAGCCCACCCGTTCGGAGGCCGGACGCACAGCCGCGCCTGCGCCAGCGGGCGCGTTGGCGGGCGGGGATGGCGCGGCCTGGGCGGGGTTCAATGCTGGAGGATCTTGGAGAGGAAGTCCTTGGCGCGGGGTGAACGGGCATCGGGGTTGCCGAAGAACTCGTCGCGGCGGCAGTCTTCGACGATTTTGCCCGCGTCCATGAAGATCACGCGGTGGCTGACCTTCTTGGCAAAGCCCATTTCGTGCGTCACGCACATCATGGTCATGCCCTCGTTGGCCAGCTGCACCATCACGTCCAGCACCTCACCCACCATCTCGGGGTCGAGCGCCGAGGTCGGCTCGTCGAACAGCATGACGATGGGGTCCATCGACAGCGCGCGCGCGATCGCCACGCGCTGCTGCTGGCCGCCCGAGAGCTGGCCCGGGAACTTGTCCTTGTGCGCCATCAGGCCCACGCGGTCGAGCATCTTCAGCCCGCGCGTCTTGGCCTCGTCGGCGTTGCGACCCAGCACCTTGATCTGCGCGATCGTCAGGTTTTCGGTCACCGACAGGTGCGGAAACAGCTCGAAGTGCTGGAACACCATGCCCACGCGGCTGCGCAGCTTGGGCAGGTTGGTCCTGGGGTCGGCCAGGCTGATGCCGTCGACCACGATGTCGCCCTTCTGGAAGGGCTCCAGCGCGTTGACGGTCTTGATCAGCGTGGACTTGCCCGAGCCCGAGGGACCGCAGACCACCACCACCTCCCCCTTCTGGATGGAGGTGGTGCAGTCGGTCAGCACCTGGAAGCTGCCGTACCACTTGGAAACGTTCTTGATGTCGATCATGGTTCTTCTCCAGCCGCTCAGCGAATGATGGCGATCTTCTTCTGCAGGCGACGCACCAGCATCGACAGCGAGAAACAAATGACGAAATAGACGACGGCGGCGACCAGGTAGGTCTCGACCGGGCGGTTGAAGTTTTTGCCCGCCACCTCGAAGCCCTTGAGCAGGTCGTAGGCGCCGATGGCGTAGACCAGACTGGTGTCTTGGAACAGGATGATGGTCTGCGTCATCAGCACCGGCAGCATGTTGCGGAAGGCCTGCGGCAGCACGATCAGCTGCATGGTCTGCCCATAGGTCATGCCCACGGCGTAGCCGGCGTTGACCTGGCCCTTGGGCACGCTCTGGATGCCCGCGCGCATGATCTCCGAGTAGTAGGCCGCCTCGAACACCGTGAAGGTGATGATGGCCGAGAGCTCGGCGCCCATTGGCTGGCCGATCATCAGCGGGATCAGCAGGAAGAACCACAGGATCACCATCACCAGCGGGATGGAGCGCAGGGTGTTGACGTAGAACGCGGCCGGCATCACCAGCCACTTCTTGCCCGACAGGCGCATCAGCGCGAGCACCGTGCCCAGCGCGATGCCACCGATCATGGCCACCAGGGTCAGCTGCACCGAGAAGATCAGGCCCTTGAGCACGAAGCCCGTGAGCACGTCCCAGTTCAGGAATGAGAAGTCGAGGTTCATGTCAGTGACCTCCGATCATGCCGGGCACCTGCACCCGGTGTTCGATGAACAGGGCGATGCGGTTGATGACGAAGGCGGAGATGAAGTACAGGCCGGTGACGGCGAGGTAGACCTCGATGCCGCGCGAGGTTTCTTCCTGCGCCTGCATGGCGAACATGGTCAGCTCGGCAATCGACACCGCGAAGGCCACCGACGAGTTCTTGATGATGTTCATGCTCTCGCTGGTCAGCGGCGGAATGACGATGCGGAACGCCATCGGCAGCAGCACGTAGCGGTAGGTCTGGGTCAGCGTCAGGCCCATGGCGAGGCCCGCGTAGCGCTGGCCCTTGGGCAGGCTCTGGATGCCGGCGCGCACCTGCTCGGCGATGCGCGCCGAGGTGAAGAAGCCCAGCGCGAACACCACCAGGATGAAGCTGGGAAAGTTCTTGAGCGCGGGCACCAGCGCCGGCAGCACGTGGTACCAGAGGAACACCTGCACCAGCAGCGGGATGTTGCGGAACAGCTCGGTCCAGGCGTTGCCGATGGCCACCAGCGCCTTGCTGGGCGTGGTGCGGAAGATGCCCATGACCGAACCGACCACGAGCGCGACCACCAGCGCCAACAGGGCGACGGAGAGCGTCCAGCCCCAGGCCGAGAGCAGCCAGTCCAGGTAGGTGATGTCGCCACCCTCGCCGAAGCAGCGCGGACGGACCTCACCGTCGATGGTGTCCTTGCAGAACACCTGCCAATCCCATGTAGCCATGGTGAATCCCCAGGTTCAACAGAAGAAAAAACAAACCCGACGCCGGAGAGTGACCGACCCGGCGCCGGGCCGCCCCAAGCCGGGTCAGCCCCCTCGGGGGGCAGCGACCCGCGCAGCGGCGAAGCGTGGGGGCCTTACTTCTTGACAGCGTAGTCTTCCATCGGCTTGTCATTGGGGGTGGCCCAGGCCGCCTTGGTGGCTTCCGACAGCGGCAGGCCGATCTTGGCGTTGGCCGGCGGGATCGGCTGCATGAACCACTTGTCGTACAGCTTGGCCAGCGAGCCGTCCTTGATCTGGTTCTTGATGGAGTCGTCCACGGCCTTCTTGAAGGCGGCGTCGTCCTTGCGCAGCATGCAGGCGATGGGCTCGACCGACAGCACCTCGCCGACGATCTTGTAGTCGGCCGGGTTCTTGGACTTGGCGATGTTGGCGGCCAGAATGGAGCCGTCCATCACGAAGGCGTCGGCGCGGCCGGATTCGAGCAGCAGGAAGCTGTCGGCGTGGTCCTTGCCGAACACCTCTTCGAAGTTCACGTTGGTCGCACGCTCGTGCTTGCGCAGGGTCTGGACCGAGGTGGTGCCGGTGGTGGTGGCGACCTTCTTGCCGCTGAGCTGGGCGATGGAGTTGATGCCCGAGTTGGCCTTGACGGCGATGCGCACTTCTTCCACGTAGGTGGTCACGGCGAAGGACACGTCCTTCTGGCGGGCCGCGTTGTTGGTGGTGGAGCCGCACTCCAGGTCGACGGTGCCGTTCTGCACCAGGGGGATGCGGTTCTGCGAGGTCACCGGCTGGTACTTCACTTCCAGCTTGGCCAGGCCCAGCTGCTTCTGCAGGTCGGCGATCACGCGCTCGGCCATCTCGGTGTGGAAGCCCACGAACTTGCCGTTGCCGATGGTGTAGGACAGGCCGGAGGACTCGCGCACCCCCAGGGTGATGCTGCCGCTGTCCTTGATCTTCTTGAGCGTGTCGGCGGTCTGGGCCATTGCGGTCGAGGCGGCGAGCACGGCGGCCACGGCCAACAGGGTCTTCTTCATGGTTACTCCTTCGAGTGGGTTGGGGAAACGGAAATCGCTGCTGGAGATCAGCCCGGCACCTGGTCGGTGGGGTACTTCCAGAAGTCCTTGAGCAGGTAGTTCATGGGCAGGTTGAGGCTGCGGTTGGCCGGCGGGATGGGCTTCTGGAACCAGCGCTCGTAGACCACATGGGCCTCGCGCGTCTGGATCAGGCGCTTCATCTCGTCGTCGACCAGCTTCTTGAACTCGGCGTCGTCGCGCGAGAACATGATGGCCAGGGGCTCGATGGTCAGGAACTTGCCCACCACCTTGAACTTGCCGGGATCGGGCCGCCCGGCCACCAGGCCGTAGAGCAGCACGTCGTCCATCGCGAAGCCGTCGGCCTCGGCGGCGGCCACCATGTCGACCGCGCGCGCATGGTCCGGCGCTTCCACCACGCGGATGCCGAGCTGGTACTCGTTGTTGGCCTGCGTCACTGCCTTGAGCGGCGTGGTGCCCTTGGTCGAGACCACGGTGCGGCCCTTGAAGTCGCGGATCACGTCCACCGGGCTGTCGGCCCGCACGAGGTAGCGCGCCCCGGCGATGTAGTGCGGCACGGTGAAAGCCACCTTCTGCCGGCGCTCGGCGTTGTTGGTGGTCGAGCCGCATTCCAGGTCGGCCTTGCCCTCTTCGATCATGGCGATGCGGTTGGCCGGCGTCACCATCACGAAGCGGGGTTTCAGATCGGGCGCGGCCATCTGGCGGCGCAGCGCGTCCACCAGCTTCAGGCACAGGTCCACCGCGTAACCCACCGGCTTGCCGTCCGGGTCGACAAAGGAGAACGGCACCGACGATTCGCGGTGGGCGATCACCACAGTGCCGCTGGATTTGATGCGGTCCAGCACCGGGCCGGCCATCGACGGCTGGACCAGCGCGGCGGCCAGCAAGGCGAGCGCACAACGGGCGAGGGACCGGGTGAGTGGCATGGCGGTGTTGTTGGTGGAAGGGTGGAGGAATGGACGGCTCAGCCCAGCGGCCGGTCGTTGGGCGACCGGTACAGCTCCAGCAGCGCCTCGGGCGCGGGCCAGTTGAGGTTGAGCCCCCTGGGCGGAATCGGCGACTGGAACCAGCGGCGGTAGATCTTCAGCGCCTCGCCCGACTGCATCAGCTCGGTCAGGCTGCGGTCCACCAGCGCCTTGAAGCGCGGGTCGTCCTTGCGCAGCATGCAGGCATAGACCTCGGCCGCCATCGGCTGGCCGACCACGCGCCAGTCGCCGGGCCGGTCGGCCTTGGCGCGCAGGCCGTAGAGCATGGCCTCGTCCATCAGGAAGGCCGCCGCACGGCCATCCTGCACGCTGTTGAAACCGTCGCCGTGGTCCTTGACCTTGAGGATGTCGAAGCGGGTGCCGGTGGCCTCGGCGTGCAGCAGCAGCGAGCGCTCGCTGGTGGTGCCAGCGGTCACCGCCACGCGGCGGCCCTTGAGGTCGGCCAGCTCCTCGATGCCCGAGCCATGGCGCGTGAGCAGGCGCGAGCTGGTCACGAAGATGGACACCGAGAACGCCACCTGGCGCGCGCGTTCGCGGTTGTGGGTGGTGGAGCCGCACTCCAGATCGACCGAGCCGTTCTGCACCAGCGGAATCCGGTTCTGCGAGGTCACCGGCACCAGCTTGACCGCCAGCGCGGGCAGCTTGAGTTCACGGCGGATGCGCTCGACCGCCGCCAGCATCAGGTCGTGCGAATAGCCCACCACCTGGCGCTTGCTGTCGTAGTAGGAGAAGGGCACCGAGGACTCGCGGTGGCCCAGGCTGATGGTGGCCGTGCGCGAAATCTTCTCCAGCGTCGGCAGGCCTGAGGGCTCGGCCCGCGCGGTCAGGGCCAGTGGCAGGAGCAGCAGAAGGGGGAGGTGGCGAAGGGGTTTCATGGGCGCAGTGTGCCGCCCATGGCGCAAGGGACGTGCCAGTCGGTGTAAACCCTCGGTTCCGCCCCTCCAGACCGGGTTTGTGGCCCTGAAACCGGTCTTCAGGGCCGGGGCGCGAACGGAAATCCGACCGCCGCCAGCGGACGGCAGACGGATTTCCGACCCCCGGCCTTCAGACGCAGGTCCTTCAGGCCCAGTGCGCCTTGAAGTCCTGCGCGTACTGCTCGAAGCGGATCGGCGCGCGCCCGGTGATGCGCTGCACGCCGTCGGTGGTGCGCTCGGCAAATCCGGCCTTGAAGGCGCCCAGGATCACTAGCAGGAACTCGGCGTAGTCGGCCGGCAGGCCCGCGCCCAGCAGGCCCTGGCGCATCGCGTCTTCCGGGATGTCGGTGTAGCCGATGGTCCGGCCCGCCGTTTTGGACAGGATG
Organism: Hydrogenophaga sp. H7; assembly: GCF_002025745.1. NCBI lineage: Bacteria > Pseudomonadati > Pseudomonadota > Betaproteobacteria > Burkholderiales > Comamonadaceae > Hydrogenophaga > Hydrogenophaga sp. H7. The sequence continues at coordinate 705,229 of NZ_MCIC01000001.1, read as the reverse complement.
GCCGCCACCTGGTTGTGGTCCAGCGCTTCGCTGCCGGTGAGGTCGTGCGCGGCGTTGACGAACTCGTCCGACGACAGCAGCTTCGCGGCCACGGCGGCGATGTCGCGCGTGTCGATGAAGCTGCCCTTGGCGGCGCCCACCGGCAGGAAGATCTGGCCTTCGGTCTGGATGCCGTGCAGCCAGAAGGTGTGGAAGTTCTGCATGAACCAGTTGGGGCGGATCACGTTCCAGGCCAGGCCCGAACGCTCCAGGTGCAGCTCGGCACGGCGCAGCGGAATGCTGTCGTCGGCATTCGCACCCATCGCAGACAGCAGCAGCACCTTGCGCACGCCGGCGGCCTTGGCCGCGTCGATGGCGGGGATCAGCAGCTCGTGCTGGTTGGCGTAGCCGGGCGGCGCCATCAGGAACAGCTGGTCCACGCCGGCCAGCGCGGCCGCCAGGCCTTCGCCGGTGGCGAGGTTGACCTGCACCTCGCCGGGTTGGGAGGGCGCGCGGCTGGTGGCGCGGCGCACGGTCTGGCCCTGGGCCGACAGCAGGTCAACAAGGGTGGAACCGATCTGGCCGCTGGCGCCGGTCACGAGGGTGGTGGTCATGGGAAATCTCCTGTGGTGTGTTGCGAAGGCCTCCAGTGTGTTTCCGATGAGCCAGAACTGGAATGCATGAAATTCCAACATTCATGTCTAATCGTCCATAAAATACCGCTCCATGGACATACTCTCCGACATCCTCCATGTCGCCGGGTTGCGGCGGCGCCTGCTCGACCTGCACGGGCTCACGCCCGAGGCGGCGCTGCGTTTCCCCTGCGAACGCAGCTTCGGCCTGCACGCGGTCACGCGCGGCCGCGCCTTCGTGCACGCGCCCAACCTGGACGGACCACTGGAACTGCAGGCCGGCGACCTGGTGCTGATGGCGCGCGGCTGCGTGCACCTGCTCTCGCTGGACCGCGAGCCGCCCGCCCGCAGCACCACGGTGCCGATCGCGCGCTTCGTGGGCAGCGACCTGGCCGAGAGCGACCATGACCGCTTGCACGACAGCCCGCCCGCCCGCGACCCGGCCGCGCCCACCCAGGTCATCAGCGCCGCCTACCAGCTCTGGCACGACCCGCTGCACCCCTTCCTGCGCAGCCTGCCGCCCTGGTTTGTGGTGCGCGGCCACAGCCTGCCCCAGCTGTCGGCGGTGCCGCTGACGCTTGGTCTGCTGGACCGCGAGCTGGGCGACCAGGCGCTGGGCGCGACCTCGGCCACGCACGGCCTCTTGGACGCCCTGTTCGCCTTCGCACTGCGCGAGATCGCCGCCCGCGAGAACCCCGGCACACCGGGCTGGCACCACGCCATCGCCGACCGGCCGATCCGCCAGGTGCTCACCCTCATGCACGGCAACCTGGGCCACGGCTGGACGCTGGACGAGCTGGGCCAGCAGGTGGGCCTGTCGCGTTCGGCGCTGGCCGAGCGCTTTCGCAGCGCCATGGGCGACACGCCGCTGAACCACCTGCGCACGCTGCGCATGCAGAAGGCCATGCAGCTGCTGGCCGAGACGCGGCAGACGCTGGAGCAGGTGGCGCAGGCCGTGGGCTACCAGGACGCCTTCGGTTTCTCCAAGGTGTTCAAACGCACCACCGGCCAGTCGCCGCGCCAGTTCCGCGAGCAGGACGCGTCGGACCGGCAGACCGCATGGCGCATCCAGGAGGCCTCCTGAGTTCAGCGGCGGGGCGAGGTCGGGGAGTTCGCGCCGGGGCACCGAACACCGTGAGGGGTACAGTGTCGGCCTCTGCGCTCCAGCGCTCTCCGAATCCCACACACCATGGCCCTGCCCCGCTGCCCGAAATGCCAGTCCGAGTTCACCTACGAGGACGGCGATCTCTACATCTGCCCCGAATGCGCCCACGAGTGGGGCAAGTCCGGCGGTGACGAACCGGCCGAAGCGGCCAAAGTCTGGAAGGACGCGTTCGGCAACCTGCTGGCCGATGGCGACAGCGTGACACTGGTCAAAGACCTCAAGCTCAAGGGCTCGTCGGCGGTCATCAAGGTCGGCACCAAGGTCAAGAACATCCGCCTGGTCGAGGGCGACCACGACATCGACTGCAAGATCGAGGGCTTCGGCGCGATGCAGCTCAAGTCCGAGTTCGTGAAGAAGAGCTGATTTCCCCCATGGGCCGCATCGTCGTCTACTGCCAGCCCGGTGCCAAGCAGACCCAGTGCGTCGGCCTGCACGACGGCAAACCCAAGATCCAGCTCAAGGCGCCGCCGGTCGATGGCGCGGCCAACAAGGCGCTGATCGGCTTTCTCTCCGACGTGTTCGGCGTGCCCAAGTCGGCCATCAGCATCGAGCTCGGCGCGTCGGGCCGCACCAAGCGGGTCGAGGTGGCCGGCGTGGACGACGCGGAACTCAGCCGCCGGCTGCTCGCGGCGGCATGAACGCGGTGCTGCCCGGCCGGCCGGGCAGCGATAGCTGCGCTTCGGTGGGCGCGGTCTGCGCCAGCAGCTTCCCTTGGCGCCACACCTTCAGACGCGTCGCGCGCAGGCGGATCGCCTCCACCGGGTCGCGCGCCTGCAGCAGCACGAAGCTCGCGTCCCGGCCCTTCTCGATGCCATAACCCGCCAGCCCCATCACCTGCGCCGCGTTCACCGTCACCGCATCGAAGCACTGGCGCATGCCGGCCTGGCTGGTCATCTGCGCCACGTGCAGGCCCATGTGGGCCACCTCCAGCATGTCGCCGCTGCCCAGCGAGTACCAGGGGTCCATCACGCAGTCGTGACCGAAGGCCACCGTCACGCCGGCCGCCATCAGCTCGGGCACGCGGGTCATGCCGCGGCGCTTCGGGTACGTGTCGTGGCGGCCCTGCAGCGTGATGTTGATCAGCGGGTTGGCCACCGCGCTCACACCGGCCTCGGCGATGAGCGGGATCAGCTTGCTCACGTAGTAGTTGTCCATGCTGTGCATGGACGTCAGGTGGGAGCCGTTGACGCGCCCCTGCAGGCCCAGACGCTGTGTTTCGTACGCCAGCGTCTCGATGTGGCGCGAGAGCGGGTCGTCGCTCTCGTCGCAGTGCATGTCCACCGGCAGGCCGCGTTCGGCGGCGAGTTCGCACAGCAGCTTCACGCTTTGCGCCCCCTGTTCAGAAGTGCGCTCGAAGTGCGGGATGCCACCGACCACGTCCACACCCAGATTCAGGGCGCGCGTCAGGTTGTCCAGACCGCCCTTCGTTCGCAGCACGCCGTCCTGCGGGAAGGCGACCAACTGCAGGTCCAGGTAGGGCGCGACGCGCGATTTCACTTCGAGCATCGCGCGCACCGGCAGCAGGCTGGGGTCGCTGGTGTCCACATGGCTGCGGATGGCCAGCAGGCCTTTGGCCACCGCCCAGTCGCAGTAAGCGAGCGCGCGCTCGACCAGCGCCTCTTCGGTCAGCAGCGGCTTGAGTTCGCCCCAGAGCGCGATGCCTTCGAGCAGGGTGCCGCTCTGGTTCACGCGCGGCAGGCCATGGCTCAGCGTCGCGTCCATGTGGAAGTGCGGGTCGCAGAACGGCGGGCTCAGCAGCTGGCCGGCGGCGTCCACGGTTTCGTGCGCGGGCGCCTGCAAGCCCTCGGTCACCGCCACGATGCGGCCGTCCTGCACCGCGACCGACATGCCGGTGCGGCCGTCGGGCAGGGTGGCGCGGGTGATCAGCAGGTCGAGCATGGCGACGTCCGTCCGGCCGTGGGCGACCAGGCGCTCATGGCGTCACGAGCACGGCCCGAAGCCGCTCGGCATACCCGTGCAGCACCTCGGCGCCCGGCTCCTTGCGCGGCCAGCTCAGAGCGATGCCATCGCCGCCATGGCGCGGCACCAAGTGCAGGTGGAAATGGAACACGGTCTGGTCGCCTTCGCGGCCATTGGCCTGCAGCAGGGTGAGGCCCGGCGGATCGAACACCGCCTGAACGGCCCGCGCCACGCGCTGCGCCGTCTGCATCACGGCGGCGGCTTCTTCGGCGGTGATGTCCAGCAGGGTCGCGGCGTGGCGACGGGTTGCCACCAGCACATGGCCGGGATTGACCTGGCCCAGGTCCATGAAGGCGATGGTCAGCGCGTCTTCGTACACCTTGGCCGAAGGAATGTCGCCACTGACCAGCCGACAAAAAATGCACTGGCCGGGTGGCGAGGTGTCGATGAACATGGGCATGTACAGGCTCCTCAAGGGTCGCAGTCATGGTAGCAGCCGGCCCCTCGGCGCCGCGCTCACTGCGTGCCGAAGATGCGGTCGCCGGCGTCGCCCAGGCCCGGCAGGATGTAGCCGTGATCGTTGAGCTGGCGGTCGATGGCCGCGGTGTAGATGGGCACGTCCGGGTGGGCTTTCTCCATCGCGGCCAGGCCTTCCGGGCAGGTCAGCAGGCAGACGAACTTGATGGACTTCGGGTTGCATTCCTTGAGGCGGTCGATGGCGGCGATGGCGGAGTGGCCGGTGGCCAGCATCGGGTCCACCACGATGGCGTCGCGCTCGTGCATCTCGGGCGGCATCTTGAAGTAGTACTCCACCGCGGTCAGGGTCTTGGGGTCGCGGTAGAGGCCGATGTGGCCCACGCGCGCACCCGGCACCACGCTGAGCATGCCGTCCAGGATGCCGTTGCCCGCGCGCAGGATGGACACGAAGACCAGCTTCTTGCCGTCGATGACCTGACCCGTCATGGTCTCCAGCGGCGTTTCCACTACCAGGTCCTGCATGGGCATGTCGCGCGTGACCTCGTAGGTCATGAGCATGGACAGCTCGTTGAGCAGGCGGCGGAAGCTGTTGGTGCTGGCGGTCTTGCTGCGCATGAGCGTGAGCTTGTGCTGCACCAGCGGGTGGTTCACGACGTGGACGTTGCTCATGGTGGAGGCCTTTGTTGTGGTGATGGAAAGAAAGGGTCAGAAAACCGTGCCGTCGCTGACGATGTTCAGCGGCGGCAGCCCACCGCGCTGGCGCTGCGCGAGCAGGCGGCCGGCGGCCCAGGTGCCGCCTTCGAGCACGCAGGCCAGGGGCATCTGCTGCTCGCTCAGATCCAGCTCGGCGCGCACCAGCGGCGCCAGTTCGTCCAGCAGCGCCACGGTGAGCGCGCGCCATTCGACGATGAAGGTATCGCCCGCCTGCCAGTCGCGCGTGGCCCAGTCGGGCGGCAGCGGGCGCAGCACGCCAGCGTCGATCAGCAGGCCGCCGTTGCGGTATTCGGGCAGCCCCGTCAGGGCGTCCAGGCCGGTCACGCGCACGCCCGCCCATTCAAAGGGTTCGAGCAGCGAGTAGGTCAGCCACTGAGACAGTTTGTGGAAGGGCATCCAGCCCGCGGTCAGCCCTTCGCCCACCACGGCCGGGTGGCGCCAGCAGTCGCCCAGCGGTTCGCCATCGATGGTGTTCTGCGCTGGCCAGATGCCGGACAGCGTGTCCAGCAGCAGCACCAGGATGTCGTGCGCGGCCACCGCGCCACCGCCCTGCGCGGTCAGTGCATCGAACAGGCCACCGGGCCGGCCCTGGGCACCGAACACCGCCGGCTGCGCGGCCAGCGCCTCGCCCAGCCGGCGCAACAGCGCGGCGCGCCCCTCCAGTCCCACCAGCGGGTTGCCACCGCCCACCTGGAAGGCGGTGGCCAGCCGGTCGGCCGTCACGGCGCTCAGACCGGCCGCGTCCACCCGCAGCGGCCGCTGCGGGTCGCTGGAGAACAGGCCGGCCAGGAAGGCATGGAAGCTCGCCACGCCCAGGCCTTCGGAGCGCGCGAAGCGCTGGCCGCTGGCGGCTTCCCGGTACGACCAGTCGGCGCCCGCGCCCGCGTCCAGCAGCACGCTCACCACCACCAGATCGATCTGCGCACGCGCCCGCGTGGCCGCTTCCACGTCGCCCAGCGCGGCGTCCAGCAGGGCACGCCGGTCCACGCCACCGGCCTCGAAATGGCGCCAGCGGCTGTGGTACGGGATGCGGCCGTCGGGGTAGCGCTCGCGCGTGAGTTGGGCCACGGTGCGCGCAGCGCCGGCCAGCGCAGTGCCGCTCACCACAAAGTACTCGGAGGCGCCTTCACGCGCGCGGGCCAGCAGCTGGCGCGCGCGGGTGCGGACGGCCGTCGTCGACCGCAGCAGGCGGGCGGCGCTCATGCCCCCAGTCCCCGGCCCTTGGCCTTCTTCAGCTCCTCGGCGTCGGGCACCACACCCGGCGTGAAGTAGCCGGCCGCCATCTTGGCGTCCATCTCCACGCGCGCGTCGGCGGGGATCAGCTCGTCCGGGATGTTGACGCGCTCGCCCACCTCGATGCCCGAGCCGGTGATGGCGTCGTACTTCATGTTGCTCATCGACACCAGCCGGTGGATCTTGGTGATGCCCAGCCAGTGCAGCACGTCGGGCATGAGCTCCTGGAAGCGCATGTCCTGCACGCCGGCCACGCACTCGGTGCGCGCGAAGTACTGGTCGGCCGTGTCGCCGCCCACCTGCCGCTTGCGCGCGTTGTACACGAGGAACTTGGTCACCTCGCCCAGCGCCCGGCCCTCCTTGCGCGAATAGGCCACCAGGCCCACGCCGCCGCGCTGCGCGCCCTGGATGCACTCTTCGATGGCGTGCGTCAGGTAAGGCCGGCAGGTGCAGATGTCGGAGCCGAACACATCCGATCCATTGCACTCGTCGTGCACACGCGCGGTCAGCGTGACGGCGGGATTGGCCAGGTCGCGCGGGTGGCCGAAGATGTAGAGCGTCTGCCCGCCAATCGGCGGCAGGAAAACTTCAAGGTCGGAGCGCGTGACCAGCTCCGGGTACATGCCGCCGGTTTCTTCGAACAGCACGCGGCGCAAATCCGCCTCGCTGCAGCCGAAGCGCTTCGCCACACCCGGCAGGTACCACACCGGCTCGACCGCCACCTTGGTCACCACTGCCGCACCGCCCGCGGTCAGCAGCTGGCCATCCGGCTTCAGACGCCCCTTCTGCACGGCGTCGATCACTTCGGGCAGCAGCACATGGGCCTTGGTCACGGCAATGGTCGGGCGGATGTCGTAGCCCGCGGCCAGCTCCTGCGCGTACACGTCGGCCACCTCGGCGCCCCAGGGGTCCAGGCTGACGATCTTGGTCGGATCGGCCCACTGCGGGTAGGGGCCGATCACGTCGGTGGGCGCGGTGTTGGTCAGGTCGGCCTTGTGCTCGCGCTTGAGCGCGCCGGCCGCCACCGCCAGCGCACGGTAGACGCTGTAGCTGCCGCTGTGCGTGCCGATGACGTTGCGGTGCGCGCGGTTGGTGGTGGTGCCCACCACCGGGCCGCGCTCGCGCGCCGTGGCCGCGCCCCAGACGATCGGCAGGGCACCGAAACCGCCCGAGTGCGAGGTGAGCCGGATGTGGCGCGGGTGCGGCGTCTGGGCCGAGGCCGGGGCCTCGCCGGAAGGCTGGGAAGCGTCTGCGGACATGGACAGGTCCTGTGGTGAAAGCCCGTGGCGGGCGAACCGGCGGCAGCGGCGGGTGGCCGCTGCCGACACCCGTTTCCGTTGTAGCAAGGCCGATGCCAGCCGTCCACCCGGCGGCCCTCCGTACAATCCCGGCCCTCCCCCTCTTTCTGGCCACTTTCATGCACTACGCCGTCTCCCACCACAAGCTCAAGCTCATCCTCAGCGGCGCCGGCCTCAAGTCCGGCGACGCGGCCGGCATCGACCAGCTCTTTGGCGGCAAGGACGGCTACTACTGGTTCGGCACCCTGCGCGACATGTGCCCCGAGGGCAAGACCCTGACCTGGGACAACCAGTACGCGCTGGTCGCGGCCATCCAGGCGCACGAAGACGCCAGCGCGGCCGAGGACGAGATGCCGCCCGAGAAGCCGACGCCGGCCCACATCGCGGCCATCTGCAAACTGCTCGCGATCTGACCATGAGCACGCCGACCGCACCGCTCCAGGTCGCCGTGCTCGGTGCCGGTGCCGTCGGCTGCTTCTACGGCGGCATGCTCGCGCGCGCCGGCCACCGCGTCACGCTCATCGGCCGGCCGCAGCACGTGCAGGTGTTCGAGGCGCAAGGCCTGCGCATGCAGACCCTGGCCTTCGACGAGACGGTGAAGCTGCACGCCAGCACCGAGGCATCGGCGGTGGCCGGCGCCGACCTGGTGCTGTTCGCGGTCAAGTCGCCCGACACGGAAACGGCGGGCGCGCAGATGCGCGAGCACCTGAAGCCCGGTGCCCTGGTGCTGTGCCTGCAGAACGGCGTGGACAACGCCGAACGCCTGCGCGCCGTGCTGACCGGCGTGCAGGTGGCCGCCGCCGTGGTCTATGTGGCCACCGAGATGGCCGGCCCCGGCCACCTGCGCCACCACGGGCGCGGCGAACTGGTCATCGAACCCTCACCGGCCAGCGAACGGGTGGCACAGGCGCTGGCCGCCGCAGGCGTGCCCACCGAGATCAGCGACAACGTGCGCGGCGCGCTCTGGGCCAAGCTCATCCTCAACTGCGCCTACAACGCCCTCTCGGCCGTGGGGCGCATCGCCTATGGCGAACTGGTGCAGCAGCCCGGGGTGAAGGACACCATGCGCGACGTGGTGGCCGAGTGCCGCGCGGTGGCCGCAGCCGACGGCGTGACCTTGCCCGGCGACGTGGACGCCGCCGTGCGCCGCATCGCCGAGACCATGCCCAGCCAGTATTCGTCCACCGCGCAGGACCTGATGCGCGGCAAGCCCAGCGAGATCGACCACCTCAACGGCCACGTCGTGCGCCGCGGCGAGGCCCTGGGCGTGCCCACCCCCGCCAACCGGGTGCTGTGGGCGGTGGTGAAACTGGTGGAAGCCGCCACGCTCCGCTGACGACATCCATCGCGCACCGTCAATTCTGACAAGGGCATTCGGGGAGCGCCGGGCAGGATCTTGTACAACGGCCCCTCCCGGGTTACAAGCCCTTCTCCGATCACCGCGGCGGAGCCTCCGCCCTCACCGCATCAACGTGTCTTCTGGTCTGCGCAACAGTCTTCGGCTGCAGCTGGTGCTGCTCATCGGTGGCCTGGCCGTGGCCGGCGCGGTGGGCTATGTGCTGCTCACCACGCACCTGGTGCGGCAGCAGATCGAAGCCGACCAGTTCCGGCTGCAGCGCATCCTGGTCACCCGCATGGCCTCGCAGCTCGACCAGGACATGCACGCGCGCACCACCGAGCTGCGCTTCATTGCCAGCCTTGAGCGCCTGCGCGACCCGCAACGGGCGGCGCAGGACAAGCAGGCCCTGCTCCTGACCAAGAAAGCCATCTATCCCTTCTACGCCTGGATCGGCATCACCGACACGCAGGGCCGCATTCTGGCCAGCACAGAACCGCGCATCAACGGCGCGGATGTGTCGCAGCGCTCGTGGTTCATCGGCGGCCGGCAGCGCCTGCACCAGGAAGACATCCACGACGCCGTGCTGCTGGGCAAGCTGCTGCCCCCGCCCGAGCTGGACGAGCTGCCGCTGCGGCTGATGGACATTTCGCTGCCCCTGCTCGACCGCCAGGGCCAGTTCATCGGCGTGCTCGCCACCCACCTCAGCCTGGACTGGGCCTACCAGTTGCGCCACCAGCTGCTGGACCAGCTGGACGTGCCAGGGCTGGAGATGCTGCTGGTCAACCGGGACGGCGAAGTCATCGTGGGCAGCCCCACGCTGCCCGCCCGCGACGCGACCAAACTGTCGTCGCTCACGGTGTTCACCGGTTCGAAAGCCGGCCGGGTGGGCACCGCGATCGAGACCTGGCCCGACGGCCGGCGCTACCTCACCGCCGCCGCGCCGGCCCTGGGCACCCACCCCTACCCCGGCCTGGGGTGGACGGTGCTGGTGCGGCTGGACGAAGCCACCGCCTTCGCCGACGCACGGCGCCTGGGCGGGCGGGCGCTGGCCGTGGGCCTGGTGTCCGCGCTGCTGTTCTCCTGGATCACCTGGTGGGCCATGGGCCGCAAGCTGCGCCCCATGGAGCGCCTGAGCCAGGCGGTGGCCGACCTGGACGTGAACCGCCCTCTGGTGAGCCTGCCGGAGGTGGAAGGCGGCGGCGAGGTGGCGGTTTTCGCCCGCTCGATGGCCCGCCTGGTGAACGCGCTGGGCGAAAGCCGCGAGCGCTTCCAGATGCTGTTCGACCATGCGCCGGTGGCGATGGCCTTTGTGGCTTCGGACGGCCAGGTGCTGTTGCTCAATGCCCGCTTCACACAGCTGCTCGGCTACGACATCCGCCACGTGCCCCATGTGGACCAGTGGTTCGTGCAGGCCTTCCCGGAGGGGCCGGCCCGGGAAGCGGCCCGCGAACGCTGGCGGAACGCGTTGCCACACGTTGGCAAGACGCCCATGGCGCTGCCCACCGCCGAATACGAGTTGCGCTGCTATGACGGCAGCACCTGCATCGCCGAATCCGGCGGCATTGCCCTGCCCGACGGCATGCTCGTGTCGTTCCAGGACCTGACCGAACGCCGCAAGGCCGAGGCCGGCCTGCGCCTGTGGGCCGAGGCCTTTGAACACAGCGAAGTCGGGCTGCTGATCTCCGATGTGCGGACCGAAACCCTCATTTCGGCCAATCCGGCCTTCGCGCAGCAGCGGGGCTACACCGCCCGGGAGCTGAACGGCCTGCCGGTCGCCAGCCTGTACCCCGAGCGCGCCCTGCCCGGCCTGAGGGACGCACTGGAGCAGGCGTATGTGGACGACCACATCGTCTTCGAAACCGAGCACATCACACGCGATGGCCGCATCTTCCCGGTGCTGATCGACCTCACGGTGCTGCGCGACGCCGACGGCCGCCCCGTGCGCCGCGTGTCCTATGTGCAGGACCTGACCGAGCGCGAACGCGCGACGCAGGAAATCCGCCGCCTCAACACCGAACTGGAGCAGCGCGTCGTCGAACGCACGGCCGAGCTGAGCGCAGCCAACCGGGAGCTCAACGCCTTCGCCGCCGCCGTCACCCACGACCTGCGCGCGCCGCTGCGAACGGTCAACGGATTCGTGCAGATCCTGATGGACGAGTTTGCGGGTCTGCTGGGGGACGAGGGGCGCCAGCACCTGCTCCGCATCCAGGATGGCACGCGCCGCATGGGCGAACTCATCGAGGGCCTGCTGGCCCTCTCGCACCACACCAACAAGCCGCTGGACCGCACCCGCGTCGACCTGTCGACCATCGCCACGCGGCGCCTGGCCGAGCTGGCCGCGGCCGAACCGGCGCGCCAGGTGGTGGTGGAGGTGGAACCCGGCCTCGTGGCCGACTGCGACGCGGCCCTGGCCGAGGCCCTGCTGGTCAACCTGCTGGACAACGCCTGGAAGTACAGCGCCCGGACACCCCAGGCGCACATCCGCTTCTGCAGGGACACGGTCGATGGCCTGAGCGGCTTCTGTGTGTGCGACAACGGCGCTGGCTTCGACATGGCCAAGGCCGGCCACCTGTTCGAACCCTTCCAGCGCCTGCACCACCCCAGCGAATTCCAGGGCACCGGGGTGGGCCTGGCCACGGTGCGCCGCATCGTGGACCGGCACGGCGGCCGCATCACGGTGCAGGCGGCGCCCGGCCAGGGCGCGCGCTTCTGCTTCACGCTGCGCGCCGAGGCCTGACCACACGGTCAGCCCCGGCTCCCGTCCTCAGGGCTTCTGCGTGCCCACCACCTCGATCTCCACGCGGCGGTTCTGGGCGCGGCCCTCGCGGGTCTGGTTGGACGCCACCGGCTGCGACTCGCCGCGGCCTTCGGTCTTGATCTGCTCGCTCGGCACGCCCTTGCTCACCAGGTAGGCCTTGACCGCGCCGACGCGGCGCACGGACAGCGACTGGTTGTAGGCCTCGGTGCCGGTGGCGTCGGTGTGGCCCACGGCGATGATGGTTTCGACGTTCACCTTCGAGAGCTCTGCCACGAGGCCGTCGAGCGCGGCCTTGCCGGCCGGCTTGAGCACCGCCTTGTCGAAATCGAACAGGGTCTCGGCTTGCAGCGTCATCGCTTGCACCGGGGCTGGCGCGGGAGCGGGCGCCGGTGCGGGTGCTGGCACGGGCACCGGTGCCGGGACAGGCGCCTGCGCCACGGGGGCGGGCGGAGGCGGCGGCTTGATGGCGCCGTCGCAGTCCGGGTGGGCGGTGGCCGGCGTCCAGTTGCTGTTGCGCCAGCACAGCTCGTTCGTGCCGTTGCGCCAGGCGAGCGAGCCGTCGCCATTGGTCCAGTTGTCGACCGTCTGGGCACCGGCGGCAGAGGCCAGGCTGACCGTGGCGGCCAGCAGCAGCATGCGGGGGAGGTTGCGCTTGTTCATGAGGGGTTCCTTTTCTCGAAGCTCCGTGGAGCGTGGTTGGAAGGACTCTGGCGGGTCGGTCCTCTTCCCTGCCGAGTGAAGCCATTCTGGTTTTTTGCCCCCTCGGGCCCCATCGGAAAGCGCCGCATGCGCGTGTAGGACAACACGCCATGCGGCCCGCCCCTGCGTTCAGGGCAGCGTCATGGCCAGGTGCGTGTACAGCGGAATGCCCAGCAGCAGGTTGAGCGGGAAGGTCAGCCCCAGCGACAGGCCGAAGTACAGCGACGGGTTGGCCTCCGGTATCGCGTAGCGCACCACCGCCGGCACCGCGATGTAGGACGCGCTGGCCGCCAGCGTCATCAGCAGCGCGGTGTCGCCCGCGGGCAGGCCGGCGGTGCGCGCCAGGGCCCAGGCCAGCGAGGCGTGCAGCAGCGGCGCCAGCACGCCGTAGGCCAGCAGCACCGGCGAACGCCCGCGCAGGCCCGGCAGGTTGCGCGCGGCCATCAGGCCCATGTCGAGCAGGAAGAAGGCCAGCATGCCCTTGAACAGGTCGCCCGAGAAGGGCTGCATGGCCTCGCGCCCGGCCTCGCCGGTCATCAGGCCCACCACCATGGCGCCGATCAGCAGCAGCTGCGAGCCGTCGGTGAAAGATTCGTGCAGCAGCTTGCGCCAGTCGGTGGACACGCCTCCCCCAGGGGGCCCGCCCAGCACCGCCGCACCGCCGCCCAGCACGACTCCGGCCGGCGCCGTCTGCTGCTGGCGCAGGCGGTTGGCTATCAGCACCGCGAGCACGATGGCGGGCGACTCCATCAGCGCCATGGCCGCGGCCATGTGTCCGCCGTAGGGCAGACCGATCTTGTCCAGGTGGCCGGTGGCGGTGATGAAGGTCACCGCGCTGACCGAGCCGTAGGTGGCGGCCAGCGCCGCCGCGTCAAAGCCCGAGACCCAGCGCCGCAGCAGCGTGTAGCCGATCAGCGGCACCACCACCGCCAGCACCACGGCGATGCCCAGCCCCGCCACCACCTGCGCATTCAGGCCCGAGGCCGCAAGCGCGAACCCGCCCTTGAGGCCGAGCGCCATGAGCAGGTACATCGAGAGAAAGCGGGAAATGGCCGGCGGGATTTCGAGGTTCGAGCGGACCAGGCCGGCCAGCACGCCGACCACAAAAAACAGGATGGCCGGATCGACCAGGTTGTGCAGGTTCATGGGATGTTCCTTGGTTGGGCGCGGATTGTGGCGACCGGCATGCATTAAGTAAAATCGATTTTTGTGCGCCACAACATAGATAAAAATCTATGAACATCACCTTCCGCCAGATGCGCCTGTTCCTGGCGCTGGCCGACACCGGCAGCGTCAGCGCCGCCGCGCGCGCCCTGCACGTGACGCAGCCGACCGCGTCCATGCAGCTGCGCGAAGTCACCGAGTCCATCGGCCTGCCGCTGTACGAGGTGATCGGCCGCAAGGTCTTTCTCACCGAAGCGGGCCGCGAGCTGGCCCAGAGCGCGCGCGCCATCGCCGGCGAATGGGAACGTTTCGGCCAGCAGGTCAGCGCCATGAAGGGCCTGACCCGCGGGCGCCTGAGCGTGGCCGTGGTCAGCACCGCCAAGTACTTCGTGCCGCGCCTGCTTGGTGGCTTCTGCGAACAGCACCCGAGCATCGACATCGCGCTGGAGGTGCTCAACCGCGACGGTGTGGTGCAGCGCCTGCGCGAGAACCGCGACGACCTCTACGTCATGTCCCAGCCACCGGCCGACATCGACCTGCAGGACCAGGTGTTCCTGGACAACCCGCTGCACCTGATCGCGCCCGCCAGCCACCCGCTCGCGCAGCGCCAGCGCGTGGCGCTGCCGTCGCTGGCGGGTGAACGTTTCATCCTGCGCGAACGCGGCTCGGGCACCCGGCTGGCGACCGAGCGGCACTTCGCCGCGGCCGGCTTCGCACCCGCGCTCACGCTGGAGCTGGGCAGCAACGAGGCGCTGAAGGAAGCCGTGGCCGGCCACCTGGGCGTGGGCATCGTCTCGCGCCACGCGCTCAAGGCCGAGGAGATCGGCCGCGACCTGGTGCTGCTGCCGGTCAGCGGGTTTCCGATCCGCTCACAGTGGCACTTGGTGCACCCGCGCGCCAAGCAGCTGTCGCCCATCGCGCAGGTGTTCCGTGAGCACCTGCTGGGGAGCGCGGCGCAGTGGGCGGTCGGATCGGAGAAGCCTCAGGCGGGCAGGAAGCGCTGACGCAGGATGCGGTGCAGCACCTTGCCGGTGGCGGTGCGCGGCATCTCGTCCTCCTGAACGAAGACGATGCGCGACGGGCACTTGAAACCCGCCAGTCTTTCGCGGCACCAGTCGCGCAGCACCGCCTCGGTCGCCTCCGCCCCCTGGTGCAGCACCACCACCGCCAGCGGCGTCTCGCCCCATTTGTCGTGCGGCACGCCCACCACCGCCACGTCGCGCACCGCCGGGTGCTGACCGATCACGGCCTCCACCTCCGACGGGTACACGTTCTCGCCGCCGCTGATGATCATGTTGCTCTTGCGGTCCACCAGCCAGATGTAGCCCTGCTCGTCGCGCCGCGCCATGTCGCCCACCGAACACCAGTGGCCGTCCATCGCCTCGGCGGTCTTCTCGGGGTTGCGCCAGTAGCCGTCGAACACATAGGCGGTGCGCGAGAACAGCTCGCCCACCTCGCCGTCCGGCACCTCGTTGCGTTCGTGGTCGAGCAGCCGGATAGCCCCGCTGCCCGCCCATTCGCGCCCCACCGAACCGAGCTTGCTCAGTTGCTCGTCGGGCCGCAGCAGCGTGACCCAGCCGGCCTCGGTCGAGCCGTACAGCTCGTAGAGCTTGCCGTTGGGAAACAGCTTCATGATCCCGCGCTTGGTCTCGGGCCGCGCCGGGGCCGAGGAGATCATCAGCTTGCCCACGGCGCTCAGGTCGCAGGCCTGTTTCACCGCGTCGGGCAGGGCCATCATCATGATGTAGTGCGTGGGCACCAGCGAGGTGAAGGTCACGCGGTCCTGTGCCAGTGTCTTCAGCACCGCTTCGGCGTCGAAGCTGGGCCGGTCGTCGATCACGATGGTCGCGCCCAGGTGCACGAAGGTGGTGCCGAAGTACAGCGAGTTGGCGTGGCACAGCGGCATCACCAGCAGCGCGGTGTCGTCGCGGGTGAAGCCCATTTCCAGCGCCGTGGCCAGCGCGATCAGCGTGCTGCCCGCGTGTGCACGGATCGCGCCCTTGGGCCGGCCGGTGGTGCCCGAGGTGTACATGAGCGCACACATGTCCTCCGGCGCCACCAACGGAAACACCGTGTCCGTGCGCGCGCCGGCCAGCAGCGCCTCGTAGGCCGTCCAGCCCGCGGGGGACTCGTCGCCCAGCACCACGTAGCGGTCGGCTGGCACCGCCAGTTCGCCGCGGATGCCGTCCAGCGTGGCGCAGAAGTTGGGGCCCGCGATCACCGCGCCCACCTCGGCATGGTCCAGGATGTAGGCCATCTCCGGCCCGGTCAGGCGGAAGTTCAGCGGCACCACCACCAGCCCGGCGCGCGCCATGCCAGCGTACATCTCCATCCACTCCAGCCGGTTGTGCGCGATCAGGCCCACGCGGTCGCCCGGGGCCAGGCCCAGCCCCAGCAGGCCGGCCGCCAGCCGCGAGGCGCGCGCGTCCCACTCGGCATAGGTCAGTCGGCGCCGCGAGTCGCGCACCGCGAGCTTGTCCGGGGTGAGCCGGGCGTGCGTGGCCACGGCGTCGGCGATGGTGAGCAAAGGGCCCATGGGCTGTCTCCTGGGTGATGGCTGGGGGCGATTCCGGGTGAATCCTGGCTTGATTTATTTGAACTCTGAATTCAGAATTCAATTTCGTCAATCCCCCCGGAGACAAACATGGCCCCACCCCCGATCGGCGAGCAGTCCGCCGCCGCCGTCATCGCACGGTTCCTCAAGGCGCGCGGCGTGCGCCGCGTCTACGCCCTCTGCGGCGGGCACATCATGCCGATCTGGATGCGGCTGGACGCCGAGGGCATCCGCCTCGTGGACGTGCGCGACGAGCGCGCCGCCGTCTACATGGCGCACGCCGAGGCGCAGCTCACCGGCGGGCTCGGCGTGGCCCTGGTCACCGCAGGTCCGGGCGTCACCAATGCCATGACCGGCATCGCCAACGCCCACGTGGCCAAGGCCTCGGTGCTGATGCTCTCGGGCCTGCCGCCCACGCCGCAGGAAAACCGCGGCGCGCTGCAGGACATCGTGCACACCGAACTGGTGCGCAGCCTCACCCGCTACGCCCGCACCGTGCGCCACTCCGACCTGGTGCCGCAGGAACTGGCCGAGGCCGCCGCCCGTGCGCTGGGCGAAGGCGGCGAACCCGGCCCGGTCTACCTCGACTTTCCCATCGACACGCTGCGCGCCGACGTGGCGGTGCGCATGCAGCTGCCCGAGGTGTTCGCACCGCCCGCCGCCCTGCCCGCACCGCCGCACCCGCAGGCGGTGCAGGCGGCGGTGGACCTGCTGTGGGCAGCAAAACGCCCGCTGTTCATCTCGGGCCGCGGCGCGCGCGGCGCCGGCCCCGCCCTGTGTGCATTGCTGGAGAAGTTCGGCGCGGCCTACCTCGACACCGGCGAGAGCAAGGGCCTGGTGCCCGACGACCACCCCAGCGTGGTCGCTGCAATGCGCGGCGCGGTCATGGGCCAGGCGGACCTGGTGATCACCGTCGGCCGCCGGCTGGACTTCCAGCTCGCGTTCGGTTCCCCCGCCGTCTTTGGCGACGCCAGGTTCCTGCGCATTGCCGACACCGCCGCCGAACTGCGCGACAACCGGCGCGGTGCGGTCGAGGTGCTGGGCGATTGCGGGCTGGCGCTGCAGGCCATCGTGGACGCCGCGCCCGCCACCGCACCCGCCAGCGACGGTGCCTGGCTGGCCGGCCTGCGCGAGCAGCACCGCCAGCGTTCGGCCAAGCTGGAGCAGTCCATGAAGGACGCGCCCAGCGGCCGCGACGGCCGCCTGCACCCCAACCGCGTGCTGGCTGCGCTGCGCCAGGCCCTGCCACCTGACGCCATCGTGGTGGCCGACGGCGGCGACTTCCTCTCGTTCGCGCGCGTCGGCCTGCCCGCCAGCACCTATCTCGACCCCGGCTCGCTGGGCTGCATCGGCGTCGGCACACCCTTCGGCATCGCAGCCAGCCTGGCCTGCCCGGGCCGCACCGTGGTGGTGGCCACCGGCGACGGCGCCTTCGGCTTCAACGCCATGGAGATCGACACCGCCGTGCGGCAGAAGGCGCCGGTGCTCATCGTCGTGGCCAACAACGGGTCCTGGGCCATCGAGGTGCGCGACCAGCAGGAGACGCACGGCAAGGTGGTCGGCACCCACCTGCAGTTCGCCGACCACGCCGCCATGGCGCGCGCCTTCCACATGCACGGGGAACGGGTGGAGAAGGCCGAGGACCTGGACGGCGCGATCGCCCGCGCCCTGGCCGAGTTGCGCGCCGGCCGCCCGGCCTTGCTGGACGTCGTGGTCACGCCCGAAGCGGCATCGTCGGACGCCAAGAGCGGTCTGGCCTGGGTGCCCGACCTGCAGGCGCTGGGCGCCTGGGACGAGGCCGAACGGCGCTGGCGCGCAGGGGCCTGATAGCCAGGCGTCCGGCGACCACTACCATTGGGCCCATGAAGCCGCTGCAGTCTGCGCCCAGCCTGGTCGAACAAGTCCACCGTTCGATCCTCTCCAGCATTGCCTCGGGCCAGCTGCGCCATGGCGAACGCATCATCCAGGAGCAGCTGGCGCACCAGCTCGGCATTTCGCGCCAGCCGGTGCAGCAGGCGCTGACCCTGCTGCGCAAGGAGGGCGTTCTGATCGACGCGCCCGGCCGCGGCCTGCAGGTGGCACCGCTGGACCTGGACCACGTGCGCCACATGTACGAGGTGCGCGCCGTCATCGAAGGCCTGGCCTTCCGGAACGCCGCCGAGCGCAACGCCAGGGCGGCGGCCCGGCAGGGGCCGGCGCTGATCCGCGCCGGCCGACAGGCGGTGGCCAGCGGGTCCTACACCGAGATGATTGCCGCCGACATGGCCTTCCACGGTGTCATCTACGCGCTCTCGGGCAACCCGCTGGTGGCCCCCTCGATGGAAACGCACTGGACGCAGACCCAGCGCGTGATGGGCGAGGTGCTGATGCGCGACGACAAGCCGCGCGACATCTGGGACCAGCACGAAGCCCTGCTGGCCGCGGTGGCAGCCGGTGATGGCGACACCGCCGAACGCCTGGCGCGCCGCCACATTCTGGACGCCGCCGATTTCATGATCGAGCGGCTGCGGCAGGAAGCAGACTGAAGCCGCCGAGCCTCAGGCCCCGCGCGCGCCCAACTGCCCCACCGCCTCCAGCCAGCGCTGCACCCGGCCCGGCTTCGCATGGCTGGCCGGCGCGAACAGCGTGAAGCGCGCGGGCCGCAAACCGACGAAGTGCAGGATCTGCCCGCGCAGCTGCCAGACCAGCGCGTTGCGGTAGAGCAGGCGCAGGAACAGCGACGGCGTGTCGGACGTCACCACCACCCGCGCGCTGCGCCCCGTCAGCAGCGGCCGGGGCATGCCGGTCCAGCTCGGGTTGCGCGTGTCGAAGGCCTGGCCCGGCAGCAGCGAGCGGTCGAACAGGCCCTTGAGTCGGGCCGGCAGGCCGCCCCACCACATCGGCGTGAACAGCACGAAGTGGCCGCACCACGCCAGGTCGTCCTGGAACTTCTGCAGCGATGGCTCCAGCGGCTTGGTGGTCCCGTAGCCCGCCAGACCGAAGTCGGCGTCGAAGTCCAGGTCGTGCAGGTGGACGACCCGCAGCTCGTGCCCGGCCTCGCGCGCCGCGTCGGCGTAGCGCTGCGCGAGCGAGCGGCAGAGGGAGGCTGGCGCCGGATGGCCGTCGAGAACCAGGATGCGGGTCATGGGTGATCTCCTTTGAAAATGACTATGGTCAAATTCAAGCACAACTATTGACCGTGGTCAATTTAAATTTGACTGTGGTCAACACCTGCGGCACAGTGCCGCCATGCGCAAAGCCGTCCAGCAGAGAACCCTTGAAACGCGGGCCCGCCTCACCGAGGTTGCCCAGGCCCTGGTGACCGAAAAAGGCTTCGAGGCCTTGCGGATCGACGAGGTCGTGCAGCGCGCCGGGGTGGCCAAGGGCACCTTCTTCGCCCACTTCAACGACAAGGACGAACTGATGGACCTGCTCATCGGCGAGCGCATCAATGCCCAGCTCGACCGCATGTCCGCCGCCGCCCCGCCCCGCAACGCCGAACAGCTGGCCAGGCGCCTGATGCCGCTGCTGGAGCTGATGGCGTCGGAGCGTTACGTGTTCGACGTGATCCTGCGCCGCTCGGGCGCCGCGGCGATGGAAGAGATCGGCCCCATCGCCACCACCTTCGAGCGCATGGGCCAGGTCTGGGGCCCCTGGCTGGCGACCGGCGACTTCCGCCGCGACGTGTCGGTGGAGCTGCTGGTCGAGGGGCTGCAGGCCCTGGTGGTGCAGACCCTGGCACTGCACTTCTGCGCCCTGCACCAGCACAAGCCCATGAAGGACCGGCTGCTGCCCTACCTGCGGGCCTGGCTCGGCCCCTTCAGCGCAGGACCGGCGCCGATGCCGCTCTGAGTGGTTCATCCTGTTTTATCTGTTTCAGATAATTATCCGAATCCACTAATATCCGGCAATGAGCACCGACAGCCTCTTCCACCGCGACCTCTACGCCGGCCAGATGGCCGAGCAGCTGCTCAACCCCGGCCCGCTGGACGAGAGCACCCGCTCGGGCGTGTTCCTCTCGGGCATCCGCCGGGTGGGCAAGACCACCTTCCTGCGCCAGGACCTGATCCCCGCGCTGGAGTCCCGCGGCGCGCTGGTGATCTACGTGGACCTCTGGGCCGACCCGGCCAAGAGCCCTTCGGCCCTGGTGCACGAGGCGGTGCGCCAGACCCTGCTGCAGCTGCAGACGCCGGGCTCGGCCCTGCTCAAGCGGCTGCGGGGCCTGCGCCTGAGCGCGGCGGGGCTCAGCCTGGACATCGAGCTGGACCGCATCGGCGAGCCCGGCGGCAGCACGCTGGCCCAGGCCTTCGAGGCCCTGGTCGCGAAGACAAAGACCAACGTGGTGCTGATCATCGACGAGGTGCAGCAGACCCTGGGCACCGACGAGGGCCAGGCCCTGCTGCACGCGCTCAAGGCTGCGCGCGACGCCGTCAACGCCAAGCCCGGCACGCCCGGTCGCTTCCTGTTCATCGGCACCGGCTCGCACAAGTCGCTGCTGGCCGAGATGACGAGCCGGCGCGCGCAGCCCTTCGCGGGCGCGCTCTCGGCGTCCTACCAGGTGCTCGGCAAGGACTTCGTGCAGTGGCAGCTGGACCGCCTCGCGTCGGCGCCCGGCCTGACCCTGCCCAGCCTGGACGCCGCCTGGGAAGGCTTCCAGACCCTGGGCCACCGGCCGGAGGAGCTGCTCAAGGCGCTGCGCCAGCTGCAGCAGGTGGGCGGCACCGACCCCGACACCGCCTGGCACATCATCTGCGCCACCCTGGCCGGCGCCGCGGCCGACGCCGACCTCAAGGCCTTCGACGACCTGGGCGAACTCGGCAAGGCGGTGTTCGAGCGCATCGCCGCGGGTGGCGAACAGGGCGTCTCGGGCCTGTTCGGTGCCGAGTCGCTGACCTTCTACGGCGAGCGCATCGGCAGCGCGGTGGACGCCTCCCAGGTGCAGAAGGTCGTCGACAAGATGGTCGGCGCCCAGCTCATCATCCGGCCCAGCCACGGCGTCTACACCATCGCCGACCCCTTCGTGCGAAAGGTCTGGCAGGAGAAGCAGGCGCTGCTGGCGCCGCCCCCCGGCCCGCGCTGAACCGGGGGTGCCGGGGCTTCAGAGGTGGATGCCGCCCGAGGCCTCGATGCGCTGGCCATTGACCCAGCCCAGCCCGTCCGACAGCAGCGCCGCCATCACCGGGCCGATGTCGTCCGGCCGGCCCACGCGACCCAGCGCGGTCTGCCCGGCGATCAGGGCATTGAGCTGCGCGTTGTCGCGCACCGCACCGCCACCGAAGTCGGTCTCGATCGCCCCCGGTGCCACCGTGTTGACCGTGATGCGGCGCGGCCCCAGCTCCAGCGCCAGGTAGCGCGTCAGCACCTCGACGCCGCCCTTCATGACCGCGTAGGCGGCATAGCCCGGCAGCGAGAAGCGCGCCAGCCCGGAGGACACGTTGAGGATGCGGCCCCCGTCGGCGATCAGCGGCAGCAGCGCTTGCGTGAGGAAGAAGCTGCCCTTGAGGTGCACGCGCAGCATCTCGTCGAACTGCGCCTCGGTTGTTTCGGCGAACGATGCGTGCACCCCGCTGCCGGCGTTGTTGAGCAGGGCGTCGAAGGTCTCGCGCTGCCAGTGGGTCCGCAGGGCGGTGCGCAACGCGTCGGCGAAGGCGGCAAAACCGTTGCTGTCGCCCAGGTCCAGCGGCAGCGCCACCGCGGTCGCCCCGCGCACCTGCAGCTCGGAAACCAAGGTCTGCGCGTCGGCCGCGCCCTGGCGGTAGGTGACGATCAGGTCGAAGCCACGGGTGGCCAGCTGCAGGGCGGCGTTGCGGCCGAGGCCGCGGCTGCCCCCGGTGACGAGGGCGATGGGTCGGGTGTTCATGTCGGTGTCCTTTCAAGGCGGGGGTGGTACAGGGCCCGCAGTCTATTGATCGACATGAAATGAATAAACCAGATCAATCTGTCTAGACTGTGCAGAAATCCAGACCAATCGAACCGATCCATGCACCTCACCGAATCGCTGCGCATCTTTGCCCGCGTGGCCGAACTGGCCAGCTTCAGCGCCGCCGCCGAGCAGCTGGGCCTGCCACGCACCAGCGTGTCGGCCGCCGTGCGCGAGGCCGAGGCCGAACTGGGCACGCGCCTGCTGCACCGGACCACGCGGCGCGTGCAGCTCACGCAGGACGGTCAGGTGGTCTATGAACGGGCGCTGGACCTGCTGGCCGACGTCGACGAGCTGCGTGGCCTGTTCCAGGCCGAGCCCGCCGCGCTGCGCGGGCGCCTGCGCGTGGACATGCCGCAGACCCTGGCGCGCGAACTGGTCATTCCCGCGCTGCCGCGCTTCATGGCCGAGCACCCGGCGCTGGAGATCGAGCTCTCGTCGGTGGACCGCCGCGTGGACTTGGTGCGCGAGGGCTTCGACTGCGTGCTGCGCGTCGGCCACCTGGCCGACTCCAGCCTGATCGCCCGGCCGCTGGGCGCCTACCGCATGGTCAACCTGGCCAGCCCCGCCTACCTCCAGGCCCACGGCAGGCCCCGCAAGCTGGCCGACCTGGGCCGGCACCGCCTGGTGCACTACGTGCCCACACTGGGCAACAAGGCCGACGGCTTTGAACATGTGGACGCCGACGGCACGGTGCACACCCTGGCCATGGACGGCGCACTCACCGTCAACACCACCGCCGCCTACGAGGCCGCCGCCCTGGCCGGCCTGGGCATCGTCCAGGTGCCGGAGGCCGGGATGCGCGCCCACCTGCAGGCCGGGCGGCTGGTGGAGGTGCTGCCGAAGTGGCGCGCCGCGCCCCTGCCAGTCTCCATCGTCTACGCCCACCGGCGCCACCTGCCACAGCGCGTACAGGTGTTCATGCACTGGCTGGCGGCGCTCATCACCCCCCGGCTGCAGGGCTGACCGACGCGGTGGCGACAGCCGGCGCTGGCGCCCGCGTCATCGGGCAGATATATTTCGCATGCGAAACAAATTTAACACCGCATGCCACCCGCCAGACCGCCCCGCCTCATCTTCCTGCTCAACACCGCGCAGCGCCGCCTGCAGCAGCTCGTGGCCGCCGAACAGCTGCGGCTGGCGCATGACAACGCCGACGCACCCTCGCCCGCGCAGGGCGGTCTGCTGTTCGTGCTGCAGGACAGCGACGGCCGCACCATGGGCGAGATCGCGCAGGCGCTGGACCTCGCGCCCTCGGCCGCCACCGGCCTGGTGCAGCGCACCGAGGCGCTGGGCTGGGTACAGCGCGCCACCTGCCCTGAGGACGCGCGCACCCAGCGCGTGTGGCTGCTGCCCGCCGGGCGCGATCAGCTGCCGCTGCTGCGCTCGGCCATCCAGCGCATCAACCGCCGGCTGACCACCGGCTTCAGCCCCGACGAGCTGGCCACCGTGGCCCGCTGGCTGCAACGCGTGCAACAGACCGCCCAGGAGCCCGACGCGCCATGAACACCCCACACCCGACCACCGACGACACCGTGCCCATCACCTGCGCCGACGGCCAGCGCCTGCACGGCCACTTCATCGCCCGCAGCGGCGGTGCGCCGGAAGGCCTGCCGGTGCTCATCTCGCCCGCCACCGGCGTGCGGCAGCACTTCTACCTGCGCTTCGCACGCTGGCTGGCCACGCAGGGCCACGACGTGCTGGTGTTCGACTACCGGGGCATCGGCCTCTCGCTGCACGGGCGCCTGAAAGACTGCCGCGCCACCCTGGCCGACTGGGGCCAGCAGGACCAGGTGGCGGCGCTGGACTGGCTGCTGGCGCGCACCGGCGCCGCGCAGGCCGTGATCGTCGGCCACAGCGCGGGCGGGCAGATGATCGGCCTGCTGCCCAACCACCACCGCGTCGCGCGGCTGGTCGGCATCTCGGCCTCCACCGGCTGGTTCAAGGCCATGCGGCCCGGCTTCCGGCTGAAGGCCAACTTCGGCATGCGGCTGGTGCTGCCGCTGGGCACCCGCCTCACCGGCTACGGCACCACCGCACTGCTGGGCCTGGGCGAGAACCTGCCGGCCGGCGTGGCGCTGCAGTGGTCGCGCTGGTGCGCCCGCGGCGGCTACGCCACCAACGCCGTGCGCCACCGGCCCGAGCAGGACTTCCACGCCCAGGTGCGCACGCCCGTGACCGTGCTGCACGCCGAGGACGACGACATCGCCAACGCCGCCACCGTGGCCGACCTCCTGCGCACCCTGCCCGCCGCGCCGCGCCAGGCCCACTGCCTGCGGCCGCGCGACCACGGCCTGCGCCAGCTCGGCCACCTCGACTGGTTCCGGCAGTCGCACCAGAGCGTGTGGCCGCTGATGGCGCAGGCGGTGCGCGGTGAGACACTGGCGGTCGCTGGCGCCCCGTCGGGTGCCGCCGCCAGGGCCCACCCATGACCGCCCCCCCGCAGACCGACGCCACCGACGAGCTGCCGCGCTGCCGCTGGTGCAACGGCGCCCCCGAGTTCCCGGCCTACCACGACGCCGAATGGGGCTTTCCCGTGGCGGACGACCGGCGGCTGTTCGAGAAGGTCTGCCTCGAAGCCTTCCAGTCGGGCCTGTCCTGGCGCACCATCCTCAGCAAGCGCGAACACTTCCGCCGCGCCTTCCTCGGCTTCGACTTCGATCGGGTCGCCGCCTTCGGTCCGGCGGATGTCGAGCGCCTGCTGCAGGACGAAGGCATCGTGCGCCACCGCGGCAAGATCGAAGCCGTCATCCGCAACGCGGCCGGCGCGCAGGCGCTGGTGAAGGAGTTCGGTTCGCTCGGCGCCTACTTCTGGCGCTTCGAGCCCGACCCGGCCACGCTCGCGGCACCACAGACCGCGTCCACCCACGCGGCCTCGGTCGCCATGGCCAAAGACCTCAAGAAACGCGGCTGGGTCTTCGTCGGCCCCACCACCGCCTACGCCTTCATACAGGCCATGGGCCTGGTCAACGACCATGAACTGGGCTGCCATGCGCGTGCCAAGGTGGCCGCGGCGCGCAAGACGTTCAAGCCGCCAATGGCCCGGCCCGCCTGAGGCCGTTCAGCGCCTCAGCGCGACAGCGCCATCCGCAGGCCCAGGCCCACGAACACCACGCCGCTCACGCGGTCCAGCCACAGGCCGGCGCGCGGGCGGCGCTGCAGCCACTGGCCGATGCCACCTGCGAACCAGCCCAGCGCGCCGAACAGCACCGCCGCCTGCAGCGTGAACACCAGGCCCAGCACGGCCATCTGCAGCGGCACATCACCGTTGGCCGGCACCACGAACTGCGGCAGGAAGGACAGGAAGAACAGCACCACCTTGGGGTTGATGGCGTTGGCCAGCATGCCCTTGAAGAACTGCCGCGCCGCGGAGTCGGTGGCAGCGGGCGCGCCGCTCTCGGCCGGCAGGCCCAGGCCGCCCCGGCTGTGCAGGGCGTGGATGCCCAGCCACACCAGGTAGGCCCCGCCCAGCCAGCGCAGCGCGGTGAAAGCCACCGGTGAAGCGGCCAGCACCGCCGACACGCCGAGCGCGGCCAGCACCGTGTGGCTCAGGCAGCCGGTGGCGCAGCCCAGGCCGAACGCCATGCCCAGTCGCCGCCCGCGCGAGGCGCCGACACTGAGCACCATCAGGTTGTCCGGCCCCGGCGTGGCGGTGAGCAGGATGGCGGCGAGCAGGAAGGGCAGGACTTGGGCAAGCGCGGGCATGGCGTTCAGGTCGGTGGCGCGATCGGGCAAAGCCGACGATTGTCGCGGCAGTCGCGGTGGTGACGGTCCTGGCAGGCAGGTGCTGCCGGTGGATGGGCGCCCCCGACCTGCTGCGCTACGCTCGGGCATGCCCTCACCGACCACCCATCCCGCCGATCCGGACACGCTGGCCGGTGCGGCCCAGGGCCTCTCCTCGGCCACGGCCGCCCAGCGCCTGGCCGAAGACGGCCCCAACGCCCTGCCCGGCGGTCAGCGCCGCAGCCTGCTGTCGATTGCGCGGGACACGGCGAAAGAGCCCATGTTCCTGCTGCTGCTCGCGGCCGGAACGCTGTACCTGAGCTTTGGCGACCTGCAGGAAGGGCTGACCCTGTTCGGCTTCGTGCTCGTCACCCTGGGCCTGACGCTGTACCAGGAGGGCAAGACCGAGCGCGCCATCGAAGCACTGCGCGACCTGACCAGCCCTCGTGCGCTGGTGGTGCGCGACGGCGTGGCGCAGCGCATCGCGGGGTGCGACGTGGTGCGCGGCGACCTGCTGCAGCTGAGCGAGGGCGACCGCGTGCCGGCCGACGCCTTGCTGCTGTCGGCGGATGGCGTGCAGGCCGACGAATCGCTGCTGACGGGGGAGCCGGTGCCCGTGGCCAAACGGGCCGCCCTGCCCGACGAAGTGGCTGCGCTCACGCACGACGGCACCACCCCCGGCCACCGCCCCGGCGGCGACGAGCTGCCCTCTGTCTATGCGGGCACGCTGATAGTGCGCGGGCAGGCGCTGGCCCGGGTCACGGCCACGGGCGCGCGCAGCGAGATCGGGCGCATCGGCCTGGCGCTGGGCACGCTGGACAACGAACGATCCCCGCTGCAGCGGCAGACCACCGCGCTGGTGCGCAGGCTGGCCCTGCTGGCGCTGCTGCTCAGCCTGACCCTGGTGCTGGTGCACGGCCTGTTGCGGGGCGACTGGCTGCAGGCCGCGCTGGCCGGCATCGCGCTGGCCATGGCGATGCTGCCCGAGGAATACCCGGTGGTGATGACCGTGTTCCCGGCGCTGGGCGCGCGCCGCCTGTCGCGCGAAGGCGTGCTCACGCGGCGCATCAACGCCATCGAAACCCTGGGCGCCACCACGGTGCTGTGCAGCGACAAGACCGGCACGCTGACCGCCAACCGCATGACGGTCACCCACCTGGCCGCGGGCGGCGCCGCGCTGCCGGACCGACTGGCGCTGGACACGCTGGGCAGCGCACCCCTGCCAGAAGCCTTCCACACGCTGGTGGAGTACTCGATCCTGGCGAGCGTGGTGGAGCCCTTCGACCCGATGGAGAAGGCCTTCAACCAGCTGGGCGCGCGCTTCCTCGCCGACACCGAGCACCTGCACCACGACTGGCGGCTGGTGCAGACCTATGCGCTGAGCCCGGCGCTGCGCGCCATGTCGCATGTGTGGATGGCGTCGGACGGCGGCGCGCAGACGGTGGCCGCCAAGGGCGCCCCCGAAGCGGTGATGGACCTGTGCCACCTCGATGCGGCGCAGCGGGCGCACATCGCCACGGTGGTGGACGGGCTGGCCGCACAGGGCCTGCGTGTGCTGGCCGTGGCCAGCGGCCGGTTCGAGGGCGAGGACTGGCCCGCGAACGAACACGACTTCGATTTCGGCTTCGTCGGCCTGCTGGGCCTGGCCGACCCGGTGCGCCCGCAGGTGCCGGCGGCGATTGCCGAGTGCCGTGCGGCGGGCATCCGCGTGGTCATGATCACCGGCGACTACCCCACCACCGCGCTGACCATCGCGCAGCAGGCCGGCCTGGCCACATCGCTCACCGCGGACGACGTGCTCTCGGGCGACGAGATGGCCTCGCTCAGCGATGCCGCGCTGCAGGCGCGCATGGCGCACGTCAGCGTGTGCGCGCGCATCGCGCCGGAACAGAAACTGCGCATCGTGCAGGCGCTCAAGGCGCGCGGCGACATCGTGGCCATGACGGGCGACGGTGTGAACGACGCGCCCGCCCTGCGCGCCGCCCACGTGGGCGTGGCCATGGGCCTGCGCGGCACCGACGTGGCGCGCGAGGCGGCTTCACTGGTGCTGGTGGACGACGACTTCGCGGCCATCGTGCGCGCGGTGCGGCTGGGGCGGCGCATCTTCGACAACCTGCGCAAGGCCATGTCCTACATCCTGGCGGTGCACGTTCCGATCGCCGGCATGGCGCTGCTGCCGGTGCTGCTGGGCTGGCCGGCGCTGCTGTTCCCCATGCACATCGCGCTGCTCGAACTCATCATCGACCCGGCCTGCTCGGTCGCGTTTGAAAACGAACCGGCCGAGAGCGACCTGATGCAGCGCCCTCCGCGCGATGCCAGCGCCCCGCTGTTCGGCGGCGTGACCCTGTGGCTGGCGCTGCTGCAGGGCATGGGCGTTCTGGCGGCGGTGCTGGGGGCCTTCGCCTGGGCCGCGCCGCGCCTGCCCGAGGAAGAGGCCCGCGCCTTCGCCTTCGCCACCCTGGTGATCGGCAACCTGGCGCTGATCCTGTCCAACCGTTCGGCCACCGAGCCGTTCTGGATCACGCTGCGCACGCCCAACCGTTCGCTCTGGGTGGTGGTGGGGCTGGCCCTGGCGCTGCTGCTGGCCGCCCTGTATGTGCCCTGGGCCGTGGCGGTGCTGCGCTTCGCGCCGCTGCCCTGGCACGAACTCGCCGCGGCCGGTGGACTCGGCCTGCTGAGCGTGTTCTGGTTCGAGGCCATCAAGCGGGTCCGGCGCGGGCGGCGGGCGCAGCGCTGACCGTCGCAGGGACATTTGGCGCCCCGCAAAGAAGCACGCTACACTGCGCGCCTGCTCCGGGGTGCACGGGCCTGCCAAGGCCCGGCGCTGAGATGGTGTGACACACCGAACCCGTGAACTTGATCCGGCTAGTACCGGCGAAAGAAGAGCGTTGCCTTGAAGGACCCGTGGACGGGGTGCATCCGTCCACACCCATGGTCCCTCCGGGCGGTCCTCCGGAGCTGTTCGTTTTCGCAACAGCTTTTTCAATCAGGAGACCGCCCGATGAACGCCCCCGACAAGCTCCAGCAGCTGCTCACGCTCACGCGCGAGCCGTTCCCCCAGTCCCGCAAGGTCTATGCGCCTGGCGTACAGCCCGGCGTGCAGGTGCCCATGCGCGAGATCGCGCTGACCAACGGCGAGACCGTCACGGTCTACGACACCTCCGGCCCCTACACCGACCCGGCCGCGGACATCAACATCCGCCGAGGCCTGGCGCCGGTGCGCAGCGAGTGGGTGGCCGCGCGCGGCGACACCGAGGCCTATGAGGGCCGCGCCCGCGTGGCACTGGACGACGGCGGCAAACACGGCGAGGTGGCGGACGCGCGCATCGAAGCCCTGCGTGCCGAGGCCGCTGGCCTGCAGCGCCAGCCGCTGCGTGCCAAGGCCGGCGCCAACGTGACGCAGATGCACTACGCGCGAAAAGGCATCGTCACGCCCGAGATGGAGTACATCGCCATCCGCGAGAACGGCAAGCGCGAGTGGATGAAGGAATACCTCGGCGACGCCGAGCGCGAGGCGCGTCTGAAGGGCAACGGCATGGGCGCGCGCATCCCCGACGTGATCACGCCCGAGTTCGTGCGCGACGAGGTGGCGCGCGGCCGCGCGGTGATCCCGGCCAACATCAACCACCCCGAGGTCGAGCCGATGATCATCGGCCGCAACTTCCTAGTGAAGATCAACGCCAACATCGGCAACTCGGCCGTCACCTCGTCCATCGAGGAAGAAGTCGAAAAACTCGTGTGGTCCATCCGCTGGGGCGGCGACACGGTGATGGACCTGTCCACCGGCAAGAACATCCACACCACGCGCGACTGGATCGTGCGCAACTCGCCCGTGCCCATCGGCACGGTGCCGATCTACCAGGCGCTGGAAAAGGTGGGCGGCGTGGCCGAAGACCTCACCTGGGAAATCTTCCGCGACACGCTGATCGAGCAGGCCGAACAGGGCATCGACTACTTCACCATCCACGCCGGCGTGCGCCTGCCCTTCATCCACCTGACCACCAAGCGTCGCACCGGCATCGTCAGCCGTGGTGGCTCCATCCTGGCCAAGTGGTGCATCACGCACCACAAGGAAAACTTCCTGTACACGCACTTCGACGAGATCTGCGAAATCATGAAGGCGTATGACGTGACCTTCTCGCTGGGCGACGGCCTGCGCCCCGGCTCGGGCGCGGACGCCAACGACGAGGCGCAGTTCGCCGAACTCAAGACCCTGGGCGAGCTGACGCAGATCGCCTGGAAGCACGACGTGCAAACCATGATCGAAGGCCCCGGCCACGTGCCCATGCACATGATCCAGGCCAACATGGACGAGCAGATCAAGCACTGCCACGAGGCGCCGTTCTACACACTGGGCCCGCTGACCATCGACATCGCGCCGGGCTACGACCACATCGCCTCGGCCATCGGCGCCGCCATGATCGGCTGGATGGGCACGGCCATGCTCTGCTACGTGACGCCCAAGGAGCACCTGGGCCTGCCGGACCGCGACGACGTCAAGCAGGGGATCATTGCCTACAAGATCGCGGCCCACGCCGCCGACGTGGCCAAGGGCCACCCCGGCCAGCGCGCGCGCGACGACGCGATGAGCAAGGCACGCTTCGAGTTCCGCTGGCGCGACCAGTTCGCGCTCGGCCTGGACCCGCAGACCGCCGAGGCCTACCACGACGAGACGCTGCCCAAGGACTCGTCCAAGGAAGCCCATTTCTGCTCGATGTGCGGGCCCAAGTTCTGCAGCATGAAGATCACGCAGGACGTGCGCGACTACGCGGCCGCCAAAGGCCTGAGCGAGGAGCAGGCCCTGGCCGATGGCATGGCGCGCAAGAGCGAAGAGTTCAAGGCGGTGGGCGGCGAGTTCTACGTGCCCGTCGACTCATTGAAAAACAAGGCCTGAGCCATGGCGCGCATCGGTATCGCGGGCGCCGGCCTGCTGGGCCGGCTGCTCGCCTGGCGGCTGTCGCCCCACCACGAGGTGACGGTGTTCGACCCGGCCGATGGCCCGCAGGCCCGCAGCGACGGCCAGGGGCCGGCGGCCTTCACCGCGGCCGGCATGCTCAGCCCGCTGGCCGAGCTGGACAACAGCGGCCCCGCCATCGCCGCGCTGGGCTGGCGCTCCATGGCGCTGTGGCGCGAGATCACCGATGCCCTGGCCCGCGCAGGATCGCCGCGTGCGGGCGCCCTGCCCGCCGCCTGCGGCAGCTGCACCGGCTGCTCGACCAGCCCCGGCACCGGCGAGGAACCGGCGCTGCAGCTGCGCACCCTGGGCAGCCTGCTGGTGGCGCACGGCAGCGACCTGGGCGCGGCCCAGCGCGTGCTGGCGCGGCTGGCACAGGCGCCCGACCTGGTCGGCCACGCGCAGACCCCGCAGCGGCTGGACCGCGGCGCCCTGACGGCGCTGGAACCGGCCATCGACCCGCGCCTGCACGCCTGGCTGCTGCCGGGCGAGGGCCAGATCCTGCCGCTGCAGGTGCTGCCCGCGCTGTGCGCGGCCTCGTCCCGCGTGCGCTGGCGCTGGCGGCACACCGTGGCGTCGGTGGGCGCGGGCCGCATCGCGCTGGACGACAGCAGTGAGCAGCGCTTCGACCTCGCCATCGACGTGCGCGGCACGGGTGCCCGGCCCGAGCTGCCCGTGCGCGGCGTGCGCGGCGAGGTGGTCTGGCTGCAGGCGCCCGGCGTGCCGCTGCACCGGCCGGTGCGCCTGCTGCACCCGCGCCACCGCGTCTACATCGTGCCCAGGCCCTGCGACCACATCGTCATTGGTGCCAGCGAGATCGAGAGCGAGGACCGCTCGTCGGTGAGCCTGCGCAGCGCGGTGGAGCTGATGGCGGCCGCCCAGAGCGTGCTGCCCGAGCTGGCCGAGGCGCGCATCGTGCACCTGGAGACCAACCTGCGCCCAGCCCTGCCCGACAACGAGCCGCGCATCGACCACCAGGACGGCCTGCTGCGCATCAACGGCCTGTACCGCCACGGCTGGCTGCTGGCGCCCGCGCTGGTCGAAGACGCCTTGCGGCAATGCTTCTCCTCCGTCACAACATGCTGACCTTCAACGACCTCACCCTGCCCTGCCCCGAGGGCCTGACGCTGGCCCAGCTGCTGGACGAACGGAGCATGGACCCCGATACCATCGCGACCGCAGTGAACGGCGCCTTCGTCCCGCGCGATCAACGCGCCACCACCGTCCTGCAGCCCAACGACACCGTGCTGACCTTCCAGGCCATCGTCGGCGGCTGACCTCATTCACCGAACCCGGAGACACCCACCATGTTCCGCACCCTGCTCAAGTCCAAGATCCACCGCGTCGCCGTGACCCAGTGCGAGCTGCACTACGAAGGCTCCTGCGCCATCGACGAAGACCTGCTGGACGCCTCGAACATCGCCGAGAACGAACAGATCCACATCTGGAACATCAACAACGGCGAACGCTTCATCACCTACGCCATCAAGGGCGAGCGCGGCAGCGGCATGATTTCGGTCAACGGCTCGGCGGCGCGCCGCGCCTCGGCGGGCGACCTGCTCATCATCGCGGCCTTCGTACAGGTGCACGAGGACCAGGTCGCCACGCACAAGCCCAAGCTGGTGTTTGTCGACGAGCACAACCGCGCCAACGGCTCGCGCGACCACGTGCCGGTGCAGACACAGGAACAGGTGAAGTGAACACCGCCGACCTCGCGCAGCGCAGCCTGCGCAGCGTGTGGCACCCCTGCACGCAGATGAAGCGCCACGAGGCCCTGCCGCCGGTGGCCATCGCGCGTGCCGGGGGGCCGTGGCTGTATGGCACCGACGGCCGCCGCTACCTGGACGCGGTCAGCTCCTGGTGGGTCAACCTGTTCGGCCACAGCCACCCGGCCATGCGCGCCGCGCTGGCCGACCAGATGGCCACGCTGGACCACGTGATGCTCGCGGGCTTCACGCACGCGCCGGTGGTGGAGCTGTCGGAACGGCTGTCGGCGCTGACCGGGCTGGGCCACGCCTTCTACGCCAGCGACGGCGCCTCGGCCACCGAGATCGCGCTCAAGATGAGCGCGCACTTCTGGCGCAACAGCGGGCGCCCGGCCAAGAGCCGCTTCGTCGGCCTGGCCGGCGGCTACCACGGTGAGACCGTGGGCGCGCTGGCCGTGACCGACATCGCCCTGTTCCGCGAGGCCTACGCGCCGCTGGTGCGGCTGGCCGCCACCGTGCCCAGCCCCGACCGGCGCGGCATCGGGGCCGACGCCGCCGCAGATGCATTGGCCGACTGGCTGGCGCAGCACCACGAGACCACGGCCGCGCTGATCGTGGAGCCGCTGGTGCAGTGCGCCGCCGGCATGGCCATGCACGACGCGGCCTACCTGCGCCAGGCGCGTGCGCTGTGCGACCGCTACGGCGTGCACCTGGTGGTGGACGAAATCGCCACCGGCTTCGGCCGCACCGGCACCCTGTTCGCGCACGAGCAGGCCGGCATCCGGCCCGACTTCCTGTGTCTGTCCAAGGGCCTGACCGGCGGCACGCTGCCGCTGTCGGCGGTGCTGACCACCGACGCGGTGTACGCGGCCTTCTACGACGACGACGTGGCGCGCGGCTTCCTGCACTCGCACTCCTACACCGGCAACCCGCTGGCCTGCCGCGCCGCGCTGACCACGCTGGACCTGTTCAAGCAGGAAGACGCGCTGGCCTGCAACCGCCGCACTGCACAGGCGCTGGACGCGCTGCTGGCACCCCTGACCGCGCACCCGCGGGTGCGGCACGCCCGGCGCCAGGGAATGATCTGGGCCTGGGACATCGAGACGCCACTGCCCGACTTCGCGCGCCGCTACCAGGGCCACGCCCTGGCGCGCGGCCTGGTGCTGCGACCCATCGGCAAAACGCTGTACTTCATGCCGCCCTATGTGCTGGACGACGAAGCGATGCAGCACCTGGCCCACGGCGCACTGGCCGCGCTGGAGGCCACCCTCAGCGAGGAACCCCGATGACCGCCTACTTCGTGACCGGCACCGACACCGGCGTCGGCAAGACCTTGATGAGCTGCGCGCTGCTGCACGCGCTGGCACGCCGCCACCCGCGCGTGGTGGGCATGAAGCCGGTGGCCGCGGGCCTGGTTCAGACGCCGGACGGCTGGGACAGCGAGGACGCCATCGCCCTGCGCGCCGCGTCCACCGTGGGGGTGCCGCCCGCGCTGGACAACCCGGTGCGCCTGCCTGACCCGCTCTCGCCACACCTCGCCGCCGAACGCGCCGGCACCCGCATCGACATCCCCCACCTGGTGGCCTGCCAGCGCGAACTGGCGCAGCACGCCGACGCCATGGTGGTGGAAGGCGCGGGCGGCTTCCTGGTGCCGCTCTCGCCCGAGCACACCGGCGCCGACCTGGCCCATGCCCTGGGCCTGCCGGTGCTGCTGGTCGTGGGCCTGCGCCTGGGCTGCCTGAACCACGCGCTGCTGAGCGCCGAGGCCATCCGCGCGCGCGGCCTGCCGCTGGCCGGCTGGGTGGCCAACCGCATCGACCCGGGCATGGCAGCGGCGGACGACAACATCGCCTTCCTGCGCCAGCGCCTGGGTGCGCCGCTGCTGGCCGACATCGCGCACAGCGCCGCACCGGACTTCCGCACGGTGCCCATCGAACTGCCATGACACACACACCATCCGCCAGCTCCTGGCTCGACGAGATCCCCGCCCGCATCGCGGCCCTGGACGCCGCCCACCTGCGCCGGCGCCGCCGCGCGGTCGAACCCGCGGGCGACAGCGCGGGAGGCGCCGTGCTGCGCGTGGACGGGCGCGAGATGCTGGCCTTCTGCAGCAACGACTACCTGGCCCTCGCCGGCCACCCCGACCTGGCCGACGCGGCCTGCGAAGGCGCAAGGTCCTTCGGTGTCGGCGCTGGCGCTTCGCCCCTGGTCAGCGGCCACAGCACCGCCAACGAGGCGCTGGAGCGCGAGCTGGCCGCCTTCGTGGGCCTGCCGCGCGCGCTCTACTTCTACGCCGGCTACGCCACCAACATCGGCATCGTGCCGGCCCTGGTGGGCGACGGCGACGCGATCTTTTCCGACGCGCTCAACCACGCCTGCCTGATCGACGGCGCGCGGCTCTCGCGCGCGCGCATCCACCGCTTCGCCCACGCCGACCTGGCGGACCTCGCGACCCAGCTCGCCGCCAGCACGTCCCGGCGCAAGCTGGTGATCAGCGATGCGGTGTTCAGCATGGACGGCGATGTGGCCGACATCCCCGCGCTGCTCGCGCTGTGCGAGCGGCACGACGCGCTGCTGCTGCTGGACGACGCGCATGGCTTCGGCGTCTGCGGCCCGCAGGGGCGTGGCAGCCTGGCCGCCGTGGGCCTGAGCGGCGCCAGTGCCTCGCGCCGCGTGCTCTACATGGCCACGCTGGGCAAGGCCGCGGGCGTGGCCGGCGCCTTCGTGGCCGGGCCGGACGACCTGGTGGAGTGGCTGCTGCAGAAGACGCGCAGCTACATCTTCGCCACCGCCGCGCCCGCCCTGCTGGCCTGCGCGCTGCGCAGCAGCCTGCGGCTCATCGAACAGGGCGACGGGCGCCGCGCGCAGCTGCGGCGCCTGATCGCGCAACTGCGCCAGGGCCTGCAACCGGTGCTGGCGCGCAGCGGCTGGCAGCTCGGCCACTCGGACACACCGATCCAGCCGCTGCTGATCGGCGGCAACGCCGAGGCGCTGGCCGTGATGGAAGGCCTGCGCGAACAAGGCATCTGGGTGCCGGCCATCCGTCCACCCACCGTGCCCGAGGGCACGGCGCGGCTGCGCATCGCGCTCTCGGCCGCCCACACCGACGAGCACATCCACCGGCTGGTCCAGGCGCTGGACCGGCTCGCCCCCGCATCGGCATCCAAGCCCGCACCCATGCCCGCAGCGTCCTTGCCAGGAGCCTGAACATGAGCACCCTCACCGTCTACGGCACCGAGCTGTCCAGCCGCTTCCTGCTGGGCAGCGCGGGCTACCCCTCGCCCCAGGTGCTGCGCGAAGCCATCACCGCCAGCGGTACGCAGGTCGTCACCGTGGGCCTGCGGCGCACCCTGGCCGCGGCCGGCGACAACGGCTTCGTTCAGGGCATCGTCGACAGCGGCGTCCACCTGCTGCCCAACACCGCCGGCTGCCGCACGGCGCGCGAAGCCATCACCCTGGCCCACATGGCGCGCGAGCTCTACGGCACGCGCTGGATCAAGCTGGAGGTGGTGGGCGATGAGCACACCCTGCAGCCCGACCCCTGGGGCACGGTGGAGGCGGCGGCGCAGCTCATCAAGGACGGCTTTGCGGTCTTCCCCTATTGCACCGACGACCTGGTCACCTGCCAGCGCCTGCTGGACGCCGGCTGCGAACTGCTGATGCCCTGGGGCGCGCCGATCGGCTCGGGCCAGGGCCTGATAAACCCGTTCGCGCTGCGCACCCTGCGCGCGCGCCTGCCCGGCGTGCCGCTGGTGGTGGACGCCGGCATCGGCGCCCCCTCGCATGCCGCGCAGGCCATGGAACTGGGCTTCGACGCCGTGCTGCTGAACTCGGCGGTGAGCCAGGCGGTGGACCCGGTGCGCATGGCGCGCGCCTTCGGCCTGGCCATCGAGGCGGGACGCACCGCCTACGAAGCAGGCGTGATGGCGCCGCAGGACATGGCCGTGGCCTCGACCCCCGTCACCGGACATCCCTTCCTCATCGCATGAACACGCCCCCCATCCTCTGGAGCATCGCCGGCGCCGACAGCGGTGGCGGCGCCGGCCTGTCGGCCGACCAGCGCGCGGCCGATGCCTTCGGCGTGCACCTGTGCCCGGTGGTCGCCGCCGTCACGGCGCAGAGCACCACCGCGGTGACCCGCATCGACGCGGTGCCGCCCGATCTGCTGGACGCCCAGCTGGCCGCGCTGGCCGAGGACATGCCGCCCGCCGCCATCAAGACCGGCCTGCTGGGCAGCGCCGCCAACGCGCGGGTGGTCGCGCGCTGGGTGGACCGGCTGCGCACGCGCGCACCGCTGGCCTTCGTGATCGACCCGGTGCTGCGCGCGAGCACCGGCGCCGGTTTCGTGGACGAGGCGCTGATGCGGGTCTACCGCGACGAGCTGCTGCCCCGCGCCACCGCGATCACCCCAAACCAGCACGAGGCGGTGCTGCTGCTCGGCCCGGACGGCGACAGCGCTGTGCCGGCCATGGCCTCGGCACTGCGTGGGCAGGGCGTGCAGGCGGTGGTGGTCACCGGCGGCGACGCCGCCACGCCCGGGCTGTCGCACGACTGGATCGACACGCCGCACGCCCGCGGCTGGCTGACGCTGCCGCGGGTGGACACGCCGCACCACCACGGCACCGGCTGCACGTTCGCCACCTCACTGGCCGCCGCCCTGGCGCTCGGCTTTGTGGCGGCCGACGCCGCGGTGCTGGCCAAGATGGCGACCACCCACGCGCTGCGCCACGCGCGCGCCGTGGGGCGCGGCGCCGGGCCGGTGGTGGCCCGCGAAGGCTTCGGCACCGACCCCTGCCTGCTGCCCCGCCTGTCGCTTGGCACACAGGCGCCGACCGCCTGGCCCTCGAAAGCGCGCAGCCGCGACCCCGGGGTCTACGCCATCGTCGACAGCGCCGAGCGTGTGGAGTCGGTGCTGAGCGCCACGCCCACGGTGGACACGATCCAGTTGCGCACGAAACGCCCGGCGGGCCTGGACGACCGCACCTGGGCCACGCAGCTGCACGCCGCCATCGTCCGCAGCCAGCGCGCGGCCGACGCGGCCGGCGTCACGCTGGTGGTCAACGACCACTGGCAGACCGCGCTGCACGCCGGTGCCCGCGCCCTGCACCTGGGGCAGGAAGACCTGCTGGCACTCGGCCCCGACGAGCACGCGGCGCTGCAGGCGGCGCGCGAGGCGGGCGTGCAGCTGGGCCTGAGCTCGCACAGCCTCTGGGAGCTGTGCCGCGCCGCCGCGCTGCAGCCCGACCTGATCGCCTGCGGCCCGGTCTGGCCCACCACCACCAAGGACATGCCCTGGCGGCCCCAGGGCCTGGACAACCTGGCCTGGTGGGCCCACATGGCGCCGGCGCCGGTGGTGGGCATCGGCGGCGTCCTCGATCCGGCGCAACTGCGCGCGGTGGCCGCCGCAGGCGCGGCCGGCGGCTGCGTGGTGCGGGGCCTGGGCGACGACCCATCGCAGACCCTGCCGGCCTGGCGCAGTGCCTGGGCCGAGGGGCGGGCCGCCGCACAACGACACCCGGTGCCGGCCCTGCCACACCCCTCGCTGTCCGGCCCCTGCCAGCGTCCGGTAGGTGATAAGGGTTAACCCATCTCTCTGGTAAGGTTCACGGGTTTGCCAACCGCCGGGCGACCGGGGCGCCAGACGCCCCGGGGCACCGGCATTTTTCATCCCGGAGAAAACCATGGATCGTCGTTCCCTGATCAAAAACGCCGGCATCGCGGGCGTGCTCGCCGCTGGTGCGGCACCTGCCGTGCACGCCCAGGCCGCCGTGCGCTGGCGCCTGGCGTCGAGCTTCCCCAAGTCGCTGCCCACCATCTTCGGTTCGGCCGAGAAGTTCTCGGAAACCGTCAAGGCCCTCTCGGGTGGCAAGTTCGAGGTGTCGGTGCACGCCGCGGGCGAGCTGGTGCCGCCGTTCGGCGTGGTCGATGCGCTGCAGAACAGCACCATCGAGATGGCGCAGACTGCGTCCTACTACTTCACCGGCAAGAACTCCATCTTCGCCTTCGGCTGCGCGGTGCCTTTCGGCCTGACCGCCCGCCACATGGACGCCTGGATGGAACACGGCAACGGCCGCAAGCTGATGGACGAGTTCTACGCCGAGTACAACATCACCTCCATGAGCGCGGGCAACACCGGCACCCAGATGGGCGGCTGGTACCGCAAGGAGATCAAGTCGGCGGCCGACCTCAAGGGCCTGAAGATGCGCATGGGCGGCGGCCTGTTCGGCGAGGCCATGACCAAGCTGGGCGTGGTGGCGCAGAACATGCCCGCGGGCGAGGTTTACCAGGCGCTGGAAAAAGGCACGCTGGACGCCACCGAATTCGTCGGTCCGTTCGACGATGAAAAGCTCGGCTTCCACAAGGTCGCCAAGAACTACTACTACCCCGGCTGGTGGGAAGGCGGCGCCGAGCTGGAGTTCTTCATCAACAAGAAGGCGTTTGACGCGCTGTCGGCCGAGAACAAGGCCATCGTTCGTGCCGCCGGCGCCGTGGCCGCGCGCGACATGACCGCCAAGTACGACGCCCAGAACCCGGCCGCCCTGCGCCGCCTGGTGGCCGCCGGTACCAAGCTGCGCGCCTTCGACAAGTCCATCATGGACGCCGGCTACAAGGCGTCGATGGAGGTGTTCGCCGAGCACGAGGCCAAGTCGCCCGAGTTCAAGAAGATCCACCAGGACATGCGCGCCTTCCAGCGCGACCAGGTGCTGTGGAGCAAGTTCTCCGAGTGGCGCTACGACAGCTACATCGCCGGCCTGAAGCTCTGAACCCAGGCTGACGGCTCAGCCGTCAGCCTGTGACGCCGCCATGGGCGGCGTCCTTGTTCGCCATGTTGCGCAACACCAGGGCCCGGCCGGCGAACAGGCCGCCGGCCAGCTCCAGGTCGAAGCGGCCGGCGTCGCGGCGGCGCACCTCGGCCATGACCTCGTCGGCCTCTTCCGCGCTCGCACCGGTGGCGATCACCGCCTCGCGGCCCAGCAGCATGGCCGACTCGAACGTCTCGCGCACGAAAAAGTCGGCACCAGCCCTGGACAGCTCGATCGCATGTTCGCGGTCGAAGGCCCGCACCAGCACGCGCGCCTGCGGGCAGGCGTCCCTGGCAATCTCGGCGATGTGCGTGGCCGCCGCGCGGTCGTCGATGCACACCAGCACCGCGCTGGCAGAGTGCGCACCGGCCGCATGCAGCACGTCGGGGCGGCTGCCGTCGCCGTAATAGACCTTGAAGCCGTAGGATTCGGCGTCGCGGATCACCTGGGTGTCGTTGTCGATGATGGTCAGAGAGGCCCCGCGCGCCAGCACACCCTGGCTGGCGATCTGGCCGACACGGCCAAACCCGACGATGAGCACGCTGGCGGTGCGCTCGCCCACCGCCTCCACACCGTCCATCGACACCACGGCCTGGCGGGCGAAACGCTTGTGCAGCAGCACCGTCAGCGGCGTGAGCGCCATGGACAGCACCACGATGGCGGTCATGTTGGCATTGACCACCGGGTCGATCACCTTGGCGGCCAGCGCCGCTGCGAACAGCACGAAGGCGAATTCACCGCCCTGGGCCATCAGCACGGCACGGTCCAGCGCGTCGATGTGCGAGCTTCTGGCCAGACGCGCCACGCTGTAGATGCACAGCGCCTTGACCACCATCAGCGCCAGCACGCCCGAGACGATGAGCGGCCAGTTCTGAGCCACCACCGCCAGGTCGAGCGACATGCCCACGCCCAGGAAAAACAGCCCCAGCAGCAGGCCACGGAAAGGCTCGATGTCGGCCTCCAGCTGGTGGCGGAAGGTCGATTCCGACAGCAGCACACCGGCCAGGAATGCGCCCATGGCCATCGACAGACCACCCAGTTGCATCAGCAGCGCCGAGCCCAGCACCACCAGCAGCGCGGCGGCGGTCATGACCTCGCGCGCCTTGGCGTTGGCGAGCACGCGGAACAGCGGATTGAGCAGCCACAGGCCGGCCGCCACCAGCACGCCGATGGCGGCCAGGGCCATGCCCACCGCCGTCCAGCGCGCGCCCGCCGAGGCCGCCACCTCACCGGCGACAGGGGGTGCCATGAAGGCCACCAGCGCCAGCAGCGGCACGATCAGCAGGTCTTCGAACAGCAGGATGGCCACGATCTTCTGACCGCGCGGTGCCGCCAGATCGCCGCGTTCGCCCAGCAGCTGCATCACGATGGCGGTGGAGGTCAGCACAAAGCCCATGGCGCTGATGAAGGACACCGGCCACGAAAAGCCGGACGCCACCCCCACCAGCGTGAGCAGCGCACCGCACACCACCACCTGCAGGCTGCCCAGTCCGAAGATCGCGCGGCGCAGGTTCCACAGGTGCGAGGGCCGCATTTCCAGCCCGATCACGAACAGGAACATCACCACGCCGAGCTCGGCGGTGTGCAGGATGCTTTGCGGATCTGTGAACAAACCGGCCCCGAACGGACCGATGGCCAGACCCGCGGCCAGGTAACCCAGCACCGAGCCCAGGCCCAGTCGCTTGAACAAGAGCACGGCCACCACCGCCGCACCCAGCAGGCTCACCACCTGGATCAGGCTGCCCGAACTTGCTTCAGCCGCCATGAGTCCTGCCCGCAAGAGATGCCACAACGACCCCCACCATCGCCACGTGCATGGCACGCCTCCTCGTCAGATTGGAACGGAACAGTCGTCGACTGCCGCGCTAGTGTGACGCAAAGCTCATGGGGCCGGGTGGTCGACCGGCATGCCCCCGCTCAGCGTGGCGCGTCGGCAGCCACCGCCATGTGCGCCACCTGCTGGTCGAGGATGGCTTCGGGGTCGTCGGCTTCCTGGGCCGTGGGGTGGGCCAGGCCGTCGTTCAGGCGCTGCATGTCCAGGTCGCCGGTCCACTTGGCCACCACCAGGGTCGCCACGCCGTTGCCCACCAGGTTGGTCAGGGCGCGGGCCTCGCTCATGAAGCGGTCGATGCCCAGGATCAGCGCCAGGCCGGCCACCGGCACGCCGCCCACGGCCGAGAGCGTGGCCGCCAGCACGATGAAGCCGCTGCCGGTGATGCCGGCCGCGCCCTTGGAGGTGAGCAGCAGCACGGCCAGCAGGGTCAGCTGCTGCACCAGGGTCATGGGCGTGTCGGTGGCCTGGGCGATGAACACCGCGGCCATGGTCAGGTAGATGGACGTGCCGTCGAGGTTGAACGAATAACCGGTGGGGATCACAAGGCCGACCACCGACTTGCGGGCGCCCAGGTTCTCCATCTTCTCCATCATGCGCGGCAGCACCGATTCGCTGGACGAGGTGCCCAGCACGATCAGCAGTTCTTCCTTGATGTACTTGATGAACCGGACGATGGAGAAGCCGTGCAGGCGCGCGATCAGGCCCAGCACGCCGAACACGAAGATCAGGCAGGTCAGGTAGAAGGTGCCCATGAGCTTGCCCAGCGAGAACAGCGAATCGATGCCGTACTTGCCGATGGTGAAGGCCATGGCGCCGAAGGCACCGACGGGGGCCACCTTCATGATGATGCCGACGATGTCGAACAGCACGTGCGAGGACTTCTCGATGAAGTCGAACACCAGGGTGCCGCGGCCGCCGAACTTGTGCAGAGCGAAGCCGAACAGCACTGAGAACAGCAGCACCTGCAGGATGTCGCCCTTGGCGAAGGCGTCCACCACCGAGGTCGGGATCACGCCCATCAGGAAGTCGACCGTGCCCTTCATCTTGCCGGGCTCGGTGTAGGCGGCGATCGCCTTGGTGTCCAGCGCGGACGCGTCCACGTGCATGCCGTTGCCGGGCTGCACGAAGTTGACCACCAGCAGACCGATGACCAGCGCCAGCGTGGACACGATTTCAAAGTACAGCAGGGCCAGGCCGCCGGTCTTGCCGACCTTCTTCATGTCCTCCATGCCGGCGATGCCCACCACCACGGTGCAGAAGATGATGGGCGCGATGATCATCTTGATCAGCTTGATGAAGGCGTCGCCCAGCGGCTTCATCTGCTCCCCCAGTTCGGGGTGGAAGTGGCCCAGCAGCACGCCGATGGTGACGGCGGCCAGGACCTGGACATAGAGGGATTTGTAGAGCGGCTTGCGCTCGGCGGTTGCAGCCATGGCGTGTCTCCGTGGGGCTGTTTTGGGGGATGCGGGACGATACGCAGCCCCCCGCCGCGCGCCAACTGTGGCGTTCAACAGTCGTAGAACTACGTACCGGGCGGTTCAGCCGCTGCCGATGGCCCGCTGGACGTCGCGCAGCAGCCCCGCCCCCACGCTGCGCCCGAAGCCGTCCACCACCGGCCGCAGGTGGCGGCGCAGTGCCTCGCGCTCGGCCGCGCCCAGCGCGTGCAACCGCAGGCCGGGGGTCTGGCGCAGGGTCGCCAGGGCCTGGCGGTCCAGCGCCTCGGCCAGCCGGTTGCCGTGCGCCAGCGCCTCGGCCAGCGCGTCGTCCACCAGCGCCCGGTCGACCCGCGACAGGCTCTCCCAGAAGCGCGGGTGCGTCACCACGGCATAGCCCAGGTAGCCGTGCTGCGTCAGCGTCAGGTGCGGCTGCAGCGCGGCCAGGCCCTGCGTGAGGAAGTTCGACAGCGGGTTCTCCGCCGCGTCCACCACGCCGCTGGCCAGCGCCCGCTGGGTTTCGCCAAACGGCAGCGCCACCGGCTGCGCCCCCAGGGCGCGCATCTGCTCGCCCAGCACCTGCGAGGCCTGCACCCGCACGCGCAGACCGCGGTAATCGTCCGGCGTGCGCAGCGCGTGCCGGGCGCTCATCTGCTTGAAGCCGTTGTCCAGAAAGCCCAGCCCCCGCATCTGCTGGCGCGCCAGCCGCTCCAGCAGCCCGCGCCCCACCGCCCCCTGCGTCACGCGCCGCACCTGGGCCAGGTCGGCGAACAGGTAGGGCAGGTCGAACACCTCGAACTCGGGCACCCCGGCCATGCCGAACTTGGACAGCGAAGGCGCCAGCATCTCCACCGCGCCCAGGCGCAGCGCCTCCATCTCGTCGTCGTCGCCCCAGAGCGACGAATCCGGGTACAGCTCGACGCGGATGCGCCCACCCCCGCGCTGGTGCACCAGCGCCTGGAAGCGCAGCGCCATCTGGCCCTTGGGCGTGTCGGGC
The DNA here is from genome assembly GCF_002025745.1 of Hydrogenophaga sp. H7. NCBI lineage: Bacteria > Pseudomonadati > Pseudomonadota > Betaproteobacteria > Burkholderiales > Comamonadaceae > Hydrogenophaga > Hydrogenophaga sp. H7. The sequence continues at coordinate 661,948 of NZ_MCIC01000001.1, read as the reverse complement.
GCCACCACGTGCGAGAAGCGCAGCAGCACCGGCGGCGCACCCGCCAGCGCCGGCGCCCCCACCGCCGCACAGGCCGCCACCAGCAGGCGGCGGCGAGCGCACAACAGGGACGACGGGCGTTCGACAGACATGCTGGCTATGCTAGCGGGCCCATGGCTTCCGACACGCCCACGCGGCCCGCCCCCGACCTCGACGCGCTCGATCTGGACACGCGCCAGACCGCGGCCTTGACGCGCCGCGCGATGGGCTGGCTGGTGGCGCTGCTGCTGCTGGTGGCCGCGTCGGCGCTGGCGCTGTGGCTGTTCCTGCGCAGCGAGGAAACGCGCGAGGCCGACCGCCGACGCACCGCCGACGCCGAGTGGCTGGACCAGACCCTGCGCTTCCACTTCCGCCGCCTCGAAACCGACCTGGCCGCGCTGGCACAGGCCCACCAGAACGGCGGCGACGACCACGCGGTGGCCGCGCGCCACGGCCCCTGGTGGCAGAACCCCGGCCGCATCGCCTTTCACGGCTGGGTGCCGGCCGCGGCGCCGGGCGAGCGCAGTGGCTGGCCGGCCGAACTGCAGGCCGCGGCGCAGGACCCCGGACACGCCGCCGCCCTGGCCACCATGCTGGACACCACGCGCGGCCTGCAGCGCCCGGCCTACGCCGGCCCGTTCGCCACGGCCGACGGTGGCGACGCCTGGCTCTGGCTGGCCGTGCCGCACTTTGAACAAGGCCGTTTCACCGGCGACGCCGTGGCCGCGGTTCCGGTCCAGCGCCTGCTGGCCGACGTGCTGCCCGCCTGGTTCCTGCAGGACCACAACGTCGCGCTGGCCGACGAGAACAGCACGGCCGCACCCGACGACGGCCTGCACTTCACCGCCCCCATCCAGCTGCCGGGCGCCCAGCTGCGCCTGCGGGTCGCACTGACCGACAGCACACCCCCGCTGGCGCCGCGCGCCTTCTTCGCCGCGGCGCTGCTGTGCCTGCTGGGCATGCTGCTGGCGCTGCTGGCCCTGTGGCGCGACAGCGCGCGCCGCCAGCGCGCCGAGGCGCGGCTGCAGACCCAGCTGGCGCTGCGCACCGCCATGGAACGCTCGGTGACGCTGGGCCTGCGCGCCTGGGACACCCAGGGCCGCCTGCTGCACGTGAACCCGGCCTTCGCCCGCCTGGTGGGCTGGACACCGGCCGAGCTGATGGCACACACAGGACCACTCCCCTACTGGCCCGCCGACCAGGGCGACGAGTTCGAGCAGGTGCAGCGCGCCGCGCAAGCCCCCGAGGCCCTGGCCCTGCAGCTGCAGCACCGCGACGGCCAGCGGCTGGACGTGCTGGCGCACAGCGCGCCGCTGCGCCTGGCCAGCGGCGAGGTGGTGGGCTGGGTCGGCTCGGTGCTGGACGTGACCGAGCGCCGCCGCATCGAGCGCCTGGCCGCGCGCCAGCAGGAACAGCTCGAAGCCTCGGGCCGTCTGGTGGCCATGGGCGAGGTGGCGTCCACCCTGGCGCACGAGCTCAACCAGCCGCTGGGCGCGCTCAGCAGCTTCGCCACCGGCCTGCTCAACCGGGTGCGCGAGCAGCGCATCACACTCGAAGAGATCGTGCCGGTGGTCGAGCGCATGGAGCGCATGGCCGACAAGGCCGGCCGCGTGATCCAGCGCGTGAACGCCCTCGCCCGGCGCCAGGAAACCGTGCGCCTGCCGCTGGCGCTGGCCCCGTGGGCTGCGCGCGTGGCGCAGGCCGTGCCGCTGCCCGAGGGCGTGCGGCTGGAACTGGCCCTGCCTGGGAGCGACGGCCCCACCGTGCCGGCCGACGCGCTGCTGCTGGAAAACGCCCTGCACAACCTGGTGCTCAACGCCGGCGAGTGGGCCGCGCGCAGCGGCCGTACCCCGCCCACCGTGCGCGTAGGCCTGGTGACCGGCGACGGCCAGATCGGCCTGCGCGTGTGCGACAGCGGCCCCGGCGTGCCGCCCGAGCAGCGCGCCACGGTGTTCGACGCCTTCGCCAGCCACAAACCCGGCGGCATGGGCATGGGCCTGGCCATCTGCCGCTCCATCGCCGAAGCGCACCACGGCCACATCGACCTGAGCGACTGCCCCGACCTGCTCGGCGCACAATTCACGCTGTGGCTGCCCCTGAACCCCTGACCCCCCCGAACCCGCCGGTCCACATCGTGGACGACGACGCGGACTTCCGCGACGGCCTGGCCTGGCTGCTCGATTCGCGCGGCCTGCCCACCCGCGTGTGGACCGGGGGCGACGCCTTCGTGCAGGCGCTGCAGCGCGGCGAGCTGGGTGAACTGGCCCGGGCCTGCAGCGTGGTGCTGCTGGACATCCGCATGGAACCGCTCTCGGGCCTCGCCACCTTCGAGCAGCTCAAGGCGGCCCGCTGGCCCTGGCCGGTGCTCTTCCTCACCGGCCACGGCGACGTGGGCATGGCGGTGGCCGCGGTCAAGAACGGCGCCTGGGACTTCCTGGAAAAGCCGTTCCAGAACAACCAGCTGGTGGACAAGGTGGAGGCCGCGCGCGAGGCCGCCGTGCGCCTGCACACCGAGGCGCGGGAGAAGCTGCGCTTCCAGCAGGCCCTGGCCGCGCTGAGCGCGCGCGAGCGCGAGGTGCTCGACGAGCTGCTGGCCGGCCACTACAACAAGAACATCGCCGACCACCTGGGCATCGCCCAGCGCACAGTGGAGTTCCACCGCGCCAACATCTTCGACAAACTCGGCGTGGCGTCGGCGGTGGAACTGGCCCACCGCATGGGCCGGCTGATCGCCGACGACTGAGCGTCTTCCGTTTTCTGTTCCTGCATGACCGCGCCGACCGACCACGACCTGCCCCCGCTGAACGCCACCCCGCCCGGCCTGTACCGCCACTACAAGGGCGGCTGGTACGACGTGATCGACACCGTACGCTGCAGCGAAACCCTGCAGGGCATGACGCTGTACCGCGCGCTCTACGGCGGCTTCGGCCTGTGGGTGCGGCCGGCAGCCATGTTCGCCGAGCGCGGCGTGTTCGAGGGCAAGGAACAGCCGCGCTTCACCCCGCACGACCCGGCGCGGGTGCCGCTGGGCGACCTGGCCACCGCCCGCGCCCTGATCGCCCACCTGCGCGGTCGCGCGCAGCGGGAGCGCGGCACCGACCTGGACACCGCCCTGCGCCCGCCGCCCCCCGAGCCCGACAGCTGCTGCGGCCGTGGCTGCAACGGCTGTGTGTGGGAAGGCTTCTACGAGGCGATGCACCACTGGCGGGTGGATTCACTCGATCTGCTCAAGGCCTAGAACAGATCCCCCTGCCCGCGCAGCGCCGCCGGCCGGAATAGGCTCAGTTCCAGCGGCTCGCGCTCGCGGTTGAAACCGAGGCGGTCGCAGGTCTTCACGAAGCGCTGGCGAATCAGGTCGGCCCAGATGCCCTGGCCCTTCATGCGCGTGGCGAAGTCGGCGTCGTAGTCCTTGCCGCCGCGCAGGTCCTGCACCCGCGCCATCACACGCTCGGCCCGGTCGGGGTAGTGCAGGTCCAGCCACTGGCGGAACATGGGCGAGAGCTCCCAGGGCAGGCGCAGCACCTGGTAGAACGCGCGCCTCGCGCCGGCCTCCCAGGCCGCTTCGAGCACGCGCTCCATGTCGTCGTTGAGGAACGGGATCTGCGGCGAGACGCTCACGCCGGTGGGCACACCCGCCTCGGCCAGGGTGCGGATGGTGCGCAGCCGCCGGTGCGGCGCGGCGGCGCGCGGCTCCAGCACGCGGGCCAGCTTCGCGTCCAGCGTGGTGACCGTCACGTACACGGCCGCCAGACCGGCCTGCCCCATGGGCGCCAGCAGGTCCAGATCGCGCTCGACCCCGCTGCCCTTGGTCACCATGCCCACCGGGTGCTGCGCCGCGCTCAGCACCTCCAGCACCGCGCGCGTGAACCGCAGCTCGCGCTCCACCGGCTGGTAGGCGTCGGTCACCGTGCCCACCACCAGCAGGTCGGGCTGGTAGCGCGGGGCCAGCAGCTCGCGCCGCAGCAGCTCGGCGATGTTGCGCTTGGCGACGATCTTCGTTTCGAAATCGAGCCCCGGCGAGAGGTTGAGGTAGCTGTGCGTGGGCCGGGCGTAGCAGTAGACGCAGCCGTGTTCGCAGCCGCGGTAGGGGTTGAGGCCGAGCCGGAAGCCGATGTCGGGCGAGTCGTTGGTGGTGATCGCGCTGCGCGCCTCTTCGAACGTCACCTGGGTGGCGGGCGCGGCGGCCTCTTCGCCTTCGGCCCGCCGCGCGTCCAGCGTGTTCCAGCCGTCGTCGAAGGCGGCGCGCTGGTCGCGCTCGAAGCGGTGCGGCTGGCGGTGGGCCACGCCGCGGCCCTTGAGGGCGCTCGGAAGAATGTGGACGTCGGTCATGGCGGTGCAGGGTCGGGATGGATACTGTACATAAATACAGTCATTTCGCAAGAGGCAGGCGACGGTTTCCCGCGCTGCGGCGGCGGCCCACAATGGCCGGCAACCCACACACACACCGGGACACACCATGGGCATGCGACAACTCTCCGGACTGGACGCCACCTTCCTCTACCTGGAGACAGCGGAGATGCCGATGCACGTCGGCGCCATGCACCTGCTGGAACTGCCGGCCGGCCACCGCGGGCGGTATGTGAACGACCTGCGGCGCCACATCGCGGCCCGCTTGCCCGCCGCGCCGGTGCTGCGCCGCCGCCTGTGGTGGATGCCGCTGAACCTGGCCAACCCGGCCTGGGTGGATGCGGAACCCGACCTCAGCGAGCACATCGTCGAGATCCGGCTGCCCAGCGGCAGCGCCCGCCGCGCCGACGCACGCGCGCTGATGGAGGCGCAAGTCTCGCTATTGCACCCGGTGCTGCTCGACCGCCACCGGCCGCTGTGGAAGATGCACGTGATCGAAGGCCTGCCGCGCAGCGCGAATGGCCGCAAGCAGGTCGGCATCTACACGCAGCTGCACCACGCCGCGGTCGACGGCCAGGCCGCGGTGGCGCTGGCCAATGTGCTGTTCGACCTGACGCCCGAGCCGCGCGACATCGAGATCCGCCTCTCCCGCCGCACCAGGACCTTCCGGCTCGACATGGTCGAGATGCTGCGCGGCGCGCTGAGCCATGAGGCGGTGCAGGTGGCGCGCATCGTGCGCGATCTGCCGGCCACGCTGGGCACCGTCGCCGGCACGGCCAGGAGCGTGCTCAGCGCCAAGAACCTGCTGGGCCAGGGTTCGGGCAATGTCACGCTGGCGCCCGCCACGCCGATGAACGCCACCGTGACACCCGCGCGCGCCTTCGCCGCCGCCAGCGTGCCGCTGGCCGAACTCAAGGCCCTGGCGCGCGCGCACGGGGCCACGCTCAACGACGGGGTGCTCATGCTCTGCTCGTCCGCGCTGCGGACCTACCTGCAGCAGCGCGGCGCGCTGCCGCGCAAGAGCCTGGTGGCCGCGGTGCCGATCTCGCTGCGCGAGGCCGGCGACACCCGCGCCGACAACCAGGCCTCGATGAGCCTGGTCAGCCTGGGCACGCACCTGGCCGACCCGGCCAAACGGCTGGCGCACATCCGCGCCGCCACCGGGGCGATGAAGTCGACCATGGGCCGCATGAAGAGCATCCTGCCCACCGACTTCCCGTCCATCGGCGTGCCCTGGCTGATCGAGGCCGCGGCCTCGCTCTACGGCAAGGCCAAAGCCGCCGAGCGCCTGCCGCAGGTGGCGAACGTGGTCATCTCCAACGTGCCCGGGCCGCAGGTGCCGCTGTACCTGGCGGGCGCCCGCGTGCGCTCGAACCACCCGACCAGCATCGTGGTGCACGGTCTGGCGCTCAACATCACGGTGCAGAGCTTCGATGCCGCGATGGACTTCGGGCTGATGGCCGACGCCGCAGCGCTGCCGGATGTGCGGGCGCTGGCGCAGGCGGTGGACGCGGCGCTGGACGAGCTGCGGACGCTGCCGGTGCCCGCAGCGCCCGCCGCGGTGAAGCCCGGCCCCGTGTCCCGCAAGCGACCCGCCTCTAGGGCCGCCGCACCAAAGAAAAAGCCGCGCGCTGGCTAACATGGCCCGATGCCCATTTCGACGCCGCCCGGCGTCTGCGCACGCATGAGTTCCACCCGCCACCGCCGCCAGCCCGCGCCTCCCGACCCGACAGACCCGGACGCCGAGCTGCACACCGTGCCGCCCGGCCTCTGGCTGATGATGCTGGAGGCCCGCGCCCCCTGGGAGGCGATGGCGCTGGCCGCCGTCTCCCCCTGGCTCTCCCGCATGCCCTCGGGCGACGGCCACGCCGTGCTGGTGTTCCCCGGCCTGGGCGCCAACGACATGAGCACGCTGGCGCTGCGCCGTTTCCTCAGGCAGCACCGCTACACCGCCTACGGCTGGGAGCAGGGCTTCAACCTCGGCCCACGCGACGGCGTGCTCGAACGCTGCCGTGCGCGCATCGAGGCGCTGCACAAGAAACACCGGGGCAAGATCAGCCTGATCGGCTGGAGCCTGGGCGGCATCTACGCGCGCGAGATGGCCAAGGAGCTGCCCGATCTTGTGCGCTGCGTGATCACGCTGGGCACGCCCTTCGCCGGCCACCCGAAGGCCACCAACGCCTGGCGCTTCTACCAGCTGGTCAGCGGCCAGCACCCGCACGACGAGGAACTGCTGGCCCAGGTGCGCAGGCCACCGCCGGTGCCCACCACCTCCATCTACAGCAAGACCGACGGCGTGGTGGCCTGGCAGTGCAGCATCAACCCCATGCGCCACGCCCACACCGAAAACATCGAGGTGCACGCCAGCCACATCGGCATGGGCATGAACCCGATGGCGATGTACGCCATCGCCGACCGCCTGCGCCAGGACCCTGACCACTGGCGGCGCTTCGACGTGCAGGGCGCGCGGCGCTGGTTCTTCAAGGTGGCGCACCAGCCTGAAGCGCTGACCCGTTGGTACTGAGCATGAAGGTCGAAGCCAACGGCGTCCGGATCGAGGTCGACGACCAGGGCCCCGCCGATGGCCCGGTGGTGCTGCTCATCATGGGCCTGGGCATGCAGCTGATCGCGTGGCCGCAGACCATGGTGCAGATGCTGGTGCGGCAAGGCTTTCGCGTGGTCCGCTTCGACAACCGCGACATCGGCCTGAGCCAGGGCTTCGACGCCGCCGGGGTGCCCAACATGGCGCTGGCCGGGCTGCGCCACGCGATGCATCTGCCGGTGCACAGCCCCTACTCGCTGGCCGACATGGCGCGCGACGCGCTGGGCGTGCTCGACGCCCTCGACATCGAACAGGCCCACGTCTGCGGCGCGTCGATGGGCGGCATGATCGCCCAGCACCTGGCGGCCATGGCACCCGAGCGCGTCGCCAGCCTCACGCTGATGATGACCACCAGCGGCTCGCGCCGCCTGCCCCAGCCCTCGTGGCGGGTGCGGCGCGCGCTGATGTCGCGGCCCATGAAGCCGGGCGCCGACGCCGCCGTGGACTGGATCATCCAGGTGCTGCACCTCATCGGCAGCCCCGCCTATCCGAGCGATCCCCAGGCCCTGCGGGCGCGGGCGCTGGAATCGGTGCAGCGCGCCTGGCACCCGTCGGGCTCGGCCCGGCAGCTGCTGGCGGTGGTGGCCGACGGCGACCGCTCGACCCTGCTGCCCCACATCCAGGCGCCCACCCTGGTGATCCATGGCGTGGACGATCCGCTGGTGCCCGTGGCCTGCGGCAAGGACCTGGCGCAGCGCATCGCCGACGCCCGGGCCGATTTCATCCCCGGCATGGGCCACGACCTGCCCGAGGAACTGCTGCCGCGATTCGCCCAGGGCATTGTGGACAACGCCCGCCGCTGAGCAGGCAAACGCCACCCCGGCCACAATGGCGGGATGACCCTCAACCCCGTTTCCCTGCCCACCGACGCCATCGTCAGCGTGCGTGGCGTGAGCAAGACCTACGACGGCGGCTTCCAGGCGCTGAAGAACGTCACGCTCGACATCCGCCGCGGCGAGATCTTCGCCCTGCTCGGCCCCAACGGCGCCGGCAAGACCACCCTCATCAGCACCATCTGCGGCATGAGCAATGCCACCGAAGGGACCATCACGGCCGACGGCTTCGACACCGTGCGCGACTACCGCCAGGCGCGCGCCACCATCGGCCTGGTGCCGCAGGAGCTGCACACCGACGCCTTCGAAACCGTCTGGGCCACGGTCAGCTTCAGCCGCGGCCTGTTCGGCAAGGCGCCCAACCCGGCGCTGATCGAGCAGATCCTCAGAGACCTCTCGCTCTGGGACAAGAAGGACAACAAGATCATGACGCTCTCGGGCGGCATGAAGCGGCGCGTGCTGATCGCCAAGGCGCTGTCGCACGAGCCCAAGATCCTGTTCCTGGACGAACCCAGCGCGGGCGTGGACGTGGAACTGCGGCACGACATGTGGCGCCTGGTGCGCCAGCTGCGCGAGGCCGGCACCACCATCATCCTGACCACCCACTACATCGAGGAGGCCGAGGACATGGCCGACCGCATCGGTGTGATCCGCAAGGGCGAGCTCATCGTGGTGGAGGACAAGAACGTGCTGATGCGCCAGCTCGGGCGCAAGGAACTGGCGCTGTCGCTGCAGCACCCGCTGGTGCAGGTGCCCGGGGCGCTAGCGCGCTGGCCGCTGCAGCTGTCGGCCGACGGCCTGACGCTGACCTACGGCTTCGACACCCAGAAGGACGACACCGGCATCGCCGAGCTGCTGGCTGCGCTGGCCACGCAGGGCATCGCCTACAAGGACCTGCGCACCAGCGAAAGCTCGCTCGAAGACATCTTCGTCAGCCTGGTCCACGAACAGAAAGCGGAGGCCTGAACATGAACCAGAGCGCAGCGCAGGGCCGCCCCAAGCAAGCTCGCGCCCCCTCGGGGGGCAGCGCCGTACACGAAGTGACCAGCGTGGGGGCTCCATGACCTTGAACATCCATGCCGTGCGCGCCATCTACATGTTCGAGATGAACCGCGCCTTCCGCACCTGGGCGCAGAGCATCATCGCGCCGGTGCTCACCACCTCGCTGTACTTCATCGTCTTCGGCACGGCCATCGGCTCGCGCATGGGCGACATCGGCGGCGTGGACTACGGCGCCTACATCATTCCCGGCCTGCTCATGCTCTCGCTGCTGAGCGAAAGCATCTCCAACGCGTCCTTCGGCATCTACATGCCCAAGTGGTCGGGCACCATCTACGAGCTGCTGAGTGCGCCGGTGAACTGGGTCGAGGTGCTGCTGGGCTATGTGGGCGCCGCCGCCAGCAAGAGCCTGCTGCTGGGCACGCTGATCCTGCTGACCGCGCGCTTCTTCGTGCCCTACCACATCGCCCACCCGGTGTGGATGGTCGGCTTCCTGCTGCTGACGGTGGTGTCGTTCTGCCTGTTCGGTTTCATCATCGGCCTGTGGGCCGACAGCTTCCAGAAGCTGCAGGTGATCCCGCTGCTGGTGATCACGCCGCTCACGTTCCTCGGTGGCGCGTTCTACAGCATCAACATGCTGCCCGAGCCCTGGCAGACCGTCTCGCTGTTCAACCCGGTGGTATACCTCATCAGCGGCCTGCGCTGGGCCTTCTATGGCCAGGCCGACGTGCACATCGCCGTCAGCACCGGCATGACGCTGGTCTTCATGGCCGGCTGCCTGGGCGTGGTCTGGTGGGTGTTCAAGACCGGCCGGCGCATCCGGCGCTGAGCCACGCCACAGGAGCACGCCCATGACCCTGCGCATCGTCCGGCTCGGCAGCGAACGGCACCCCGAGGAAGGCATCCGCATCGGCACGGTGCGCCGCCCGCCGCGCGGCGTGCCCAAGGCGGACTTCGCCAGCGGCAACTGGTACGACGTGTGGTTCCCGGTGCTCGCCCCCAGCGCCGAGACCATGAAGCTGGGCCAGGCCGCCGAAACCCCGGCGCAGTGGGCCGTCTTCGTGCGCCAGTACCGCAAGGAAATGGCAGCCGCCGAGGCCGAACACAGCCTGAACCTGCTGGCCAGCCTCTCGCACACATCGAACCTGTCGGTCGGCTGCTACTGCGAGCACGAGTCGCACTGCCACCGCTCGGTGCTGCGCGAGCTGCTGGCAGCGCGGGGAGCCGATCTGGCCTGAACCTTGGGCACCCCAAAGAAAAAAGCCCCGGGGCTTCGGCCTTGGGGCTTTTTTGCAGGACCCGGCGCGGGGCCGGATCAACCAATCTGCAGGGCTCAGTAGCCGCCGCGGCCGTAGCCGCCGCCACCCGAGCGGTTGCCACCGCCGTAGCCGCCGCCACCCGAGCGGTCACCACCGAAACCGCCGGTGCGCGGGGGACGCGCTTCCATCGGACGGGCTTCGTTCACGGTGACGCTGCGGCCACCCAGGGACTGGCCGTTCATGCCGTTGATGGCGGCTTGCGCCTCGGCATCGCTGCCCATTTCGACAAAGCCGAAGCCCTTGGAGCGGCCGGTGTCGCGCTCCATCATGACCTTGGCGCTGCTGACAGAGCCGAATTCGCTGAAGGCCTGTTGCAGGTCGTCGTCGCGCACGCTGTAGGGCAGGTTGCCCACGTAAAGTTTGTTGCCCATGGAGGACTCCTAAGAAAGCAGATACACAAAAAGCGATGGGGTCCCGAAAGCACAACAAACCCGAAAGTGCACCGTGGCACGCGAAACTGACCGATCACTTGGAATGCCCAGGCCAAACGCCTGAGCAGTTCGCATTATGCGCCCGGCACGGCCAGACGCACCACTGCCGTGGCGCCCAGGCGTCAATTCATCGCGTTTCCAGCCGATTCACCACCGTGGTCAGGATCAGCAGACCGGCCGGGTCTTCATTCAGCTCGCTGCACACCAGCACATCGACCGCATGGCCATCGGCGTGGTGCCACCAGGCCTGCTGCCACCCGGTGTGACCCTTCTCGAACAGCACCCGGCGGTGCTCCTGCCACTGCTGCGCATCGGCCCAGAAGGCCTCCGCGCGCCGCCCCTCCACCTCGGCACCAGCGTATCCGAAGCAGCGCTCGAACGCCGGGTTGACTTCCACCACGGCCTGCGTGTTGGCCGCCTGCACCACCAGGGCCGTGGGATTGAGCTGGAAGATGCGCCGGAAGCGGCGCAGGGAGCGGTCGCGCTCGTGTTCCAGCCGCAGGCGGTCCTCCATCTGGCTCAGCCGCCGCCGGTAGACCTCGTCGGTCGACCGGCGTGTCTGGTGCAACTGAAAGCCGATCAGCAGCAGGATGGCGCTGCCTGTGAGCCAGTAGCGCAGGTCGGCCCCCATGTTCGCGGGCGGCAGGTGCCCGCCCGTCTCGGCCCAGGTCAGTCCGCCCAGGATGGCCACGCTGGCCACCGTGGTGGCCAGCAGCGCGCGCAGGCTCAGGTAGGTACCGGCCATGACCACCGCGCCCTGGAACGCGAACCCGGACGCCGCCCGCACCGAGCCGAAGCTGTACACCGACCAGGCGGCCACCATCAGAATGCCCGTCACCACCAGCGGGCTCTCCCAGCGGCGCCGATGCGATCTCAGCAGCAGGTATGAGAGCAGCGCCACCCCCGCCATCGACCAGGAAATGTGCGCCAGGGATTCGCCGGGTGGCGCCAGCAGGTGGTCCGCCAGGGCCATGCCCGCCAGAAGCAGCGCCACGCACAACTGCACCCAGCGCAGGCTGCGGTTGTCGTGCCGGTACTGGCTGCGTTCGATCTCCGACGGATCTTCGAGCGGCAGGGAGTCAAGCACCCTGGCCCCCTTCCAGCGGCGCGTACACCGTCGGCATCGCGCTGGTCGTGTGACCGGGCACGCGCAACACCGTGATGCGCAAGCCGTCGTCCGCATCGTTGTCCCGCTCGCTGCAGATCTGCAGAGGGATCTGTTGACCATTGCGCCCGATGCCGGTGATGGTGTGCCAACCGGTGCGCTGGTGGGCGCGGCGATCCTGCGAGAACGCCGCATAGGCGTCGTCGTGCAGCCAGAGGAACCCGTCGCGCCGGCTCAGCACCTCTTTGCGGGTGTAGCCCAGCACACTTTCAAAGGCCAAGTTTGCATCCAGGATGGCGCCGTTGCGCATGGACTGCACGAAGATGGGCGTGGGGCTGGCCCGGAACAGGCGCGAGAACCGGCTCTGCCCCAGGTCGCGGTCCAGCTGGGTCTGAAGGCGCTGCGTGGCTTCCCGAAGGTGCAGCTCCTGCGCCAGGCGCACCTGCGTGCGGTTGAGGGACATCATCGCGGCCACCCCCACCAGGCTCGCGCTCTGCGACAGCCAGTTGCGCCAGCTCACGGCAAAGCTCGGCTGTCCCGCCAGCAGACCGGCGGCATCGGCCCAGGTCAGGAGACCGAGCATCGCCACCGCGGCTGCGGTGGTCCAGAGCAGCCCGCGCCGGCTCAGGAAGATGCCCGCCGCGACCTGCCCCATCAGGATCAGCACGATGTTGATGGTGCGCACCGATCCGAATAAGTAGGTCGACGACGCCGCCATCCCGAACAGGAAGACCACCAGCAGCCAGGCCACGCTGTTGTAGCGGCGGACCCTCAGCAGCACCCAGGCCAGAGCCCCCATGACCGCCAGCACCAGGGTCATCATGCTGTCGGCCGTCACCGGCGTGCCGATGAATCGGTCCACGGCGAACAGCGCCAGACCCAGCAACGAGGTCATCCACGACAGGCGCATGGCGATCTTCGAGCGCGCTGCCACGATGGACGGCGGTTCGGGCCAGACGGCGGTGGGGTCGGGACGGCTCAATGGGCTCAGAAATTGGAACGAGGCGCGCATTCTGACGCAGAGCGGCCCCAAGCCGTGTTCATCGGCGCGGCTTCTCGAAGCCCGACACCACCCAGGCCTCGGCGCTGGCCACGTTCAGCCGGAAGGTCGGCGGCACCGGCACCACGGCCAGTTCCTCGTCGTATTCATTGGTGGCGCGCAGCGTGGCCGTGGCGCCCTCCTCGTCCGGCACGATGGCCAGCGCCACGCGCAGGCGCCGCCCGTCCACCGTCACATGCACGCTCTTGTTCAGCTCCGCGTGGCGCTGCTGCTCGGATCGTCGTATGAACTCGCTGGCCGTCTTCACCAGCGTGTTGAACGCGTTCACGTCCAGCGGCTTGGGGTTCTTCTTGTCGCGCCCCATGGTCCAGGGGCCGACCAGCGCGGGCTCGGCCTGCCCTTCGAGGAACATGGCCACGGCCCATCCATCGTCGTCTTCGTTCTTGATCACGCGCGCCGTCCAGCGCTCGTCGCTCCACACGCGGTCTTCGTGGATGGGGTCCTGGGTGTCTTCGGTCATGGGGGGCGATGGTAATGGCCGCGTGGGTTCGCCCGGTTTGCGCTGTAATGCCGGGCCATGGACACGCTCCCGCTGCTCTACACCTACCGCCGCTGTCCCTACGCGATGCGCGCGCGCATGGCCCTGCTGCAGGCCGGCGTGGCATTCGACGCGTTCGAGATCGTGCTGCGCGACAAACCGGCCGAGCTGATGACCCTCTCGCCCAAAGGCACGGTGCCGGTTCTGCGGCTGCACGATGGCAGCGTGCTGGAACAGAGCCTGGACATCATGCGCTGGGCCTTCGCCACCACCGGCGATGACGACGGTTGGTGGGCACGCGCGCAGAGCGACGAAAACCTCGCGCTGCTGGCCGCCTGCGATGGCCCTTTCAAACAGCACCTGGACCGCATCAAGTACCCCGAGCGTTTCGGCGAGGGCGCCGACGCCAAGGCACTGCACCACGCGCAGGCGGTGGAGGGGCTTCTCAAGCCGCTGGACAGGCAACTGCAACGTGCCGGGCAGCTGGGAGGAGCCACTCCGTGCGCCACCGACATCGCGATCTTTCCGTTCGTGCGGCAGTTCGCGGCGGTGGAACCGGCCTGGTTTGAGGCGCTGGCCCTGCCTGCGCTGCAGGGCTGGCTGGGTGGGTGGTTGTCTGACGGACTGTTCACCCGCGCCATGTGCAAGCTGGAGGCGAACCGGGTGGTGGCCTTTCCGGCATGAGCGCATACGCACAGCACAACCCTGCGTCACATCTTCTGCCGCCTTGCCTTCACGGCCTTGCCCGCTGCAGGCTGTCTGAGTACCCCATGCGCCTGCTCCAGCCAGAGCAGGGTCTCGGTGTGGGTCAGGAAGCGGCGCAGGTAGTGCGGCGAGAGCTCGCCCATGCGGGCCAGGGTCTCCAGCATCAGGCGCTGGGGATTGAGCGGGCCGGCGTTGGGCGGGGCGCGGTCCAGCGCACGCTGCACCTGCACCTCGGCGCCGATGCGCTCCCAGGTTTCGCGAAAGCGCTGCGCGCTGCGCAGTTCGGGCCAGGGGCCACCGCCGCCGGCCACCCCGTCGCGCGCGGCGGCCGACGCGCGCTCGATGTGGGCATTGAGCTCGGCCAGGGGCGATGGGCGCGCGGTGGCAGGCTTCATGGTCAGGGTCGGGTGGCCTGTGTGCCCGCGTCGCCCGCGGCGGCGCTGGCGCGCGGCACGGGCGCCATTTCCACCCGGCGGTTGAGCGCCCGGCCCTGTTCGTCGGCGTTGCTGGCCACGGGCTGTTCGGCGCCGAAGGCGGCGGCGAACACGCGCGAGCGCGGCATGCCGCTGGTGATCAGCGCCCGCGTGACCGTGAGCGCACGCTGGGCCGAGAGTTCGAGGTTGTCCTCGTAGCGCTGGCTGGGCCCCTTGACCACCGTTTTGTTGTCGGTGAAGCCGCTGACCATGAGCATTTCGTCGCGCTCGCCCAGGTAGACCTGCAGCGGCGGCACCAGGGCCTTGAGCAGTTGCTCACCTTCGGGGCGCAGCTGGTCGGAATTGAAGTCGAACAGCACGCTGCCGCTGATGCCGATGCGGCCGTTGTTGAGCGTGACACGGCCGCTGGCCAGCGGCACGGCGAGCGCCTTCTCCAGCGCCATGCGGCGGGCCTCTTCCTGCTGGCGCTTGGCGATCTCGCTCTGCAGGCTGTTGACCAGATCGACCTGGGTGAGCAGCACGCCGATGAAGACCAGCACGAAGGCTCCGACCAGACCGGCCATGAGATCGCCGAACACCGCCCAGGCGGGCGCGGTGATCTCGGCACTGTCGTCGCCGTCGACCTGCAGGTCTTCCGATGCGTCGTGGAAGGCGCTCACGCCGCGACCCCTGCGCTGGCCTTGGCAACCGGCCCTCGCAACCGGCGCAGGTCTTCGATGATGCCCTGCTGGGCACTGATCGACAGGTCGATCACCTCGCGCGCCTGCGCCACGTAGTAGGCGAGCTGCTCGTCGCTGCGCGCCAGCGACTGGCCGATGGCGCTCTCGACCTTCTGCAGGTTCTGCACCAGTTGCTCGTGGCTGGCGGCCAGCTGCTGCGTGCCCAGCTGGAAGGCCTCGCCCAGGCTGGCCAGCTGGGCCGCGCTGGTGGCGGCCTGTTCGGCCATGGCCTCGGCGCGGCCGGCCTGCGCGCCCACGGTGTCGGCGAACTGCTGGCCCACGCGGTCGAGCACGCCGGTGGCCGATCCGACCAGGTGTTCGATGGCGGCGCGCTGCTCGCCCGTGGTCTGCTGCACCTGCTGCAGCAGGGTGCCGATCTGGCCGACCAGTTCGGCGCGTTCGCCCAGCGTGGCGTTGTCGCGCTCGGCCAGGCGGCTCATCTGCTCGCGCAGCTGGCCGATCACCTCGGCCGCGGCCTTCGGCGCTTCGGACGCGGTCTGCATCAGGCGGGCCATGGGCGCTTCCAGCGCCGTGCCCAGGGTTGCGAGCTGGGTGGCCAGCGCGGCCTGCAGATCGGCCAGGCGCTGCACGGCGGCATCGCCGCGCGCGGCCTCTTCGTCGCGCAAGGTCTGCAGCTGCCGCGCGAGGGCGCTGAAAGCCTGGCCCTGCTGTTCGGACCGGGCCTGCTGGCGCTGCAGCTCGGCCTCGTGCAGGGCGGCCAGTTCGTTGCGCCACAGCGCGGCCAGCTCGTCCATGCGCTGCGCGTGCTGCTGGGTCCACGCGGCTTCGCTGGCGGTGCGCGCGTCCACCAGGGCCTCGGTCTGCGCGATGAGGCGGGCCACGCCGTCCAGGCTGCGGTCGGTCTGTTCGCTGCTGTGTTGCGTGAGGCGGGTGGCGGTGTCCTGCAGCGCCTGCAGCACGGTGCGCTGCTGCGCAAGCGTCTGTTCGCCGGCCTGCTGCCACTGGCTGCGCAGGTCCTGCGCCATGCGCTCCAGCGCGGCGGTGAGCGCGGCCTGCTGCTGCTGCTCGGCCTGGGCGCGCAGGGTCTGGGCCTCGGTCTGCGCGGCCTGCACGCTGGCCAGCAGCTGGCCGGCGCGCTGGTCGAAGCCACTGTTGAAGGCGGTGAGCGACTCACCCAGGCCTTGCAGCAGTTGCTCGCTGCCCTGCTCGTGGCGGGTCAGCGCACGCGTCCAGGTCTCGGCCACGGTGGCGGTGGTGGCGCTGAAGCGGACCGACAGGCCTTCGAGCTGTGCCTGCACCGCGGCGTTCACGCCCTCGTGCAGGCGGCTGGATTCGGCGGCAATGCCGGCCATGGCCTGCTGCACCACGGGCTGCAGGCTCTCGGTGGCGGCTCGGGCGCTGGCGGCCAGGCTC
The DNA here is from genome assembly GCF_002025745.1 of Hydrogenophaga sp. H7. Taxonomy (NCBI): domain Bacteria; kingdom Pseudomonadati; phylum Pseudomonadota; class Betaproteobacteria; order Burkholderiales; family Comamonadaceae; genus Hydrogenophaga; species Hydrogenophaga sp. H7. The sequence goes on along the minus strand of NZ_MCIC01000001.1, from coordinate 645,524 downwards.
TCGCGCAGCGACTGTTCCACCGACTTCGCCAGCCCGGTGTAGGCGGCGGCGGCTTCGCGCTGGAACTCGGCCTGGCGGACCAACAGGGCCTCGTCCAGCTGCTGGCTGCGGCGTTCGACCTGTTCGATGAGCGTCTGCAGGTGCTGCGCGGCGGCGGGCAGGGCCTCGGCCTGGCGCTGCAGGGCCTCGAAGCTCTGCTGGCGCTGGTGCGCGGCCGAGAAGGGGCGCAGCGTGGTGGCGGCCAGTGCGTCCAGCGTGCGCAGGGCCTGGGCGCGCTCGCGCCGCGCCAGCGTGGCCATGAGGCCGAGCATGGCCGAGGTGGCGACACCCGCCACCGAGGTGCCGAAGGACAGGCCCAGGCCCTTGATGGGCGCGGCCAGCGCGGCGCGGATGGCGTTCAGGTCGGCCGAGCCTTCGAGCGCGAACACGGCGCCCTTGAAGGTGACCACCATGCCCAGGAAGGTGCCCAGCATGCCGAGCATGACCAGCAGGCCGATCAGGTAGGGCGTGAGCGCCAGGCCGGGGAAGGCGCTGCGCTCGCCTTCGATGCGCTGGCGCACCGCGTGGCGCAGCGGCGCGGGCACGCTGGGCAGCCAGTCGGCCAGCTGGGCCAGCGGTTGCGGCACGCCGGCCATGGCGGCGCGGAAGCCGGCGGTGGTCTGGCCGAAGCGGCGCAGCTCCCAGGCGCCGCCCAGGTAGACGGCGCCGATCAGCAGCGTCATGCCCAGCGCGAAGGCGCTGGTACCAACGAAGCCGCTGGCCACCCAGGCGACGGCGGCCAGGCCCACGAGGAAGGCCGAAAACGACAGGGCGCGGTAAGGACGGGAGGTGGAGGTTTCAGTGCTCATGGGCAAGGGCTTCGATCAGGCCGGTCACGGGCTGCAGGCGCAGGTCGAGTTCGGCGAGCAGGGTCTGCTCGAACTCGGCCGCGAAGGTCTGCAGCCAGCGCAGGTCGTCGGGGGTGTCGGGAGCGTCGGGTTCGCGGGCCTGGGCCGCTTCGCGGCGCAGCGCCGCAAAACGCGCCTTCAGAAAGGCCGGCAGGGTGGACAGCAGGCGCTGCTCGCGCCCACCGAAGAAGCCGTCCATCACGGCGTCGGTGGCGGCCAGCTGGGCCATGGCCGGCGTGGACTGCGCCAGCTGCTGGCGCACGTGTTCGCGCAGCGCGTCGATGCTCATCTCCATGCGGCGCTGCTGATCGCCCAGCCGCTGGTGGTACAGCGCGAACTCGGTGTCGAGGTCGTTCGGATCGGGCTTGTGGGCCGGCGCGGTGGTGATGGAGCGGGCCAGCACGGCGCGCACCCGGTCGAGCTCGGCGCTCAGTGCGGCGTGCAGGGCCGCCGGCCCGGTGCGCGGCGGGCGACGGGCGGCGGCCGTGCCGGCCGCCTCGATTGCCGACTGTGCGGCGTGCAGCTGGATGGTTTCGGCCACATGAAGCCAGCCACCCAGGCGCTCGGCCACGTCCTGCCGCGGCGCGTCGGGCGACGCGCCCGCAGGCAGCGCACGCGCGAGCTGGCGCGCCAGGGCAGAAGGAGCAACGTGGTGGAAGGAACTGCGCAAAACGGGTCCGCAGCGCCCCGGAGGGCGCCGGTGGTGAATCGATTCTGAAGGGGGTGTTCCCGGCCCGCGAGGGGCCGGGTGCGGCGCCGGCGGGTCGCCAGCGGCAGGGCGTAATTAGAAACGATCCGGCGGCCGGGTTTGTAACCGCCGCCCGGCCCCGCCCTCAGGCCGTGATTTCGATCCGCGTGCCGTCGGGCATGGCCAGCACCGCTTCATAGAAGCCGTCGCCCGTGGTGCGTGGGCCGGAGACGAGACAGCCCGCGTGGCGGCAGCGCGCCGCCAGGGCATTCACCGCCTCGGCGCTGCCCAGCGAAAGGGCCAGGTGGTCCCAGCCCGGGCGCTCGGCGTCGGGCACGGCCTCGATCCAGGGGCCGGTCATGAGCTCGATCTGCACGCCGCCGGGCAGCGCGGCGAAGCGGGAGACAAAGCCGGGCCGGCGCTGGCTGCGGTAGGACTCGTCGACGGTGGCGCCGAAATAGGTCTGCCAGAACGCGGCGGCGGCGTCGAGGTCGCGCGTCCAGAGGGCGATGTGGGCCAGTTTCATGGAGAGCCTTTCAGGCGGGGCGCGCCACCACGCGGTGGGCCAACAGGGGCAGCAGGGCGAGCAGGGCCGCCAGCAGGGCGAAGGCGATGGGCAGGCCCACCAGATGCGACACGAAGCCGATAGCGGCGGGGCCGAGCAGCACGCCGGCATAGCCGGTGGTCGAGATGGCCGCGATCGCCAGCCCCGGGGCCATCACGGTCTGCGCACCGGCGCGCCGGAAGAGCACCGGCACCAGGTTGGAAGCGCCCAGGCCGATGCAGAAGAAGCCCGCCATCGCCAGACCCGCCGACCCTGCCAGCAGCACCAGCACAAAGCCACCCACCGCCAGCAGACCGCCAACCGTCAGCACCACCCGGTCGCCCAGGCGGGCGCACAGCGCGTCGCCGCCGAAGCGCCCTGCGGTCATGGCCACCGAAAACACCATGAAGCCCAGGCCCCCTTGCGCCGCGGCCAGCAGGCCGCCTTCGGTCAGCAGCAGCGCGCTCCAGTCGAGCACCGCGCCTTCGACGAGAAAGCACACACCCGCCAGCAGCGCCAGCAGCAGCACCGGCCCGCGCGGCCAGGCCAGCACCGGGGCTTCTGCGGCGGGCGTGGTGCGCAGCAGCCGCGGCGCCACCAGTCCCATCGTGGCCAGCATGAGCGCAGAGCCCAGCAGCGTGCCTGCCAGCGGCGACCAGCCCGCCGACAGCAGCGCGGTCATGGCCGCCGCACCCAGCAGGCCGCCCACGCTGAACAGCGCATGAAAGCCGGACATCAGCGGCCGGCCCGCGCCGCGTTCGACCGCCAGCGCGTGCACGTTCATCGCCACGTCCAGCGAGCCGAGCGCCGCGCCGAACACCATCAGGGCCAGGCCGAGCGTCAGCGGCGCGTCCGCCAGCGCGAGCAGCGGCAGCAGCAGGGCCACGCCCAGGCCGCCTGCGATCACCACCGGCCGGCTGCCGTGGCGCGCACTGAACCAGCCGGCCCAGAGCATTGCCACCACCGAACCGATGCCCAGGCACAGCAGCAAGGCACCCAGCACGCCATCGCCCACGCCCAGGCGCTGCTTGGCGAACGGCACCAGCGGCGCCCAGCAGGCCAGCCCGAATCCGGCGACGAGAAAGGCCAGGCGCGTGGCCAGGCGGGTGGCGGGTCGGTCGGCACCCGCCGTCAACACAGCTGTGGTCATGAATGCATCACTCCGGCCGGTCCGCTTTGAGGACCTGCGTGCCCTGCTTCGCCAACGCCTTCAGGAAGGCGAAGTCGGCGTCGTGTTCGACCACGAAATGATCGATCTCGCGGGTGGGGGTGACGCGGTGCGGCAGCAGCAGGCCGAGCTTGTCGTTGGTGGCCATCGCCACGCAGCGCTGGCTGGCGGCGCGCAGCGCGCGCTTGAAGGCGGCGTCGGCAGCATCCACCGTGCAGATGCCCGTGTCCACCAGCACGCCGCAGGTGCCCAGAAAGCAGCGCTGGATGTTCATCTGCCCCACGGCCAGCACGGCGGTGGCGTCGATGCAGCCGCCCACCAGCGGGTCGACCGCGCCGCCCACCATGATCAGGTGCACGTCCTGGCGGCGCAGCAGCGCGGCGGCGATATCCACCGAATTGGTGGCCACGGTGAGCGCGTACTCGGACGGCAGGCACTGCGCCAGCGCGAGATTGGTGCTGCTGCTGTCCAGGAACAGGAATTCGCCAGGTTCGATGATGGCCACCGCCGCCCGGGCCAGCGCGGCCTTGCGCTCGCGCCGCTCGTCCATGCGCACCGCCATCGGGGTGGCGCCAGGCAGCGGCGGCAGCGCGCCGCCATAGACGCGGCGACACAGACCTTCGCCAGCGAGGGCGCGCAGGTCGCGGCGGATCGCGTCTTCCGAGACCTGGAATTCGTCCGCCAGCGTGGCGGCCACCACGGACTGGCCCTGGGCCAGCCGTGCGGCAATCTGGTCGCGGCGGGCCAGGGGGACGTCCGTGTTCATGCGCGCATCATATCGTGCACGAACAAGAACCACAACATGCACAAACGTGCACGATTGGTTTACGACCGGGTCACGAGCAGCGCGCGGAAGTCGTTGACATTGGTGTGCGTGGGACCGGTGACCACCAGGTCGCCCAGGGGCTCGAAAAAGCCGACCGCGTCGTTGCGCGCCAGATGGTCGGCCAGCTTCAAGCCATGGGCTGCGGCGCGCGCCAGCGTGTCGGGCGTGACCAGGGCGCCCGCGTTGTCCTCCACGCCGTCGATGCCGTCGGTGTCGGCCGCCAGCGCCCACACGTTCGCCTGCCCGCCCAGCGCCTGCGCCAGGCCCATGCAGAACTCCCCGGCCCGCCCGCCGCGCCCTTTGGGCTGGCCTTCGGCGCGCGGGCGCACCGTCACCGTGGTCTCGCCGCCGCTGAGGATCACGCAGGGCGCCTCGAAGCTGCTGCGCCCGAGCGCCGTGGAGCGCGCCAGCGCCGCATGCACCTTGCCGACCTCGCGCGACTCGCCCTCGATCTCGTCGCTGAGCACGTAGGCGCGCACACCCAGCGCCCGTGCGGCCTCGGCTGCGGCCTCCAGGCTCTGCTGCGGCGTGGCAATCAGGTTCGTGGTGCAGCGCGCCAGCCGCGGGTCGCCCGGCTTGGGGGTTTCGAGCGCGCCAGCTTCCAGTTGCTGCTGCACCACCGCAGGGACTTCGATGCCATAGCGCCGCAGGATGTCCAGCGCGTCGGCGCAGGTGGTCGCGTCCGCCACGGTGGGGCCGCTGGCGATCACGCTCACGTCGTCGCCTGGCACGTCGCTGATGGTCAGCGTCACCACGCGCGCCGGCGTGCAGGCCGCGGCGAGGCGCCCACCCTTGATGCGCGAGAGGTGCTTGCGCACGGTGTTCATCTCGCCGATGTGGGCACCGCTCTCCAGCAGCTGACGGTTGATGCGCTGCTTGTCTTCCAGCGTCAGGCCTTCACACGGCAACGTGAGCAATGAAGAGCCCCCGCCCGAGATCAGGCACAGCACGAGATCATCTTCGGTCAGCCCTTGCGTCAGCGCCAGGATGCGCTGTGCCGCTTCAAGACCCGCCGCATCGGGCACCGGGTGCGCGGCCTCCACGACCTCGATGCGCTGCGCCAAACCGACAGGCCTTGGCGGGATGTGGCCGTAGCGGGTGACCACCAGACCCGAGAGCGGCGCCTCGGGCGGCCACAGGGCTTCGACCGCCTGCGCCATCGCCCCGCCCGCCTTTCCGGCGCCCAGCACCAGCGTGCGACCCTTGGGTGGAGGCGGCAGGTGCGCGGCGGTGTTGTGCAGCGGCAGCGCGCGCTGCACCGCCACGTCGTACAGGTGGCGCAGCAGGGCGCGGGGGTCTTCGATAGCGGGTGTTGAGATGGCGTTCATGCGGGCAGTCTAGCGATGCGGTGACGCGCAGTGGGTCCGTCGCGAAACACCGCGGAACCGGCTTTGCCGGGCCGCCGGTGTTGCCCCCTGGGGGGTCGCGCGAAGCGCGGCAGGGGGTGCCTATTTCCCGATCTCATGGTTCGACGCGATCTCCAGCGACCGGCACAGCGCCGAATGGTCCAGCCCCGCCAGGCCGTGCGCCGCGCAGCTCTGCATCAGCTGCGCCGCGCTGGCGGTGTTCGGCAGGCTCACGCCCAGTTCCCTCGCGCCCTGCAGCGCGAGGTTGAGGTCCTTCTGGTGCAGCTCGATGCGAAAGCCCGGGTTGAAGGTCCGTTTGACCATGCGCTCGCCATGCACTTCCAGGATGCGGCTGGCCGCGAACCCGCCCATCAGGGCCTGACGCACCTTGGCCGGGTCGGCGCCAGCCTTGCTGGCGAACAGCAGGGCCTCGGCCACCGCCTCGATGTTGAGCGCCACGATGATCTGGTTGGCCACCTTGGTGGTCTGGCCGTCGCCGTTGCCGCCCACCAGCGTGATGTTCTTGCCCATGGCCTCGAACAGCGGCTTCACGCGTTCAAACGCTGCCTCCGGCCCGCCGACCATGATGGTCAGGCTGCCCGCCTTGGCGCCCACCTCGCCACCGCTGACCGGCGCGTCCAGGTAGTCGCAGCCCAGCGCGTTGATCTGCTGCGCGAACTGCTTGGTCGCCATCGGGCTGATGGAGCTCATGTCCACCACGGTCTTGCCAGCGCCAAGCCCCTTGGACACGCCGTGTTCGCCGAACAGCACGTCCTGCACATGGGGCGTGTCCGGCACCATGGTGATGATCACGTCGGCCCGCCTGGCCACCTCGGTGGCGTTGGTGCAGACCGTCGCGCCCGCCTCCGCCAGTTCGGCCGGGATCTTGCTGCGGCTGGCCACGAAGAGGGTGTGGCCGGCCTTGATGAGGTTCAGCGCCATGGGCGTGCCCATGATGCCCAGGCCGATGAAGCCGACCTTGGTGCCGCTCTTGGTCATGTGTCTTGTCTCCTCGTGGGTTCTGTTCAGAGCTTCTGCCCATGCGCCGCGATCCAGCCCAGACCGCGGTCCGTGCCGCCGGGCGTGCCGTCCTTCGGCTTGTATTCACAGCCGATCCAGCCGCTGTAGCCCAGCGCGTCGATGTGGTCGAACACATTGCGGTGGTGGATCTCGCCGGTGCCCGGTTCGTGGCGGCCGGGTGTGTCGGCCAGCTGCATGTGGGCGATGCGCGGCAGCAGCTCACGGATGGTGTTGCAGAGCTCCCCTTCCATGCGCTGCGCGTGGTAGATGTCGTACTGCAGGAAGACGTTGTCAGCACCCAATTCGTCCATCAGCGCGATGGCCTGGCGCGGGCGGTTGACGAAGTAGCCCGGCATGTCGAAGCTGTTGATGGGTTCGATCAGCAGCGGCAGGCCCAGCTTCTTCGCCTCGGCGGCGGCATGGCGCACGTTGGCCACCCAGGTGGCGCGCGCCTGCGCCTCGCTCACGCCCGCGGGCACCAGACCGGCCATGCAGTGCCAGCGCTGCACGCCGATCACCGGCGCGTAGGCGGCGGCTTTGGCCACCCCGGCGCGGAACTCGTCTTCACGGCCCGGAATGCAGGCCAGGCCGCGCTCGCCCGCCGCCCAGTCGCCCGGCGGCAGGTTGTGCAACACCAGCTGCAGGCCGTTGCGCTGCAGGCGCTCGGCGATGTCTTCGGCCTTGAAGTCATAAGGGAACAGGAACTCCACGGCCTTGAAACCGGCCTTCGCCGCCGCGTCGAAGCGGTCGAGGAAGGGCAGCTCGTTCCAGAGCATGGAAAGGTTGGCGGCGAATTGCGGCATGTCGTTTTCCTTTGTTGTTGTGTTCAGTCCAGCAGGCCCGCAGTTTCGAGACCCTGCGCGGCGCGGCAGTCGATGTCCTCGAACTCGACCACCTTGTCGATCTCGGTGCCCATGGCGATGTTGGTGATCCGTTCCAGTATGCATTCCACGACGACAGGCACGCGGTGCTCGGCGGCCAGTTGCTGCGCCTGGCTCAGCGCGCCTTGCAGTTGCTCCGGGTCGGTCACGCGCAGGGCCTTGCAGCCCAGGCCTTCGACCACGGCCACGTGGTCCACGCCATAGCCCCGCAGATCGCCCGCGGCATCGGGCACGTTCTGGTTCTCGAAGGCCAGCTGCACGCAGTAGTCCATGTCGAAGCCGCGCTGGCTCTGGCGGATCAGACCCAGGTAGCTGTTGTTGACCAGCACGTGCACATAGGGCAGGCGGAACTGTGCGCCCACCGCCAGCTCCTCGATCAGGAACTGGAAGTCGTAGTCGCCCGACAGCGCCACCACGCTCTTGGTCGGTTCGGCCGCCACCACGCCCAGCGCGGCCGGCAGCGTCCAGCCCAGCGGGCCGGCCTGGCCGCAGTTGATCCACTGGCGCGGACCGTAGACGTGCAGGAACTGCGCCGCCGCGATCTGCGAGAGGCCGATGGTGCTGACGTACACCGTGTCGCGGCCGAAGACCTGATTCATCTCCTCGTACACGCGGTGCGGCTTCATCGGGATCTGCTCGAAATGCGTCTTGCGCAGCATCACGCGTTTGCGTTCGGCGCAGCGCTCGGCCCAGTCGGTGTAGCTCGGCCAGGCGTTTGCAGCGACGCGCTCGCGCGCCACCTGCACGAACAGCTCCAGCGCTGCCTTCGCGTCGCTCACGATGCCGAAGTCGGGCTCGAACACGCGGCCGATCTGCGTCGGCTCGATGTCCACGTGCACGAACTTGCGACCCTTGGTGTAGGTCTCGACGCTGCCGGTGTGGCGGTTGGCCCAGCGGTTGCCGATGCCCAGCACGAAGTCGCTGGCGAGCATGGTCGCGTTGCCGTAGCGGTGGCTGGTCTGCAGGCCCACCATGCCCGCCATCAGCGGGTGGTCGTCGGGGATGGCGCCCCAGCCCATGAGCGTGGGGACCACCGGCACGCCGGTGAGTTCGGCGAACTCCACCAGCAGGTCCGCCGCATCCGCATTGAGGATGCCGCCACCGGCCACGATCAGGGGCTTGCTCGAAGCGGCCAGCATGTCCAGCGCCTTCTGAATCTGCTTGCGCGTGGCGGCGGGCTTGTAGACCGGCAGCGGCTCGTAGGTGTCGATGTCGAACTCGATCTCGGCCATCTGCACGTCGAACGGCAGGTCGATCAGCACCGGGCCCGGGCGACCCGAGCGCATGAGGTGGAAGGCCTGCTGGAACACGCGCGGTACCAGGGCCGGCTCGCGCACCGTCACCGCCCACTTGGTCACGGGCTTGGCGATGCTCTCGATGTCCACCGCCTGGAAGTCTTCCTTGTAGAGGCGTGCGCGCGGCGCCTGGCCGGTGATGCAGAGAATCGGTATCGAATCGGCGCTGGCCGAGTACAGGCCGGTGATCATGTCGGTGCCGGCCGGACCGCTGGTGCCGATGCAGACGCCAATGTTGCCGGCCCTGGCGCGGGTGTAACCCTCGGCCATGTGCGAGGCGGCCTCCACGTGGCGGGCCAGCACGTGGGCGATGCTGCCGCGCTCGCGCAGGGCCGCATACAGCGGATTGATGGCGGCGCCGGGTACGCCGAAGGCCTGGGCAATGCCCTCCTTCTCCATCACCAGCACCGCCGCCATCGCGGCCTTCATCTTCGCCATGTCTGTCTCCAGTGGTTTGTGGACTGGGACCGATGCTATGGAGGCCATACGGTCTTGTGAATGCCACTGGCGGTCAGTTGATTCGATACTTGCGGTATGCAATCGCGCCGATAACATGCCCCCATGGACCGTTACAAGGAAATCGAAGCCTTCGTGCAGGTGATGGAGCACGGCAGCCTGGCCGCCGCTGCGCTGCACGCCGGCATCACCCCGGTGATGATGGGCCGGCGCATCGACGCGCTGGAGAAGCGCCTGGGCACGCAGCTGATGCACCGCTCCACCCGGCGGTTGGTGCTGACCGACGCGGGCGCACGCTTCCTGGACGAATGCCGCCCGCTGCTGGCACAGTGGGCGCAGGCGGAGGCCAGCGTGGCGGCGCAGAAGCACCAGGCCAGCGGGCACCTCATCGTCTCGGCGCCGGCGGCCTTCGGGCGGCTGCACGTGGCGCCGCACGCCAGCGCCTTCCTCAAGGCCAACCCGGAGGTCAAGCTGTCCTTCAACCTGACGGACCGGGTGGTGGACCTGGTGCGCGAGGGCTACGACATGGGCATCCGCATCGGCGGTGCGATCGACCCGAACTTTGTGGCCATCAAGCTGGCCACCAACCAGCGCGTGGTCTGCGGCACGCCGGCCTACTTCCGCAAACACGGCAAGCCCGCGACGCTGGACGACCTGAAGGACCACAACTGCCTGGCCTTCAACTTGCAAGGGGGCCAGCAGCGCGGCTGGTATTTCCAGCAGGACGGCAAAACGGTGACGGTGCGCGTGGACGGCAACCTGGACTGCAACGACGGCGAGCTGCTGCACCGCTGGGTCAGCGAAGGCATGGGTCTGGGCTGGCGCAGCACCTGGGAGATCCAGGCGCAGCTGCAGCGCGGCGAGCTGGTGACCGTGCTCGACGACTTCGCCCTGCCCGCCTACGACATCCTGGCCGTGTACCCGCAGCAGCGCCACCTGCCGGCCAAGGTGCGCTTTTTCATCGAGCACCTCAAGAAGACCTACGCCAAACCCCACTACTGGTTGAAGTGACATGAACTCCCTGCTGATCCACAACGCCGCCTGCATCGCCACCTTCGACCACGCCGACCCGTCGAAAGGGCGCGAGCTAAAGGACGCTTCGCTGTTCGTGCGCGACAACGTCATCGAGTGGATCGGCCCCACCGCCGAGCTGCCGCGCGCGCTGCGCGAATCGGCCGGCGAGGTGATCGACGCGCATGGCCACCTGGTCACGCCCGGGCTGGTGAACACACACCACCACATGTACCAGTCGCTCACGCGCGCCATCCCCGGCGTGCAGGACGCGGAGCTGTTCTCCTGGCTGCGCGGGCTCTACCCGATCTGGGCCGGCCTCACGCCGGAGATGGTGCAGGTTTCGACCCAGGTGGCCATGGCCGAGCTGCTGATGAGCGGCTGCACCACCAGCAGCGACCACCTCTACATCTACCCCAACGGGGTGCGGCTGGAAGACAGCATCGAAGCCGCACACCGCATCGGCATGCGCTTTGTCGCCACGCGTGGCAGCATGAGCGTGGGCCAGTCGCAGGGCGGGCTGCCGCCGGACCGCGTGGTGGAAAAGGAAGACGCAATCCTGAAAGACAGCCAGCGCCTGATCGAGACCTGGCACCGCGCCGAACACGGCGCCATGGTGCAAGTGGCCCTCGCGCCGTGCTCACCGTTTTCGGTCAGCCCGGCGCTGATGAAGCAGAGTGCCGAGCTCGCGCGCAGCTTCAAGGGCCTGGGGGTGCGCCTGCACACCCATCTGGCCGAGAACGCCCACGACATCGCCTACAGCCGCGAGAAGTTCCACATGACTCCCGCGCAGTACGCGCAGGAACTGGGCTGGCTGGGCGACGACGTCTGGCACGCGCACTGCGTCAAGCTCGACGACGAGGGCATCTCGCTGTTCGCGGCCAGCCGCACCGGGGTCGCGCACTGCCCCTGCAGCAACATGCGCCTGGCCAGCGGCATCGCGCCCGTCCGCCGCATGCTGGACGCCGGGGTGCCGTTGGGCCTGGGCGTGGACGGCAGCGCCAGCAACGACGGCGCGCACATGGTGAACGAAGCGCGGCAGGCGCTGCTGCTGGCGCGCGTGGGCCGCGCGCTCTCAGCCCCCGAGACCCGCGAGGGCAAGACCTTCTTCGGCTGCGACCTCGGCCCGGCCGAGATGACCGCGCGCGACGCGCTGCACATCGCCACCCGCGGCGGCGCGCAGGTGCTGGGCCGCCAAGACATCGGCCACCTGACGCCGGGCATGTGCGCCGACCTGGCGCTGTTCGACCTGCGCAGCCTGGGCTTTGCCGGCGGTGCGGTGCACGACCCGCTGGCGAGCCTGCTGCTGTGTGCCAGCCCGCAGGCGGCCTACACGGTGGTCAACGGTCGGGTGGTGGTGCGGGAAGGCCGGCTCGTCACCGTGGACCTTGGCCCACTCGTGGAACGGCACAACCGCCTGGCCATCGAACTGGCGAACGCGGCACGCTGAGCGCCGCCGCGCTCAGTGCCAGGGCGCGAGCAGCACCGATAGCCAGCCGTTGAGGTCGCGGATCTCCCGCGGGCAGACCTCGTGCCCCATCGGGTAGTCGTGCCAGGCGATGTCGTAGCCCAGGCGCAGCAGCTTGTCGCGCGAGGACTCGGCGCGCTGCGGCAGAACCACCGGGTCCTGCCGGCCGTGCGCCATGAAGATCGGCACGTCGCGGTTGGCGGGGCTGGCCTCGGCCTCGGTCGCAATCGACAGCGGCAGGTAACCCGAGAGCACCACCAGGCCGGCCAGCCGCTGGGGCGCCCGCAGGCCCGCCATCAGCGTCATCACCGCGCCCTGAGAAAAACCCAGCAGCACCACGTGGCCGGGTGGCACGCCGCGCGCCGCCTCGCGGTCGATCAGCGCCTGCACCACCTCGCAGGAGGCGCGCAGGCCCTCCTCGTCCTGCGTCGACACCGCACCGGTTTCGGCCGCCACCGGGCGCGGGTCGTACCAGGCGCGCATGGGCTGACCGGGTTCACCGTCGCCGAGGCTTACGGTGCGCAGCGGGGCGTTGGGAAACACGAACCGCACCGGCCCGGCGGACGACAGGTCCAGCTCGGTCACCAGCGGCGCAAAGTCCTGCCCGTCGGCCCCCAGTCCGTGCAGGACGATCAGGGTGGCGGAAGGCACCGCCGAAGGGTCACCGCCGGTCACGGTTTCGCGCAGCTGGATCTTCCGACGGGTGCTCATGGCGTCAGCATAGCGCCAGCCATGGCGTTGTTACAGGTCGCCGGCGCTCTGGCGCAGGCTGGTTGCAGTTGAATTGATCGGTAACAAATATTTGTCACGCCGGGTTCGACAACCGACCCTCCAGCCAGGCGTTGAGGTCGGCGATCTCGTCCATACACACCTCGTGCCCCATGGGATAGGAATGCCAGTGCACCGGGTAGCCCAGAGCCGCCAGCGCGTCGCGCGCCGCCTCGCCGCGCGCCAGCACCACGATGTCGTCGGCATCGCCATGCGCCATGAAGACTGGCACCCCCCGGTTGGCCTCGCTGGCCTGCGCCGCGGTGGTCGCCGCCAGCGGCAGGTAGCCCGACAGCGCCACCAGGCCCGCCAGCCGCTGCTGTGCGCGCAGGCCGGCCAGCAAGGTCATGGCGCAGCCCTGCGAAAAGCCCATCAGCACCACGCGGTGCGCCGGCACACCGCGCTGCACCTCCCGTTCGACCAGCTGCAGCACGATGGCCTGGCTCTCGCGCAGGCCCGCCTCGTCCTCCTTGCGCGGCGCGGCCGGGTCTGTGCTGAGGGAAAAGATGTCGTACCAGGCGCGCATCTCGTAGCCCCCGTTGATCGTCACCGGCCGCGCCGGTGCGCTGGGGAACACGAAGCGCACCGGTCCGATGGTCGAGAGGTCCATGGCCTGGGCCACCGGCACGAAGTCGCGGCCGTCGGCCCCGAGGCCGTGCAGCACCACAATGCTGGCCACCGGCTGGGCGGCCGGGTCACCGCCGGTGGTGAATTCAATGAGTTCGATGGAAGAGGTCATCCGGTCAGCATAGCGCTGGTCTGTGGCATTGAGATGCGACCCATCCTGGTCAGCGCTGCGTGCAAACTGGAGCGCAGGCTCTAGAAAACACGCGGGAAAGCCCGCTGCCGGCGGCCGGCCTGGCCCCGGTAGAGTCCGGCATTCACCTGGAGACACGCATGAGCAAGATATCGCCCGACTACCTCGCCCTTCAACGCCTGTACCACTGGGAGAAGACCGCCCCGACGCGGGTGGCCCTGACCCAGCCCATGGGCGCCGGTGCGGTGCAGGACTTCACCTGGGCCCAGGTGGCCGACCACAGCCGGCGCATGGCCGCGCACCTGAAGGCCCAGGGCTGGGCGCCCGGCAGCAAGGTCGCCATCCTGTCCAAGAACTGCGCCTGGTGGATGATGAGCGACCTGGCGATCTGGATGGCCGGTTACGTCTCGGTGCCGCTGTACCCCACGCTGGCGCCCGACACCATCACCCAGATCCTGACCCACAGCGAGTCCAAGGCGCTGTTCGTCGGCAAGCTCGACGGCTGGGAGCACATGAAGCCCGGTGTGCCCGCCGGCCTGCCCTGCATGAGCTACCCGCTGTCGCCCGACGACGCGAAGCAGGCCTACGAGGGCTGGAACGCCATCGTGGCGCGCACCGCGCCGATGAAGGAGTCGCCCGTCCGCGGCGAGGACGAGCTGGCCACGCTGATCTACACCTCGGGCACCACCGGCCTGCCCAAGGGCGTGATGCACTCCTTCGGCAACTTCGCCTGGGCGCTGGACCGCGGCCTCAAGCGCATTCCCCTGACCCAGGACGACCGCATGCTGTCCTACCTGCCGCTGGCCCACGTGGTCGAGCGCATGCTGGTCGAGCACGGCTGGCTGCGCACGGCCATGCACGTGTATTTCGCCGAGTCGCTGGACACCTTCGCCGCCGACCTGCAGCGCGCGCGCCCCACAGTGTTCTTCTCGGTGCCGCGCCTGTGGGTCAAGTTCCAGCAGGGCATCCACCACAAGATGCCGCCGGCCAAGCTGAACCGGCTGCTGGGCATTCCCCTCATCGGTGGTCTGGTGCGCAAGAAGATCCGCAAGGCGCTGGGCCTGGACCAGTGCGTCTTCGCCGCGGGTGGCGCGGCGCCGATGCCGCTGGCCCTGCTGGAGTGGTACGGCCAGCTCGGCATTGCCATCAACGAGGGCTACGGCATGACCGAGAACCTCGCGCTCTCGCACATCACCGAATCGGGCAAGAACCAGCGCGGCACCGTCGGCCCGACCTACCCCGACGTGCAGCAGCGCATCGACCCCGAGACCGGCGAGATCCAGATGAAGAGCCTGGCGCTGATGCAGGGCTACTACAAGGAGCCCGAGAAAACCGCCGAGGTGTTCACCCCCGACGGCTGGCTCAAGACTGGCGACAAAGGAAGCATCGACGCGCAGGGCCTGCTGCGCATCACCGGCCGGGTGAAAGACCTGTTCAAGACCGGCAAGGGCAAGTACGTGGCGCCAGCGCCCATCGAAGACAAGCTGGTGATGCACGAAGCCATCGAGGCCTGCGTGGTCACCGGCGCCAACCTGGGCCAGCCGCTGGGCATCGCCATGCTCAATGCTGATGCCGTGGCCCAGTCGGCCAGCGCCGAGGGTCGCGCCGCCCTGGAAAGCTCGCTGGCCGCCCACATCAAGGCCATCAACGCCACGCTGGACCCGCACGAGCGCCTGCAGTGCCTGGTGGTGACCACCACCGCCTGGACGGTGGACAACGACGTGATCACGCCGACCTTCAAGGTCAAGCGCAACCGCATCGAAGACCTGTACGCAAAACACTACGAGGCATGGGAAAACTCCGGCAAGACCGTGCTCTGGCAGTCCTGAGGTAAAAAAAGCGGGATCGGCAGGGAATAAACCGGTGGGCCACGGTGTTTACCGTTTGCCAACCGGTTTTTTTCTTTCCCTTCCAGGAGCTCACCATGTCCCGATTCCCAATCCTTCGCACGGCCGCCGCCCTGACGCTCGGCACCGCCGCACTGATCGGCTGTGCCAGCACCACCAGCAGCACCAGCGCGCCCGGCGGCGTCATGGCCCGCGACGGCATGCTCACCGGCCCCAACGGCATGACGCTCTACACCTTCGACAAGGACGTGGCCGGCAGCGGCAAGAGCACCTGCAACGGCCCCTGCGCCACCAACTGGCCCCCGCTGATGGCCGGCGCTGCCAACGCATCGGGCGACTACAGCGTCATCACCCGCGACGACGGCGGCCGGCAGATCGCCTACAAGGGCAAGCCGCTCTACTACTGGATCAAGGACACCAAGCCGGGCGAGAAGACCGGCGACGGGTTCAACAAGGTCTGGCGCGTGGCCACCCCCTGATCCCCTTGGGCCCCGAAGACACCCTGCCCCACATCCCCCGCCTGCGTCGATACGCGCGGCTGCTCACGGGGGACGCCAGCCGCGCCGACGATCTGGTGCAGGACACGCTGGAACGCGCCTGCCACAAGTGGCCGCTCTGGAAGCCGCGGCCCGACGGCAGCGGCCTGCGCGCCTGGCTGCTGTCGCTGATGCACAACCTGCACCTCAACCAGGTCCGCGACCAGATGCACGAGCGCGACACGGTCGAACTGGAGGAGCGCCATGAACCCAGCCACGACCCCTTGGCGCGGGTGCCCGAGCGGCTGGACCTGGAGCACGCGCTGGCCGAGCTGAGCCCGGTGCTGCGCGAAACCGTGCTGCTGGTCTGTGTGGAAGAGCTGTCCTACATCGAAGCCGCCCTGGTCCTGGGTGTCCCCGTGGGCACGGTGATGTCGCGCCTCTCCCGGGGCCGCGAACAGCTGCGCCGGCTCACCAGCGGAGAGCCTCCCGCCGCGGTCACGCCCCGGCTGAAAATCGTTGCCTGAACCATGAACGCCGACCCCATCCCGCCCGTGACCGACGCCGAGCTGCATGCCTGGGTCGACGGCCAGCTGCCGGCCGACCGCTCCGACGCGGTGTCGGCCTGGCTGCAGGACCACCCCGAGGACGCGCGGCGCGTCCAGGACTGGCAGGCCCAGCGCACCGCGCTGCAAGGCCTGCAGCGCAGCGTGCTCGACGAGCCGGTGCCGCTCGCGCTGGCCCGGGCCACCCGCCCGGCGCGCCGCGCCGTCTGGCCGCAGGCGCTGGCCGCCAGCGTGCTGCTGGCGCTGGGCTTCGCTGGTGGCTGGTGGGGCCGCAGTGCCGGCGATCCGGCCGCCCGCCTGGCCGGCGCGACTCCGGGCTTTGTGCAGGAAGCGCGCGTGGCCCACGCGGTCTACACGCCCGAGAAGCGCCATCCGGTCGAGGTCGGCGTGGCCGAGCAGGCGCACCTGATCCAGTGGCTGTCCCGGCGGCTGGGCACACCGCTCACCGCCCCGCAACTGCAGGAGCAGGGTTTTGCGCTGATCGGCGGGCGCCTGCTGCCCGGGCAGAACAGCGAGGCGCGTGCCCTGTTCATGTACGAATCGGCGGCCGGCGAACGCGTGACCCTGCACGTCTCGGTGCTGGGCGACCAGGCCGGCCAGGACACTGCGTTCCAGTTCACACGGGTGGGCGAGACCGAGACCTTCTACTGGGTCGACCGCCGCATGGGCTATGCCCTCAGCGGCAACCTGGCGCGCGAACGGCTGGCGGTGCTGGCTGATGCGGCCTACCGGCAGTTGCCGCGCTGACCAGGGGTCCGGTGCGCTGGGTGATCGCTCAGGCCAGCGCCTGCGCGTGGTGGCGCAGGTGGTCGTCGATGAAGCTGCTGATGAAGTAGTAGCCGTGGTCGTAGCCGGCGTGGCGGCGCAGCGTGAGCGGCTGGCCCGTCTGGGCGCAGGCGGCCTCGAAAGCTTCAGGGTAGAGCTGCTCGGCCAGGAATTTGTCGGCCAGGCCCTGGTCGATGAGGATGCCGCCAGGGAACGGTGCCGTGGTCTGAGCGGCCATGAGCAGGCTGGCGTCGTGCGCCGCCCAGGTCGCTTCGTCCTGGCCGAGGTAACCCAGGAAGGCCTTGTGGCCCCAGGGGCACTTCGTCGGCGCACAGATGGGCGCAAAGGCCGAGAGGCTGCGGAACACGCCGGGATGGCGCAGCGCGAGCGTGAGCGCGCCGTGGCCACCCATGGAGTGGCCCGTGATGCCGAGGCGGTCGCCGTCGAGGCCGAATTCGGCCACCACGCCGGGGATCAGGTCCTGCAGCAGGTAGCTCTCCATCTGCCAGTGGCCGGCCCAGGGGTGTTCGGTGGCGTCCAGGTAGAAGCCGGCGCCCACGCCGAAGTCCCAGTGGTGGTCCTCGCCGTCGATGCCGCTGTTGCGCGGGCTGGTGTCGGGGAACAGCAGGGCCAGTCCCAGCTGCGCGGCCATGCGCTGCGCGCCGGCCTTCATGGTCGCGGTTTCTTCGGTGCAGGTGAGACCGGCCAGATACGTGAGCAGCGGCACTTTCTGCCCGGCCAGCGCCTGCGGCGGCAGGAACAGCGCAAAGCGCATCGGCAGGCCGATCTGGTTGACCGAGAAGTGTTTGTAGAAGCGCTGCACGCCGCCGAAGCAGCCGTGTTCGCTGAGCAGTTCAAGTCGTTCGAGGGCCATGGTGTTGTTCGTGATGAAAAGAGTCAGCGGCGGATCAGTTCAAGAACTGCGTCGGCAAACGCGCGCGGCGCTTCCTGCGGCAGGTTGTGGCCGATGCCGGGCAGCACGCGGTGCTGGCGCAGGCCGGTGAAACGGTGGGCGTTGGCGGCGGCGGGCTCCCAGGGGCGCACGCCGTCGGCCGTGCCGTCGAAGCTGATGGTGGGCACGGTGATGGGTGGCTGGGCGGCGATGCGGCGCTCCACCGCGGCCACCGCCGGATCGCCCGGCACCAGGCCAAAGCGGTGGCGGTAGGAGTGGATGACCACGTCCACAAAGTCGGGGTGGTCGAAGGCGGCGGCGCTGCGCTCGAAGGTGGCGTCGTCGAACGCCCAGGTCGGCGACCAGAGTGCCCACAGCCGGCGGCACAGCGCGCGCCGGTCCTGCGTCAGCGCCGCGCGGCCGCGCTCGCTGTGGAACAGGTACTGGTACCAGAGGCGCTGCTCGTTCTCGGGCGTGTCCGGCACCATCGCGCGGGCGATGTGCTGCAGGTTGTAGCTGTTGACCGTGACCAGACCGGTGCAGCGTTCGGGCCACAGCGCTGCCACCACGCAGGCAGCGCGGCCGCCCCAGTCGTAGCCGGCCAGCACGGCGCGTTCGATGGACAGCGCGTCGAGCAGCGCCCGCAGGTCATCGCCCAGCACCGCCTGCTCGCCCGAGCGCGGCGTGGCCGCGTCGAGAAAGTGCGTGCCGCCGTAGCCGCGCAGGTAGGGCACGACGACGCGACAGCCGGCCTCGGCCAGCATCGGCGCCACGTCGACATACGAATGAATGTCGTACGGGAAGCCGTGCATCAGCAGCACCGGCGGGCCGTCGGCCGGCCCGGCCATGTGGCAGGCCACCTCCAGCACGCCGGCGCGCACGCGGGTGTCGGCGTTCAGCAGCGGCAGCGCCATGGCGGGCTCAGAACTCGACGACGGAACGGATGGACTCGCCGCGCTTCATCAGCGCAAAGCCTTCGTTGATGTCTTCGAGCTTGAGCTTGTGGGTGATCAGGCTGTCGATGTCGATCTTGCCTTCCATGTACCAGTCGACGATCCTGGGCACGTCGGTGCGGCCGCGCGCGCCGCCGAAGGCCGAGCCTTCCCACTTGCGGCCGGTGACCAGCTGGAACGGCCTGGTGCTGATCTCGGCGCCAGCCTCGGCCACGCCGATGATGATGCTGCGGCCCCAGCCCTTGTGCGTGCACTCCAGTGCCTGGCGCATCACCTTGGTGTTGCCGATGCACTCGAACGAGTAGTCGGCGCCGCCGTCGGTGAGCTGCACGATGGCATCGACGATGTTCTCGTGGTCCTTGGGGTTGAGGAAGTGCGTCATGCCGAACTGGCGGGCCATGGCCTCGCGCTCGGGGTTGAGGTCGATGCCGATGATCTTGTCGGCACCCACCATCCTTGCGCCCTGGATCACGTTCAGGCCGATGCCACCCAGGCCGAACACCACCACGTTGGCGCCCGCCTCCACCTTGGCGGTGAACAGCACCGCGCCGATGCCGGTGGTGACGCCACAGCCGATGTAGCAGACCTTGTCAAACGGCGCGTCCTCGCGGATCTTGGCCAGCGCGATCTCGGGCACCACGGTGTGGTTGGCGAAGGTGCTGGTGCCCATGTAGTGCAGGATGGGCTTGCCGTCGATGGAGAAGCGGCTGGTGGCATCGGGCATCAGGCCCTTGCCCTGCGTGCCGCGGATGAGCTGGCAGAGG
Organism: Hydrogenophaga sp. H7; assembly: GCF_002025745.1. NCBI lineage: Bacteria > Pseudomonadati > Pseudomonadota > Betaproteobacteria > Burkholderiales > Comamonadaceae > Hydrogenophaga > Hydrogenophaga sp. H7. The sequence continues at coordinate 626,146 of NZ_MCIC01000001.1, read as the reverse complement.
TTGGTCTTGCGGCTCAGGCAGAACTTGCACTGGCGGCATTCGGGCGTGTAGAGCGGGATGACGTGGTCGCCCTTCTTGAGCGAGGTCACGCCGGGGCCGACGTCCACCACGATGCCCGCGCCTTCGTGGCCCAGGATGGCGGGGAAGAGACCCTCGGGGTCGGCGCCCGAGAGCGTGTAGTAGTCGGTGTGGCAGATGCCGGTGGCCTTGATCTCGACCAGCACCTCGCCGAACTTGGGGCCCTGCAGATCGACGGTTTCGATGGTCAGGGGTTCGCCGGCCTTCCAGGCCACGGCAGCGCGTGTTTTCATGGGGTCTCCCGTTGGTTGGAAAACCCTGAGGGTAGCGCAGGACGCTCTAGTTCACCGGTGCGCCGGCCTTGAACCACTGCGCGAACAAGGCCCGTTCGTCCTCGGTCAGGCCGGTGGCGTTGTTCATCGGCATGAGCTTCTGCACCACCACCTGCTGGTAGACCATCTGGGCGTTCTTCTTGAGCTCGTCCGCCGAGTCCAGGCGCACGCCCTTGCTCTGCAAGGCTTCGCCGTGGCACATCACGCAGCGCTGCGCCACCACCGGCTGCAGCTGGGCATAGCCCACAGTGGCCGGCGCCGCTGCCGCCGGCGCGGTGGGCGCGGGCCGCAGCCAGACGATCAGGCCCAGCAGCACCACCACGCCCACGGCCGCGTATTTCCAGGGGTGCGGGTTGCGGCCGAGCTTGTAGCCGTGGCGCATGACGAAGAACTGGCGGATGGCCGCGCCCGCGAACATGATGGCGATCAGGATCAGCCAGTTCTGCGGGTGGGCGTAGGTGAAGCTGTAGTGGTTGCTGAGCATGGCGAACAGCACCGGCAGCGTGAAGTAGGTGTTGTGCACGCTGCGCTGCTTGCCGCGGATGCCGTGGATCGGGTCCACCGGCCGGCCGGCCTTCATGTCGGCCACCATGGTGCGCTGGCCGGGAATGATCCAGAAGAACACGTTGGCGCTCATGGCCGTGGCCAGCATCGCGCCCATGAGCAGGAAGGCGGCGCGGCCGGCGAACATCTGCGTGGCCGCATAAGCCGCGATGCAGACCAGCACCAGCACCAGCGCGCCCACCTTGGCGTCGCCGTTCTTCGTCTGGCCCAGGGTGCGGCAGATGATGTCGTACGCGAACCAGAACACCACCAGAAAGGCCAGTGCCGCGGCAATCGCGCCCGCAGGCGACCATTCCATGACCCGAGGGTCGATCAGGTAGACGCTGGGGCTCCAGAGATAGGAGATGAGGAACAGCGCAAAGCCCGAGAGCCAGGTGGAATAGCTTTCCCAGTAGAACCAGTGCAGGTGGTCGGGCAGTTTGGGCGGCGCGGCCTTGAACTTGACCGGGTGGTAGAAGCCACCGCCGTGCAGCGCCCAGAGTTCGCCGCCGACGCCGTCCTTCTTGAGCTGTTCGTCCTCGGGCGGTGTGAGGCTGCTGTCGAGAAAGACGAAGTAGAAGGAAGACCCGATCCAGGCGATGGCGACGATGACGTGCAACCAGCGCAGCAGCAGATTGGCCCAGTCGAGCAGATAGGTTTCCATGGCACCTCAACACGTGGACGGTGACACCGTCAGGGTTTGCGACTCACCACCGCGGGCGCTCTGAGCCGACTGAGGGCCGCGTAAATGAGCGCCCGGGCTGAGGCCCAGGCACCCGCTCCGCTGCGACCGGATGAACAAAGTGTATACACTTTTTGGAGACAGTTGGTTCCGTACTTACCCTGAGCGGACAAGCAACAACTGAGCCACCACCGAGGCAGCGATCACCGCCGGCTCCTTGCCGCCAATGCCGGGCAGTCCGATCGGGCAGGTGATGCCCCCGAGTTCATCTTCCGTGAAACCCCGCTCCAGAAGCCGGCGCCGGAAGGTGGCCCATTTGGTCCTGCTGCCGATCAGGCCCACAAACGGCAGGTCGCCCGACGCCCGGCGCCGCTGCAGGCAGGCCGCCACGATGTCCAGATCCTCGGCGTGGGAGAAGCTCATGATCAGCACCCGCGCGCCAGGCGGCAGATCGCGGACCGCGTCCTGCACCGGCTCGGAGTGTTCGGTGCACACGGTCGGCGGCACCTCGGCCGGGAACACGCCATCGCGGCTGTCGATCCACTGCACCGCGAACGGCAGCGGCGCCAGCGCCCGCACGATGGCCTGTCCGACGTGGCCGCCGCCGAACAGGGCGACCGGCGTGAGCACCGGCACCAGCCGCTGCTGCAGGGCGCCCGCCTCGGCCAGCGTGACCGGCTCGAAGCGCAGCTCCACCACCCCGCCGCAGCACTGCCCGAGGCTGGGACCGAGCGCCACCCGGTGAGTCCAGGGCGCCGACGCGCCGGCTGCCAGCGCGTCCCGGGCCTGCTTCAGCGCGTCCCATTCCAGGTGGCCGCCACCGATGGTGCCGATCTGCTCACCGGGCCAGACGGCCATCCAGGTGCCGGCCTCCCGCGGCACCGAGCCCTGGGTGCGGAAAACGGACACCAGCACCGCCGGTGCCCGCGCCAGGCGTTCAAACAGGGGGGCAAGATCGGGGTGCTGTGTGGCGTGCATGCCAAAAATCCGTCCATATGCGCCGACGCGGCGACCGCCTGGCAGTATCCACCGGGTTCTTGCTTGGGCAAGTGGGCAAAGAGCCATAAACTGCATCCTCCCAGCCCTATGGCGCCCTGCCTGGCGGCGACTTCGCCGATCACGAAGACACCGAGAGACAACCATGCACGCTCCAACTGCCCGTTTCATTGCCTCCCACCGACTGGCCTCCCTGGCCCTGGTGACCCTGCTCGCCGCCTGCGCCGCACCGGTGCCCACGCCGCCGGCCGAGCCCGTGCTGGAAACCACGGCCCCGGCGTCCGAAGCGCCGGTGGCCGTCGAACCGCCACCCACCTACGTGTCGCACGCGGCCACTCCGCGCGACTACCGCCGCGATGGTGCACAACACATCTACGGCAAGAACGCCCACCGCATCTTCAAGGGCAAGATGCCGCCGCTGCTGCAGGGCGTGGGCACCATGCAGCTGGAGCTGGACCACCGCGGCCGGATCGTCACCATGAACTGGATGCGACCGCCCAGCCATCCGGGCGCCAAGGCCGAGATCGAGCGCGCCATCCAGGAAGCCGCGCCCTACCCCGCGCCAGTGCTCATGGGCCGTGTCTACTACGTCGACACCTGGCTCTGGGACAAGAGCGGGCAGTTCCAGCTCGACACGCTGACCGAAGGCCAGAGGAACCGGTGACCCCCGGCAGCTTCAGCTGCCTCTGTACGTGCTGTAGCTCCAGGGGCTGACCAGCAGCGGCACGTGGTAGTGCTGGTCGGTATGGGCGACGCCGAAGTCCAGCGCCACGCGGTTCAGGAAATTGGGCTCGGGCAGCGCCACCCCCCTGGCCGCGAAATAACCCTTCACATCGAACACCAGCCGGTAGGTGCCGACCTTCAGGCTGGCGTTGTCGTACAGCGGCCCGTCCGGGTTGCGGCCGTCGTGGTTCAGCGTGAAGCGCCTGACCAGCGTGGCCTGCTCGCCGTCGGTGGTGTAGAGCTCGACAGCCATGCCCGCCGCGGGGCAGCCGTGCATCGTGTCCAGAACGTGGGTGCTCAGGCCCATGGTGAAGTCCTCGTGAAGTTCGGTCGACCAAAAGTGTATACACTTTTTGTTTTTCTGGATATGATGACTTCATGGAAACGTCCAGCACCAGCCAGATCGTCGAATCGCTGACCCGGGCCATCGTCGAGCACCGCCTGCACCCGGGCACCAAGCTCGCCGAGCAGAAACTGGCCGACCACTTCGGGGTGTCGCGCACCCTGGTCCGCCAGGCCCTGTTCCAGCTGTCCCAGAACCGCCTGATCCGGCTCGAACCCGCGCGCGGCGCCTTTGTGGCCGCCCCCTCGGTGGAGGAGGCCAAGCAGGTGTTCGCGGTGCGGCGCATGCTGGAAGTCGAGATGACACGCGCGTTCGTTCGCCAGGTCAGCCCCGCCAAGCTCAAAGCCCTGCGCGAGCACGTGGCCCAGGAGAAACAGGCCGTGAACAACCAGGACGTGCCCGGCCGCACCGAGCTGCTGGGCGACTTCCACGTGCGCATGGCCGAACTCATGGGAAACGAGGTGCTGGCCGAGCTGCTGCGCGACCTGATCTCGCGCTGCGCCCTGATCACGCTGATGTACCAGAGCACCGCCGCCGCCGAGCACTCCAACGAAGAGCACGCCGACATCGTCAAGGCGCTCGCCGCCAGGGACGAAGAACTGGCCGTGCGCCTGATGAACGAACACCTGCTGCATGTGGAGGAGGGCCTGACCTTCGACCGCAAGCTGCCCACCAACGACCTGTCCCTGGCCCTTTCTTCCTGAGCACCCGCATGATCTACGACAGCACCGCCCCCTACCCGCGCGACCTGATCGGCTACGGCCGCGACGTGCCCCACGCCCGCTGGCCGGGCGGTGCGCGCATTGCGGTGCAGTTCGTCCTCAACTACGAAGAGGGCGGCGAAAACTGCGTGCTGCATGGCGACAAGGCCAGCGAACAGTTCCTCTCGGAAATGTTCAACCCGGCCGCCTTCGAGGCCCGCCACATCAGCATGGAAGGCATCTACGAGTACGGCTCACGCGCGGGCGTCTGGCGCATCCTGCGCGAGTTTGAGAAGCGCGGCCTGCCGCTGACCGTGTTCGGCGTATCGACCGCCCTGCAGAAGCACCCGGAGCTGACCGCGGCGTTCAGGGAACTCGGCTACGACATCGCCTGCCACGGTCTCAAGTGGATCCACTACCAGAACATCGACGAAGCCACCGAGCGCGCGCACATGGCCGAGGCGATGCAGATCATCGAAGGGCTGACGGGCGAGCGCCCGCTGGGCTGGTACACCGGCCGCGACAGCCCCAACACGCGCCGCCTGGTGGCCGACTTCGGCGGCTTCGAATACGACAGCGACTACTACGGCGAGGACCTGCCGTTCTGGATGAAGGTGCGCAAGACCGACGGAACGGACGCGCACCAGCTCATCGTGCCCTACACCCTCGACTGCAACGACATGCGCTTCGCACTGCCGCAGGGCTATTCGCACGCCGACCCGTTCTTCCAGTACATGAAAGACACCTTCGACGCGCTCTACGCCGAAGGCAACCCGGACGGCCTGGACCGGCCCAAGATGATGAGCATCGGCATGCACTGCCGCCTGCTCGGCCGCCCCGGCCGCATCACCGCGCTGCAGCGCTTCCTCGACCACATCCAGTCGCACGACCAGGTGTGGGTGGCGCGCCGGCTGGACATCGCGCGCCACTGGAAGGCCACGCACCCGCTGAACCCTGCCTGAGGCCGCCCCCATGCCCCTGACCCTGGACCAACTCAACGCCGCGCCCCTGCCCGAGGCGCGGCAGATGCTCGACGGCCTGTACGAGCACTCCCCCTGGATCGCCGAGCGCGCCCTGGCGCAACGACCCTTCGCTTCGCTGGCGCAGCTCAAGCACGCGATGACGCGCGTGCTCGACGAGGCCGGTGTCGAACCGCAGCTGGCCCTGATCCGCGCCCACCCGGAACTGGCCGGCAAGGCCATGGTGAGCAAGACGCTCACGGCCGAGTCGACCAACGAACAGACCAAGGCCGGCCTGACGAACTGCACGCCGGAAGAGTTCGCGCACATCCAGCAGCTCAACGCCGACTACAACGCGCGCTTCGGTTTCCCCTTCATCCTGGCGGTGCGCGGCCCGCGGGGCACCGGCCTCACCAAGGCACAGATCATCGAGGCCTTCGAGCGCCGCGTGCACGGCCACCCGGACTTCGAACGGCAGGAGTGCCTGCGCAACATCCACCGCATCGCCGAGATCCGGCTGAACGACAAGTTCGGCTTCGAGCCGGTGGACGGTCAGTTGGTGTGGGACTGGCAGGAGAAGCTGGCCCAGCACAGCGACCCGGGCTACGCCGAGAAGGGCCAGCTGACCGTCACCTATCTCACCGACGCGCACCGCGCCTGCGCCCAGCGCATCAGCCACTGGATGAAGGACTGCGGTTTCGACGAGATCGAGATCGACGCCGTGGGCAACGTGGTCGGGCGTTACCACCCGGCGGCGCCCGGTGCGAAATACCTGCTGACGGGTTCCCACTACGACACCGTGCGCAACGGCGGCAAGTACGACGGGCGCCTGGGGATCTTCGTGCCCATGGCCTGCGTGCAGAAGCTGCACGCGGCCGGCCAGCGCCTGCCCTTCGGCATCGAGGTCGTGGGCTTCGCGGAAGAAGAAGGCCAGCGCTACAAGGCCACCTTCCTCGGCTCGGGCGCGCTCACCGGCCACTTCGACCCCGCCTGGCTGGACCAGAAGGACGCCGATGGCATCACCATGCGCGAGGCCATGCAGCACGCCGGCCTGTGCATCGACGACATCCCTAGGCTGCAGCGTGACCCGGCGCAGTACCTGGGCTTCATCGAGGTGCACATCGAGCAGGGGCCGGTCCTCAACGAGCTGAACCTGCCGCTGGGCATCGTGACCAGCATCAACGGCAGCGTGCGCTATCTCGGCGAGGTTCTGGGCATGGCCAGCCACGCCGGCACCACGCCCATGGACCGCCGCCGCGACGCCGCCGCTGCGGTGGCCGAACTGATCCTCTACGCCGAGCAGCGCGCCGCGCAGGATGGTGACTCGGTCGCCACCGTGGGCATGCTGCAGGTGCCGAATGGTTCCATCAACGTGGTGCCCGGCGCCTGCCGGTTCAGCCTGGACATGCGTGCACCGACCAATGCGCAACGCGATGCGCTGGCGCAGGACGTGCTGGCGAAGCTGGGCGAGATCTGCACACGCCGCGGCCTGCGCCACTCGCTGGAAGAAACCATGCGCGCCGCCGCAGCGCCCAGCGCCCCCGCATGGCAGGCGCGCTGGGAGGCCGCCGCCACCGCGCTGGGCGTGCCGCTGCACCGCATGCCCAGCGGCGCGGGTCACGACGCCATGAAGCTGCACGAGGTGATGCCGCAGGCCATGCTGTTCGTGCGCGGCGAAAACAGCGGCATCAGCCACAACCCGCTCGAATCCAGCACCGCCGACGACATGGACCTGGCCGTCAAGGCCTTCGACCACGTGCTGCACCAACTGACCACCGAATCCCACTGAAAGCCGCCATGACCACCGCCCAACAGCAACTCGACGCCTGGATCGACGCCCACTTCTACGAGGAGGTGAAGTTCCTGCAGGAACTCATCCGCGTGCCCACCGACACGCCCCCGGGCAACAACGCGCCGCACGCCGAGCGCACCGCCGAACTGCTCGCCGCGATGGGCCTGACCGCCGAGAAGCACGCCGTGCCCGAGGCCGAGGTCAAGGCCGCCGGGCTGGAAACCATCACCAACCTGATCGTGCGCCGCCGCTTCGGCGACGGCGGTCAGACCATCGCGCTCAACGCCCACGGCGACGTGGTGCCGCCCGGTGAGGGCTGGACGCACGACCCCTATGGCGGCGAGATCGCGGACGGCAAGATCTACGGCCGCGCCGCCGCGGTGAGCAAGTGCGACATCGCCAACTTCACCTTCGCGATCCGTGCGCTGGAAGCGCTGGGTGCGCCCCTGAAGGGTGGCGTGGAACTGCACGTGACCTACGACGAGGAATACGGCGGCGAGGTCGGCCCGGGCTGGCTGCTGGAGAAGGGCCTGACCAAGCCCGACCTGATGATCGCCGCCGGCTTCAGCTACCAGGTGGTGGTCGCGCACAACGGCTGCCTGCAACTGGAAGTGACGGTGCACGGCGACATGGCGCACGCGGCCATCCCCGACAGCGGCACCGACGCACTGCAGGGCGCGGTGCACATCCTGAACGCGCTGTACGCCCTGAACGCCGACTACCTGAAGGTGCGCTCGGGCGTTGAAGGCATCACCCACCCCTACCTCAACGTCGGCCTGATCCAGGGCGGCACCAACACCAACGTGATCCCCGGCAAGGTGGTGATCAAGCTGGACCGCCGCATGATTCCCGAGGAAGACCCGGCCGAGGTCGAGGCTGCGCTGCGCCGCACCATCGCCGAGGCCGCCGCCCGCTACCAGCCCCCGCGCGGCGGGCGCGCCATCAGCGTGGATGTCAAGCGCATCCTGCTGGCGCGCGCGCTCAAGCCCCTGCCGGGCAACAAACCTCTGGTCGAGGCCCTCCAGAAACACGGCAGCGAGCTGTTCGGCGAACCCATCCCCGCCGTCGGCACGCCGCTCTATACCGACGTGCGCATCTACGGCGAACACGGCATTCCGGGCGTGATCTACGGCGCCGGCCCCCGCACAGTGCGCGAGTCGAACGCCAAGCGCGCCGACGAGAACCTGGTGCTGGAAGACCTGCGCCGCGCCACCAAGGTGGTCGCCCGCACCTTGCTGGACCTGTTGAAGTCCGCATGAACGCGCCCCCCACCCCGTGACACAATGACCGCCCGCCCCGCCGGGCGGTTCGCACTCTGGAGACCTCATGACCCCCGCCGAACAAGCCCTGCGCGACGCCGCGCTCGAATACCACCGCTCGCCCAACAAGGGCAAGATCGCCGTCGTCCCGACCAAACCGCTGTCCAACCAGCGCGACCTTTCGCTGGCCTATTCGCCGGGCGTGGCCTTTCCCTGCCTGGCCATCGAGGCCGAGCCGGCCCTGGCCTCGGAGTACACCAGCCGCGGCAACCTGGTGGGCGTGATCACCAACGGCACCGCCGTGCTGGGCCTGGGCGACATCGGCCCGCTGGCCTCCAAACCGGTGATGGAGGGCAAGGGCTGCCTGTTCAAGAAGTTCGCCGGCATCGACGTGTTCGACATCGAGCTGGCCGAGCGCGACCCGGACAAGCTGGTCGACATCATCGCGGCGCTGGAGCCCACGCTGGGGGGTGTGAACCTGGAAGACATCAAGGCGCCCGAGTGCTTCTACATCGAGCGCAAGCTGCGCGACCGCATGAAGATCCCGGTCTTCCACGACGACCAGCACGGCACGGCCATCATCTCCAGCGCGGCGCTGATCAACGGCCTGGAACTGGTCAAGAAGGACATCGGCGCTGTCAAGGTCGCTGTCAGCGGCGCGGGTGCGGCGGCCATCGCCTGCCTGGACCTGATGGTCAACCTGGGCGTGAACATCGAGAACATCCTGGTCTGTGACTCCAAGGGCGTGATCCAGACCGAACGCGACGACGCCAAGGCCGGCAAGCTGGACGAGTCCAAGCAGCGTTACTGCCGCACCTCGTCGGCGCGCACCCTGGCCGACGCCATGAACGGCGCCGACGTGTTCCTGGGCTGCTCGGCGGCCGGCGTGGTGGACGCCGACATGGTCAAGAGCATGGGCCGCCAGCCCATCATCCTGGCGCTGGCCAACCCCGAGCCCGAGATCCGCCCCGAGGTGGCCAAGGCCGCGCGGCCGGACTGCATCATCGCCACCGGCCGTTCGGACTACCCGAACCAGGTCAACAACGTGCTGTGCTTCCCGTACATCTTCCGTGGCGCGCTGGACTGCGGCGCGACCAAGATCACGGAAGAAATGAAGATGGCCTGCGTGCGCCAGATCGCCGACCTGACCAAGGCCGAGACCAGCGACGAAGTGGCCGCCGCCTACGCCGGGCAGGACCTGGTGTTCGGCCCCGACTACCTCATCCCCAAGGCCTTCGACACGCGCCTGATCCTCAAGATCGCGCCGGCCGTGGCCCAGGCTGCCGCCGACTCGGGCGTTGCGACCCGCCCGATCACCGACATGGACGCCTACCGCCAGTCGCTCTCGCGCTTCGTGACGCAGACCGGCATCCTGATGCGCCCGATCTTCAACGCCGCCAAGGCCCTGCCCGCGAACAAGAAGCGCGTGGCCTACGCCGACGGCGAGGACGAGCGCGCGCTGCGCGCCGCGCAGATGGCGATCGACGACGGCCTGGCCACGCCGATCCTGATCGGCCGCCCGGCCGTGATCGAGGCGCGCATCCAGAAGGCGGGCCTGCGCATCCGTCTGGGTGTGGACGTGGAGAACGTCAACCCCGAAGGCGACCCGCGTTTCCGCCAGTACTGGGAGCACTACCACGGCCTGATGAAGCGCAATGGCGCCACGCCCGAGGTGGCCAAGGCCGCGGTGCGCCGCTCCAACACCATCATCGGTTCGCTGATGCTCTCGCTGGGCGATGCGGATGCGCTGATCTGCGGCCTGGTCGGCACCTACGCCACCCACCTGGAGCGCATCGACGCCATCCTGGGCAAGGCGCCCGGCGTGAACAACTACGCCGCGGTCAACGCGCTGATGACGGCCAGCGGCCCACTGTTCATCGCCGACACCTACGTCAACGAAGACCCGACGGCCGAGCAGCTGGCCGAGATCGCCTGGATGGCGGCGCAGCAGGTGCAGCGCTTCGGCCTGCCGCCCAAGGTGGCCTTCCTCTCGCACTCGAGCTTCGGCTCCAGCAAGCGCGCCTCCGCGAAAAAGATGCGCGCCGCGCGCGACCTGTTCGTGGCCCAGCACCCGGGCATCGAGTGCGACGGCGAGCTGCACGGCGACGCCGCGCTGCAACCCGAGATCCGCCAGGCCTACCTGGGCGACTCCACGCTCAGCGGCTCGGCCAACCTGCTGGTCTGCCCCAACGTGGACGCCGCCAACATCCTCTACAACGTGCTCAAGACCACCGCCAGCGGCGGCGTGACCGTGGGCCCGGTGCTGACCGGCGTGGCCCGCCCCGCCTACATCCTGACGCCGGCCGCCACCGTGCGCCGCGTGCTCAACATGACGGCCCTGGCCGCAGCGGCCAGCCCGCGCGGCTGAGCGGCCACCCGCCCAGCACACAGGGACGCTCCGGCGTCCCTTTTTTTGTGCCCGCGGCCCGGACGCCACCCGTCGGCCAGCGCCGCTCACGAGGGTTTCCCCGATGTCTTCGCCAGATACGGGTACACATAATGTGTATACAGTTTTGCATGCAAAAGGAGATGCCATGTCAACAACGGTGCACCCCGTGGACGAACAACTGCCCGGCAGCAAGCTGACCGCGCTGGGCCTGCAACATGTGCTGGTGATGTACGCGGGCGCGGTCGCGGTTCCGCTGATCGTCGGCCGGGCCCTCAAGCTCAGCCCGCAGGAGGTGGCCATGCTGATCTCGGCCGACCTGTTCTGCTGCGGCATCGCCACGCTGATCCAGGCGCTGGGCGTCACGCAGTGGTTCGGCATCAAGCTGCCGGTGATGATGGGCGTGACCTTCGCCGCCGTCGGCCCCATGGTGGCCATCGCCAACACCACCCCCGGCACCGACGGCGCGCGCATGCTGTTCGGCGCCATCATCGGCGCGGGGGTCATCTCCATCGTGATCGCGCCGATGGTCAGCCGCCTGCTGCGCTTCTTTCCGCCGGTGGTCACCGGCACCATCATCGCCGTCATCGGCATCAACCTGATGCGCGTAGGCATCAACTGGATCTTCGGCAACCCGGTGGGCCCCACCGCGCCGTCGGTGGTGCCGCCGGAGCACAGCGAGTGGCTGAGCACGCTGCGCAGCGCCGCGGCCGCCGGCACCCCCGGCTACCCGCCTGTGCCGCAGGGCCTGACCCTGGCACCCACCGAGCCCAACCCGCGCTACGCCGCCCTGCCGGGCATCGCGGTGTCGGCCGTGGTGCTGGCCACCATCCTGCTGGTGGCCCGGTTTGCCAAAGGCTTCCTGGCCAACATCTCGGTGCTGATCGGCATCGTGGTCGGCGGGGTCATGGCGACGATGATGGGCATGATGCATTTCGACAAGGTCGGCCAGGCCAAGTGGGTGGACGTGGTGCTGCCCTTCCACTTCGGCATCCCCATCTTCGACCCGGTCATGGTGCTGACCATGACGCTGGTGATGATCGTGGTGATGATCGAATCCACCGGCATGTTCCTGGCCCTGGGCGAGATGACGGACCGCAAGATCGACCAGCCGGCGCTGGCCCGCGGTCTGCGCACCGACGGCCTGGGCACCCTCATCGGCGGCATCTTCAACACCTTCCCCTACACCAGCTTCTCGCAGAACGTGGGCCTGGTCGCGGTCACCGGCGTCAAGAGCCGCTTCGTCTGCGTGGCCGCCGGCGTCATCCTGCTGGTGCTGGGCCTGCTGCCCAAGATGGCGGCGCTGGTGGAGTCGCTGCCCACCGTGGTGCTGGGCGGTGCGGGTCTGGTGATGTTCGGCATGGTGGCGGCCACCGGCATCCGCATCCTGGGTGGCGTGGACTTCAAGACCCAGCGCAACAACGCCCTGATCGTGGCGATTTCCATCGGCGTGGGCATGATCCCGCTGATCGCGCCCAAGTACTCGCAGTGGATGCCGCACGCCATCCACCCGCTGATCGAGTCGGGCATCCTGCTGGCGTCGATCAGCGCCGTGCTGCTGAACCTGTTCTTCAACGGCGGCAAGGCCGATGAAGCCGCCGCCATCCACGCGGCAAAACAGGCCGAGGCGCACTGAACCGGGCCCCACGCTCCAGCGCTGGATTCACGTCCCCCAAGCTCCGCAGGGGCCCCACACGGGGCCCCTTTTTTGTGCACGCCGCACCAACACAGGGTTAGTCAGGATGACGCCTCCAGCGGGAGCCCCAAGAATCTGTATACACCTTCTGTGTTCAATGCACAGGCTGCGCCCGCGCCTGGCATCGAAATTGCTGACCCGCTTTCAGCACCCTTCCGCTTCCCTGAGCGCCCCACCCCGACGGAGACCCTCGCCATGAACAAACGCCACCTTCTCAAGTTCACCGCCGCCCTGGCCGCCGCAGCCGCTTTCGGCAGCGCCTCCGCCCAGACGCCCATCAAGTTCCAGCTCGACTGGCGCTTCGAAGGCCCCGCCGCGCTGTTCCTGCAGTCGGAAGCCAAGGGCTACTACAAGGCCGCCGGCCTGAACGTCACCATCGACGCCGGCAACGGCTCCGGCGGCACCGTCACCCGTGTGGCCTCCGGCACCTACGACATGGGTTTTGCCGACATGGCCGCGCTGATGGAATTCCACGCCAACAACCCGGACGCGCCCAACAAGCCGGTGGCCGTGATGATGGTCTACAACAACACGCCCGCCGCCGTGCTGGCCCTCAAGAAGAGCGGCATCACCAAGCCCGCCGACCTGAATGGCAAGAAGCTCGGCGCCCCGGTGTTCGACGCCGGTCGCAAGGCCTTCCCGATCTTCCAGAAGGCCAACGGCGTCGGCAATGTGACCTGGACCTCGATGGACCCGCCGCTGCGCGAAACCATGCTGGTGCGCGGCGACATCGACGCCATCACCGGCTTCTCCTTCACCTCGCTGCTCAACCTGGAAGCGCGCGGTGTGAAGACCGAGGACGTGGTCATCCTGCCCTATGCCGACCATGGCGTGAAGCTGTACGGCAACGTGGTGATCGCCAGCCCCAAGCTGATCAAGGAGAACCCGGCCGCGGTCAAGGCATTCCTCGCGGCCTTCGCCAAGGGCGCCAAGGAAGTCATGGCCAACCCGGCCGCCACCATCGGGACCGTCAAGGCACGCGATGGCATCATCAACGTGGCCCTGGAAACCCGCCGCCTGCAGCTGGCGGTGGACTCGGTGATCGCCAGTCCCGATGCGCGCAAGGAAGGCTTCGGCCAGATCGTGCCCGGCCGCATGGCGCTGATGGCCTCGCAGGTGTCCGACGCCTACGGCACCAAGAACCGCGTCGACGTGGCGCAGGTGTGGAACGGTTCCATGCTGCCGTCGGCGGCCGAACTCAACGTGCTGCCCCCGGCCAAGAAGTGATGCCCGCTGCACCCTCCGGGGCCGACCAGGCCTTCGTCCATTTCGACGGGGTCTGGCTGGCCTACAACGACGACCTGCTGGCGAAGAACATCTTCGCCGTCGAGGACATCAACCTGAAGGTGCGGCGAGGCGAGTTCATCGCCATCGTCGGGCCTTCGGGCTGTGGCAAGTCCACCTTCATGAAGCTCACCACCGGGCTGAAGATGCCCAGCATGGGCAAGATCACCATCGACGGCCAGCCCGTCAACGGCCCGCTGAAAATTTCGGGCATGGCCTTCCAGGCGCCGAGCCTGCTGCCCTGGCGCACGACGCTGGACAACGTGCTGCTGCCGCTGGAGATCGTCGAACCCTTCCGGCACCAGTTCAAGGACCGGCGCAAGGAGTTCGAGGAGCGGGCGAAGAAGCTGCTGGCCAGCGTGGGCCTGGGCGGCATGGAGAAGAAGTTTCCCTGGGAACTCTCGGGCGGCATGCAGCAGCGCGCCAGCATCTGCCGCGCGCTCATTCACGAACCCAAGATGCTGCTGCTGGACGAGCCCTTCGGCGCGCTCGATGCCTTCACCCGCGAGGAGCTGTGGTGCACGCTGCGCGACCTGTGGGAAGCGCAGCAGTTCAACGTCATCCTGGTCACGCACGACCTGCGCGAGAGCGTGTTCCTGGCCGACACGGTGTACTGCATGAGCAAGAGCCCGGGCCGCTTCGTGGTGCAGCGCGAGATCCCGATTCCGCGCACCCGCGACCTGGAAGTGACCTACACGCCCGAGTTCACCGACATCGTCCATGAACTCAGAGGGCACATCGGTGCGATGCGCAAGGCCGGCGCGACGATCAACCAGTGAAAGCCATCGCATGAACAAAAAGCAAGTCGAGCGCTGGTCGCCTTTTCTGCTGCTGGTCGCGATCATCGTGATCTGGGAAGTGATCTGCAGCGGCTTCCAGGTCTCGGAGTTCATCTTCCCCAGCCCCTCGCGCATCTGGGAACAGACGGTGGAGTTCAAGGAGGTGATCCTGGGCCACGCCTGGCGCACCTTCTGGGTCACCATGGCCGGGTTCGCCATCGCCATCGTGGTGGGCGTGCTGCTCGGCTTCCTGATCGGTTCGTCGCGCATCGCCTATGCGGCGGTCTATCCGCTGATGACGGCCTTCAATGCCCTGCCCAAGGCGGCCTTCGTGCCCATCCTGGTGGTGTGGTTCGGCATCGGCGCGGGGCCGGCCATCCTCACGGCCTTCCTCATCAGCTTCTTCCCCATCATGGTCAACATCGCCACCGGCCTGGCCACGCTGGAGCCCGAGCTGGAAGACGTGCTGCGGGTGCTCGGTGCCCGGCGCTGGGACGTGCTGGTCAAGGTGGGCCTGCCACGCTCCATGCCCTACTTCTACGGTTCGCTCAAGGTCGCCATCACACTGGCCTTCGTGGGCACCACGGTGTCGGAGATGACCGCCGCCAACGAAGGCATCGGCTACCTGCTGATCTCGGCCGGCAGCTCGATGCAGATGGGCCTGGCGTTCAGCGGCCTGCTGGTGGTCGGCATCATGGCCATGGTGATGTACGAGCTGTTCAGCTTCATCGAGAAGCACACCACCGGCTGGGCGCACCGCGGGAGCCAGGGCTGATGACCGACGACCAGATCGCGCGGCACCTGCGCCGCGCCAACGACGTGGCCCTGCGCGCGATGCAGATGGGCCGCCACCCCTTCGGTGCGCTGCTGGTGGCGCCCGACGGCGAGACGGTGCTGGCCGAGCAGGGCAACATCGACACCGTGCACCACGCCGAGGCCACGCTGGCGCGCACCGCATCGCTCAACTACCCGGCGGGCTTCCTCTGGAACTGCAGCCTGGTGACCACCTTCGAGCCCTGCGCCATGTGCGCCGGCACCGTCTACTGGGCCAACATCGGCCGCATCGTCTACGGCGCCAGCGAAGAGGCCCTGCTCGCGCTCACCGGCAACCACGCCGAGAACCCCACGCTGTCCCTGCCCTGCCGCGAGCTGATCGCGCGCGGGCAGAAAGCGATCGAGGTCATCGGCCCCGTCCCGGCGCTGGAGGCCGAGATGGTCGAACCCCACCGCAGTTTCTGGTCCCAGCGCTGACCGGGCGCCGCCTACACTCGCCCGATGCCCTGGCACGCCCGTCTTTCCCTCGACTACCAGCGACACGGTGAACGCACCGTCCTGCAGCACTCGCACGACGGCCCGCTGCGCATCTTCAAGAGCCTCTACCCCGAGGGCTACGCGGTCTGCCACAACGTGATCGTGCACCCGCCGGGCGGTCTGGTCGGCGGGGACGTGCTGGACATCGGCGTGCAGGTCGGCGCCGGCGCCCATGCCCTGGTCAGCACCCCGGGCGCCACCCGCTTCTACGCCAGCGACGAGGCCTTCGCCACACAACAGGTGCGGCTGCAGCTGGACGCGGGCGCGCGGCTGGAGTGGCTGCCGCTGGAGACCATCGCCTACCCCGGCTGCCGGGCCGACAACCGCTGGAGCGCCACCCTGGCCGAGGGCGCCGAGCTGATGGCCTGGGACGTCACCGCGCTGGGCCTGCCCGGTGCGGCCCAGCCCTACGAGCAGGGCGAGTTCCGGCAGCGGCTGGAGATTCCCGGCTGCTGGCTGGAGCAGGCGCGCATCGCCGCGCACGACCGGCGCCTGCTGGACTCACCCCTCGGTCTGGGCGGCCACCGCTGCCTGGGCACGCTGGTGTTCGCCACCGGCAGCCCGCTGGCGCGCGAGCGGCGCGAGCACCTGCTGGAGGTGGCGCGCGAAGCCCTGCAGCAAGCCCCGGCCGGGGTGGTGGCCGGCGCCACCTGCCCCAACGACCGGGTGCTGGCGGTGC
Source organism: Hydrogenophaga sp. H7 (assembly GCF_002025745.1). Taxonomy (NCBI): domain Bacteria; kingdom Pseudomonadati; phylum Pseudomonadota; class Betaproteobacteria; order Burkholderiales; family Comamonadaceae; genus Hydrogenophaga; species Hydrogenophaga sp. H7. The sequence goes on along the minus strand of NZ_MCIC01000001.1, from coordinate 609,663 downwards.
GGGCCGTGGCGCCGCTGGTGGAGCCGCTGATGGCCGGCCTGCAGGCCGTATGGGCGGCGCTGCGCCCGGCGGCCTGGGGCCTGCCGGGCGACGCCCCCCGCATCTGGCGGGTCTGATCCTCCGTCGAACTGCCCGGGTTTTGCGGCGTTGTTCGGCCGATCGGGCCTGGGCCTGCCTGCACAGAATCGGGGCAGGATCCACCACGACCATCACCACCCCGGCCGCGCCCCCGCCCCCGCCCCCGCCCCCGCCCACCATGTCTGCCCCGCTCCATGACGCCAAAGCGCTCGTCATCGACGGCAACCCGCTGTCGCGGTCGATCATCGTCGGGCAGCTGCGGGACGCCGGCGTGGGAACCATCGTGCAGTGCCCCCGCGTCGCGGACGCCCGCACCAAACTGGAGACTTGGCCCTTCGACGTCGTGATCTGCGAGCAGTATTTCGACCGCGAGGCCACCACCGGGCAGGAACTGCTGGACGACCTGCGCCGCAACCAGTTGCTGCCGTTCTACACGGTGTTCGTGATGGTGACGTCCGAAGCCTCGTACAGCAAGGTGGCCGAGGCCGCCGAATCGGCCCTGGACGCCTACCTGCTCAAACCCCACACGGCCGCGGGCCTGGTGGAGCGCATCGTGCAGGCGCGCGACCGCAAGGACGCGCTCAGGCACATCTTCACCGCCATCGACGAGCAGCGGTTCGACGAGGCCGCGCAGATGTGCAAGGCGCACTTCGAGCAGCGCAAACCCTACTACCTCTACGCAGCCCGCATCGGGGCCGAACTGATGCTGCGCGGCGGCCACCTGCACGAGGCCGAGATGTTCTACGAGGCCGTCATCGCGGCCAAGACTCTGCCCTGGGCCAGGCTGGGCGTGGCCCGTGCGCAGGTCGAGGGCGGCTTCCAGCAGCGCGCCGTGACCACGCTGGAGAGCCTGATCGAGACCGACCCGGGCTACACCGACGCCTACGACATCATGGGCCGCGCCCAGTTCGAGCTGGGCAACTTCCAGGCCGCGCTCGCCACCTTCAAGCGCTCCACCATGCTCACGCCCTCGTCGGTCAACCGGCTGCTCAAGCACGGCATGATGGCCTGGTACGCCGGCGAGCGCGAGGAAGGGATCGAGATGCTCGACCGCGCCACCCGCCTCGGCCTGGACTCCAAGCTCTACGACCCCCAGGCCCTGGTGCTGCTCGCGTTCGCCCGCCTGGACAACGCCGAACACAAGGGCCTGCAGCGCTGCCGCGAGCAGATGGAACGCATCCGCGACCGGTACCCCGACAACCCGCGCCCGCTGCGGCTGCTGGAGGTGATCGAGGCGCTGGTCGCGATCCAGGACTACCAGACCGCGCAGGCGCTGGACGACGTGCGGCGTATGGCCAAGACCATCCACCAGCCGGCGTTCGATGTCGAGTCGGCCTGCAACCTGCTGGCGCTGATGACGCGGCTGGCGATGCGCTCGATCCAGCTCTACGAAGTCGACGCCGCGGTGGACACCATGGCACTGCGCTTCTGCACCAGCCGGGCGCTTACCGAGCTGCTGGTCTGCGCCGCCACGGGCCGCCAGGACTTCATCAACCGCGTGCGCAGCGGCCACGCCCACATCCTCAAGCAGACCGAAGAGGCCATGTCCCTGAGCCTCAAGGGCGATCCGCAGGCCGCGGTGGTCAAGCTGCTGAACGACGGGGAGCAGACGCTCAACGCCAAGATCATCGAGTCGGCCCACCTGGTGCTGCAGCGCTACGAGGCGCGCATCCCCGACCACGAAGAACTGCAAAAGAAGGCGCAGGCCATGCGCGAGCGCTACCGCACCACCGACATCCACGCCGGCCTGGGCGAACAGGCGCACACCGGCCGTGCGGCGGGCGGCATGTCCCTGTCGTCGGGCTACAAGCCGCCCCAGAAGAACGAAGGCCTGCTGGCCAACGTGAACGCTGTGGGGGCCTGACGATCCGGCGCAGCGGCGGAGCGTGGGGGCCTAGATCGCCACCAGCTGGCGGATGTTCTTCGCCTGCATTTCAGAGCCCGGCCCACTGGCGATCACCTCGCCGCGCTCCATCACCACGTACTGGTCGGCCAGTTCTTCCGCGAAGTCGTAGTACTGCTCCACCAGCACGATGGCCATGTTGCCGCGGTCGGCCAGCATGCGGATGACCTTGCCGATGTCCTTGATGATGTTCGGCTGGATGCCCTCGGTAGGTTCATCGAGAACCAGCAGCTTGGGGCCAGCCGCCAGCGCCCTTGCAATCGCCAGCTGTTGCTGCTGCCCGCCCGAGAGGTCGCCGCCGCGCCGTCCCAGCATCTGCTTGAGCACCGGGAACAACTCGAACAGCTCGGCCGGGATGGGCGTGCCGCCGGATTTGTAGGCCAGGCCCATCTGCAGGTTCTCCTGCACCGTCAGGCGGCCGAAGATCTCGCGGCCCTGGGGCACGAAGCCGATGCCGGCACGCGCCCGCTCGTAGGGCGTGGCCTTGTCGATGGCTTTGCCGTCGAAGGTGATGGCGCCGCTCTTGATCGGCACCAGGCCCATGAGCGATTTGAGCAGCGTGGTCTTGCCCACGCCGTTGCGGCCCAGCACCACCGTCACCTGGCCCAGCTCGGCCGTGAGGCTGACGTTGCGCAGGATGTGGCTGCCACCGTAGTACTGGTTGACGTCCTTGACTTCCAGAAGGCTCATGGCGGGTTCCTCAGCGGCCCAAATAGACTTCGATCACGCGCTCGTCGGCCTGCACCTCGTCGAGCGTGCCTTCGGCCAGCACCGAGCCGTCGCACAGCACCGTGACCTTCTCCGAGATCGCGCGGATGAAGCTCATGTCGTGCTCCACCACCATCAGCGAATGTTTGCCCTTCAGGGACAGGAACAGCTCGGCCGTGCGCGCCGTCTCCTCGTCCGTCATGCCGGCCACCGGCTCGTCCAGCAGCAGCAGCTTGGGGTCCTGCATCAGCAGCATGCCGATCTCCAGCCACTGCTTCTGGCCGTGGCTGAGCAGGCCGGCCTGTCGGCGCGCGCTGTCGGCCAGGTGGATGGTGCTCAGCACCTCGGCCAGGCGGTCCTTCTCTTCACCGGTGAGCGAGAACACCATGCTGCGTCCCACGCGCTTGTCGGTGGCCAGCGCCAGCTCCAGGTTTTCAAACACGGAGAGTTGCTCGAACACCGTGGGCTTCTGGAACTTGCGGCCGATGCCCAGCGCGGCGATCTCGGGCTCGCGGTAGCGCAGCAGGTCGATGGTGCTGCCGAAGAACACCGTGCCGCTGTCGGGCCGGGTCTTGCCGGTGATGATGTCCATCATCGTGGTCTTGCCAGCGCCGTTGGGGCCGATGATGCAGCGCAGCTCGCCGGGCGCGATGTCCAGGTTCAGCCCGTTGATGGCCTTGAAGCCGTCGAAGGACACGTGCACGTCTTCGAGGTAGAGGATGCGGCCGTGCGTGGTGTCCACCTCGCCCGCCTTCGCAACGCGGCCATAACCCGCGCTGCGGCCGCCCGATTCGGTCTGGCCTTGCAAGGCCGCGGTGTGCAGTTTTTCGTAGCGCTGCGCACCCGCTTCCATCAGGTCCGGGGTCATTTCCCTGCTCCCTTGAACTTCTTCACCAGCCCCACCACGCCCTGCGGCATCCACAGCGTCACGGCGATGAACAGCACGCCCAGGAAGTAGAGCCAGAACTCGGGGAAGGCCACGGTCAGCCAGCTCTTGGCGCCGTTGACCAGGAAGGCGCCGACGATGGGGCCGACCAGGGTGGCGCGGCCGCCGACCGCCGTCCACACCGCGATCTCGATGCTGGCCGCGGTGCTCATCTCGCCCGGGTTGATGATGCCCACCTGCGGCACGTAGAGCGCGCCGGCGATGCCGCACATCACGGCCGAAATGGTCCAGATGGTGAGCTTGTAGGGCAGCGGGTTGTAGCCGCAGAACATGACACGGCTCTCGGCATCGCGGATGGCCTGCAGCACGCGGCCGAACTTGCTGGCCACCAGCCAGCGCGCGAACACATAGAAGCCCAGCAGCGCCAGACCCGTGATGACGAACAGCGTCATGCGCATCTCCTGCGTCGCCAGTGGCATGCCGAGGATGCGCTTGAAGTCGGTGAAGCCGTTGTTGCCGCCCATGCCGGTCTCGTTGCGGAAGAACAGCAACAGCGCGGCGAAGGTCAGGGCCTGCGTGATGATGGAGAAGTACACACCCTTGATGCGCGAGCGGAAGGCGAAGTAGCCGAACACAAAGGCCACCAGGCCTGGCACCAGCACGATCAGCAGCAGCGTGGCGATGAAGCTGTCGCTCAGCGCCCAGTGCCAGGGCAGTTCCTTCCAGTCCAGGAAGACCATGAAGTCCGGCAGGTCGCTGCCGTAGTTTCCGTCGCGACCGATCTGGCGCATCAGGTACATGCCCATCACGTAGCCACCGAGCGCGAAGAACAGGCCGTGGCCCAGCGAGAGGATGCCGGTGTAGCCCCAGATCAGGTCCATGGCCAGCGCGCAGATGGCGTAGCACATGATCTTGCCCAGCAGGCCGACCATGTAGTCCGACAGGTGGAACACGCTGTCCGCCGGCACCAGCAGGTTGAGCACGGGCGCCAGGGCGCACACCACCAGCAGCGCGACCATGACACCGCTGAAGGCGCCACGCGTGAGCAGCGGGCCGGGGGTGGGGAGAGAGATCGAAGCGGTGCTCATGCTTCCCTGCCTTTGAAAGCGAAGATGCCCTGCGGACGTTTCTGGATGAAGACGATGATGAAGACCAGCACCGCGATCTTGGCCAGCACGGCGCCGGCCCAGCCTTCGAGGAACTTGTTCAGCAGGCCCAGGCCCAGCGCGGCGTAGACCGTGCCGGCGAGCTGGCCCACGCCGCCGAGCACCACCACCATGAAGCTGTCGACGATGTAGCTCTGGCCCAGGTCGGGGCCGACATTGCCGATCTGGCTCAGCGCGCAACCGGCGAGACCGGCGATGCCCGAACCCAGCGCGAAGGCGTAGGTGTCGATGCGCGCGGTGTTCACGCCCATGCAGCTGGCGATCGGGCGGTTCTGCGTCACGCCGCGCACGAACAGGCCCAGGCGCGTCTTCGAGATCAGCAGGGTCACGCCGATCAGCACGGCGGCCGCGAAGGCGATGATGAGGATGCGGTTCCAAGGCAGCGTGAGGTTGCCCAGCAGCGTGACGCTGCCGCTCATCCAGCTGGGGTTCTCCACGCCCACGTTCTGCGCGCCGAACAGGCTGCGCACGCCCTGCATCAACACCAGGCTGATGCCCCAGGTGGCCAGCAGCGTTTCCAGCGGCCGGCCGTAGAGGAAGCGGATCACGCTGCGTTCCATCGCTGCGCCCACCAGGGCCGAGGCGATGAAGGCCACCGGCATGGCGGCCAGCAGGTACCAGTCGAACCAGTCGGGCAGCGTGCTCTTGAAGAAGGCCTGCACCAGCCAGGTGGCGTAGGCGCCGATCATGATCAGTTCGCCGTGGGCCATGTTGATCACGCCCATCAGCCCGTAGGTGATGGCCAGGCCCAGCGCGGCCAGCAGCAGGATGCTGGCCAGGCTGATGCCGGTGAAGGCCTGCGAGAGGCCGCTGCTGATCGCCAGCGAGCGGTCGAGTGCCGACATCGCGGCGCCCAGCGCGGTCTTGACCGTGGCGTTCTCCTCGGCCTCCAGCCGGGCGGCCAGCAGGGGCTTGAGCGCCGGGTCGCCCATGCCGCCCAGCGCCTGCGCGGCGGCCAGGCGCTGCGCCTCGTCGTCGCTGGCCAGCTGCAGAGCGGCGCGCGCCCGCTCCAGGCTGGTGCGCGCCTTCGCATCGAGGGCGGTGTTGGCCAGCGCCTTGTCCACCAGGGGCAGCTGCGCGGCGTCGGGTTCGTCGAACGCAGCCTTCTGCAGCAGTTCCGCGGCAGCCTGCTGGGCGGGAGCATCGCTGCCGAACAGGTCGCGCACCGACAGCGCGGCTTCGAGTGCGCCGCGCAGCCGGTTGTTGACCATGGAATCTTCGGCCTCGTCGGCCAGGGTGACCGCGGCGCCGGTCACGGCGTCGGTCGCACTGCCGTCGTCGGCAATCAGCAGCACCTGCTCACCCTGCACCTTGACCGCGCCGTTGCCCAGCGCCTGCAGCAGCGCGAGCGTGCGCTCGTCGGGTTCGGCCGCCAGCCGGTTGATGGCGGCGATGCGGTCGTCGCTGTCGCCCACGGCCAGCGCCAGGGCGTCGGCCGGGGTGAGGGCATGGGCACTGGCTGCGCCGATCAGGCACAACAACGCAAGAAAGAAACGCAGCCAGCGCATCAGGACCCCCGCTTACTTCTTCTCGGGAACGTTCTTCTTGCCCTTGTTCTCGGCGATGTAGTCGCTCCACGGATCGGCCACGACCGGACCCGGGGTCTTCCACACCACGTTGAACTGGCCGTCGGCCTTCACTTCGCCGATGAACACCGGCTTGTGCAGGTGGTGGTTTTCCTTGTCCATCGTGCTGGTGAAGCCGCCCGGTGCCTTGAAGGTCTGGCCGGCCATGGCGGCGATGACCTTGTCGGTGTCGGTGGACTTGGCCTTCTCGACGGCCTGCGCCCACATGTTGATGCCGATGTAGGTGGCTTCCATCGGGTCGTTGGTCAGCGGCTTGTCCTTGTGGCCGGCGATGTTCTTGGCCTTGGCGTACGCGCTCCACTTCTTCACGAACTCGGCGTTGGCCGGGTTCTTGATGCTCATGAAGTAGTTCCAGGCGGCCAGGTGGCCCACCAGCGGCTTGGTGTCGACACCGCGCAGCTCTTCTTCACCCACCGAGAAGGCCACCACGGGCACATCCTTGGCGGACAGGCCGGCGTTGCCCAGTTCCTTGTAGAACGGCACGTTGGAGTCGCCGTTGATGGTGGAGACCACGGCCGTCTTCTTGCCGGCGGACGCGAACTTCTTGATGTTGGCAATGATGGTCTGGTAGTCGGAGTGACCGAAGGGGGTGTACTCCTCCATGATGTCCTCGTCCTTCACGCCCTTGGACTTCAGGAAGGCGCGCAGGATCTTGTTGGTGGTGCGGGGGTACACGTAGTCGGTGCCCAGCAGCACCCAGCGCTTGGCGCTGCCGCCGTCCTTGCTCATCAGGTATTCGACGGCGGGGATGGCCTGCTGGTTGGGCGCAGCGCCGGTGTAGAACACGTTCTTGCTCAGCTCTTCGCCTTCGTACTGCACCGGGTAGAACAGCAGGCTGTTCTTTTCTTCGAACACCGGCAGCACCGACTTGCGCGAGACGGACGTCCAGCAGCCGAACACGGCGGCGACCTTGTCCTGGTCGATCAGCTGCTTGGCCTTCTCGGCGAACAGCGGCCAGTTGGAGGCCGGGTCGACCACCACGGGCTCGAGCTTCTTGCCCAGCACGCCGCCCTTGGCGTTGATCTCGTCGATGGTCATCAGGGCCACGTCCTTGAGGACGGTCTCGGAGATCGCCATCGTGCCCGACAGCGAGTGCAGCACACCGACCTTGATGGTGTCGGCGGCGTGGGCGGTGAGGCCGAAGGCGCCCAGGGCGGTGGCGACCGTCAGGGCTTTGAGGGTGAATCGACGCGAGTTCTGACGTTGTTGCATGGCGCTTCTCCAGGGTTCAAAAACATCCGTTGGTGGGTCTGACTTTCGCCACCGCCAAGGCCTCGAAGGGCTTTGTGGTGGTGTCGGACGGATGCTAGGGAAGACCCTGAAAAGCGTCTGTACGCCGGGTGGCGTACGCGGGCTCAGGCTAGTTCGTACACGCGGATGCACACCGCCGCACGCGCCGGGCGCAGGCTGTGCAGGGTGCCCACGAAGACGCGGCGGTTGAGCCAGTCGTGCGGCCCGGCGGGCGCGCTGAGCTGCAGCACGCTGCGGGCGTAGCGCCCGGGGGTGGCGCTCTCGTCGATGAGCACGCGGTTGCGCACGGTGATGACGGCGCCGTCGTCGGTCTGCAGTTCGTACAGCGCATCCAGCTCCTTCACGCCGTCGGCGCGCAGCAGCTGGCGGTCGGCGCCGCCGGGCAGCACGGTGCCGCGCAGGCGCGGGCCATGGGGATGACGCAGCCGGCAGTCACCCTGCTGCTGGCCGACCTGGAGCGGCTGATGGAGGCGCCGCTGTTCGTGCGCCACGCGCGCGGCGTCACGCCCACGCCGCTGGCGCGCGAGCTGCTGCCGCTGGTGCGCCAGATGCTGGGCCGGCTGGAGGAAAGCGCCGAGCTGGTGGCCAGCCGGCTCGACCACCAGCAGGGCACGGTGCGCGTGGCCACCACCGCCGCTGGCGCCAACGGCCTGCTGGCGCAGGTGCTGCCGGGCTTCCTGGCGGCGCACCCGCAGGTGCAGGTGCTGGTGAACGAGGTGGACATCCTGGCGGTGTCGGCCTCCATCGACACTGGCTCGGCCGACCTGGTGTTCTGCCGCCAGCCCGCCGTGGTGCCGCAGGGCTGGCGCTTCGAGCCTTGCCAGGACGACCGCTTCGTGGTGGCCTGTGGCCTGCATCACCCGCTGGCGCGGCGCAAGCGGCTGGCGCTGGCCGATCTGGAACACGCCACCTGGCTGCCCAACGCCATGGGCAGCGCCGCGCGCGACCGCTACGAACAGCTGCTGCAGCAGCAGGGCTGGACCCCGCGCACCTGCCAGATCGTCACCCGCATCTCGCCCCTGACCTGGACGCTGCTGGACACCCGGCCCCTGCTGGCGCTCGTGCCGTTCAGCGTGCTGCGGCCTTGGGTGGAGCGCGGCCAGCTGAAGGTGCTGCCGCTGCCGCTGGACCTGCCCTTCGAGCCGCTGGGCGTGCTGCGGCCCGCTGAAGGCCTGGGGCCGGCGGGGGAGCGGCTGGTGGCTTATGTGCTGGAGGAAACGGGCCGGGGCGCCTGAGCCTCCGTCGTCACCAGCCAGATCCCCCCGCACACCATCACCAGCGCGGCCAGGTTGCGCCACTCCAGCACCGCCTCACCGAGGAACAGGGCCGAGAGCAGCGCGCCGAACACCGGGATGAGGAAGTTGAACACCGTCACCTGGCCCACGCGGTTGTGCTTGAGCAGCGCGGCCCAGAGCGTGAACGCCACCGCCGACAGCACGGCCATGTAGCCCAGCAGGGCCAGCGAGCCGGCGCTCCAGCCGCGGATGTCGCCGCCACCGGCCAGACCACCGAGCAGCAGCACCAGCCCGCCGATGCCCAGCTGCCAACCGGTCATCACCATCGGGTCGATGCGCTGCGACAGGCGCTTGCCGTAGATGCTGGCGGCCGAGAGCACGAAGGCGGCGATGACGATGAAGCCTTCGCCCAGCAGGGTGAAGCCGGCATCCAGCCCCTGCGTGCCGCCGCGCAGATTGACCACCATCACGCCCGCGAAGCCCACCGCGCAGCCGAGTGCCTTGCGCCGGCTCAGCCGGTCGTTGGCGTAGAGGAAGTGCGCCAGCAGCACGGAAAAGAAGGTGCCGGTGGCGTTGAGGATGGAGCCCTTCACGCCGGTGGTGTTCGCCAGCCCGACATAGAAGAACACGTACTGCAGCGCCGTCTGCGCCAGCCCCAGCAGGCCCAGCTGGGCCCACTGCACCGGCGCCAGCGCCCAGACGCGCCGGCCCGTCAGCTGCGCCATGACCAGCAGCAGGGCGCCCGCGAGCAGGAAGCGCCAGCCCGCGAACACCAGCTGCGCCGCCGTGTCGCTGCGCGCGATGCCCAGCAGCGCGTAACCGCCCTTGATGGCCGGGTAGGCGCTGCCCCAGAGCAGGCAGCACAGGGTGGCCAGCAGGATGAGGTAACGCGGGCGGCTGAAAACGCTGGTGGGGAGGCCGGTACCGCTCAGCACGGCACGCCGCCGCGCGCCAGCAGCCAGGCCGGTGCATCCTGCAAACACACCGGGCGCAGGAAGCGTTCCAGCGCGGCGTCACCGACCGAGGTGGTCATCGGCGCGGTGCTCGATGGCCAGGGGCCGCCGTGCTGCTGCGCGGCCGTCACGGCGACACCCGTGGGCACGCCCGCGAACAGCACGCGGCCGGCGATCTGCGTGGCGCCGCGCACGATGGCGCGGTTCTCGGCCGTGTCTTCATCGGCCCCCCAGACCGTCACGGTCAGGCTGCCGCCGACGGCGGCGAGCACGGCGTTCACCTCGGCCAGGCTGGCGCAGCGCACGATCAGGCTGCTGGGGCCGAACACCTCGTCGCGCAGTTCGTGGCGCTCGATGAAGCGCTGCGCGCTCACCTGCAGCAGCTGCGGGCCGGGCGCGGGCGCCACGCCCTGGCCCTGCAGCAGCGACCGCGCGCCCGCGTCCATGAAGCCTTTGATGCCGGCGTCGAAGGCCTTGCGCATGCCGGCGGTCAGCATGGGGTGGGGCTGCTGCCTGGCCAGCGCCTCGACCAGTTGCGGGATGAAGGCCTCGGTCTCAGGCCCGTCCACCAGCACCAGCAGGCCGGGGTTGGTGCAGAACTGGCCGCAGCCCAGGGTGATGGAGCCGGCCAGTGTGGTCGCCAGCTCGGCGCCCTTGGCGGCCAGGGCGGCGGGCAGCGCGATCAGCGGGTTGATGGAGCCGAGTTCGCCGTAGAACGGGATGGGGCGCGGGCGCGCGTTGGCCTCGGCCTGCAGCGCGGCGCCGCCGCGGGTGGAGCCGGTGAAGGCGCCGGCGGCGATCAGCGGGTGGCGGATCAGGCCGACACCGACCTCGACGCCTGCGCCCTGCACCAGGCCGATCAGGCCGGCGGGCAGCCCCTGCGCTTTGAGCACGCGCTGGATGATGGCGAACACCTGCTGCGACAGGACCGGGTGACCGGGGTGTGCCTTGACGACCACCGGGCAGCCAGCGGCCAGCGCCGAGGCGGTGTCGCCCCCCAGCACCGAGAAGGCGAACGGGAAGTTGCTGGCCGCGAACATGGCCACCGGGCCCAGCGGCATGCGCTGGCGCACCATGGCCGGGTGCCCGGCGGGCGGGCCACCGGCGACGGCGGGGTCGTCCAGCGATTCGAACGGAACGCCGCGCTGCGCGATGTCGGCGAAGCGGCGCAACTGGAAGGTGGTGCGGTCGAGTTCACCGTTCAGGCGCACCGGGCCCAGCGCGGTTTCCAGGTCGGCACAGGCGACCAGCTGCTCGCGCTCGGCCTCCAGGCCGTCGGCCAGCGCGCGCAGCAGGGCCGCGCGCTGTTCGCCGCTGCTGCGGGCCCAGTCGCCGAAGGCCGCGTGCGCGTCGGTGGCGGCGCGGTCGATGTCCTGTTCGGTGGACGGGGCCAGGGCGGCGCCGTGGGCTTCGCCGGTGCGGGCGTTGAAGGATTGCAGGGTGCTCATGGGTTCGTTCAGGCTTCGGGTTGTGCGCGGCGCAGGCGCTCGCGGCTGTTGGAGAGGTGGGTGCGCATGGCGGCGCGCGCAGCCTCGGGGTCCTGGCGCCGGATGGCGTCGAGGATGTTTTCGTGTTCGTGGTGCACGCGTTCCAGATACGGCAGCCGGCCCTCGGGGGCGCTGGCCGCGGTCTTGAGCCGGGTGCGCGGGATGATCATGGTGCCCAGGTAGGTCATCAGCTCGGCGAAGTGCCGGTTGCCGGTGGCGCGCGCCACCTCCACATGGAAATGGAAGTCGGACGGCACGGCGTCGGAGTCGGCGTGGATGGCGACGTTGAACGAGGCCAGCGCCGCCGCCATGGCCGAGAGGCTCTCGGGCGAGCGGCGCTGCGCCGCCAGCGCGGCCGCCTCGCTCTCCAGGCTGATCCGCAGCTCCAGCAGCTCGATCACGTCCGCGGCGGTGGCCACGTCTTCGGGCGCGATGCGGAAGGTCGGTTCGACAGCGCGCGGCTCGATCACGAAAGTGCCGATGCCGTGACGCGTCTCGACCAGACCGGAGGCCTGCAGGCGCGAGATGGCCTCGCGCACCACGGTGCGGCTGACGTCGAAGCGCGCCACCAGCTCCGACTCGCTCGGCAGCTTCTGGCCCGGGACCATCCGCCCCTCGCGGATGTCCGCCTCCAGCGAGGCCACGATCTCGGACACCAGGCCGCGGGGCCGGCGCATGCGCACGGGAGCTGCGGCTCCGGCGGGGGTCTCCTCACCTAGGGTTTTCACGGGGTCCATGGTTTTTTCCTTGACAGCCGGGGCGCGGATTTTCAAAATGGCGCCCACTTGTCTGACAACACACAACTGACATTCCAGACACGGTTGAACTGTAGCAAAGGCCCGCTGTTCTGTGCAACCGAATCGGAAAAAGCACCCAATATCATGGTTAACCCTAGGAAAACACACCACCGCATCCTCCTGACCGGCGCCGCCGGCGGCCTGGGCACCGCCCTGCGTTCCCGGCTGCTCGCGAACTGCGAGGTACTCAGGTTGTCTGACAAGATGGGCCTGGGTGAGGCGCAAGCCGGCGAAGAGACCGCACAGGCCGATCTGGCCGATGCGGCGGCGGTGGACGCGGCCGTGGCCGGCTGCGATGCCATCGTGCACCTGGGCGGCATCTCGGTCGAGGCGCCGTTCGAGGCCATCCTCCAGGCCAACATCCTGGGCGTCTATCACCTCTATGAGTCGGCGCGCCGACACGGCGTCAAGCGCGTGGTGTTCGCCAGCTCCAACCACGTCACCGGCTTCTACAAGCAGAGCGAGACCATCACCGCCGACCACCCGGCCCGCCCCGACAGCTACTACGGCGTCAGCAAGGCCTTCGGCGAGGACTTCTCGCGCTTCTACTTCGACCGCTACGGCATCGAGACCGCCTGCGTGCGCATCGGCTCCTCCTTCCCCGAGCCGAAGGACCGCCGCATGCTGGCCACGTGGCTGAGCTTCGACGACCTGCACCGCCTCATCAGCGCCTGCCTGTCCACACCGGTGCTGGGCCACAGCATCGTGTTCGGCATGTCCGACAACGCCGTGACCTGGTGGGACAACAGCCGCGCGAAGCACATCGGCTACGTACCGCAGGACAGCTCGGACGTGTTCCACGACGCGGTGTTCGCGCGCACATCCACCCCGGACCTGAACGACCCGGCCGCCATTTACCAGGGCGGTGGTTTCGTCAAGGCGGACCCCGTCAAGAAAGCCTGAGTGCGCGCCATGAGCGATCAAGCCGAGCTGCTGCTGGACGCCCGCAACGGCGTGGGCGAGAGCCCCGTCTGGGACGCTGCGCGCCAGTGCCTGTGGTGGGTGGACATTCCTGGCAAGCAGCTCTGGTGCTGGAGCGTCGCCAGCGGCCGCGCGCTGCAGTGGCCCACGCCCGAGCAGACCGGCTGCATCGCGCTGGCGGCCGGCAGCGAGGCCCTGCCCCACGGCCAGTGGATCGCGGCCATGGAAACCGGCGTTGCGCGCCTGACGCCGCAGACCGACGGCACGATGGACTGCGCGTGGATCACCCGCATCGACCAGCCCGAGGCCGGCATGCGCTTCAACGACGGCCGCTGCGATCGCCAGGGCCGCCTGCGCGCCGGCACCATGGTGATGGACATGTCGCTCGCGCGCGCCTCGGGCAGCCTCTACGGCCTCGACGGGACGCGGCTGCACGCACTGCTGGACGGCTTCATCACCCCCAACGGCATGGCCTTCAGCCCCGACGGCCGGACCATGTACCTCTCGGACTCGCACCCCGACGTGCAGACCGTCTGGGCCTTCGACTACGACACCGACACCGGCACGCCGCGCGACCGGCGCGTGTTCATCGACTTCAAGCCCCTGCCCGGCCGCCCCGACGGCGCCGCGGTGGACGAAGGCGGCTGCTACTGGATCTGCGGCAACGACGCCGGCCTGGTGCACCGCTTCACCCCCGACGGCCGGCTCGACCGCTCGCTGCCGGTGCCGGTGAAGAAGCCGGCCATGTGCGCCTTCGGCGGCGCCGGGCTCGACACCCTGTTCGTCACGTCCATCCGGCCCGGCGGTGATTTGTCCGATCAGCCGCTGGCCGGTGGCGTTTTTGCACTGCGTCCGGGCGTGAGGGGCCTGGACGAGCCGCGCTGCGTCCCCTGAACCCACCAACGCGCCGGCACGGTTTTCTTCACCTCAACCCAACCACCACAACGGAGACTTTGATGAAACTGCAACGCCGACTGATCGCCAGCATGGTGCTGGCCGCCCTGCTGCCCCTGACCGCACAGGCCCAGACCGTGCTGAAGTCGCACGACACCCACCCCGCCGGCTATCCCACCGTGGTCGCCGTCGAGAACATGGGCAAGAAACTCGAAGCCGCCACGCAAGGCCGCATCAAGGTGCAGATGTTCCCCGGCGCCGTGCTGGGCCAGGAAAAAGAAGCCGTGGAGCAGGTGCAGCTGGGCGCGATCCAGATGGCCCGCATCTCGCTGGGCGTGATCGGCCCGGTGGTGCCCGAGGTGGACGTGTTCAACATGCCCTTCGTGTTCCGCGACATCAAGCACATGCGCGCCGTGATCGACGGCGCCGTGGGCGACGAGCTGCTGGCCAAGGTGACCGCCAGCCCGGCGCGCCTGGTCGGCCTGGGCTGGATGGACGGCGGCGCGCGCAGCCTCTACACCAAGAAGCCGGTGCGCACACCCGCCGACCTCAAGGGCCAGAAGGTCCGCATGATGGGCAACCCCCTGTTCGTGGACACCATGAACGCCATGGGCGGCAACGGCATTGCCATGGCCTACGGCGAGGTCTTCACCTCGCTGCAGACCGGCGTGATCGACGGCGCGGAAAACAACCCACCGAGCTACTTCACCGCCAACCACTACAACACGCCGGCCAAGTACTACAGCCAGACCAACCACCTGATCATTCCCGAGATCCTGGTGATGTCCAAGGTGGCCTGGGACAAGCTCAGCCCGGCCGACCAGGCCCTGGTGAAGAAGCTGGCCCGCGAGGCCCAGCTGGAGCAGCGCCAGCTCTGGGACAAGAGCGTGGAGGAGTACTCGGCCAAGCTCAAGGCGGCCGGCGTCGAGTTCATCAACATCGACAACAAGCCCTTCTACGACGCCACCGAGCCGGTGCGCGCCAAGTACGGAGCGAAGTTCCAGGACCTGATGCAGCGCATCGCCGCTGTGAAGTAAGTCCCCCCCTGCGCCGCTTCGCGGCTTCCCCCCAGGGGGACACACCTGAGGCCCGGCGAAGCCGGTTCCTCGGTGTGTGCTGGACGCGCTCGCCCTGCCACTTCTCTTTCCCCTCCCTCTCTCCGAGGCTCTCATGAGTCACCACCCTTCCAGCGGACATCCCGTCTCGCGCTTCCTGGACCTGGTCTACCTGGCCTGCATCTGGATCGCCGGGGCGTGCATCTTCTTCATGTCCCTTTTCATTCCATGGGGCATCTTCTCGCGCTACGTGCTGGGCACGGGCGCGCAGTGGCCCGAGCCGATCTCCATCCTGCTGATGGTGGTGTTCACCTTTCTCGGCGCGGCCTGCAGCTACCGCGCGGGCGGCCACATCGCCGTCGAAATGGTCACGCAGCGCCTGCCGTCGTCGGTGCAGCGTCCGCTGCGCGGCGTGGTGCACCTGCTGATGCTGGCCGTCTCGCTGTTCATGCTCTGGTACGGCATCCAGCTGTGCATCGGCACCTGGGGCCAGTCGATTCCCGAGCTGCCCTGGATGCCCGTGGGCTTCACCTACCTGCCGGTGCCCGTCGGCGGCGCCGTGACCGCGCTGTTCGTGCTCGAACACATCGTCCTGGGCGACCAGCGCCACAACGCTGTCGTCACCTTTGACCACGAACCGGCCCAGGCCGAAGGAGCCGCGTGATGGAAGCCTGGGTCCTGCTCGGCAGTTTCTTCGTGCTGATCCTGATCGGCACCCCCGTGGCCTACGCCATGGGCATCGCGGCGCTGATCGGCGCCTGGTGGATCGAGATCCCGCTGGACGCGGTGATGATCGCGATCGCCAACGGCGTCAACAAGTTCTCGCTGCTGGCCATTCCGTTCTTCGTGCTGGCTGGCGCCATCATGGCCGAGGGCGGCATGGCGCGGCGCCTGGTGGCGTTTGCCAACGTGCTGGTGGGTTTCATCCGCGGCGGCCTGTCGCTGGTGAACATCCTGGCCTCCACCTTCTTCGGCGCCATCTCGGGTTCGTCCATGGCCGACACGGCCTCGGTCGGCACCGTCCTGATTCCCGAGATGGAGAAGAAGGGCTACCCGCGCGACTTCGCCACCGCCGTCACGGTCTCGGGTTCGGTGCAGGCCATCCTGATCCCGCCCAGCCACAACGCGGTCATCTACTCGCTGGCCGCGGGCGGCACGGTGTCCATCGCCGCGCTGTTCATCGCCGGTGTGCTGCCGGGCCTGCTGCTGGGCGCCACGTTGGCCGTGCTGTGCCTGTGGACCGCGAAGAAGAAGAACTACCCCAAGGGCGAAGTGATCCCGATGAAGCAGGCGCTGAAGATCTGCGCCGACGCGCTCTGGGGCCTGATGACCATGGTGATCATCCTCGGCGGCATCCTGAGCGGCGTGTTCACGCCCACCGAGTCGGCCTCCATCGCGGTGCTGTGGGCCTTCTTCGTCACGATGTTCGTCTACCGCGACTACAAATGGGCCGAGACGCCGAAGCTGGTGCACCGCACGGTGAAGACGCTGTCGATCGTGATGATCCTGATCGCGTTTGCCGCAAGCTTCGGCTACATCATGACCCTGATGCAGATCCCGCTGCAGATCACCACCGCGCTGACCACGCTGTCGGACAACCGCTACGTGATCCTGGCGCTGATCAACCTGCTGCTGCTGGCGCTGGGCACGCTGATGGACATGGCGCCGCTGATCCTGATCCTCACGCCCATCCTGCTGCCCGTCATCAAGAGCATCGGCGTGGACCCGGTGCACTTCGGAATGATCATGATGGTGAACCTGGGCATCGGCCTGATCACCCCGCCGGTGGGCGGCGTGCTCTTCGTCGGTGCGGCCGTGGCCAAGCTGCCGATGGAGCAGGTGGTCAAGGCCCTGCTGCCCTTCTTCGGAGCCCTGCTGCTGGTGCTGATCGCGGTCACCTACATCCCCGCGCTGTCGCTGTGGCTGCCCGGCCTGCTGCTGTGAGGACCGCGGCATGACCTCGCACGCCATCCGCCACGTCCGCGTGACGCCCATCGCGTTCCGCGACCCGCCGCTGCTCAACGCGGCGGGCATCCACGAGCCCTGGGCCCTGCGCTCGATCATCGAGATCGAGACCGACTCGGGCCTGGTCGGCATCAACGAAAGCTACGGCGACCTGCCCATGCTGGAGGCGCTGGCCAAGGCCGCGCCCGCGCTGACCGGGCTCTCGCCCTGGGCGCTCAACGAGATGGACACCCGCGTGGCCGCGCTGGTGGCCCCCAGGCAGATGTCCGCCTCGGAGTTCCTGGGCCAGCAGGTCTCGCTGGCTCCGGGCACGCACGTGTCCAAGACGGTGGCCAAGGTCATCAGCGCCTTCGAGGTGGCGATGATGGACCTGCAGGGCCAGCTGGCGAACGCGCCGGTGGTGGACCTGCTGGGCGGTGCCGCACGCCCGGCCGTGCCCTTCAGCGCCTACCTGTTCTTCAAGTACGCCGAGCACATCGACAAGCCCTACGCACCCGACCCGTTCGGCGAAGGCATCACGCCCGGGCAGATGGTGGCGCAGGCGCGCCGCATGATCGACCAGTACGGCTTCAAGAGCATCAAGCTCAAGGCCGGTGCCCTGCCGCCCGAGCAGGAAGTGGCCGCGATGCGGGCGCTGGCCCAGGCCTTCCCCGGCGCGCCGCTGCGCATCGACCCCAACGCCAACTGGACCGTGGCCACCAGCCTGCAGGTGGTGGAGCAGCTGCGCGGCGTGCTGGAGTACTACGAAGACCCGGCCCCTGGGCTGGAGGGCATGGCCGCCGTGGCCGCCGCCTGCGACGTGCCGCTGGCCACCAACATGGTGGTCACCGACCTGAAGGAATTCCGCCGCAACGCCGAGATGGGCTGTCCGGTCAAGATCGTGCTGAGCGACCACCACTACTGGGGCGGCCTGCGCGCCACCCAGCGCCTGGCGCTGATGTGCGAGACCTTCGGCCTGGGCCTGTCGATGCACTCGAATTCGCACCTGGGCATCAGCCTGATGGCCATGACCCACCTGGCCGCCTCGGTGCCGCTGCTGTCCTATGCCTGCGACACGCACTACCCCTGGCAGGACGACGAGGTGGTGCAGGGCGGGCGCCTGCAGTTTGAAGACGGCAGCCTGCGGGTGACGAGCACACCGGGTCTGGGCGTGCAGATCGACCGCGAGGCCCTGGCCCGCCTGTACGACAACTACCTGAACACGGGCATCCGCAACCGGGACGACCTGGGGCAGATGCGCAAGTACGACCCGGGCTTCACCGGTCATCAGCCGCGCTTCTGACACGGGGGATAAGGGGTTTCCACATACGTGCACCGAAACCCTTGACGCCCTCCTCTCCACTTTCGCACAATCACGTCAGTTGTCTGACATCCTATAACTCAATCGCCGACACCACCTTCTCCACCCACCCAGGCTGAACCACCATGCAATACACCCCCCAAGACCTCAAACAAGTCATGTCCAGCGGCCTGCTGTCCTTCCCCGTGACGGACTTCGACGCCCAGGGCAACTTCAATGCCGCCTCCTACGCCGCCCGCCTGGAGTGGCTGACCCCGTACGGCGCCAGCGCGCTGTTCGCCGCCGGCGGGACGGGCGAGTACTTCTCGCTCTATGGCGAGGAATACGGCCAGATCATCAAGACCGCGGTGGACACCTGCCGCGGCAAGGTGCCCATCATTGCCGGCGCCGGTGGCCCCACCCGCACCGCCATCGCCCACGCGCAGGAAGCCGAGCGCCTGGGTGCCCACGGCATCCTGCTGCTGCCGCACTACCTGACCGAAGCCGGCCAGGAGGGCCTGATCGCCCACGTGGAGCAGGTCTGCAAGAGCGTGCAGTTCGGCGTCATCGTCTACAACCGCGACCGCACCCGGTTCACCCCCGAGTCGCTGGCCGTCCTGGCCGAGCGCTGCCCCAACCTGATCGGCTTCAAGGACGGCATGGGCAACATCGAAGTGATGTCCTCCATCTTCATGAAGATGGGCGACCGCTTCGCCTACCTGGGTGGCCTGCCCACCGCCGAGGTGTACGCCGCCGCCTACAAGGCGCTGGGCACGCCGGTGTACTCGTCCGCCGTCTTCAACTTCATCCCCAAGACCGCGGTGCAGTTCTACGAGGCCGTGCGCACCGACGACATGGCCACGCAGCACAAGCTGCTCAGGCAGTTCTTCATGCCCTACCTGAAGATCCGCAACCGCGTCGAAGGCTATGGCGTGAGCATCATCAAGGCGGGCGCCAAGCTGGTCGGCCACGACGCCGGCCCGGTGCGCGCGCCGCTGTCCGACCTGAAGCCCGGCGAGATGGACGAACTCAAGGCGCTGATCGACGCTTTGGGAGAGCAGTAACCCCCCCGCGCCGCCTGCGGCGTCACCCCCCAGGGGGCGGCGCTTGTGGCCCGGCAAAGCCGGTTCCACGGCGCCCTGGTCTGACTCCCCCGCCCTGGCCTGACTCCCCTTCACAACCACCAGTAGAGACATCATGAACAAACGCCATTTCCTGCTGACCGCTGCGGCGGCCGCCACCCTGGCCCTGGGCAGCACCGCCGCCCTGGCCCAGGCCTACCCGAACAAGCCCATCCGCATCGTCGTGCCCTTCCCGGCCAGCGGCACCTCCGACGTGCTGGCCCGCCTGGTCGGCCAGAAGATGAGCGAGAAGCTGGGCCAGCCCGTGGTGGTCGAGAACAAGGCAGGCAACGCCGGCAACATCGGCGCCGACCTGGTCGCCAAGTCGCCGGCCGACGGCTACACCTTCGTGCTGATGGATGTGGGCAACCTGACCATCAGCCCGGCGCTGTACAAGCTTCCGTTCGACGTGCAGAAGGACTTCGTGCCGGTGGCCATGGTCGGCTACTCGCCCCACCTGCTGGTGGTCAGCACCAAGGTGCCGGCCAACAACATCGCCGAGCTGGTGAAGTACGCCAAGGCCAACCCCGGCAAGCTGAACTTCGCCGCCGCCGCCGGCATCGGCAGCGCCACCCACCTGGCCGGCGTGCAGTTCGCGCGCCGCAACGGCATCCAGTGGAACTACGTGCCCTACAAGGGCGGCGCCCAGGCCATGACCGACCTGGTCGGCGGCCACATGGACGTCACCTTCAACGGCATGGTCGCCACCTACCCGCACGTCAAGGCCGGCAAGCTCAAGCTGCTGGCGGTGTCGTCGGCCAAGCGCTGGAGCGAACTGCCCGACACCCCGGCCGTGGCCGAGACCACGCCCAACTTCCTGACCGGCAGCTGGCAGGGCCTGCTGGCCCCGGCTGGCACACCCAAGGCCGTGGTGGACCTGGTGCACGCCGAGGTGCAGCGCATCACCGCCCTGCCCGACGTGAAGGAAAAGCTGCAGTCGCTGGGCCTGGAGCCCTCTGCAATGAGCAGCGCCGAGTTCGCCGCCTGGATCAAGTCCGAGCTGCCCGAAATGGCGCAGGTCGTGCGCGAAGAAAAGATCACCCTGGAAAACTGAACACCGAGACACCCATCATGAAAAAGTCCCTGATTGCCCTTGCCCTGGTGGCCACCAGCCTCTCCGCCTTCGCCTGGCCCGACAAGCCCATCACCCTGGTCGTGCCCTTCCCGCCCGGCGGCTCCACCGACCTGATCGCCCGCCAGCTCTCCGGCAAGATGGGCGAGAAGCTTGGCGGCGGCGCCACCGTGATCGTCGAGAACAAGGCCGGCGCCACCGGCACCATCGGCGCCACCTTCGTCGCCCGCGCCCCGGCCGATGGCCACACCTTCCTGGTGGCGTCGCTCGGCCCCTTCGTGATCGCGCCGCACCTGATCAAGGTGCAGTACGACGCGCTCAAGGACCTGGACCCGGTCACCGTGGTGGTGCAGGCGCCCAACGTGCTGGTGGTGCCCGCCGCCTCGGCCCACAAGTCGCTGGCCGACGTGATCGCCTACCAGAAGGCCAACCCCGGCAAGATGACCTTCGCCTCGTCCGGCAACGGCTCCAGCGACCACCTGACGGCCGAGCTGTTCTGGCAGCAGACCGGCACCAGCGGCGTGCACATCCCCTACAAGGGCGGCGGCCCGGTAATGAGCGACCTGCTGGGCAACCAGGTGGACTCGTCGTTCATGAACATCAACACCGCCATGCCGCAGATCAAGGTCGGCAAGCTGCGCGCCCTGGCCATCACCAGCGCCAAGCGCTCGCCCCTGCTGCCCGAGGTGCCCACGCTGGAAGAAAGCGGAGTGAAGGACGCCAACGTGCAGTCCTGGCAGGCCGTGGCCGCGCCCAAGGGTCTGCCCGCCGATGTGAAGAAGCGCGTGCACGAAGCCGTGGTGGCCTCGATCAACGACCCCGCCATCAAGCCCAAGCTGCTGGAACTGGGGTTCGAGGTCGTGCTGAACACGCCCGAGCAGTTCGCGGCCTTCCAGGCCAGCGAGTTCTCGCGCTGGCAGAAGCTCATCACCTCGCGTGGCATCAAAGCAGATTGACCTTCCCATGACCGCACCGATCGTCCAGTCGATGCGTGTCGTCCCGGTCGCCGGCCGGGACGGCATGCTGCTCAACCTCTCGGGTGCGCACGCGCCCTTCTTCACCCGCAACATCGTCATCGTCACCGACAACGCGGGCCACACCGGCCTGGGCGAGGTGCCGGGCGGCGAGAAGATCCGCCAGACGCTGGAGGACGCGCGGGCGCTGGTCGAAGGCCAGTCCATCGGCAACCTGCAGGCCATCCTGAACGCCATGCGCAGCCAGTTCGCCGACCGCGACAGCGGCGGCCGCGGCCTGCAGACCTTCGACCTGCGCACCACCATCCACGCCGTCACCGCTGTGGAATCGGCGCTGCTCGACCTGCAGGGCCAGCACCTGGACGTGCCGGTGGCGGCCCTGCTGGGCGAAGGCCAGCAGCGCGATGCGGTGCAGATGCTGGGCTACCTGTTCTTCGTCGGCGACCGCAACAAGACGGACCTGCCCTACGCGAGCGAACCCGACAACGCCGACGACTGGTGCCGCCTGCGCCACGAGGCCGCGATGACGCCCGAGGCCGTGGTGCGCCTGGCCGAGGCCGCGCAGAAGCGCTACGGCTTCCAGGACTTCAAGCTCAAGGGCGGCGTGCTCGCGGGCGACGCCGAGGTCGAGGCCGTGACCGCGCTGCACGAACGCTTCCCCGAGGCCCGCGTGACGCTGGACCCGAACGGCGGCTGGCTGCTCAAGGACGCGATCCGCCTGGGCGAGAAGATGCGTGGCGTGGTGGCCTATGCCGAAGACCCCTGCGGCGCCGAAGAAGGCTTCAGCGGCCGCGAGGTGATGGCCGAGTTCCGCCGCGCCACCGGCCTGCCCACCGCCACCAACATGGTCGCCACCGACTGGCGGCAGATGGCGCATTCGCTGGCGCTGCAGAGCGTGGACATCCCGCTGGCCGACCCGCACTTCTGGACCATGGCCGGCTCGGTGCGTGTGGCGCAGACCTGCCGCGACTGGGGCCTGACCTGGGGTTCGCACTCCAACAACCACTTCGACATCTCGCTGGCCATGTTCACCCACGTCGGCGCGGCCGCACCGGGCAAGGTCACGGCCATCGACACGCACTGGATCTGGCAGGACGGCCAGCGCCTGACCAAGGAGCCGATGAAGATCGAAGGTGGCTACGTGCAGGTGCCCAAGAAGCCGGGCCTGGGCATCGAGATCGATATGGCCGAGGTCGAGAAGGCCCACCAGCTCTACCTGCAGCACGGCCTGGGCGCGCGCGACGACGCCATCGCGATGCAGTACCTGATCCCGGGCTGGAAGTTCGACAACAAGAAACCTTGTCTCGTCCGCTGAAAGCGCGACAGGCACCCGAAGAACAAGAGGAGACACACATGATCAACAAAGCCCAAGACACCCGCCGCCAGTTCCTCAAGACCGCCGGCGCGGCCGGCCTGGCCGCCACCGGTGCGCCCGCCTTCGCGCAGGCCTTTGCCTTCGCGCCCAACCAGCGCTACCCCGACCCGTCGGTGCAGATCCTGGACCCGTCGTTCGCGAAGTACCGCATCTACAGCAGCACCATCGAACAGGTGGCGACCGGCATGCGCTGGGCCGAAGGGCCGGCCTACTTCCCGGGCGCGGACGGCGCGCCGGGTTACCTGCTGCTCAGCGACATTCCGAACAACCGCATCATGAAGTTCGACGAGAAGACCGGCGCCTTCTCCGTCTTCCGCGACAAGGCCAACTGGGCCAACGGCAACACCCGCGACCGCCAGGGCCGCCTGATCACCTGCGAACACTCGGTCACGCGCCGCGTGGTGCGCACCGAGACCAACGGCAAGCTCACCGTGCTGGCCGACAGCTTCGAGGGCAAGCGCCTGAACGCGCCCAACGACGTGGTGGTCAAGTCCGACGACAGCGTCTGGTTCACCGACCCGCTGTTCGGCATCAACGGGGAATGGGAAGGCTTCAAGGCCAAGCCCGAGCAGGCCAGCACCAACGTGTACCGCATCGCCGCCGACGGCAAGCTGACCGCTGTCATCACCGACCTGGTCAACCCCAACGGCCTGGCCTTCAGCCCGGACGAGAAGAAGCTCTACGTGGTGGAGTGGAAGGGCACGCCCAACCGCAGCATCTGGGCCTACGACGTCAACGCCGACGGCACGGTCGCCAACAAGAGCAAGCTGATCGACGCGGCCGACTTCGGCGCGCTCGACGGCTTCAAGGTCGACCGCGACGGCAACCTCTGGTGCGGCTGGGGCAGCAACGGCGCCCTGAACGCCGAGCCCAGCGACGTGGGCGGCCGCAAGGTCTACCAGCTCAGGGGCAAGCCCGAGGACCTGGACGGCGTGATGGTGTTCAGCCCCGCCGGCAAGCCGCTGGCCCACATCCGCCTGCCCGAGCGCTGCGCCAACCTCTGCTTCGGCGGCCCCAAGGGCAACCGCCTCTACATGGCCAGCTGCCATTCGCTGTACGCGCTCTACGTCGAGGCGCACGGCGCCGTCTGACGCGTTCTCATGTCACTGTCACTCAAACCCACCGCATGACCGCTGCCGCCCCCCGTTCCACCGTCCTGCAGGTCGGCCCGCTGATGCCGGCGCTGGAAGCCCGCCTGCGCGAACAACACACCGTGTTGAGCGCACAGGCCACCACCGCCGACGCGCCGCTGGCCGACCGCGCCGACGCCGCGCGCGTGGCGGCGGTCGTGACCTCGGCCCCGGTGGGGGTGCCGGCGGCCTGGCTGGCGCAGCTGCCCGCGCTCAAGGTGGTGTCGTCCTTCGGCGTCGGCCTGGACCGGCTGCCGCTGGACGCCGCGCGTGCGGCGGGCCTGCCGGTGGGCTACACGCCCGACGTGCTGAACGACTGCGTGGCCGACCTGGCCATGGGCCTGCTGATCGACGGCGCGCGCCGCATCGCCGCGGCCGACCGCTTCGTGCGGCGCGGCGACTGGCTGCAGGGCCGCTACCCCATGACCACGCGCGTCAGCGGCAAGCGCCTGGGCATCGTGGGCCTGGGCCGCATCGGCCAGGCCGTGGCGCGGCGCGCGGCCGGTTTCGACATGGACATCGCCTACTGCAACCGCGGCCCGGCCGAAGGCGTCGCCTGGCGCTACGAACCCTCCCTGATGGCGCTGGCGCAGTGGGCCGACTTCCTGGTGCTCACCGTGGCCGCCAGCCCGGCCACGCACCACCTGGTCAACGCCGAGGTGCTGCGCGCGCTGGGGCCGAAGGGCCTGCTGGTCAACGTGGCGCGCGGCAGCGTGGTGGACGAAGCCGCCCTGATTGCCAGCCTGCAGAGCGGCGAACTGGGCGGTGCGGCGCTGGACGTGTTCGACGACGAGCCCCGCGTGCCCGCTGCCCTGCTGGCGATGGAGCAGGTGGTGCTGGCGCCACACATGGCCAGCGGCACCCACGACACCCGCCAGGCCATGGCCGACCTCACCCTGGCCAACCTGCGCGCCGGCCTGGCCGGTGAACCCCTGCCCGACCGCGCGGCCTGACCCTTTTCCGCCTCCGACCCGCCTGCCGACCATGAACGCACCCGTGACCCCGCGCACCATCCGCATCCACACCGACGACAACGTGGCCGTGGTCGTCAACGACGGCGGCCTGCCCGCCGGCACCGCCCTGCCCGATGGCCCGACGCTCGTGCAGGCCGTGCCGCAGGGCCACAAGGTCGCGCTGGCCGACCTGCCCGCCGGCACCGCCGTGCGCCGCTACAACGTGGTCATCGGCCACACCGCGGTCGACATTCCCGCGGGCGGCTGGGTCAACGAGCAGCGGCTGGTGATGCCTGGCGCGCGCAGCTTCGACGACCTGCCCGCGCCGCAGCCGCCGGCCGAGCTGCCACCACTGGAAGGCCACAGCTTCCAGGGCTACCGCAACGCCGACGGCAGCGTGGGCACGCGCAACCTGCTGGCCGTGACGACCACGGTGCAGTGCGTGGCCGGGGTGCTGGAATTCGCGGTCGAGCGCATCAAGAAGGACCTGCTGCCCAAGTACCCCAACGTGGACGGCGTGGTGGGCCTGACACACAGCTACGGCTGTGGCGTGGCCATCGACGCGCCCGACGCCATCATCCCCATCCGCACGGTGCGCAACCTGGCGATGAACCCCAACTTCGGCGGCGAGGTGATGGTGCTCAGCCTGGGCTGCGAGAAGCTGCAGCCCGAGCGGCTGCTGCCGCCGGGCTCGATCCCGATCAGCGACGAGCGCCAGGGGCCTGACGTGGTCTGCCTTCAAGATGAAAAGCACGTCGGCTTCATGTCGATGATCGACAGCATCCTCACGCAGGCCAAGACCCATCTGGAGCGCCTGAACGCGCGCCAGCGCACCACCTGCCCGGTGAGCGAGCTGGTGGTGGGCGTGCAGTGCGGCGGCAGCGACGCCTTCTCCGGCATCACGGCCAACCCGGCGGTGGGCTTTGCCACCGACCTGCTGGTGCGCGCCGGCGCCACGGTGATGTTCAGCGAGAACACCGAGGTGCGCGACGCGGTGGACCAGCTCACGCGCCGCGCCGCGACGCAGGACGTGGCGGACGCCATCGTGCGCGAACTCGGCTGGTACGACGCCTACCTGGCGCGCGGCCAGGCCGACCGCAGCGCCAACACCACACCCGGCAACAAGAAGGGCGGGCTGTCCAACATCGTCGAGAAGGCCATGGGCTCCATCGTCAAGAGCGGCAACGGCCCGATCCACGGCGTGATCGCACCCGGCGAGAAGGTCAGGAAGAAGGGCCTGATCTTCGCCGCCACGCCGGCCAGCGACTTCATCTGCGGCACGCTGCAGCTGGCCGCCGGCATGAACCTGCACGTCTTCACCACCGGCCGCGGCACGCCCTACGGCCTGGCCGAGTGCCCGGTGATCAAGGTGGCCACGCGCAACGACCTGGCGCGCCGCTGGCACGACCTGATGGACATCAACGCCGGCCGCATCGCCAGCGGCGAAGCCACGATTGAAGAGCTGGGCTGGGAGCTGTTCCACCGCATGCTGGCCGTGGCCAGCGGCGAGAAGACCTGGGCCGAAAAGTGGGGCCTGAACAACGACCTGGTGCTGTTCAATCCGGCGCCGGTGACCTGAGCCAGACGAGCGCTGCCGACCGCATGAAGCACCCGCGACTCGACCCCGCCCGGTTCTTTGGCGAAGTCGGCGGCGAGCCGGTCGCCCTGTTCCGCCTGCGCCACGCCAGCGGCATGGAGGTGGCCGTCTGCAACCTCGGCGCCAAGGTGCTGCAGATCCTCGTGCCCGACCGCGACGGCGTGCGGGGCGACGTGGCCCTGGGCTACGACAGCCTGGCCGCGCTGCAGGCCGGCGCACCCTCCATGGGCGCCTTCATTGGCCGCGTCGCCGGCCGCATTGCTCAGGCGCGCTACACGCTGGACGGCGCGGCCTATGCGCTGGACGCCAACGCCGGCCCGCATTGCATCCACGGCGGCCCGCGCGGCTCGCGCCACCGCGTGTTCTCGGCCCACCAGGACGCGCCCGATGCACTCACGCTGCGCCTGCGCTTCGAGCCCTCGGTGGACCGGCACCCCGGCATCGTCGACCTCACGCTGAGCTACCGCCTCACCGACGGCCCCACCCTGGTGGTGGAGCACGAGGCGGTGGCGGTCTGCCCCGCCAGCCCGGCCTCGCCCGCCAGCTTCACGCCGCACATCTTCTTCAACCTCGACGGACCGGGCGAGCACCTCGTCGACGAGCACCGCCTGCAGGTGTTCGCCGACCGGCTGCTGGCCGCCGATGCGGACAACGTCGCCACGGGCGAACGCATGCTGCTGGACGGCCACGCGCTGGACCTGCGCCAGCCGCGACGGCTGTGCGACCTGCCCGACATCGACCTCGCCTACCAACTGGCCGGCCCACCGGACGGCGGCCTGCGGCACGTGGCCCAGGCCCACAGCCCGGCCTCGGGCCGCACGCTCGATGTGTGGACCACCGAACCGGTGATGCAGGTCTACACCGCGGGGGCGCTGGGCACGGGCGCCACGCCGGACATCGGCAAAGACGGCGTGGTGCACCGGCCGCGCGCGGGCCTGTGCCTGGAACCGCAGCAGTACCCCAACGCGGTGAACTGCCCGTCGTTCCCGCTCATGCGTGTGGCGGTGGGCCAGCCCTACCGGGCCCGCACCGAATACCGCTTCGGCACCCGCGACTGAACGGCTCAGCCGCCGCGTGGCTGGAGCAAAGGCACGCGGTTGATGGCCATGGCTGCGGCCGCGGTGCGCGTCTCCACCCCCAGCTTGGCGTGGATGCGTTCCAGGTGCTTCTTCACCGTCGCGGGGCTCGACCCGAGGATGTCGCCGATGTCGCGGTTGATCTTGCCCTTGACCACCCAGTACAGCACCTCGGCCTCGCGCGCGGTCAGGCCGAAGGCCTGGGCCAGCGCTTCGAGCACGGCGGCGTCCGAGGTCTCCTGCATCACGATCAGCCAGTCGCCCGGCTCCCCCTGGGCCTCGTCCTCGTCGCCGATCTGCTGGTGCAGGCGGAAGCTCAGGCGGCGCGGCCCCTGGTCGATGGTCAGGCGCGGCGGTTCGCGCAGCGGCTGGCCCGCCGCGGGCGGCGCCGCGAACTCCGGCAGCAGTCGCTCCAGCCACTGCAGCACCGGCGCAGGTGTCACCGGCGCCTCGGTGCCGAAGTAGCGCTGCAGCAGGTCGCGCGCCAGCGGCGTCTGCCACATCAGGCGGCCGTCGCGCGCGCGCACGGTGATGGTGGCGTAGCCGAAGGCGTCCAGCGCGTTGCGCGCCTGGCTGCGCTCCACCGCGCCCTGGCGGCTCTGGCGCGACTGCCGCAGGTGCACGCCCATGCGCGCCATCACCTCGCGCGGCTTGATCGGCTTGGTGACGTAGTCCACGCCGCCGGCCTCCAGCGCCGCCACCAGATGCTCGGTCTCGGTCAGGCCGGTCATGAACAGGATGGGGATGTGCGCCGTCGCCGGGTCGGCCTTGAGGCAGCGCGCCACCTCGAAGCCGTCCAGGCCAGGCATCACCGCGTCCAGCAGCACCACGTCGGGCAGGGCCTGGCGCGCACGGCGGATCGCGGCCTCGCCGTCCAGCGCCACCAGCACGGTGTAGCCCGCGTCGTCCAGCGCGTCGTGCAGCGGCGCCACGTTGTCGGGCACGTCGTCGACGATCAGCACCACCGCGCCGGGTTCGGCGGCCAGCGGGGCGTCGGGGGAGGGGTGGTCGGGCGAGCGGATCATGCGGTGCGGTCGGAGGAAGCCTGGCCCGCGCCCAGCGGCAGCAGGCGCTGTTCGATGGCCTCGAAGCGGAACTCGCGCGCCAGGGCGCGCAGCGCGTCGGCAAACGCCAGTTGGTCGGGGTGGTTGGCCACCCAGTCGTCGAGCCAGCGCATCACACCCTTGGCGTAGCCCAGGCGCACCAGCTCCAGCAGCGGCGAGAAGTCGTGTGCGGCGGGTGGCGGCGCCACGGCGGCCGGCGTGGTCGCTGCGGTGGCGGCCTCGGCGGCCACCGGCGCGTGCACCCAGCGCAGACCGAGCTGCTGCTGCAGCCAGCCCGTGAGGTCGTCGCGCCGCACCGGCTTGACGAAGAAGGCCTGGTCGGCCGGGCGACCGTCGGCGGCGTCGGCCTGCAGGCCCTTGTCGAAGGCGTTGGCCGACACCACCGCCATCGGTACCGACGACCAGCCCGCGGCGCGCAGCCGGCGCAGCGTTTCCCAGCCGTCGATGCCGGGCATGGCCAGGTCCATGAAGACCGCGTGCGGCGCCCGCTCGCCGCCCGGCGCCACGCCTTCGAGCAGGGCCAGCGCGTCGTGGCCGCTGGTGGCCATCAGCACCTCGAAGCCCAGCGGCTGCAGCCAGCGCGCGATCAGCTCGCGGTCGCTCTCTTCGTTGTCCACCACCAGCACGCGCCGGCGCGGGCCCTCGTAACCGGTCACCGGCGCCGCCACCGCGGCCGGGCGCGTGGCCGCGCCGTGCAGCGCCGGCAGGAACAGGCGCACGCTGAACACCGTGCCCTGGCCCGGCGCACTGCGCACCGTCATCTCGCCGCCCATCAGGTCGGTCAGCATCTTGGCAATCGTCAGGCCCAGACCGGTGCCGCCGCCCGCCGCCGCCGAGCCGCCCTCGGCCTGCTGCCCGCGCGCGAAGGGCTCGAACACGCGGTCCAGTTCGGCGGTGGTCATGCCCGGCCCGGTGTCGCTGACCTCGAACACCGCCATCTCGCGCGCATGGCTGACTTTCAGCCGCACCTCGCCCGCGCGCGTGAACTTCACCGCGTTGCCCAGCAGGTTGATGAGGATCTGGCGCAGCCGCTTCTCGTCGGCGCGCACCGCCTCGGGCAGGCGGGGCCCTGGCTCGAACACGAAGCGCAGGCCCTTGGCCGCGGCCTGCAGCTCAAACATGCTGGCCACCTCGCGCACGGTGTCGGCGAAGGCCATCGGCTTCACGTCGAGCTGGAGCTTGCCGGACTCGATGCGCGCGATGTCCAGCGTGCCCTCGATCAGCGAGAGCAGGTGTTCGCCACCGCGGTAGATCACGCGGATCGCCTGCGCGCGGTGCGGCGCCAGCTCGCGGTCTTCCTGCAGCAGCTGGGCGTAGCCCAGGATGCTGTTGAGCGGCGTGCGCAGCTCGTGGCTGATGGTGCTGATGTAGCGGCTCTTGGCCTGGTTGGCCTGATCGGCGATTTCGCGCGCGCGCTGCAGCTGCTCGTCGGTGCGGCGGTGCGATTCGATCTCCTGCATCAGCAGCCGCGTCTGGCGGTTGGACTCCTCCTGCGCCACCTCGCGGCTCTTGTGCGCCAGCACCAGCCACCAGGCCACCGTGGCCGCGATCAGCAGCAGCACCGCGTAGACGCGCAGAAAGCCCGAGCGCAGCGCCGCGTCGAGCAGGCCCACGTCGCCGACCGCGGCGACGCCCTGTCCCAGCCCCTCGACCTGCTGGCGGTAGAGCAGCCCGAGCACCGCCGCCAGCACCGGTGCGATCACCAGCATCAGCAACAGGTAATGGGCCAGCCCCGCCTCCAGGTAGGGCCAGACCCGCTGAGGCAGCACCGTGCGCAGCGCCGACTGCCACTGCACCGACAGCCGCGCCTGCGGCTTGCACAGGTCGCCGCAGCGCGCGTCCAGCGTGCAGCAGAGCGAGCAGATCGGCCCCTGGTAGGCGGGGCAGTGGGCCATGTCGGGGCCTTCGTAGTCGCGTTCACAGATCACACACTTGTGTGTACCCCCCGCGCCGCCTGCGGCGTCACCCCCCTGGAAGGGGGGCCACACCAGCGGCCCGGCGGAGCCGGTTCCGCGGTGTGTGCTGGACTGAGCAGCTCTGGCGATGTAGTAACGGCCCTTGGTCGCCCACGCGATCAGCGGCGAAGTGATCAGCGCCGTCACCATCGCGATCACGGCCGAGAAGGCCTGGGCGCCTGCGCCCATCAGGCCCATGTGCGCCGTGATCGACAGCACCGAGGCCAGGCCCATCGCGCCCACGCCGACCGGGTTGATGTCGTACAGGTGCGCGCGTTTGAACTCGATGCCCCTGGGGCTCCAGCCCAGTGGCTTGTTGATCACCAGGTCGGCCACCACCGCCATGATCCAGGCGATGGCGATGTTGCTGTAGAGACCGAGCACCTCGCCCAGCGCACGGAACACCTCCATCTCCATCAGCATGAAGGCGATCAGGGTGTTGAACACCACCCAGACCACGCGACCCGGGTGGCTGTGCGTCAGGCGCGAGAAGAAGTTGCTCCAGGCCAGCGAGCCGGCGTAGGCGTTGGTGACGTTGATCTTGAGCTGCGAGACCACGACGAACAGCGCCGTCGCCGCCACCGCCCAGCCGTAGTTGGGGAAGACGTATTCGTAGGCCGCCAGGTACATCTGGTTGGGGTCGACCGCGCGCTCGGTGGGCACCATGTGGCTGATGGCCAGGTAGGCCAGCAGCGCGCCGCCCAGCATCTTGAGCACGCCCAGCACCACCCAGCCCGGCCCGCCCGCCAGCACACCGGCCCACCAGCGCAGCGGCCGGCCCGCCTGCCGCGCGGGCATGAAGCGCAGGTAGTCGGCCTGCTCGCCCATCTGCGTGATGAGCGCGATGCCCACGGTCAATGCCGCACCAAACAGGTGCCAGTCAAATGCGATGCCCGCACCACTTTCGCCCCCGTAATGCACCACATTGGAAAACGCACCCGGATCGAGCGTCCAGACCGCCACGAAGGGCACGACCATCATCACCAGCCACAGCGGCTGGGTCCAGACCTGGAAGCGGCTGATGATGGACACGCCGTAGGTCACCAGGGGGATGACCACCAGGGCGCAGATCAGATAGCCCCAGGCCGGCGGGATGTCCAGCGCCAGGTCCAGGGCGTAGGCCATCACCGCCGCTTCGAGCGCGAAGAAGATGAAGGTGAAGCTGGCGTAGATCAGCGAGGTGATGGTGGAGCCGATGTAGCCAAAGCCGGCGCCGCGGGTGAGCAGGTCCATGTCGACGCCGTAGCGCGCGGCGTAGACGCTGATCGGCAGGCCGGCCAGAAAGATGATGAGGCCGGTGGCGAGGATGGCCCAGAAGGCGTTGACGAAGCCGACCTGCACCAGCAGCGTAGCGCCCACCGCTTCGAGAATCAGGAAAGAGGCCGCGCCAAACGCCGTGTTCGCCACCCGCCATTCGCTCCACTGGCGGAAACGCTGCGGCGTGAAACGCAGCGCGTAGTCCTCCATGGTCTCGCGGCCGACCCAGCTGTTGTAGTCGCGGCGCACCTTGATGATGCGTTGGGGTGGGGCTGGATCGGGCAGGACGTTCACCTGCAGGATTTCGCAGCTTTCATGCCACCAGCCGCCAGGGCACGGGATTTGCTCAACCCGCTTTCAGATCATCCGAGACCCACCATGGAACTGACCCCGAGAGAGAAAGACAAGCTGCTGATCTTCACCGCCGCCCTGCTGGCCGAGCGGCGCAAGGCGCGCGGCCTCAAGCTCAACTACCCGGAAGCCGTGGCCCTGATCAGCGCCGCCGTGATGGAAGGCGCCCGCGACGGCAAGTCCGTGGCCCAGCTGATGAGCGAAGGCCGCACCGTGCTCACGCGCGACGACGTGATGGAGGGCGTGCCCGAGATGATTCCCGACATCCAGGTCGAAGCCACCTTCCCGGACGGCACGAAACTGGTGACCGTTCACACTCCGATACCTTGACTCCACCGCAGAGGCACCCATGAAACGGCTCCCCAAATCCCTGTTCACCGCCGCACTGGCCACCACCGCCCTCGCCGCCCAGGCCCACACCGGCCACGGCACCCACAGCCTGATGGAAGGCCTGGTCCACCCCTTCGGCCTGGACCACCTGCTGGCCATGGTGGCCGTGGGCGTGTGGTCGGTCTCGGCCCTGCCGGCGGGCAAGGCCTGGCAAGGCCCCGCGACCTTCCTGCTGGCGCTGGTGCTCAGCGCCTTGGCCGGCACCATGGGCCTGACCCTGCCCTATCTGGAACAGGGCGTCGCGCTGTCGGTGGTGCTGTTCGGGCTGATGCTGGCCATCGCCACCCGGCCCCTGCCGCCGGCCCTGTGCCTGGGGCTGATCGCCATGGCGTCCGCGCTGCACGGCCTCGCCCACGGCTCGGAAACCCCCGCCACCGGCTTCGCCGGCTACGCCGCCGGCTTCCTGCTGACCACCGCCGCCCTGCACATCGGCGGCGTGGGTGTGGGCCTGGCCATCCGGCGCCTGCTCAGCGAACGCCGGGGCATGGCCCTGGGGGGGCTGGGCGCTGCGCTCGGCGGCGCTGGCCTGTACCTGTTTGCCCAACTCTGAGCACCGCGCCATGACCCCCGGCGAATACCTGATCGACGAGGGCGAACACGCCCTCAACCCCGGCCGCGCCACGCTGACCCTGGTGGTGCAGAACACCGCCAACCGCCCGGTGCAGGTCGGTTCGCACTACCACTTTGCCGAGACCAACGCGGCCCTGTCCTTCGACCGCGCCGCCGCGCAAGGCAAGCGCCTGAACATCGCCAGCGGCACCGCGGTGCGCTTCGAGCCCGGCCAGCAGCGCACGGTGGAGCTTGTGGACTTCGCGGGCGACCGAGTCGTGTACGGCTTCCGCGGTCTGACCCAGGGCCCCCTGGCCTGAGCCTCAGTGCGAAATGGTGGTGTTCGTCACCACCGGCTGGCCGGGCGCGGCCAGCACAAAGAAGCCCGGCAGCCCGGCGGTGCCGAAGCGTGTGGCCGGGTTGCGCACGAACACCGAGTTGGACAGCGTCATGAGGCCGCTGCGGTCGTTGCTCACATAGAACACCGCGCTGCCGCCCTCGACACCATAGTTGTCGCTGACCATGCTGCCGTAGACAGACAGCGTGAAGCTGTTGCCGTCGTTGTAGATGGCGCCGCCGCTGCCGCCGCCGGGGGTGCCTGCCCGGGCCGGGTTGGCGCCGTTGCCCACCGCCGAGTTGTGCGTGAGCAGGCTGTTGTAGACGCTGTAGGACACGCCGATGCTGCTGAGCGCCCCGCCGTTGGAGCAGCTGTTGCCCAGACCCAGCCCACCGCCGAAGGTGCTGCCCACCACATACACCGGCCGGTTCTGGTAGATGCTGAGCACCCGCACGGCGCCGCCGCCCATGTCGGGGCCGGTGGTCTCGCAGCGGTTGCGGGTGAAGACACTGTTGACGATCTTGAACTGCCCGCCGCGCACGAAGATCGCGCCACCGCCGCCCCCATCGGTGAGCTGGCCTGTGGAGTTGCCCTGCGTGAAGCCGATGTTCTGCACCGTCAGGCGGGGCGTCTCCTGGTTGTTGCAGTGCGAGGTGGTCCAGACCTGGGCCGGGTCGCAGGTGTTCTGGTAGAGGATGCGCACGCGGTCACCGCCGCTGAGCGTCACCAGACCGCCGCCGTCGAGCGTGACGTCGGGCCGGTTGTTGAAGACCTTGGCCGTGCTCGGCAGGGTGATGGTGACCGGGTTCGGCCCGCAGTTGAACCGGATCTTGCCGCCCAGGGCCACCGCATCCACCACCGCCTGCCCGGTGCAGCTGGCGGGCGTTCCGCTGCCGATCACGTGATCGGGCTGGCTGGTGTTGACCGGCTGTCCCGCCGCAGGCACCGCCACCCGGCCGCCCGGTGTTCCGGCCTGCACAGGCGCGCCAGTGGTCGCATCTCCACCGCCATCTCCTTCCCCGTCAGCGCCGCCCCCGCCACCACCACCGCATGCGGCAAGCAATACAGGCAGCGCCAGGGCGGCGGCCACAAAGGAAGCTGGAGCAGAAGTTCTCATCGGCAACCCGAAACGGAAAAAAGAGGGGAGAGGTGGGACCCGCCCCGCTGACGGACGCCCTGGCACGGTTCATGCACCGACCGGTGCACAGACGACTGTAAGCACCAGAAGCCTTCAGAGACAAGCAGACAAACGAAAAGACTGTGTGCGGTCGTTACTCGGCCGCGCTACCGCCACACCCCCGCTCCCACTCCAGCGAACCAAGCCCAAAAGATCATGGCCAGCATTCCCAAACGCGCCTATGCCGACATGTTCGGCCCCACCGTCGGCGACCGTGTGCGCCTGGCCGACACCGGCCTGCTGATCGAGGTCGAGAAGGACTTCACACTGGCCGCGGGCGGCTATGGCGAAGAGGTCAAGTTCGGTGGCGGCAAGACCATCCGCGACGGGATGGCGCAATCACAGAGAACACGAGCCGAAGGTGCCGTGGACACCGTCCTCACCAACGCGCTCCTCGTCGACCACTGGGGCATCGTCAAGGCCGACATCGGCCTTAAGGACGGCCGCATCGTGGCCATCGGCAAGGCCGGCAACCCGGACACCCAACCGGGCGTGGACATCGTCATCGGCGCGGGCACCGAGATCATCAGCTGCGAGGGAAACATCGTCACCGCCGGCGGCATCGACAGCCACATCCACTTCATCTGCCCGCAGCAGGTGGACGAGGCCCTGGCCTCGGGCGTGACCACCATGCTCGGCGGCGGCACCGGCCCGGCCACCGGCACCTTTGCCACCACCTGCACACCCGGCCCCTGGCACATCGAGCGCATGCTGCAGGCCGCCGATGGCCTGCCCATGAACATCGGCTTCCTGGGCAAGGGCAACGCCAGCCAGCCGGCGCCGCTGCGCGAGCAGATCGAGGCCGGCGTGATCGGCCTGAAGCTGCACGAAGACTGGGGCACCACGCCGAGTGCCATCAGCAACTGCCTGGACGTGGCCGAGGAGACCGACACCCAGGTCGCCATCCACTCCGACACGCTCAACGAATCGGGCTTTGTCGAAGACACCATCGCGGCGACCAAGGGCCGCACGCTGTGCGCCTTCCACACCGAAGGCGCGGGTGGCGGCCATGCGCCCGACATCATCCGCGTGGTCGGTGAGGCGAACTTCCTGCCCTCGTCCACCAACCCGACCATGCCCTATACCGTCAACACGCTCGACGAACACGTCGACATGCTGATGGTCTGCCACCACCTGGACGCGTCGATTCCGGAAGACCTGGCCTTCGCCGAAAGCCGCATCCGCCGCGAGACGATTGCGGCCGAGGACATCCTGCACGACCTCGGCGCGATCAGCATCATGAGCAGCGACAGCCAGGCCATGGGGCGCGTGGGCGAGGTGGTGATCCGCACCTGGCAGACGGCGGACAAGATGAAAGCGCAGCGCGGCTCGCTGCCCGAGGACAGCTCGCGCAACGACAACTTCCGCGTCAAACGCTACATCGCCAAGTACACGATCAACCCGGCCATCGCACACGGCATGTCGCACATCGTGGGTTCGCTCGAAGTCGGCAAATGGGCCGACCTGGTGATCTGGAAACCGGCCTTCTTCGGCGTCAAGCCGGCCCTGGTCCTCAAGGGTGGCAGCATTGCGCTGGCCGCCATGGGCGACCCCAACGCCTCCATCCCGACGCCGCAACCGGTGCACTACCGGCCGCAGTTCGGCGCTTTCGGCAGTGCGCTGGCCAGAGGCAGCTTCAGCTTCGTGTCTCAAGCGGCGCAGGCCGCAGGCGTGGCGCAGCGATACGGCCTGGCCAAGACCACGGTGGCGGTGCAGCACTGCCGCGGCGTCACCAAGGCCAGCATGGTGCACAACAGCTACCTGCCGAAGATGGAGATCGACCCGCAGCGCTACACCGTGCGCGCCGACGGCGTGCTGCTGACCTGCGAGCCCGCCAGCAAACTTCCCATGGCCCAGCGATACTTCCTGTTTTGATAGCAAAACAGGGAAGTTCCATGCTCCAAGTCTCCAAACTCGTCCCACAGGGCAAGGGCCTGGCGCCGGTGCTGGTGCGCCGCGCCGCCACCGTCACGCTCGACTGGGATGTGCGCCAGAAAAGCCGCTTCGACGCCGAGTCCTCGGACGGCCGCCGCGTCGGCGTGTTCCTGCCGCGCGGCACCGTGGTGCGTGGCTGTGACGTGCTGATCACGCAGGACGGTACGCTGCTGCGCGTGATCGCCGCGCCGCAGCCGGTGCTCAGGATCACCGCCTGCACCGACCACCAACACGGTCACGACCACGACCCCGCCTTCGACCTCATGCGCGCGGCCTACCACCTGGGCAACCGCCATGTGCCCATCGAGCTGCGGCCCGACCACCTGAAGATCGAGCCCGACCACGTGCTGGCCGACATGCTGCGCGCCATGCATCTGAACGTGGCCGAGGTGCGCGAGCCCTTCGAACCCGAGGGCGGTGCTTACGCCGCGGGCCATGGACACGGCCATCACCACGGTGGTGACCACGGCCACAGCCATGACCACGATCACCATGGGCACGACCATGGTCACGGTCACCACCCCGCGCATGCCCACGACCACGGCTGACGCCCCGGCCAGCGTGGCGGCGGGCCTGCTGCACACGCTCTGGCTCGCCTCGCCGGCCCTGCCGGTCGGCGGCTTCTCGTATTCCGAAGGGCTGGAGGCGGCGGTGGACGCCGGGCTCGTGCACGACGAGGCCAGCGCCGCCGGCTGGCTCACCGACCAGCTGCAGCTCTCGCTCGCGCGCAGCGACCTGGCGGTGGTGGCGCAGGCCATTCCCGCCTGGCAGGCCGATGACCTGGCCCGCATCCGTGCTCTCAATGAATGGGTGCTCAGCACCCGCGAGACCCAGGAGTTCCGCCTGCAGACCGAACAGATGGGGCGCTCGCTGCAGGCCTGGGCGCAGTCGCTCGGTGCGCTCGGCGGCGATGTGCTGCAGCGCCTGCAGGCCGCCGACCTGCAACCACCCACCTACCCGGTCGCCATGGCCTGCGCCGCCGCGGCCTCGGGCGCCGCCCTGGCCGACAGCCTGGCCGGCTTCGCCTTCGGCTGGGCCGAGAACATGGTGCAGGCCGCGATCAAGTCGGTGCCGCTGGGCCAGAGTGCGGGCCAGCGCATGCTGGCGCGACTGGTGGCGGACATACCCGCCGCCGTGGCCCACGCGATGTCGATGGGAGACGACGACCGGCAGGCCTTCACGCCCCTGCTCGCCATCCTGAGCGCCCGCCACGAAACCCAGTACTCACGGCTTTTCCGTTCCTGAAGACGCACACGATGACCGCCCTGCACCACATCCCCCACCGCACCAAGACCCTGCCCCCGCTGCGCGTGGGCATCGGCGGCCCCGTCGGCTCCGGCAAGACCACGCTGCTCGAAATGCTGTGCAAGACCATGCGCGAGCGCTACGACCTGGTCGCCATCACCAACGACATCTACACCAAGGAAGACCAGCGCCTGCTGACCGTCAGCGGCGCGCTGCCGGCCGAACGCATCATGGGCGTGGAGACCGGCGGCTGCCCGCACACCGCCATCCGCGAGGACTGTTCGATCAACCTCGAAGCCATCGACCGCATGCTCGGCGAGTTCCCGGACGCCGACATCGTGTTCGTGGAGTCCGGCGGCGACAACCTGGCCGCCACCTTCAGCCCCGAACTGAGCGACCTGACCATCTACGTGATCGACGTGGCCGCGGGCGAGAAGATCCCGCGCAAGGGCGGCCCCGGCATCACCAAGAGCGACCTGTTCGTCATCAACAAGACCGACCTGGCCCCGCACGTCGGTGCCGACCTGGAGGTGATGAAGCAGGACACCGCGCGCATGCGGCCGGACACGGCGCGCAAGCCCTGGGTGATGACCAACCTCAAGACCCTGGACGGCGTGCAGGATGTGGTGCGCTTCATCGAACAGCGCGGCATGCTGGCCCCGGCCGGCACCACGGACTGAGCACGCCGGCGGCTACAATGCCGCCCACTCCGGAGACGTGGGAGAGTGGTTTAATCCAGCGGTCTTGAAAACCGCCGACCCGCAAGGGTCCGTGAGTTCGAATCTCACCGTCTCCGCCAGGACATCAAGAAAGACGGGCCCTCGCGGCCCGTTTTCACTTTCTACCCATCACCCCACCCATCCCCGGTGGTGGCATCTTGTCACCACCGCCGACAGCGAAATGGCCCGCCGCCCCAGATTCAGGTTTTCCTTAAGAAAATCAAGGATCTCTTAAGTTCGCGTGCGTATAGTGCCGCCTCTGCGGAGCATGCCGTCGCCGCCACCGGCGCG
The DNA here is from genome assembly GCF_002025745.1 of Hydrogenophaga sp. H7. Classification (NCBI taxonomy): domain Bacteria; kingdom Pseudomonadati; phylum Pseudomonadota; class Betaproteobacteria; order Burkholderiales; family Comamonadaceae; genus Hydrogenophaga; species Hydrogenophaga sp. H7. The sequence continues at coordinate 570,931 of NZ_MCIC01000001.1, read as the reverse complement.
GCGGGCATCGGCCCCGACACCAGACGAATCGGGGGAGATCCATGGCCACCACCGCACCAGCGACCACACACCGTTTGCCCGCCGTGCGGGACCTGCTGCGTTCGAACGGCCTGTGGCTCTGGCTGATCGTTGCCGCGGGCAGCACCCTGCGCCTGCAGCAGTTCATCTTCAACCGCTCCTTCTGGCACGACGAAACCCTGCTGGCGACGGCGTTCGTTGACCGGGGTTTTGCGCAACTGGTCTTTGAACCGCTGGCCAACAACCAGGCGGCCCCGGTGGGGTATCTGGTGCTGGTGAAACTGGTCACCGTCCTGCTGGGCACCCACGAATGGACGCTGCGCCTGGTGTCGCTGCTCAGTGGCCTGGCCACCCTGCCGCTGGCGCTGGCCGTGGCCCGGCTGAGCTTCTCTTCCTTTGTGGCCCGCGCCACGCTGGTGGGGCTGGTGGCGGTCTCGCCGGTGCTGGTGTACTACAGCACCGAGTTCAAGCAGTACCAGGGCGACGTGCTCGGCACCCTGCTCATCCTGTGGCTGACGCTGCGGTTCAGGCCCGACCACTGCCGCGAGGATGCGTTCTGGCTCGCGCTGGCGGGCGCGATCGGCATCTGGTGCTCCCACGCCATCGACTTCGTGCTCGCCGGCAGCGGGCTCGCGCTCTGGCTGGAGATGGCGCGGCGCCGGGATCTCAGGGCCTGGCTCGCGGTGAATGCCGTTGGCCTGGTCTGGCTGACCAGCTTCGTGGCCGACTACCTCGTGGCCCTCCGGTCGGTGCCGCACAACGCCTACCTCGCCGGCTTCTGGGCCACCAGCTTCGCCCCCATTCCCCCCACCACGCTGGCCGACCTCCACTGGTTCCGGGAAGCGGCCCTGGGCCTGGTGTACCTGGGCTTCCTGCAGATGGGCACGGCGTTCCGCGAGGTGCTGCCCGGCTGGTTCAGCGGTCCGGTGCACGAGCTGCTGGCCCTGACCGTGCTGGGCAGCGTGGCGCTGGCGTTCCAGCGGGTGCGGGCCGCCGCCATGGGCGCCGTCACGCTGATGGCGGTGCTGGGAGCCTCCGCGCTCCACCAGTACCCGTTCCGCGCCCGCCTGATCCTGTTTCTGGTGCCGTTCGTGTTCCTCGCTCTGGCGGCCCTGGTGCAGCAGCTGCACGAGCTGCCCCTTCGGCGGGCAGCCCCCTGGCTGGCGGCGGGCCTGGCCGCTGGCGTCTTGTGGATGCCCCTGCGTCTGAGCCTGCACTTCGTCCGGCACCCCCACAACTACCAGGACATCCGGGGCGCCTTGCAGTTCATCGCCGACCACCGCCAGCCCGGTGACCACGCCATGCTCGGCAGTTGGACCTACCCCGCCTACAGCTTCTACGCCCCCCGCACGGGGCTGGCCGACCTGCCCCGGTTCGTCTACCAGCCCACCATCAACGAGATCCACAACATCCGCTCCACGGTACGGCGCATCTGCCAGGACCCCGCCTCGGGCCGGACCTGGGTGCTGGCCACCAACCAGATCGTCGCGAACAACCAGGCATTCCTGGACGCGCTCAACAGCCTGTCCCCGCCCCTGCAAACCTACCCGTTGGAGGGGGGGGCCTTGTTCCTGCACGACTTCCGGCCCACCGGGTACTGCCAGCGCTACCGCTGAACCTGCGTCAGCCGGGCAGGAACAGCGACTGCAGGTCGCTCAGGAAATCGAAACCGCGTGTGGTGGGCGCCACCCACACACCGTCCTGCGCCAGCCAGCCCTTGGCCAGACCTTCGCGCAGCGCGCCATCGATGGCGGACAGCGGCAGACCGGTTCGGGCGCTGAAGTCCGTCAGGCTGAAGCCCTCGCGCAGTCGCAGCGCGTTGAGCATGTACTCGAACGGCAGGTCGCGCCGCGCGACCTCCTCCACGCCCACCACCGCGTCGCCCGCCATGGCCTTGTCCATGTACAGCCGCGGCTCGCGCGCCCGCACCTGTCGCACCACCCGGTGCGCGAAACTCAGCTTGCTGTGGGCACCCGCGCCGATGCCCAGGTAGTCGCCGAACTGCCAGTAGTTCTGGTTGTGCCGGCAGCGGTGGCCGCGCCGCGCATAGGCCGACACCTCGTAGCGATCCAGTCCCTCCGCGGTCGTCAGCTCGGTGATGCGGTCGAGCATCGCGTAGGCGTCGTCGTCCTCGGGCACCACCGGCGGGAATTTGGCGAACACCGTGTTGGGCTCGATGGTCAGGTGGTAGATCGAGATGTGCGGCGGGTTGAAGCCGAGCGCGGTGCGGATGTCTGTCTCGCACTGCGACAGGGTCTGGCCGGGCAGCGCGTACATGATGTCCAGGTTGAAGGTCTCGAACGCGCCCGCCGCCTCATCCACCGCCGCCAGCGCCTGCGCCCGGTCGTGCACACGGCCCAGGGCCTTCAGATGCGCGTCGTGGAAGCTCTGCACACCGATCGACAGGCGCGTCACGCCCGCCTGGCGGAAGGCCTTGAAGCGGTCTTTCTCGAAGGTGCCCGGGTTGGCTTCGAGCGTGATCTCGGCATCGGCGTCCAGCCGCGTCAGCGCCCGCACGTCGCCCAGCAGGCGGTCGATCGCCTCGGGCGAGAACAGGCTGGGTGTGCCACCACCGATGAACACGCTGTGGATGGGACGCCCCCAGATCAGCGGCAGTGCGGCCTCCAGGTCGGCCCGCAGCGCATCCAGGTACGGCTGCTCGGGCAGCGCCTGGCCCGGTGCCGAGGTCGCGCTCCATTCGTGCGAGTTGAAGTCGCAGTACGGGCACTTCTTCAGGCACCAGGGCAGGTGGATGTAGAGCGAGAGCGGCGGCAGCCCCTGCAGTTGCAGCGTGCCGGGGCGCATCCAGTGGCGGATGTCGCTCCAGTGCGGGGTCTCGTTCATGCTTGCGGGAACCAGCGCTCGCGCATCAGCGCCAGCATCTGTTGCGCGGCTTTTCCACGGTGGCTGTTGGCGTTCTTCACCTCGGCGGGCAGCTGGGCAAAGGTCTTGCCGAACGGGGGCAGCAGCAATACGGGGTCGAAGCCGAAGCCCTGGTCGCCGATGGGCTCCTGCGTGATCAGTCCCGCCGCACGGCCCGTGGCCACCAGCGGCTCCGGGTCGTCGGCGCTGCGCAGCGCCACCAGCGTGCTCACCAGCGCGGCGCGGCGGTCGGTGATGCCCCGCATCTGCTCCAGCAGCGCCCGCACGTTGTTGTCGTCGCCCTTCTCGTAACCGAACTGCGTGGCGTAGAAGGCCGTGTCCACGCCCGGCAGGCCGCCAAAGGCCTCGACGCACAGGCCCGCGTCGTCGGCCAGGGCCGGCAGGCCGCTCACCTGCGACGCGTGGCGCGCCTTGGCCAGCGCGTTCTCGATGAAGGTCCTGTGCGGCTCGGGCGCCTCGGGAATGCCCAGATCGGCCTGGCGCACCAGTTCCACGCCCAGCGGCGCGAACAGGGCCTGCAGCTCGGCCAGCTTGCCCTTGTTGTTGGAGGCGAGGACCAGTCTCATTCGCCGAGCGACTTCTTCTGCGCCACGATCAGCTCACCGATGCCCTTGTCGGCCAGCGCCAGCAGCGCGTCCATTTCCTTGCGTGTGAAGGCAGCGCCTTCGGCCGTGCCCTGCACCTCCACGTAGTGGCCGGCACCGGTCATCACCACGTTCATGTCGGTGTCGCAGGCCGAGTCTTCGACGTACTCCAGGTCCAGCAGCGGCTGGCCGTCCAGGATGCCGACCGAAATCGCAGCCACGTGGTCCTTGATCGGCGAAGCACCCAGCTTGCCTTCGGCGATCAGCTTGTTGACCGCATCCTGGGCCGCGACAAACGCACCGGTGATGCTCGCGGTGCGTGTGCCGCCATCGGCCTGCAGCACGTCGCAGTCCAGCGAGATCGTGCGCTCGCCCAGGGCCTTGAGGTCGAACACCGCACGCAGCGAGCGACCGATCAGGCGCTGGATCTCCTGCGTGCGCCCGCTCTGCTTGCCCTTGGCGGCCTCACGGCTGCTGCGGGTGTGGGTGGCGCGCGGCAGCATGCCGTACTCGGCCGTCACCCAGCCCTCGCCGCTGCCCTTCTTGTGCGGTGGCACCTTCTCCTCCACCGACGCGGTGCACAGCACCTTGGTGTGGCCGAATTCGATCAGCACCGAGCCTTCGGCATGCATGGTGTAGCCGCGGGTGATGCGCACCGGGCGCAACGAATCGTTGGCCCGCTGACCGGGCCGGCTGGAAATGCTCATGGGAAAACCTCAGGAATTGCGTTCGGCGGTGCGCCGGATCGCTTCATTGATCTCGGCAATCGAACGCTCGATCGCCTCGTCGTCCATGTCCTCGATCGTGGGATCGGGCACACCGGACTGGATGGTGGACGCAAAGACACCCTCTTCGATCTCTTCGGTGGAAATGCGCGTGGTCTGGTACTCGTCCGGCGTCTCCCACTCCATCGCCAGCACCGTCACGTTGTCGCAGCGCGGGCCGCCGCGCTTGAGCGCCATCTCGACCAGCTCGGGCACCGCCTGCTCCAGCGGCTGCGACGCCATTTCGGAGGCGATCTCGAAGTCCTTGACCGTGCCCCAGAGCCCGTCGGAGCACAGCAGCACGCGGTCGCCCTGCTGCAGTTGCACCGGCCCGGAGAGATCGAACACCGGCTTGGCCGGCGACCCCAGACAGGTGAACAGGATGTTGCGGTTGATGTGCGAAGTGGCACGCCCCAGGTGCGCCTGCTGCTCCATATAGGAGTGGTCGCGCGTACGTGTGAGCAACTCGCCGTTGCGGATCAGGTAGAGACGCGAGTCGCCGCAGTGCACCCAGTGCATGGAGCCGCGCTCCATCACCGCCGCCACCAGCGTGGTGCGCGGCGTGTCCAGCATGCCTTTTTCGGCGGCGTAGCGGATGATCTGGTGGTGCGCCGCCATCAGTGCGCTGGAGAGAAACTCTGGCACTTCCTTGACCGTCGGGTTGGCGGCCTTCTGGAAGTAGGCCGACAGCGTCTGCAGAGCCAGCTGGGCGGCCATGGCGCCTTCAGGATGCCCACCCATGCCGTCGGCCAGCACGAACAGGCCGGACTCACGCGTGTAGGCGTAGCCCATCCGGTCTTCGTTGCGCTCCCGACCGCCCTGACGGCTGATCTGGTAGACCGAGAACTTCATTTGAACTTGGTTCCGCCAGCGGTGGTCTTGCGGGTCGACTTCTTGTTGTCCGAGACAATGTTGTCGAACTGCAGGCGCATCTTCTCTGCCACCGTCAGCTTGGTGTAGCTGCGTTCGGTCTCACGGCTGAGCTCCTTCTGCAGGGCGAACACCGATTGCGGGCGGGACAGCGGATCGAGCGACATGCACCATTCGACCACCTCGATCAGGTTGTCGGAGTACACACCGCGCAGACGGGACAACGCCAGCGACAGGCGGTCTTTCTCCAGCCGCTGCGGCGCGTCGTTGGGCGGATAGCCCTGCATGCTGGCATAGATGCAGGCGCCGATGGCGTAGATGTCGGTCCACGGCCCCATGCTCGAATCGCGGCGGTACATCTCGGGCGCGGCAAAGCCGGGCGTGTACATCGGGCGGATGAAGTTGCCTTCCTTGCTCAGCACCTCGCGCGCGGCGCCGAAATCGATCAGCACCGCCCGGTTGTCGTCGGTGATGAATATGTTGGCCGGCTTGATGTCCAGGTGCAGCATCTTGTGCTGGTGCACGATCCGCAGGCCGCGCAGCACCTCGTCGTAGAGCGAACGGATGGTGGACTCGCGGAACACCTTCTGCTTTTTCAGCTCGCGTGCGGTGATGATGAACTCCTGCAGGGACGAGCCCTCCAGGTAGTTCATGACCATGTACACGGTCTCGTTCTCGCGGAAGAAATTCAGCACGCTCACCACCGACTGGTGGGAGATCTGGGCCAGCGCGCGGCCTTCCTCGAAGAAGCTCTTGAGGCCCAGGCGGTACAGCGACAGCTTTTCGGGCTGGACCTGCGGCAACAGTTCGCCCGGAGCCCGGGAGGCCAGCGACGACGGCAGGTATTCCTTGACGGCCACCTGCTGACCTTCGGTGTCGACAGCCAGGTAAACGACGCCAAAACCGCCCGCAGCCAGCTTGCGAACGATCCGGTAACCACCGATCACCGTGTCCGGTGGCAAGGAAGCTGGTTTGACCTTTGACATAATTCGGGAGGAGTCCGGAACGCCTCGTTGTGGACCATTCAACCGGATCGGACCCAGTCTCATGGCAGTTTACAGCATGACCGGCTATGCCACGGCCCAGTACAACGGGCCTGCGGACGAGACCGGCCGGGAGGCCATGCCCGTGCTGGGCATGGAGATTCGATCGGTCAACAGCCGCTTCTTGGATCTGGCCTTCAAGATGTCCGACGAGCTGCGCGGCACTGAGCCCGCACTGCGGGAACTGCTCGGCGCACGCCTCAAACGCGGCAAGGTCGAGGTCCGCGCCTGGATCGAAGGTCGCACGGAAAGCGGGCTGCGCACCCCCTCACCCGCCGAGCTGCAGCGTCTGGTCGGTCTGCAGGACAGCATCGTCGCCTGGCACCCCAAAGCCACCCCGCTGTCGGTCGCCGAACTCATCCAGCTGACCTCCCGCCAGCAGGCACTGCCCAGCGGTCTGCACGACCACCTGCTCACCCTCGCCCAGACCGTGCTGGACAGCTTTGTGGGTGCGCGCGAACGCGAAGGCAAACGGCTGGCCGACATGCTGCTGGACCGCCTGAAGCAATTGCGCCAGCTCGCCCGCGAAGCCCAACCGCTGATCCCTGAACTGGTGGCCCAGCAGCGCCAGCGCTTCATCGACCGCTGGAACGAGGCGCTCGGTGCGGGCAACGCGGCCGGCACGCCAAACCTGTCCACCGACGCCGTGCAGGAGCGCGCCCTGGCCGAGGCCACCGCCTTCGCCATCCGAATCGACGTCGCCGAAGAACTGACCCGGCTGGACTCCCACCTGGTGGAGATCGAGCGGCTCATCAAGAAGGGCGGCGACGTGGGCAAACGCCTGGATTTCCTGATCCAGGAACTGCACCGCGAAGCCAACACCCTCGGCTCCAAGTCCTCCAGCCTCGAACTCACCCGCATTTCGGTGGACATGAAGGTGCTGATCGAACAAATGCGTGAACAGGTCCAGAACCTGGAATGAACTGATGCAATACCCGGGAAACCTGTTTGTCGTTGCGGCCCCCAGCGGGGCCGGCAAATCCAGCCTGGTCAAGGCCCTGATGGAACTGGACCAGCGCGTCTCGCCGTCCATTTCGCACACCACCCGGGCGCCACGTGGCCAGGAGGTGCATGGCCGGGAGTACTACTTCGTCAGCCACGAAACCTTCGACCAGATGGTCGCTCAGGATGCGTTCCTGGAGTGGGCGCATGTGCATGGCAATCGCTACGGCACCTCCAAGCACGCGATCGAGCAGCGCATGGCCCAGGGAGCCGACGTGGTGCTGGAGATCGACTTCCAGGGAGCCATCCAGGTCAAGCGCATCTTTCCGAACGCCGTGCTGGTCTTCATCCTGCCGCCCAGCTGGGAAGAACTGCGCTCGCGCCTGGAGCGGCGCGCCGAGGACAGTGCCGACGTGATCGAGGTGCGCCTCAAGAACGCCGCCCACGAGATGGCGCACGCCAAGGAATTCGATTTCGTTATAATCAACGAGTTGTTTGAGCGCGCCTTGTTCGACCTCAAGGCCATCGTCCACGCGCAGCGCCTGCGATTTACCGCCCAGCGCATCGCCCGCAGCGACACCTTCCAGGCGCTCAACATCTCCTGATACCCCGCTTTCCTACCGAGGCCCGCTCATGGCACGCATCACCGTCGAAGACTGTCTGGAAAAGATCCCCAACCGCTTTCAGCTGGTGCTGGCGGCCACCTACCGTGCCCGCATGCTCAGCCAGGGTCATGCACCGAAAATCGAAAGCAAGAACAAGCCGGGCGTGACCGCCCTGCGCGAGATCGCCGAAGGCAAGGTTGGCCTGGAGATGCTCAAGAAAGTGCCGACCTGATCAATCAAGATCGGATCTGCCCCACAGAAAAAGCCCGCTGATCAGCGGGCTTTTTCTTTGGCCTGGAGGGTCGCCCGATCAGGCCGCTCCGATGTTGGGAACCAGCGCACCCGCGTCCTCACCGGCCTTGTGCGCAGCCGTGAAGGCCAGCATGCGGTCGATGGGCAGGCGCGCGCGCGGGATCAGCGCCGGGTCGACGTGAATCTGGTTCTCACCCGTCTCCAGCACGCGGGCCACGCCCGCCAGGCCGTTCATGGCCATCCAGGGGCAGTGTGCGCAGCTCTTGCAGGTGGCGCTGTTGCCGGCCGTGGGCGCCTCGATGAAAACCTTGCCCGGGTTTTGCTGGCGCAGCATGTGCATCATGCCGTTGTCGGTGGCCACGATGAATTCCGGTGCGTCCATCTCGTGCGCCGCCTTCAGGATGCCGGAGGTCGAGCCCACCGCATCGGCGAGCTTCACCACCTCGGCCGGGCTTTCCGGGTGCACCAGCACCTTGGCCTTGGGGTGTTCCATCTTGAGCGCCTCCAGCTCGAAGGCCTTGAACTCATCGTGCACGATGCAGGAACCGGTCCACATCAGCATGTCAGCGCCGGTTTCGCGCTGGATGTAGCCGCCCAGGTGTTTGTCGGGCGCCCACAGGATCTTGTGGCCCTTGTCCTTGAGTGCGCGAACGATGTCCAGCGCGCAGCTGGAGGTGACCAGCCAGTCCGAGCGCGCCTTCACAGCGGCGCTGGTGTTGGCGTAGACCACCACCGTCCGGTCCGGATGCTGGTCGCAAAAGGCGCTGAACTCGTCGATCGGGCAGCCCAGATCGAGCGAGCAGTTGGCGTCCAGATCCGGCATCAGCACGGTCTTTTCGGGCGAGAGGATCTTGGCTGTCTCGCCCATGAAACGAACCCCCGACACGACCAGCGTCTGCGCCGCGTGGTCGCGGCCGAAACGCGCCATCTCCAGCGAGTCGCTGACGATCCCCCCGGTTTCGACGGCCAGATCCTGCAGGTCCGGGTGCACGTAGTAGTGCGAGACCATGACCGCATTGCGCTCCTTGAGCAGTCGGCGGATGCGCTCCTTGAGTTCGGTGCGCTGGCTGGCCGTGGGCTCGGCTGGCACCCGAGCCCAGGCGTGTTTCGTCGGACAGGCCGGCTGTTCGTACTCGACGTCGATGATGGCGTTGGCGGTCATGGTGGTGCTCACAGGGTTTCGAAGCGCATGGAGAAGTCGGTGGCCTTGACGTCCTTGGTCAGGGCCCCGATGGAGATGCGGTCCACACCGGTTTCCGCAAGGGCACGCACCGTGTCCAGGTTCACGCCGCCGGAAATTTCCAGGATCGCCCGGCCGGCGTTGCGGCGCACCGCCTCCTGCAGGGTCGGGATGTCCATGTTGTCCAGCAGCACCATGGTCGCGCCGCAGGCCAGGGCCTCATCCAGCTGCCCCAGCGTTTCGACCTCGATTTCGACGAAACGCGCCTGAGGGGCTGTTTCCTGCACCCGCTTGAGCACCGCGGCCACGCCGCCCGCCGCAGCGATGTGGTTTTCCTTGATCAGCACCGCGTCGTACAGGCCGATGCGGTGGTTCACGCCGCCGCCAGTCTTGACGGCGTACTTCTGCGCCAGGCGCAGGCCGGGGATGGTCTTGCGCGTGTCGACGATGGCCGCGCGCGTGCCCTTCACAGCGTCCACGAACACCGACGTCTTGGTCGCCACCCCGGACAGCAGTTGCAGGAAGTTGAGCGCGGTGCGTTCGGCAGTCAGCAGGGCCTGGGCGTTGCCCTCGATGTGCAGGACCACCTGGTCGGCGGCACAGCGCCCACCTTCCTCCACCTGCCAGCTCAGGCGCGCCGACGGATCGCAGGCCCGCACCGCCGCCTCTACCCAGGGGCGACCGCAGATCACCGCGGTTTCGCGGGCCAGGATGCGGGCCCGGGCCGGACGGCGGGCATCGACCAGCGCGGCGGTCAGGTCACCCGCGCCGACGTCCTCGACCAGCGCGCGCGCGACGTCGGCGCGCGCCAGTTCGGCCAGGTCCGAGACATCGAATTCAGAGAGGTGTTTCATGGGGCGGAGCATAACGGGAACGAATGGGCGGGATGGACTATAGTGCGCCCCAAATCGACCACCCGCCGAGGGGACATCACCATGAGCCAGACCGCCTCCCAAGCACCCGCCACCGGCACACCCTACGGCACCCTGCCCTCGGCGTCTCCGCTGCCGCAGCGCAAGCCGGTCAGCCTGCCCCGGCTGCAGGAAATGCGCGACCGCGGCGAAAAAATCACCATGCTCACCGCCTACGACGCCACCTTCGCGGCGGTGGCGGACGCCGCCGGTGTGGAGTGCATCCTGATCGGCGACTCACTGGGCATGGTCTGTCAGGGGCTGTCGAGCACCGCCGGCGTCACGCTGGAGACCATGGTCTACCACACCGAAAGCGTGGTGCGTGGCCTGCGCCGGGTGCAGGGCACCGCCTGGGTCATCGGCGATCTGCCGTTTGGCAGCTACCACGAGTCGAAGGAACAGGCCATGCGCAGCGCGGCGCAGCTGCTGCACGCGGGCGCCCACATGATCAAACTCGAAGGTGGTGGCTGGACCGCCGACACCGTCCGTTTTCTGGTCGAACGCGGCGTCCCGGTCTGCGCCCACCTGGGCCTGACGCCCCAGACCGTTCACTCGCTCGGCGGCTACCGCGTGCAAGGCCGCGACGAAGCCGCGGCGCGCACCCTGCGGACGCAAGCGCTGGAGCTGCAGGACGCCGGCGCCACCATGCTGGTGCTGGAGATGGTGCCGGCAGCCCTGTCCGCCGAGATCACGGCGGCGCTGCCCACCTGCCACACCATCGGCATCGGCGCCGGCAAAGGCACGGCTGGCCAGGTGCTGGTGATGCACGACATGCTGGGCATCAACCTGGGCAAGAACCCCAAATTCGTTCGCAACTTCATGGATGGCGCCGCCAGCGTGCGCGATGCCATGGCCGCCTATGTCGTCGCCGTGAAGGACGGCAGCTTCCCGGACGACAAGCTACACGCCTGGTGAATCCTCCCCCGCGGCACCACCCGACCCACCCCGCCCCCTCACATGCAACTCGTCCACACCATTGCCGACCTGCGCGACGCGCTGGCCCCCTTCCAGTCCCCCGCCTTCGTGCCCACCATGGGCAACCTCCACGATGGCCACCTCGACCTGGTCCGCCAGGCACAACCACTGGGCGACGTGACGGTGTCCAGCATCTTCGTCAACCGGCTGCAGTTCGCCCCGCACGAGGACTTCGACACCTACCCACGCACCCTGCAGGCCGACTGTGCCCGGCTGGAACAGGCCGGCTGCGACATCGTCTTCGCGCCGCCCGAGAAGGAGCTGTACCCGGAGCCACAGGGCTACAAGATCCAGCCGCCCGCGGATCTGGCGGACATTCTGGAAGGCCATTTCCGGCCCGGCTTCTTCATCGGCGTCTGCACCGTGGTGATGAAGCTGTTCCAGTGCGTCTTCTCGGAAGCCAAAGGCCCGCGCTACGCCCTGTTCGGCAAGAAGGACTACCAGCAGCAGATGGTGATCCGCCGCATGGTGCAGCAGTTCTGCATGCCGATCCAGGTTCTGGCCGGTGAAACGCAGCGGGCCGCCGACGGCCTGGCGCTCAGCTCGCGCAACGGCTACCTGAGCGAGGCCGAGCGCGCCGAGGCGGTGCAGCTGTCGATGTCGCTGCGCGCGCTGGCGCGCGACGCGCTGGCTGCGACGGGCTCTCTGCCTGAGAAGCGCGAGGCGCTGGAAGCGCAGGCCATGCGCGCGCTGGCCCTGCGCGGCTGGCAACCCGACTACCTGACGGTGCGGCGCCGCGCCGACCTGCAGCCCCCGCGCGCGGAAGACGCGCTGACGCCACAGTCGATGGTGGTGCTGGGTGCCGCCCGACTGGGGCGCACCCGCCTCATCGACAACTTCGAAATCTAGAGGGTTTCTTCCTTGGGGTCGCGCCCCATCAAGGCCGCGACCGCCTGGGCGGGCAACAATCGCCCGTCGAGCAAGGCCACCACGCCCTCGCTGATCGGCATGTCGACGCCGAGCATCCGGGCGCGCTGCACCACGGTGCGGGCGCTGTAGACGCCTTCCGCCACGTGCCCCAGCGAATCCACCGCCTGCTGCAGACTCAGCCCCTGCGCGAGCAGCTGGCCCACCTTGCGGTTGCGTGAAAGGTCGCCGGTCGCAGTCAGCACCAGATCCCCGAGACCCGAAAGCCCCATGAAGGTGTCGGCGCGCGCGCCCAGCGCCAGGCCCAGGCGGGTCATCTCGGCCAGCCCGCGCGTGACCAACGCAGCCCGCGCGTTGAGCCCCAGTTGCAGGCCGTCGCACAGCCCGGTGGCAATCGCCAGCACGTTCTTGACCGCACCACCCACCTCGACACCAACCGCATCGTCATTGGCATAGATGCGCAGCGACGGGCCGTGGAACGCGCTCACCAGGGCGTCGCGAACCTCGGCGTGGGCGCTGGCCGCCACCAGGGCGGTCGGCTGGCCGCGCGCCACTTCCTGCGCAAAACTGGGACCACTGAGCACCCCGGCCTTCAGCCTGGGCGCCACAGCGGCCTGAATCTCGTGCCCGAGCAGGCCCGGCGAACCGCCGCCCTCACAAGGCGCCTCGAAACCCTTGCAGAGCCAGGCCACCGGCGACCCCTGGTCTGCCAGCCGCTCCAGCATGCCGCGCAGGCCGGCCATCGGCGTGGCCACCACCACCAGATCGGCCACGGCCAGCGCAGCGATCGGCCAGGGCTCGGCATCACCCGCCAGCCGCAGGGCCGGCGGCAGGGTCACGCCCTGAAGGTATCGGGCGTTTTCACCCTCGGCCCGCATGGCGGCCACCTGCGCGGCGTCGCGCGCCCACAGGGTCACCTGGTGGGGAGTGCCCGGCAGACGGGCGGCCGCAATGGCCAGTGCCGTGCCCCAGGCACCGGCACCGAGAACGACGATGTTCATCGCCTGCGGTTCAGGCCTGGCTTACTGCGTGACAGCACCGGCGGCCTGCGCCTGCTGCTGTTCGTACATGGCCTGGAAGTTGATTTCGGCCAGGTGCACCGGCGGGAAACCGGCGCGCTGGATCAGGTCGGCCACGTTGCCGCGCAGGTAGGGGTACACGATCTGCGGGCAGGCGATGCCCATGATCGGGCCCATCTGGTCTTCCGGCAGGTGGCGGATCTCGAAGATGCCGGCCTGCTTGACCTCGACCAAGAACACGGTCTTGTCCTTGATCTTGGTCTGAACCGTGGCGGTCACGGCCACTTCGTACACGCCTTCGGCGGCAGGGGTGGCTTCCACGCCCAGCTGGATGTCGACCGAGGGCTGCTCCTGTTCCAGCAGGATGGCCGGGGAATTGGGCTGCTCCAGGGACGCCTCCTTGAGGTAGACGCGCTGGATCTGGAAAACGGGATCTTGGTCGGCCATAAGAGCTTTCGGATGATTCAGGAATGAACAGGGCCCGCCCGGGAAGTCTCCCGCAGCGGGCCCGAGGGCGGATTATCTCAGCAGTGCGGCAACGCGCTCAGCCCCGCAGCAGCGGCTCCAGACCGCCCTGGCGGTCCAGTGCGTGGAGGTCGTCGCAACCGCCCACGTGCGTCTGCCCGATGAAGATCTGCGGCACGCTGGTGCGTCCGGTGATCTGCGTCATCTGGGCGCGCACCTCGGGCCGGCCGTCCACCACGATCTCCTCGTAGTCGGTGACGCCGCGCTGCGCCAGCAGGGCCTTGGCACGGCTGCAGTACGGGCAATAGTCGCTGGAATAGATCTTCACGTGGGCCATGGTGCGCTCCGTTTCAGGCCTTTTCGACCGGCAGGTTGGCGGTGCGCCAGGCGCCCATGCCACCGGTCAGCGAATGGGCGTTCTCGTAGCCCAGCTTCTTGGCGATCGACACCGCGCGCTTGGAGCGCATGCCGGACGCACAGACCAGCACCAGCGGCAGGTTCTTGTTCTTCACCACACCAGCCAGCTTGGCCTCCAGCTCGGGCAGCGGCACGTTCTTCGCACCGGTCACGTGCCCGGCCGCGAACTCATCGGGCCCGCACACGTCCACCACCGCGGCTTTCTCACGGTTGATCAGCTGCACCACTTCGGCGGGGGTCAGGCCCGCCGCGCCGCCGCCCGAGGTCAGGGCGGGAAACATCAACATCCCGCCCGAGGCCAGGGCGATGGCAAACAGCATCCAGTTGTCGAGAAAAAAACTCACGAAGCACCTTTCAGGTCAGACAAGCCTGGGATTTTAGAATGTGAGGCTGTCCGGCGCGGTCCGGCCAGCCTCCATGCCCCTTTTTCCTGCTCCCAACGCCCTCACGCCCATGCACAAGCTCGTCCTGATCCGCCACGGCGAATCCACCTGGAACCTCGAAAACCGCTTCACCGGCTGGACCGACGTGGAGCTGACCCCCACCGGCGTCTCCCAGGCCATGTCCGCCGGCAAGCTGCTCAAGGCCGAGGGCTACGAGTTCGACATCGCCTACACCTCGGTGCTCAAGCGCGCCATCCACACGCTGAACTACTGCCTGGACGAGATGGACCGCAGCTGGCTGCCGGTGGTCAAGGACTGGCGCCTGAACGAGCGCCACTACGGTGGCCTGCAGGGCCTGAACAAGGCCGACATGGCCAAGCAGTACGGCGACGAGCAGGTGCTGATCTGGCGCCGCAGCTACGACACCCCGCCGCCCGCCCTGGAGGCCAACGACCCGCGCGGCCAGCGCCAGGACCTGCGCTATGCCAAGCTGCCGGCCGACGCCGTGCCGCTGACGGAATGCCTGAAAGACACCGTCGCCCGCGTGCTGCCCTGCTGGAACGACTCGCTGGCGCCCGCCATCAAGGCCGGCCAGCGCATCGTGATCGCCGCCCACGGCAACTCGATCCGCGCCCTGGTCAAGTACCTGGACAACATCGGCGACGCCGACATCGTGGGGGTGAACATCCCCAACGGCATCCCGCTGGTCTACGAACTGGACGCCGACCTCAAGCCCATCAAGAGCTACTACCTGGGCGACGCCGAAGCAGCCGCCAAGGCCGCCGCTGCCGTGGCCGCTCAGGGCAAACGCTGAACCGCCCGGGCGGAACCGAATCACAAGGCTTGACTCCTAGGTGTATATTGGTTTGCAGGCCCGCGGCGCAACCGCCCGGGCCAGCGCTTTTTTCGGGGTGAATGGATGGGCAAGCAAGTGAATCAGAAGCTGAAGATCGTCGGCTGGGTGGCCGCAGGCGCCGTGGCCGGTGCGCTGACCACGGTGCAGCTTCAGGCGGTGGCGCGCGGCTCGCTCGCCCCCCTGCCGCTGGAGGAGCTGCAGCAGCTCGCCGCCGTGTTCGGCATGGTCAAGACCGATTACGTCGAACCGGTCGACGAGAAGAAGCTGATCTCCGAGGCGATTTCGGGCATGGTCTCCAGCCTGGACCCACACTCCCAGTACTTCGACAAGAAGTCCTTCAAGGAATTCCGCGAGGGCACCAGTGGCCGGTTTGTCGGCGTGGGCATCGAAATCACCATGGAAGACGGCGTGGTCAAGGTCGTGTCCCCCATCGAGGACTCACCCGCCTTCCGCGCCGGCCTCAAGTCTGGCGACCTGATCACCAAGATCGACGACACCGCCGTCAAGGGCCTGTCCATCAACGACGCCGTCAAGCTCATGCGCGGCGAGCCGCGCACCAAGGTGCTGCTGACCATCTTCCGCAAGGACGAGAACCGCAGCTTCCCGGTCACGATTACCCGTGAAGAGATCAAGACCCAGAGCGTCAAGAGCAAACTGGTTGAACCCGGCTACGCCTGGGTGCGTGTCTCGCAGTTCCAGGACCGCACGGTCGAGGACTTCGCGCGCAAGGTCGAGGAGCTGTACAAGGCCGGCCCGCTCAAGGGCCTGGTGCTGGACCTGCGCAACGACCCGGGCGGCCTGCTGGACGCCGCCGTCGCGCTGTCGGCGGCCTTCCTGCCCGAGAACGTGACCGTGGTCTCGACCAATGGGCAGCTTGCCGACAGCAAGTTCACCTACACCGCCAACCCGCAGCACTACCTGCGCCGGGGTGGCCCGGACCCGATCGCCCGCCTGACCAAGACGACCAACGGCGCGCTCAAGAACGTGCCGCTGGTGGTGCTGGTCAACGAAGGCTCGGCCTCGGCCAGCGAGATCGTCGCCGGCGCGCTGCAGGACCACAAGCGCGGCACCATCCTGGGCAGCCAGACTTTCGGCAAGGGCTCGGTGCAGACCGTGCGCCCGCTGGGCCCCGACACGGGCCTGAAACTCACGACCGCGCGCTACTACACGCCGGCCGGCAAGTCGATCCAGGCCAAGGGCATCGTGCCCGACGTGATGGTCGACGAAACGCCCGAGGGCAATGTGTTCGCCGCTCTGCGCACCCGTGAGGCCGACCTGACCAAACACCTGACCAATGGCGAAGAGGCCAAGGCCGGCGAGCCGATGACCGATGCCCAGCGCGCCGCCGAACAGCAGCGCGACCAGGAACGTGAGCAGGCCCGCAAGCGGCTGGAAGAAGAGTCCAAGAAGAACCCGGGCCAGCGCCTGGTGCCGGAATTCGGCAGCGACAAGGACTTCCAGCTGCAGCAGGCGCTCAACAAGCTCAAGGGCCGTCCGGTGCTGGTCAGCAAGACCCTGACCGAGCGCCCCGAAGAGAAGAAAGAGAACTGATCACCGCCCCGGTGAACGGGTCGGCGACGCGATCTTGGACGACCAGCAGCTCCTGCGCTACTCGCGCCACATCCTGCTCGAAGAGCTGGGCATCGAAGGCCAGGAGAAGCTGCTGGCGTCGCACGCCCTGGTGATCGGTGCCGGCGGCCTGGGGTCGCCGGTGGCGCTCTACCTGGGCAGCGCCGGCGTCGGGCGCATCACCGTGATCGACGACGACGAGGTGGACGCCACCAACCTGCAGCGCCAGATCGCGCACAACCTCGAACGCCTGGGCACGCCCAAGGCCGAGTCGGTGCGCCACGCGATCGCTGCCATCAACCCCGACCCGCAGGTCGCGGCCCTGGTACAGCGCGCCGACGACGCACTGCTGGACCAGTTGCTGCCCGGTGTCGATGTGGTGATCGACTGCTGCGACAACTTCGCCACCCGCCACATGGTCAACCGCGCCTGCGTGCGCCACGGCGTGCCGCTGGTCTCGGGCGCCGCGATCCGCATGGACGGGCAGCTGGCGGTGTACGACCCGCGCGACGCCGACTCACCCTGCTACGCCTGCGTGTTCCCCGAGGACGCCGGGGTGGAAGAGGTGCGCTGCGCCACCATGGGCGTGTTCGCGCCGCTGGTGGGCATCGTGGGCACCATGCAGGCGGCCGAGGCGCTCAAGATCCTCAGCGGCCTGGGCTCGCGCCTGACCGGTCAGTTGCTGATGATCGATGGCCGCGATCTGGCCTTCAACACCATCGCCCTGCCGCGCCAGCCGCACTGCGCAGTCTGCGCTCAGCGCGCCGGCTGATCCTTCGCGCTGCTGCGCGCCGGCATCGGGCACGGCCCGTGGCGCTTGCGGAAATCCCGCGGGTTCTCGGCACCCACCGACGCGAAGATGCCTTTGCGGTCCTTGCGTGCCAATACCTCTTCGATGGCGAACGGCCCGTCGCTGTGCCGCCAGCGGTACGACCAGGCCCAGCCCTCGCGCACCAGCCAGCCCGCCACATCGTCGCCCCGGTGCTTCAGCCGCACCAGCGCCCGCCCGTAGTCGTCGCGCCGCCGTTCGGTCACCGTCACCGTCTGCTCCAGCAGACGCCCGGCCAGCGCCTCGCGAGACGCCACACCGCCGTCCTGGCAGATCTCCGGTGCATCCACCCCGTCCAGCCGCAGCTTGCGGTACGTCCCACCCGCCAGCGGCTTCACCCACAAGGTGTCCCCATCCGGCACCCGCGTCACCCGCGCCTCATAGGCCACGTTGAACCGGGGACGAAAACCCGAAGCAGCGGACGACGTGGAAGCAGGCGACTGTGCGAGCGCAAGCGAAGCGCCGAACACAAAAAACAGCGGAGCGAAGAGAGACCAGGGCACCCGTGGAACCGGCTTCGCCGGGCCACAGGGTGCGTCCCCCCTCCGGGGGGAAGCCGCGAAGCGGCGCAGGGGGGGCCCCCTCATACAGCCATGTACCGGCCCGGCCGGTGGTTGATCGCCAGCGTCATGTTCAGCACCACCGCCCCCAGCACCGACCAGGCGATCTGCACCGGCTCGCGCAGCGCGAACGCGGTCAGCACGATGGCGCAGTCCAGCCCCATCTGGATGTGCCCCGCGCGCCAGCCGAAACGCTCCTGCAGGTACAGCACCAGCACGTTGAAACCACCCAGGCTGGCCCGGTGGCGGAACAGCATCAGCATGCCCGCACCCACCAGCAGCCCGCCCGCCACCGCGGCAAAGCCCGGGGCCAGTGCGCCGATGGATATCCAGCGCGGGATCAGGTAGGCCCAGAGCGAGAGCAGCCCCACCGCCGCAAAGGTCTTGAGCGCGAACGGCGCGCCCATGCGGCGCCAGGCCAGCCAGTAAAACGGCAGGTTGATGAGGAAGAACCAGACGCTGAAGCTCACGCCGGTCGCGTAGTGCAGCAGAAAGGCCAGCCCCGCCGTGCCGCCACTGAGCAGGCCGACGTGGCCGAACAGCACCACGCCCAGGCCGACGAACAGGGTGCCGGTGAGCAGGGCCTGCACGTCTTCGTGCGGCCGGTGGCGGGAGGGGGCTGCGGCGGCAGCGAGCATGGCGGTGGATCGGACAGCGGCGGTCATGGGCATCGGTCGGTCGACAGAGGCGCACAGTGTCGCCGCTGTGGCCACCCGCCGCCTTGACCCAGGTCAGCACCGCTCAGGGCCGCAGGACCTTGGCCACCGGGTTGTAGCGCAGGCGGAAGGCGTCGGGCATGTCCGAACCCAGCAGCGGGCGCAGGTAGAGCCGGAAGGCGTCGGTCACGTCGGTGCCGCTGGGCGCGATGAACTCATCCTCCATGGTGCGGGTCTTGCCCGCCACCGCCTCCAGCGGCAGCAGCTCGTAGTCGGCCGAGTAAAAGCCGGTGCGCTTGATCGCCACCGATCCGTCCACCTTGCCCCACATCGCGAACTGCACCGCTTTCTCGCCCACCTCGCGCGCCTCGCGCTGGTCCACGTCGCTCACGCAGCCGATGAAGCTGCGCTGCAGGTAGCCGAAGGTGTCGCCGCGCACGCGCTTGATGCCCAGCTTGGCCTTGATCTCCTCGCACAGCAGGTCGGCCAGCGCGCCGGTGCCACTGAGCTGCACGTTGCCATGCGCGTCCTTCTCCACGTCCTTGGCCAGCTGGGTGATGATGGGCTGGCCCGAGGCGTCGTGGATGCCTTCGCTGACCGCGATCACGCAGCGGCCGTGGCGCTCGTACATGGTCTTCACGTCGGCCAGGAACTTCGGGATATCGAACACCCGCTCGGGCACGTAGATCAGGTGCGGGCCGTCGTCGGGAAACTTCTTGCCCAGGGCCGACGCGGCCGTGAGGAAGCCGGCGTGCCGCCCCATCACCACGCCCACGTACACCCCTGGCAGGGCCGCGTTGTCCAGGTTCGCCCCCGCAAACGCCTGCGCCACGAAGCGCGCCGCCGACGGAAAACCCGGCGTGTGGTCGTTGCCCACCAGGTCGTTGTCGATGGTCTTGGGGATGTGGATGCTGCGCAGCGGGTAGCCGGCCTTGCGCGCCTCCTCGCTGACGATGCGCACCGTGTCCGACGAGTCGTTGCCGCCGATGTAGAAGAAGTGCTCGATCTCGTGCGCCTTGAGCACCTTGAAGATCTCCTGGCAGTAGGCCAGGTCGGGCTTGTCTCGCGTGGAGCCGAGCGCCGAGGCCGGCGTGCGCGCCACGGCTTCGAGGTTGTGGCTGGTCTCCTGCGTGAGGTCGACGAAGTTCTCGTCGACGATGCCGCGCACGCCGTGGCGCGCGCCGTAGATGCGTTGCACGTTCTGGAAGCGCCGCGCCTCCAGCGCCACGCCCACGAGGGACTGGTTGATCACGGCGGTGGGGCCACCGCCCTGGGCGACGAGGATTTTTCCGGACGACATGGTGAACCTCTGGGTGACGGCAAAAGTGTGCTCGCGCAATATAGCCTTCGGCGCCGCAGAGTGGGACACTGTCGCGCATGAAGACCTTCCACAACCCCCACCACGCCCTGCACCAGGGGCGCGAAGAGATGTTCCGTGGCCGCATGGTGCACTGTCACGAGGTGCCCGCGCGGCTGGACTACGTGCTGGCCGAGCTGCAGCGTCGTTCGCAGGGCGGGCTGTTCCTGCCGGAGGTGGGCGACACCGATCTGGACGCCGCCATCGCCCGCGTGCACGACGCGCGCTACACGCAGTTCCTGGCCGGCGCCTGGGACGAGTGGGTGGCGATGGACCCGGCGAACGCGCAGCGCGACGCCCTGCCCTCGGTCTGGCCGCTGGGCAACAAGCACGCCTTCCGCACCGATGTGCTGCCGCAGAACTTTGCTGCGCGGCTGGGCCTGTTCTCGTTCGATTCGGGCTCGCCGCTGATGGCCGGCACCTGGACCGCCGCGCGGGCCGGTGCTGCCTGTGCCGTGGCCGCCGCGCGCGAGGTGCACGGCGGCGCCCGCGCGGCGTTTGCGCTGACCCGCCCGCCGGGCCACCACGCCGGGCCGGACTTCTTCGGCGGCTACTGCTTCCTGAACAACGGTGCCATCGCCGCGCAGGCCTTGCGCGACCTAGGCCACGCCAAGGTGGCCGTGCTGGACATCGACTACCACCATGGCAACGGCACGCAGACCATCTTCTACGAGCGCGCCGACGTGATGACGGTCTCCATCCATGGTGACCCGGCGACCGAATACCCCTTCTTCCTGGGCCATGCCAACGAACGCGGCGCGGGTGCGGGCGAAGGCTTCAACCTCAACATCCCGCTGCCGCGCGGCACCGGCTTCGCCGCCTGGTGCGCCGCGCTGGACACCGCCATCGAGGCGGTAGAAGACTTCGGCGCCGACGCCTTGGTGGTGCCCATGGGCATGGACACTTTCAAGGGCGACCCGATCTCCGGCTTCACGCTGGAGAGCAGCGACTACGACACCGTCGGCCGCCTGCTGGCCGCCGCCAGCCTGCCCACCGTGTTCACCTTCGAAGGCGGCTACGCGGTGGACGAGGTCGGCGTCAACGCGGTCAACCTGCTCGAAGCCTACTGCCGCTCGATCTGACGCCGGCTCACGCCGGCTTCCAGAAGATGTAGTCGGCCGTGTAAGTGACCACGCGCTTGCTGCCCATGGTCGACGCATCGCAGGGCGCGGCCGGCGCCACGCCGCCCTTGGTCGCCACGCGCTGGATGTGGCTCACGCCCTGGGCCATGCCGCTGCCCATGGCCGGGTTGGCCCTGACCAGCTGCAGCGGGATGTTGCCGCTGCCGTTGGGCGCCACCGCCAGCTGCGCACCGCTCACCTTGGAGCCATCGTTGAAGTCCCAGGTGGCGGGCGGGCCGTAGTACTTGCCCAGGCGCTCGCCCTTGCGGCCCTTGAGGCCGGCGTCGGGGCTCATGAACACCCACTCGTACTGGCCGGCCATGTTCTTCTTGGCCTGGCACTGGTAGGTGATGTCGCCGGCGGCGGCGGTCTCGAAGGCCACGCGGTGGCCTGCGGGCACCTGCACCGCGGCCGGCAGATCGGCCTGCGAGAACGGGGCCATGGTGGGGCCGCTGGCGCAGGCGGAGAGAGCGAGGACGGCGGCGCCGCCCAGTGCGGTGGTGGTGAAGCGGGAGAACATGGAACAGCTCCTGTGTGTATCTATATAGGTGGGTGAACGGCACTCAGCGGGCCGGCTGGCCCGTGGCGAGGGATTGCAGGAAAGCGACGACGTCGCGCCGGTCGGCCGCCTCGGACAGCCGGTAGCCCATGGCCTGGCCGGGCACCAGGGTCTCGGGGTCGGTCAGCCAGGCCTGCAGCTTCTCGGGCGTCCAGACGTGGGTGGCGGCGGCCAGCGCGGCGGAGTAGGCAAAGTCCGCCTTCTTGCCCGCCACGCGGCCGGCCACGGTGCCCAGCGCGGGACCGACGCGGTCGTCGTCCAGGCTGTGGCAGCCGCCGCAGCGCGACTCGAACAGCCCGCGGCCACGCGCCACATCGCCCGACTGGGCCTGGGCCGCCGGCCAGGCGGCGGCCAGCAGACCCAGCGCGAGCGCGGCGCGGCGCAACGACATGGCCATCAGGCGCCGAAGCTCAGGGCGCCGCCGGGCAGCGGACGGCCCAGGGCGTTGGTCAGCACGGTGAAGTGCATGGTCTCGTCGGCCGCCAGGCGCGCGGCCACCTTGGCCAGGTCCTTGCTGCCGAGCGAGGGGATCACGCCCAGGTAGGCGTTGGTAGCGCCCAGCTCCAGCCGCGCCGCCAGGTCCAGCACGTCGGCCTGGTTGCGCAGCGTGTCGGCCTTGAGCGCCTTGGCGTAGTCGTCCAGCTTCTTCTCGGCCACCGGCGTGCCGCCCAGCTTCTGGATGGTGGCGATCAGCGCGTCGCGGTGCGCCTTGTGGTGCCCCTGGAAGCTCACGGCCACGTCCAGCACCGGCTTCTGCAGCAGCCCGCTGCCCGCACCCAGCTGGTAGGCGTTGATGGCCTCGTGCTCCAGGCCGAGCGCCACGTTGAGGATGGACACATCCTTGGACACATCGGCGGACATACCCTGGGCCAGGGTGTCCTTGCCGGCCAGCAGGGCCACGGCCACGGCCGAGAGCGCACCGCCGCGGCGCATGAAGCTGCGGCGCGAGGCGGGCGGGCCGACGAGTTCGGAAGCGGGAAGGATGATGTTCGACATGGTGGGGTCCTTGTGTGGTGGGTGAGGGAAACAGCGCCGGTCGAGAAATCAGCACCGACGGACCGGATACGCAGGCCGCTCCCGCAGCGGATTCAGAAACCCACAAATTTCTTGTGGGTATGCCGCGCCTGAATCCACTGGCCCGGTGGCCGCGTACAGGGAAGGTCGGGTCTGTTCAGCGACCGGCACCTTTTCCCCATCACATCCCACCACCATGCCCCACACCTTCCACTCCCCACTGCGCCGGCACCCTGTCCGCCACCTGCTCGCCCTGGCCGCCACCGCCGCCCTGCTGGCCCATGCGCCCGCCCACGCCGACACCGGCAAGCTGCTGCTGACCGGCGGCGTCAGCACCATCGACGGCGCGGCCGGCGGTGGCCTCTCGCCCTGGGCCGTGATCGGCAGCCAGGCGAGCGCCGGCCAGACCGGCTTTTCGGCCCACCTCAGCCATGCGCGCACGCAGGACTACAAGCTCAACGCCTTCGGCGCCGCGGTCGGCATCAACGACCGGGTGGAGCTGTCCGTGGCGCGGCAGGACTTCGACACCGGCATCACCGGCACCCTGCTGGGCCTGCCGGGCCTGAAGCTGAAACAGGACATCGTCGGCGCCAAGTTCCGCGTGGCGGGCGACGCCATCCTCGACAGCGACACGCTGATGCCGCAGATTGCGGTTGGCGTGATGGCCAAGCGCCTGGGCTCCACCGGACTGGACAGCACGCTGTCCGCCCTGGGCGCCAAGCGCTCGGGCACCGACATCTACGTCAGCGCCACCAAGCTGTTCCTGGCCCAGGGCCTGCTGGTCAACGGAACGCTGCGCGCCACCAAGGCCAACCAGGGCGGCCTGCTGGGCCACGGCGCCACGCTCGGCGGCGCCGACAACGGCGTCGAGCTGATGCCCGAACTCTCGGTGGCCTACCTGCTGCGCAACAACCTGGCGGTCGGCTTCGAGTACCGCGCCATGCCCGACAAGCTGAACAAGGCCGGTGCCGCGGCCGGTCTGGGCGACGGCCTGCGCGCCGGCGACTGGAAAGACATCTTCATCGCCTGGGCGCCCAGCAAAAACGTCTCGCTCACCCTGGCCTATGTAGATCTGGGCACCGTCGTGCCGGCCACCACGAAAGGCAAGAAGCAGACCGGCACCTACCTCTCGGCCCAGTTCGCGTTCTGAACGCCCACCCAAACAAGTCACCACCACCATGAAACAGCTCATCACCCTCTCCGCCCTCTCGCTGCTGGCCCTCATCGGCGCGCCGGCAGGCGCCCAGTCCATGGACAAGCCGCTGGCGCCCTCGGCCGCATCGGCCTACCCGGTGGCGCCGGCCCCTGGTCTGTACGACGCCCTGGGCGGCCAGACCGGCCTGCGCACCCTGATGAACGACTTCGTCAACCGCCTCAAGGCCGACGCTCGGCTGGCCGAGGCCTTCAAGGACGCGAACGGTGCCAACCTCGCCAAGCAGCTGACCGACCAGATCTGCCAGCTCGCCGGCGGCCCCTGCGTCTACAACGGCCCCGACATGAAGGAAGCCCACAGCAACATGGACGTGACCCGCGCCGACTTCAACGCGCTGGTCGAGGTGCTGCAAATGAGCATGGACGCCCGCGGGATTCCGTTTGCCCGGCAGAATCAGTTGCTCGCGCTGCTGGCCCCGATGCACCGCGACGTGATCAACGTCCGATAAACCAGGAGACCCCATGCGCCACGCCCCCCTTCTGGCCGCCTGCCTGCTGGCCGGCCTTTCTGCGGCGCAGGCCGCCACCGTGCAGGTCACCGTGCTCGCCCGCGACGGCAAGCCGCTGCCCGACGCGGTGGTGGTGCTGGAGCCGGCCGCCGGCCAGCCGGTGCCGGCGGCGCAGCCGATCAACCAGACGGTGACGCAGGAGAAGATGCAGTTCGACCCGGTGCTCAGCCTGGTGCCGGTCGGCTCGAAGATCCGCTTCTCCAACCTCGACCGATGGGACCACCACGTCAAGGGCGGCACGCCCAGCCTCCTGTCCGCAGGCACCACCGCCTTCGAGTTCCGGCTGGCGGGACGTGTGCAGGGGCAGACGCCTCCCAGCAGCGAAGTCACGCTGGAGAAGGCCGGGCCGATCCAGCTCGGCTGCCACCTGCACGGCTCGATGCGCGGCTTCGTCTACGTGGCGTCCACGCCCTGGGCCGCCAAGACATCCGCCGACGGCACCGCCACCCTGCCCCAGGTGCCCGAGGGCGCGATGCAGCTGCGGGTCTGGCATCCGGACCAGCTGGTCGACCAGGCCAGCGTCGCGCTGCAGGTGCAGCCGGTCACCACGGTGAACGTCCCCACCCTGGTGCAGCCGCGCAAGCCGCGCCGGGTGCAGTCCGACGCCGGCAGCACCTACTGAGGCCCGCCCACCGCATGGACACCGACCCCACCCTGATGGCGCTGCTCGACCGCGTGGCGCAGCGCGACGAGACCGCGCTCAAGTCGCTCTACGACCTCACCAGCGGCAAGCTCTACGGCCTGGCGCTGCGGGTGCTGGAACGCCACGAGTGGGCCGAGGACGCGCTGCAGGAAACCTTCCTGCACATCTGGCGCAGCGCGCCCGACTACCGCGCCTCGCTGAGCCCGCCCATGGCCTGGATGGGCCTGATCGTGCGCAGCCGCGCGCTGGACCTGCTGCGCCGGCGCAAGGCCGAGCGCGAGCACCTGAGCGACGACATCGACGACGACGGCATGGCCGACCGGCTCGAAGGCGACACGCCCGATCCGATGCACACCAGCCTGGCCAGCCAGCAGGCCTGGGCCCTGCACCAGTGCCTGACACGGCTGGAGAACAGGCAGCGCGAGGTGGTGAGCCTGGCCTACCTGCGCGACCTCAGCCACGGCGAGCTGGCCGAACAGCTCAAGCTGCCGCTGGGCACCGTCAAGACCTGGATCCGCCGCGGGCTGGACCAGCTGCGTGTGTGCATGGCAAGGTTTGCCTGAGGAACGCCATGGACATCCACCGACACCCCGAGCTGCTGGACCGACTGGCCGCGGCCTACGCCATCGGCACCTTGCGCGGCGGCGCGCGGCGCCGCTTCGAAACCCTGGCGCGCGAGCGGGCGCCGGTGCGCGCGGCGGCCCTGGTCTGGCAGAGCCGCGTGGCCAGCATGACCGAGCTGGCGCCCGCGGTGACGCCCTCGCCCGTGGTCTGGACGCGCATCCACAACCTGATCGAGGCCGAGCGCGAGCAGGCGGCCATGGCGGCGGCCCGTGCGGAACCGGCGCCGCCGCCCCCCATCGGCTGGTGGCGCAGCCTGGCGCTGTGGCGCGGTGCGGCCGGTGCCGGCGCGCTGGCCACCGTGCTGGCCGTGATCACCACGGTGGGCCTGCGCGACCGCATGGGGGCGCAGATCGACGAACTGCAGGCGAAGCTCTCGACCCAGCCGCAGATCGAATACGTGGCCGTGCTCAACGACGAACAGGCCAGCGCCTCGATGTTGGTGACCTTCGACCCGAAGAACCGCAAGCTGACGCTGCAGCGCGTGGGCGGTTACCAGGAAGCGGCCGACAAGTCGCTGCAGCTCTGGGCCCTGCCCCCGGGCAGCAAGCCGCGTTCGCTGGGCGTGCTCACGCCCGAGCGGCTGCTGCAGCTGGCGGCCGGTGAATCGGATGTGCGCGAGGTACCGGCGCTGGCGGTGAGTCTGGAGCCCAAGGGCGGCGTGCCCAGCGAGACCGGCCCCACCGGACCGGTGCTGTTCAAGGGCGCACTGATCCAGAAGATGCTCTGAACCAGGCCCACCCCTGCCGCGCTGCGCGCGACCCCCTCAAGGGGGCGATGCGAGTGGCCCGGCAGAGCCGGTTCCACCGCATCCTCGATGGCGTACCGGCGCGCCGGAGACGGCCTACTGTCTGGCAGTCCGCGTATTTGCGGGCGGCAGCTGAGGGTGGCTGCTGCGCCAAGGGTTGATGTCCAGTCCGCCGCGGCGGGTGTAGCGCGCGTAGACCATCAGCTTGGCCGGCTTGCAGCGCGCCATGATGTCCATGTAGATGCGCTCGACGCACTGCTCGTGGAATTCGTTGTGGTTGCGGAAGCTCACGATGTACTGCAGCAGCCCGGCCTGGTCGATCTGCGGCCCGCTGTAGCGGATCTGCACGCTGCCCCAGTCGGGCTGGCCGGTCACCGGGCAGTTGCTGCGCAGCAGGTCGCTCACCAGCACCTCGTCCACCGGCTTCTCGTCCAGCGCGGCGCTCAGAAAGGCCGGCGTCGGCTGGTAGGTGTCGCACTCGACATCGAGGCGGTCGATCGACACGCCTTCCAGCTCCTTCACCGGTTCGCATTCGAACAGCTCGGGCAGCAGCAGCCGCACGCCGGCCGAGGACTTCACCGCCTCACCGCCCCAGATGGCGCGGCTGATGTCGTCGCGAATGCGGTCGCGCACCGCGTCCGCACTGTCCAGGCGGGTGTTGTTGAAGCTGTTGAGATAGAGCTTGAACGACTTGCTCTCGACGATGTGCGTGCTCTCGCAGGGAATGGTGATGTGGGCGATCGCCACCTGCGGCTTGCCCTTCATGTTCAGCCAGCTCAGCTCGAAGGCGGTCCAGAGGTCGGCGCCCAGGAAGGGCACGCTGCCGGTGATGCCGATTTCGACGCGCTTGGCCTCGCGCGGCAGCGGGAACAGCAGGGACGGGTCGTACTGGTCGACGTAGTCGGTGGTCTTGCCCAGGGGAGATTGGTCTGGCGTCATTCAAATACCCGTTCGCGCATCCATTTGGTCGCCACCCATTTTTCACCTTCGAGCACCGGCGCGCCGCCGTGCAGGGTCAGGGTGCCGGGGTGCGGCCGGTTGTAGGAAAAAAACACCGCATTGCCGCGCACCGGCGCCACTTCCAGACCGATGTCCGGAAAGGTGGTGCCGCCGCCGCGCGGCGGTTCGTTGAGGTACATGACCACCGTGCCGACGCGCTGGCCACCGCGCTTGAGGATGGTCGGCGTGCCCGGCTCGGCCGGGTCGAAGTAGTCGTAGTGCGGCTTGTATTCCGCACCCACCTTGTAGTTGAGCACCTGGATGCCCTCGCCGTTTTCCACCGGCCAGTTCACCAGCCGCGCGATGCGCGCCTCGATGCGTTTGACCAGCTCACTTTCGCCGCGGTTGAAGAACATGCCGTTGCTGGTGCGGTCGGGGTTGAGCTCCTCGCCGCCGGTGGCGGTCTGCACGGTGAGCGAGCGCGCCAGGCGCGGCCGGGACGCCTCGATCAGGCCGTCGCACTCCTCGTGGCTGAGCAGGCCGCCGAGCACCACCACCCGCGGCTGCGTCACCGAGATGATCACGTCGACCATGCGGTCGCCCGCGTCCAGCCGGCGTGGCGAACCGCTGAGTGCGATGTCGGGCACGCGCACCGTGGCCATCTCGAGCGCCGTGGCCTGGGCCGGTGCCTGGGCTGGGGCCTGGACCGGGGCGGGCGCGGCGGCACGGCCGGCGCCGAGCTTCTGCAGGTGGTCGCGCAGGGTCTGCTCCAGCGCGGCTTCGGCCACGTCCGGTTGCCAGCCGGCCTTGACCATGGCTTCGAGCACCGCCTCGGGCATGCAGCCGGCGGTGGACTGCTCGATGATCCACTGGCGCAGTTCGGGGGTGACGGTCTGGGTCATGGTCGTCTCCTCGGTCGGCGGTCAGGCGCCCTGGTCGCGCCGGAACACGAAACGGTCGGGCCCGCTGGCGGCGGGCGCAAAACGGTAGCCCTCCAGATCGAAGCCCTTGAGCTGCTCGGGCGTGGACGCCCGGTGCTGCAGCGCGTAGCGCACCATCAGGCCGCGCGCGCGCTTGGCGAAGAAGCTCACGATCTTGTAGTTCGCGCCCTTCTTCTCTTCGAACACGCAGTTCACCACACGCGGCTGCAGCGCCTTGAGGTCCACCGCCTTGAAGTACTCCTCGCTGGCCAGGTTGACCAGCACCGGGCTCTTGTCGGCGCGGGCGCGGCCATTGAGGTACTCGGCGATCTGGCTGCCCCAGAAGCGGTAGAGGTTGCTGCCCTTGTCGTTCTTGAGCCGCGTGCCCATCTCCAGCCGGTAAGGCTGCATGCGGTCCAGCGGGCGCAGCACGCCGTAGAGACCGCTGAGGATGCACAGGTGCTGCTGCAACCAGTCCAGCTCGTCCTCGTTCAGAGTCTTCGCATCCAGCCCGCCGTACACGTCGCCATCAAACGCCAGCACGGCCTGCTTGGAATTCCTGGCGGTGAATTTGGGCGACCAGGCCTGGTAGCGCGCGGCGTTCAGGCCTGCGAGTTGGTCCGACAGGTCCATCAGCTCGGCGACCTGCTGCGGCGACTTCTCGCGCAGCACGGCGATCAGCTCGCTCGCCTGTTCCACGAACAGCGGTTGCGTGTAGGTCTTGATGTGGGCCGGCGTCTCGTAGTCGAGGGCCTTGGCGGGGGAAATGACAAACAGCATGGTGGCTCAGCCAGCCTTCTTCTTGGTGGGCACGGGTTCGGGCAGCGGCTTCTCGACCAGGCGCTGCACCTCGTCGACCAGGTGGTTGTGCGCGTCCAGGAAGGCCGCCGCAATCACCTTGGCCTCGTTGGTGTTGCTCCAGCCCAGGCCGCCCGCGCCGCCGGCCTTGCCGATGGCCAGGCCGCCGATGCCCAGATCGGTGCTGCGCGCGGCGCCGGTGGCGGCGGAGAGCTGCTCGGTGGTTTCGTTGTCGGTCAGCAGCAGCACCACCTGCGCTTCCTTGAGCTTGACGTTCTCGGCCGCGCCGGCGATCACGTTCAGGCCCGGAATCTGCGCCAGGATGCCGCCGATCTGGCGCCCTGCGTCCTGCTCGGAAAAGGTCAGGCTGGGCACCAGGGTGTACTGCGCCACGATGCCGCGGCCCTTCTTGACCGTGGTGTCGTCCTGGCGCAGGACGCCCTCTTCCTTGAGCTCCTGTTCCTTGACGGTGGCGTTCAGGCCCGAGTGGCGGTCGACGATGCGGAAGCACCCGCTCTGCTGCATCATCACGCGCACCAGCGGCAGGGGCGAATCGGGGAGCCCGCCACGGCCGATGCCGACGTAGCCGCGCGGGTTCTCCATCAGCGCCACCACTGCCACCGGCGCCGCACAGGTCTTGAGCTCGGTGGCCGCGTTGTGCGCGCCGTCCGGCCCGGCCGAACCCTTGACGACGGAGCCGCCTTCGCCCAGTTCCACACCCTGCTTGCCACAGGCGGCCAGCAGCAGCGACAAGGCCAGCGCGGCGAGGGTCGAGACGCGTCGGAACATGGTGTTTGAGGGGGGAAAAAGAGGAAAAAAGCGAGTGTACCTGTGGCATCCGAAGCATTCAGTCGCCGGACAATCGACCCATGCTGCGCATCCTGCACCGCGACGACCACCTGATCGCCATCGACAAGCCTCCCGGCCTGCTGGTGCACCGCACCGGGCTGGACGCAGGCGAGACGCGCTTTGCGGTGCAGCTGCTGCGCGACCAGATCGGCCAGCCGGTCTGGCCGGTGCACCGGCTCGACAAGGGCACCAGCGGCGTGCTGCTGTTCGCGCTGGACGCGGCCACCGCCAGCCTGTTGGGCCGCGCCTTCGAATCCGGCGAGGGCATGCGCAAGACCTACCACGCCGTCGTGCGCGGCTGGCCCGCCGACGAAGGCCTGATCGACCACCCGCTGCGGCGCCTGCCCGACGACATGCGCAGCGAGCGCGAAGAGGTGCAGGAGGCGCAGACCCGGTTTGCGACGCTGGAGCGCTACGAACTGCCGCTGCCGTACGGCGGCTTCCCGGCCACGCGCTGCGCCCTGGTGGAACTGCAACCGCTCACCGGCCGCCGCCACCAGCTGCGGCGCCACATGAAGCACATCGCCCACCCGATCATCGGCGACGCGACGCACGGCAAGGGGCCGCTGAACAGAGCCGTCGCCGATTGGCTGGGCATGCAGCGGCTGTGGCTGCATGCAAGCCGCCTGGCACTGCGGCACCCGGTCAGCGGCGACGATCTGGCGCTGGAGGCACCCCGCGATCCGGACTGGTCGCGCTGGTGCCAGGCCTGAGGCCTACTTCAGATCTCCGGCCAGACTCGCCAGCGTCTCCGCCGCAATCTGCACATGCGCAGGGTAGTGCGTGTGGTCGCAGCCGATCTTGACGGCCGCGCCCGCCTTGATGGCCGCGCGCATGGCAGGCGTGAACTCGAAGCGCACGAAGTGCACCGCGCTGGTCTTCTGCTCGTTCTCGCGGTCCAGGTCTTCGTCGGCGATGGCGTAGACGCGCTCGTAGCCTTCGACCTCGACGAACATGCGGTCCTCCACGCCGATCAGTCGCGCCAGCTCGCGCTTGCGCTCGTTGACGTCGATGTACTCGATCAGCATCGTCGCCTTCCAGTTGCTGCCGTCGGGCACCAGGGGCGCGTAGGCCTCGATCTCGCTCTGGATGCCCTCTTCCTCGAAGATTTTCTCGATGCGCAGCATCTCCTGGATCTGGTAGCGGATGGTGGTCTCGCTCTCGAACTGCAGGTTCAGGTGCTCGCCCAGCTGCACGCTGCGCAGCTTGCGGTGCGCGATGACCTCGGGCTTGTGGACCTTGCGCCACTTGCTGTAGGCCTCCAGGCTCATGAGGCTGTCGGGGGTGATGTGTCCGGTCAGTTGCATGGTGTCGTCCTCACTTCAGGCCATAGGCGCGGGCCACGAGCGACAGCGGGTGTTGCAGCTCAGGCGCCCCGTGCCCGTTCACTTCAAAACCTTGCGCGATGTGGTGGCCGCCGAGCGGGCAGTCGGAGCTGATGTAGTCGGGCTTGCTGCCGTCCTTCATGGTGGCCATGGCCTTGAACACCGGCTTGCCGATCTTCATGGCCTGCTGGTGCGAGCCCTTCTTGACGCCGAAGGTGCCCGCATGGCCCGAGCAGCGCTCGATGGTGTTGACCGTGGTGTCCGGGATCATCTTGAGCATCTCTTCGGTCTTCTTGCCGATGTTCTGCACCCGGCCGTGGCAGGGGATCTGGTAGCTGATGTTGCCCAGCTTCTGCGGGAATTCGGTTTTCAGCAGGCCGTCGCGCTTGCGCGCCATCAGGTACTCGAAGGGGTCCCACATGTGTTCCTTCACCAGCTGGGTGTCGGCGTCGTCCGGGAACATGAGCGGGATCTCCTGCTTGAACATCAGCGCGCAGCTGGGCACGGCAGCGAGGATGGCAAAGCCGTCGCGCGCGTACTTCGCCAGCACCGGGATGTTGGCCTCCTTGCTGGCCTGCACCGAGTCCAGGTCGCCCAGCTCCAGCTTGGGCATGCCGCAGCACTTTTCCTTCTCGACGATGGTGTAGGGGATGTCGTTGTGGTCGAGGATCTTGAGCAGGTCCAGGCCGATGCCGGGTTCGTTGTAGTTGATGTAGCAGGTGGAGAAGATGGCGACCTTGCCGGGCGTCTTCTCGCCATCGACCACCTTGGTGGCCCTGGCGTCGGGCGCCGCCCAGCGGAAGCGTTTGGTCGCCAGATCGGGCAGCCAGGCGTCCTTGTCCACGCCCATGGCGCTTTCCATCACGCCGCGCGCGGCCTTGGTCTTGTTCACCGCGTTGACCACCTGCACCACGATGGGAATGCCGGCGAACTGGCCGTGCACGTCGGTGGAGGCCAGCAGCTTCTCGCTGGTCTTGACCTCACCTTTTTTGAACTTGATGGCCTTGGCGCGCAGCATGGTGTGCGGGAAGTCCAGGTTCCACTCGTGCGGCGGCGTGTAAGGGCACTTGGTCATGTAGCAGAGGTCGCACATGTAGCACTGGTCCACCACCTTCCAGTAGTCCTGCTTGGCGACGCCATCGACCTCCATGGTCGCACTCTCGTCCACCAGGTCGAACAGGGTCGGGAACGAGCCACACAGGCTCACGCAGCGGCGGCAGCCGTGGCAGATGTCGAAGATGCGCTCGAGCTCGTGGAAGCACTTCTCCTCGTCGTAGAAGTCGGGGTTCTTCCAGTCCAGCGGGTGGCGCGTCGGTGCCTGCAGGTTGCCTTCTGTGGCCATGTCTCTTGTCCTCGTCTGTGCGGGTTGGCTCGTGGGTTTTTGAAAGCGCTCGCGCAAGCGCTTTCAAAAACGGCGTCCGGAGCGAAATTCCAGAACGCCGCGGAACCGGCTCCGCCGGGCCGCCAGCGTTGCCCCCTTGAGGGGGTCGCGCGCAGCGCGGCGGGGGTGGGTCAATCAGTCCACCAGCTCGTTCAGAGCCTTCTGGTAGCGGTTCGCGTGCGAACGCTCGGCCTTGGCCAGGGTTTCGAACCAGTCGGCGATCTCGTCAAAACCTTCTTCGCGCGCGGTCTTGGCCATGCCCGGGTACATGTCGGTGTACTCGTGGGTTTCGCCTGCGACGGCGGAGGCCAAGTTCTGGCGGGTGCTGCCGATGGGCAGGCCGGTGGCCGGGTCGCCGGACTGCTCCAGGAACTCCAGGTGACCGTGCGCGTGACCGGTTTCGCCTTCGGCGGTGGAGCGGAACAGGGCCGCCACATCGTTCTGGCCTTCCACATCGGCCTTGTTTGCGAAGTACAGGTAGCGGCGGTTGGCCTGGGATTCGCCGGCGAAGGCGTCCTTCAGGCACTGCTCGGTTTTCGAGCCTTTCAATGCGGCCATGGATATCTCCTTGTCTCGTGGGTTGAGGAAGCGCCCAGCCCGCCCGCCAGGCGGCGGGGAGGTCTGTGACAGGCAGACCGTACGCCGCCCCCCCCCTTCCGTCAAATTGCCGCAGACTATGTGACGAATTGTTCAAATCTATTCAGAGGGAGCCATTGATAACCACTCTCAACTGGGTCGACACCCCTCTGGAAAACCCTCACACTGACCCGGTGTCGGATGCCCGATAAGATTTCGTTTTGTTAAATGCATTCAACATTGCGAAACCCCGCAATAGAACAGGAGACTCCATGAACGCCACCCTGCCCCCGCCCGCCCCGGTGCAGCAGCTGCACCACTACGCCTACCGGGCGCGCGATGCCGAAGAAACGCGGCATTTCTACGAGGACATCCTGGGTCTGCCGCTCTACCACATCATCCAGAGCGACTACGTGCCCAGCACGGGCGAGTACTGCCCGTACACGCACTTCTTCTTCCGCCTGCAGGACGGTTCGTTCATCGCCTTCTTCGACCTGGGCGACGACGTGGCTGCCGAGCCGTCGCCGAACACGCCGAAGTGGGTGAACCACATCAGCTTCCGGGTGAACACGGTGCAGGAGCTGGAGAACACGAAGGCGCGCCTGCAGGCGCACGGGATCGAGGTGCTGGGGGTGACGGACCACCACATCTTCAAGAGCATCTATTTCTTCGACCCGAACGGCATCCGGCTGGAGCTGACGGCGCAGCTGGCGGACGAGTTCCAGATGCTGCAGGAGAGCAAGACGGCGCATGCGCGGCTGGCGGAGTGGAACGCGCGCAAGGAGCAGTGGCGCAAGGAGAGGGCTTCGGGTCAGACTTCGGCGCCGTTGAAGCCGCAGTCGAATGACCGGCCGGAGTTTGTGCCCTCTTCGTCTTGATTTCTCTTGGCGGTGGGCCCGTGCGGTGAATGGCTGGGTGACCGGCTCCGCTCGTGTCCCCCGCCAGCGGCTGCGCCGCTGGCTCCTCCTTTACCTCGCTGCGCTGGTCACCCAGCCATTCACCACACTCGTTGGCGCGCCAACAGTTCGCACACACGTATCTGGTGGTTCATGGGGGTGGTGTGCCCTGTGCAGCGAAGTAAAGGAGGAGGATCGGGCGAAGCCCGATCCGGGGGACATGAGCGGAACAGGGCACACCGCACCCATGAGCCCGCGAGGTCGATGAACGAAAAACAGAACACAGACAGGAGACACCCGTGACACCAACGGCATACAAGCAAGCCGCCCACACCAACAGCTACGAGTTCACCCAAGGCAGTGGTTACCAGCTGCCCGAATACCCCTTCGTCCCCCCACCCGAACTCAGCGAAGCACGAACAAGACGACACCCCATCGTCATCGTCGGCGGCGGCATCACCGGCCTCACCCTCGCCTGCTCGCTCGCCAAACTCGGCACCCCCGCCATCCTGCTCGACGAAGACAACACCGTCGGCGTCAAGGGCGCGTCCTCCCGCGGCATCTGCTACACCCAGAAATCGCTCGAAATCTTCCAGCGCCTGGGGCTGTACGACCGCATCGCCACCAAAGGCATCCAGTGGAGCGTCGGCCGCACCTTCGCCGGCGAGGACGAGGTCTACAGCTTCGACCTTCGTCAGCAGGGCGGCTACAACCTCTCCCAGCAGCCCCCCTTCATCAACATCCAGCAGTTCTACATCGAAGGATTCCTGGTCGAACGCATCGCCGAACTTGGCCATGTCGAGTTGCGCTGGCAGAACCGCCTGACCGCCTTCACACAGAACGCCGACTTCGCCACCCTCACGGTCGAGACACCCGCGGGCTCCTACGTCATCGAAGCCGACCACGTCATCGACGCCACCGGCTCGCACAGCCCGCTGCGCCAGTGGCTGCAGGTGCCGTTCACCAGCAAGCGCGGCGACGACCGCTGGTGCATCGCCGACGTGCGCTTCACGAAACGACCGCCGGTCGAGCGCCACACCTGGGTCGAGGCGCCGTTCAACGAGAACCGCGCCGTCTGGCAGCACCTGATGGCCGACGACGTCTGGCGCATCGACTACCAGATGGCGCCCGACAGCGACCCGGCCCATGTGAGCCGCGAGGACGTGGTGCGCGAGCGGCTGGCGCGCCAGTTCGGGCCCGACACCGAGGTCGAGATCGTCTGGGTGGGCCCCTACGCCTACCGCAGCGAGTGCGTGCACCGCATGCGCGAAGGCCGGGTGTTTTTCATGGGCGACTCGGCCAAGGTGGTCAGCCCCTTCGGCGCGCGCGGGGGCAACACCGGCGTGGCCGATGCCGACAACCTGGCGTGGAAGCTCGCGGCTGTTCTGCGCGGCCGCGCCCACCCCGCGCTGCTGGAGAGCTACGGCGACGAGCGGCTGGAGGCCGCGCAGCAGAACGTGCTGGTGACCAACCGCACCGCGCGCTTCCTGCGCCCGGCCGATGGCGTGGAGCGCCTGTTCCGCCACGCCGCCATCGGTCTGGCGAAGAAGCACCCCTTCGCCCGCACGCTGATGAACACCGGCCGCATGGCGGTCGCCAACCCGTACTCGCGTTCGCGCGCCTGCACCTACGCCGAGGGCAGCGCCGCCGGCCAGTCGGTGCAGAACGTGGCGCTGCGCTGGGCGAACGGTTCGGCAGGTTGCGTCAACGACCTGCTGAACTGGGCGGCGGGCGACCTGTTGCTGCTGGTCTTCGGACCGCTGGGGCGCGCCGACCTTCAGCGCCTGAAGACGCTGACCGGCGGCGCGCCGCTGCGCGCGGTGCAGGTACCGGCCGGCCGTGAGCGCGCCCAGGCGACAGAACACGTGCGCGACCCCGACGGCCACCTGCGCGCCGCCTGCCAACTCACAGGTCCGGGCTGGGCGCTGGTCCGGCCGGACGGTTATCTCGCCACCACCGGCGACCGCATCGACGGTCGACTGGTCGCCGCGCTCGAACGGTCGCTCGGCCTGCGCTGAAACCCTTTGGAGAACCGCATGAACACCGCCCCGAACTTCCAGGACGCCGACGGCTTCTATGAGCGCCTGCTCGACGCCCACCAGGGCCTCTCGCGCGAGCAGTCGGAACTGCTCAACGCCCGCCTGATCCTGCTGCTGGCCAACCAGATCGGCAACGCCCAGGTGCTGGCCGACTGCGTCGCCACCGCCCGGGACACCCTCGAATAAAATCGGGGGCTTCCCGAACACCCACCCGACGGCGCCCTGCGGGGCGCCGTCGCACTTTCTGCGCCCCACCCCCATGTCCGACGCTCCCGACACCCTGCAGCAACCCGGTCTGAACAGCCTGTCCAAGTCCTTCGAGCCCGCCGCGCTCGAAGCCCACTGGGGCCCCGAGTGGGAGCAGCGCGGCTACGGCGTGGCGGGCTTCCGCGGCACCTCGGCCCCCAGCGCCGAAGCGGCCACCGCAGGCAAGAACTTCGCCATCCAGCTGCCGCCGCCCAACGTGACGGGCACGCTGCACATGGGCCACGCGTTCAACCAGACCATCATGGACTCGCTGACGCGCTACCACCGCATGAGCGGCTTCAACACCGCCTGGATTCCGGGCACCGACCACGCCGGCATCGCCACCCAGATCGTGGTGGAGCGCCAGCTGCAGGAACAGAAGATCAGCCGCCACGACCTGGGCCGCAAGAACTTCGTCGCCAAGGTCTGGGAGTGGAAAGAACAGTCGGGCAACACCATCACCACGCAGATGCGCCGCATGGGCGATTCCGTGGACTGGAGCCGCGAGTACTTCACCATGGACGAGAAGCTCTCGACCGTGGTGACCGAGACCTTCGTCAAGCTCTACCAGCAGGGCCTGATCTACCGCGGCAAGCGCCTGGTCAACTGGGACCCGGTGCTGATGTCGGCCGTGTCCGACCTGGAGGTGGAGAGCGAAGAGGAAGACGGTTCGCTCTGGCACATTGCCTACCCGCTGGTCAACGGCAGCGGTCACCTGACCGTGGCGACCACCCGACCCGAAACCCTGCTGGGTGACGTGGCCGTGATGGTCCACCCCGAGGACGAGCGCTACAGCGCCCTGATCGGCCAGTACGTGAAGCTGCCGCTGTGCGACCGCGAGATTCCGGTGATCGCCGACGAGTACGTGGACCGAGCCTTCGGCACCGGCGTGGTCAAGGTCACGCCCGCGCACGACGCCAACGACTACGCCGTCGGCCAGCGCCACCAGTTGCCCATCATCGGCGTGCTGCACCTCAACGCCACCATCAACGACAACGCGCCCGAGAAGTACCGCGGCCTGGACCGTTTCGTGGCGCGCAAGCAGGTCGTGGCCGACCTTGAAGCCGCCGGCCTGCTGGTCGAGGTCAAGAAGCACAAGCTGATGGTGCCGCGCTGCGCCCGCACCGGCCAGGTGGTCGAGCCCATGCTGACCGACCAGTGGTTCGTGGCCATGAGCAAGGTCAGCGACCAGGACCCGACCGGCAAGAGCATCGCGCAGAAGGCCATCGACGCCGTGGCCAGCGGCCAGGTCAGGTTCGTGCCCGAGAACTGGGTCAACACCTACAACCAGTGGATGAACAACATCCAGGACTGGTGCATCTCGCGCCAGCTCTGGTGGGGCCACCAGATCCCGGCCTGGTACGACGAGCAGGGCCAGGTCTACGTGGCGCGCAACGAGGCTGAAGCGCAGGCTCTGGCCGGCGCGGGCAAGACACTCACCCGCGACCCGGACGTGCTCGACACCTGGTATTCCTCGGCGCTGGTGCCCTTCTCCACCATGGGCTGGCCCAACCAGGGCGACGCCGCCACCGACGACTACAACCTCTACCTGCCCAGCAGCGTGCTGGTCACCGGCTACGACATCATCTTCTTCTGGGTCGCCAGGATGATCATGATGACCACCCACTTCACCGGCCGCGTGCCGTTCAAGGACGTCTACATCCACGGCCTGGTGCGCGACGCGCAGGGCCAGAAGATGAGCAAGTCCGAAGGCAACGTGCTCGACCCGGTGGACCTGATCGACGGCATCTCGCTCGCCCCGCTGCTGGACAAGCGCACCACCGGCCTGCGCAAGCCCGAGACGGCGCCCAAGGTGCGCAAGCAGACCGAGAAGGAGTTCCCCGACGGCATCCCGGCATACGGCGCCGACGCGCTGCGCTTCACCTTCGCCGCACTGGCCTCGCTGGGCCGCAGCATCAACTTCGACAGCAAGCGCTGCGAGGGCTACCGCAACTTCTGCAACAAGCTCTGGAACGCCACCCGCTTCACGCTGATGAACTGCGAAGGCCACGACTGCGGCCTGATGGAACACACCAAGGCCGACTGCGAAGTCGGCGGCAAGGCGCACGGCTACATGAGCTTCAGCCACGCCGACCGCTGGATCGTCTCGCGCCTGCAGCGCGTCGAGGCCGAAGTGGCGCAAGGCTTTGCCGAATACCGGCTGGACAACGTGGCCAACGCCATCTACGACTTCGTCTGGAACGAGTTCTGCGACTGGTACCTGGAAATCGCCAAGGTGCAGATCAACACCGGCAACGAGGCGCAGCAGCGCGCCACCCGCCGCACCCTGATCCGCACGCTGGAGACCATCCTGCGCCTGGCACACCCCGTCATTCCGTTCATCACCGAAGAGCTGTGGCAGAAGGTCGCGCCGGTCGCCGGTCGTGAGGGTGCCTCGGTGAGCGTGGCGGCCTACCCGGTGAGCCAGCCCGAGCGCATCGACGAAGCCGCCGAGGCACAGGTGGCCAAGCTCAAGAGCCTGGTGGATGCCTGCCGCACGCTGCGCGGTGAACTCAACGTCTCGCCCGCCACCCGTCTGCCGATGTTCGTGGTCGGCGATGCGGACTTCATGCGCGCCAACGCCGCCGTGCTGCAGGGTCTGGCCAAACTGGCCGAGGTCAAGGTGTTCGACGACGAGGCCGGCTGGGCCGCCGCCGCGCAGGCCGCACCGGTGGCGGTGGTGGGCGAAGCCCGCCTGTGCCTGTTCATGGAAATCGACGTCGCCGCCGAGAAGGCCCGCCTGACCAAGGAAGCCGCACGGCTGGAGGGCGAAATCGCCAAGGCGAACGCCAAGCTGTCCAACGAAGCCTTCGTGGCCAAGGCGCCTCCGGCCGTGATCGAGCAGGAGAAGAAGCGCGTGGCCGACTTCGGCGCCACGCTGACCAAGGTGCGCGAGCAGCTGGCGCGGCTCTGACGCGCCAGCGACCGGATCTCAGCCCGGTCGCTCCTCGCCCAGCGAGATCTCGGCCCACTGGGACCCCGAGTCGACCGGCGGCCATTCCGGGTCGCGCGAGCTGTCGAGGCTGTCGAGCACGGAGAAGTCGCTGGCCTGTGCCTGCCCCCGCTCCACCACTGGTGACAGGGTTTCGTGGATGCGGTGCGCCACGTACCAGCTGGCGCGCAGCTTGGCCTCGCGGGTGTGCGACCCCAGCCGGGGTGTGAGGTGCAGGTTGGGAATGTTGTGCAGCGGGGTGCCGGGCCCGGCGAACTGGGGGTGCGCCCCGTCGAGCAGGCAGGCGTCGATCCGGCCATCCGTCAGCGCCAGTGCCAGTGCCTCGGGTTCGAACAGCGCGCTGCGGCTCAGCCCCACCCACAGCTGACCGGGCTTGCAGTTGTTGAGCAGGCGTTCGTTGATCCAGCCCTTGAAGCGGGAGGCATAGACCATCTGCAGCGACACGGCGTCGCTGCGCGCCAGCAGCTCGTTGGCCGGGATGTATTCGATGCCCAGCTTCTTCCAGATCGGTGCGCCCTGGTGCACCGCCGGGTCGTAGCCCAGCAGGCGCACCCCGAGCCCCCTGAGCATGGGCGCCAGGGTGTGGGCCACCGGGGCCAGGCCCAGCAGGCCCACGGTGCTGCCACAGAGCTCCCGGCCCATGCGCACCTGCGCCAGCTTGCGTCCCAGGAGGGCGCTGACCATGCCGCGCCGGTAGAGCATCAGCAGACCATAGAGCAGGTACTCTGCATTCGAACGCACCGTGGCGCTGCGTGCCTGGATCACCCGGATGTTGCGCTGCGCGCAGGCCTCCAGGTCGGTGTTCTCGCTGGAGATCTGCATGCGCGCCACCACCTTCAACAGGGGCGCGAAATCGAGAAACTCCCGCGAGACGACCACATGCGAGGGCAACACCAGTGCCTTCGTCTTGTAGACCTGCTTGCGCAGTGCCATGGGGTCGTCTGCCAGCTCCGGGGCCAGCGTCACGGCGTGGCGCTCCTGGAGCCAGGACAGGGCTTCAGGAACTAAGGGGTCGAGGAGCAGGATTTCCATGGTCGTCGGGCCGGCGATTGCGGCATGCCGCAACCATGGTGGACCCAGTTCAGCGGCGCTTGAGCACCGTGATGAAGTCGCTCCCTACGGTCTGCTGCTCCACCAGTTCGTTGCCCGTCTGCTTGGCAAAGGCCTGGAAGTCGCGAACCGATCCGGCATCGGTGGCGATCACCTTGAGCGTCTGGCCACTGGTCATGTCCGCCAGGGCCTTCTTGGCCTTCAGGATGGGCAGCGGGCAGTTCAGGCCGCGGGCGTCAAGTTCTTTGGTGGCGTTCATGAAGGAATCCTCGGAGATCGAATTTTAAACAGGAAGGGTGACAGAGATCAAAAACTGTATCAATTTGTACGAAGAAAAGTCACGCCGCCGGGACCTCCATGAACTGGGGCTCGATGCCGATCGAGCGCAGCCAGTCGGCCAGGGCAAAGCCCGTTCCGGCCGGCCAGCACCGGACCTGTTCCGGCGCGAGCAGCTTGTATTCGGCCAGCTCCGGGGACAGCACGATCTGCCCTTCTGCGAGCGCGTGGTAAGTGACGATCACTTGATTCATGCGCTGGAAGTCGTGCACGCCGACCAGCTTCAAGGCCGTCACGGTCAGCCCGGTTTCTTCGGCGATCTCGCGCCGGATGCCCTCTTCCGGCGTTTCCCCCGCTTCCATGAAGCCGGTGATCAGCGCGAACATGCGGTGCTGCCAGGCGGCGTTGCGGGCCAGCAGCACCTTATCGCCCACCTGCACGATGGCGGCCAGCACGGGCGTCGGGTTGTTCCAGTGGGTGAAGTCGCAGGCCGTGCAGCGCAGGCGGTGCTTCAGACCGCCGTCTTCCTGCGCAGCGGTCAGCGCCAGAGGCGCGGCACAGCAGGGACAGAACCGGTACTCGGCGGCCATGGCAGGCAACGGCCTCAGGCCGGGAACACGCCGGTCGAGAGGTAGCGGTCGCCGCGGTCGCAGACGATGAAGGCGATGGTGGCGTTCTCGACCTGCGCCGCGATCTGCTGCGCCACCCAGCAGGCGCCCGCGGCCGAAATGCCCGCAAAGATGCCCTCTTCTCGCGCCAGGCGGCGGCACATCTCCTCGGCGTCCGACTGCCCCACCAGGACCAGTTCGTCCAAACCCGACGGGTCGTAGATCTTGGGCAGGTACTCCTGCGGCCACTTGCGGATGCCCGGGATGCGCGAGCCCTCGCTGGGCTGGGCGCCGATGATGCGGACGGCCGGGTTCTTCTCCTTCAGGAAGCGCGAGACGCCGGTGATGGTGCCGGTGGTGCCCATGGCGCTGACGAAGTGCGTGATGCGCCCGCCGGTCTGCTCCCACAGTTCGGGTCCGGTGGTCTCGTAGTGGATGCGCGGGTTGTCGGCGTTGGCGAACTGGTCCAGCACGCGCCCCTTGCCCTCCTTCTCCATCTTGTCGGCCAGATCGCGCGCGTATTCCATGCCGCCGCTCTTGGGCGTGAGGACGAGTTCCGCACCAAAGGCCTTCATGGTCTGGGCGCGCTCGATGGACAGGTCCTCCGGCATGATCAGCACCATGCGGTAGCCCTTGATGGCCGCGGCCATGGCCAGTGCGATGCCGGTGTTGCCCGAGGTCGCCTCGATCAGCGTGTCGCCGGGCTTTATGTCGCCGCGCTCCTCGGCGCGCTTGATCATCGACAGCGCGGGCCGGTCCTTCACCGAACCGGCCGGGTTGTTGCCTTCGAGCTTGCCCAGGATCACGTTGCCCCGCGCACGGAGCATCTCAGAGCCGATGCGCTGCAACGCAACCAGCGGCGTGCGGCCGATGGCGTCTTCAATGGTCGGGTAGTTCATGCACCCCACTGTGCCATAATTTCGGGCTGTCCATGACACCCGCCCGGGTGGCGAAATCGGTAGACGCAGGGGATTCAAAATCCCCCGCCAGAGATGGTGTGTCGGTTCGAGTCCGACCCCGGGCACCAGCTTTCAGGGCCGCGCAGCGTTGGTTGCGCGGCCTTTTGTCTTGGTGCTTTCCGCGGGGGCATCCGCGTTGGCCAGCTCATCCTCCAGCATCTGCCGGTACACCCGTGGCAACTCGCGGGACATGCTGTTGTTCTCGATGCCATAGCCCAGGCTGGTCCAGGTGCCCGAAAGCCGGCGCAGCACCGGCTGGATGCGGCCCTGGCGCAGCTGGGCCGAGAGGTTGCCCCAGCGCCCTTCCTGCAGCCAGGCGTGCACAACCACGTCCTGGTATACGGGTGCAAAGCTCAGGCCAGTGGCGTCCAGTGCATCGTCGGTGCGCTCCGGGTGGTAACGCGCAGCCAGCTCCAGCCAGGTGCTGTAGAGCAGCTGGTAGCGGCCCGCCGCGGTGGAGCAGTTGCCCCGGTTCGGCCCCTGACCGATCGACTCGCAGCGGTTGGGATGCCGCTCCAGGGTGCCCACGTAGTCGCCTCCGTACAGCACGTGGTAGGGGCGCATGACATTGGACTCGCTGGCAGAGATGGTGCGCATCAGCGCCCGCAGGTAGGGGTCGCCCCCGGCCATCACCAGTGGCTGGGTGCCGGGCAGCAGCAGCCAGGGTCGCCACAGCCAGAGCATCAGCAGCATGAACGCCACCGCCAGCGCCGTCAGCCCCAGGCGGGCGCGCCAGGGTGAACCCCAGAAGTCGCGCTGGTGCGAAGGCCGTTGGTTCAGGTCGTGCGACATGGGGTCGGTGGGTGCAGGGTGGCGCTGAGACAATGGGCATTGTCCAACACCCACACCACGCCCATGCTGCTGCCCGTTGCCGCCGTGATCGCCGGACTGCTCTTGCTGATCTGGAGCGCCGACCGCTTCGTCGAGGGTGCCTCCGCCACCGCCCAGCACTTCGCGGTGCCGCCCCTGCTGGTGGGCATGGTCATCGTGGGCTTTGGAACCTCGGCACCGGAACTGGTGGTGTCCGTCATTGCGGCCACACAGGGCAACCCGGCGCTGGCGCTGGGCAACGCCTGGGGATCGAACATCGTCAACATGGGCCTGATCCTGGGCGTGACCGCACTGATCGCGCCGATCCAGGTGCGGTCGGTGGTGCTGCGCAAGGAACTGCCCCTGCTCATGGCGGTGACCGCGCTCTCGGCCCTGCTGGTCTGGGACCTGACCCTCTCGCGCGCCGACGCGCTGGTGCTGCTGGCGGCGTTTGCGGCGCTGATGGTCTGGTCCATCCGCGAAGCCCGCACCCATGGCGACGACGCGCTGGCGCAGGAGACCGCCAGCGAGCTGAAAGCGGGCGCCCTGCCGCTGCCGCGCGCCCTGCTGTGGCTGGTTCTGGGGCTGGTGGTGCTGGTGGCCAGCTCGCGCCTGCTGGTCTGGGGCGCGGTGGAGATCGCCCAGAACCTGGGCATCAGCGACCTCGTGATCGGCCTGACCGTGGTGGCCATCGGCACCTCGCTGCCCGAACTGGCGTCCTGCGTGGCGGCCGCGCGCAAGGGCGAAGACGACATCGCCCTGGGCAACGTGCTGGGCTCGGGTCTGTTCAACACGCTGGCGGTGGTGGGCTTGGCGGGCATCATCGCGCCCATGGACGTGGAATCGGCCGCGCTCACGCGCGACCTGCCGGTGATGGCGGGCCTGACGGTGCTCCTTTGGAAGATGGGCCGCGGCTGGCGGAGGCCTGGGCGCATCAACCGCTGGGAGGCGGGCGGTCTGCTCGGTGTCTACGGGGCCTACACGCTCTGGCTGCTCTGGACCATGGGACCACGCTGACGGCGC
Source organism: Hydrogenophaga sp. H7 (assembly GCF_002025745.1). Lineage (NCBI taxonomy): Bacteria > Pseudomonadati > Pseudomonadota > Betaproteobacteria > Burkholderiales > Comamonadaceae > Hydrogenophaga > Hydrogenophaga sp. H7. The sequence continues at coordinate 526,851 of NZ_MCIC01000001.1, read as the reverse complement.
TGTGAAATTTCAGCCGCGCAGGCCCTGCGCCACCGTGGGGTAGCGCAGCCGCAGGCCCAGTTCGGTCTTCATGCGCCGGTTGTGCAGGCGGCGCGACTCGCTCATGAAGCTCAGCAGCACCATCGGCAGTTGGTCGCCCGCGGCATCGCGCGCAACGCGCGGCGGCCGGGGCAGGCCGTACAGATCGGCCGCGAAGTCGAAGTAGTCGCCCATCTTGAGCTCGGTGTCGTCCACCACGTTGATGGTGCGCCGGGGCTTGCCGCGCCAGAGCGCCAGCACGCAGGCGCGCGCCAGGTCGTCGGCGTGGATGTGGTTGGTGTAGACATCGTCCTCGGGCCGGAGCACCGGTGTGCCGCGGCGCAAGCGCTCCTGCGGCGTGCCGCCCGCCCGGTCGGGCGCGTAGATGCCCGGGATGCGCAGCAGCGTGCTGCGCACGCCCAGCGCGCGCGCCAGCCAGTGCACCGATGCCTCGGCGTCGACCCGTCGCCAGGCGCGCGGGGTCAGCGGCCGGGTGGGCGCCGACTCGTCCACCCAGCGGCCCTCGCAGTTGCCATACACCCCGGTCGTGGAACCATAGACCAGGGCGCTCGGAGGCGACCGCCGCGCCAGTGTCCGCACCAGGGACCGGGTCCTCGCGTCGGCCTGCCAGTCGGCCTGTCCTTCGGACGGCGGTGGCGCCAGGTGGAGCACGCGTGTGGCCAGGCCGGCCAGCCGCTGCAGGTCGGCCGGCCGGTCCAGGTTGCCGATCAGGGGCGTGATGCCTTGGCCACGCAAGGCGCCGGCATTGTCGGGGTTGGAGGTCAGCGCCAGCAGACGGACGCGCCGCCCGCCACCTAGCTCGCGCGCGGCGCGCTGGCCCACGTCACCGCAGCCGATGATGAGCACCCGTTCGCGGCGGAAACGGGCTGGAAGGGCACCAAGAAATGTCATGGATTCGAATTTGGGAAAATGGCGGGTTGCCTGCGGGGGCGCCCGCGGTTCAGCGCCCGTTCATCCAAACCACTGTAGCCTGATTCACCATGACCTTCAGCATCACCGTCCAGCCCAGCGGCCGACAGTTCAGCGCCGAATCCGGCGAAGCCATTCTCGCGGCCGGCATCCGCCAGGGCATCGGCCTGCCCTACGGCTGCAAGGACGGCGCCTGCGGCTCCTGCAAGTGCAAGCTCGTCAGCGGCAGCGTCGCCCACGGCCCGCACCAGGCCAAGGCCCTGAGCGCAGAAGAGGAAGCCTCCGGCTACATCCTCACCTGCTGCGGCGTCGCCCAGAGCGACGTGGTGCTCGAATCGCGCCAGGTCACCGAGGCGGGTGCGTTCCCGATCAAGAAGATGCCGGTGCGCGTGATCAGCCTGGAGCGCGCCTCGCACGACGTGATCGTGATGAAGCTGCAGCTGCCGGCGGCCGACACCTTCCAGTACCACGCCGGCCAGTACGTCGAGTTCCTGCTGCGCGACGGTGACCGCCGCAGCTACTCGATGGCCAACGCGCCGCACACCCAGGCCGCAGGCCCGCAGGTCGAGCTGCACATCCGCCACATGCCGGGCGGCAAGTTCACCGACCATGTGTTCGGTGCCATGAAGGAAAAGGACATCCTGCGCGTCGAAGGGCCCTACGGCGGCTTCTTCCTGCGCGAGGACAGCGACAAGCCCATGGTGCTGCTGGCCTCGGGCACCGGCTTCGCGCCCATCAAGGCCATCATCGAACACATGCGCCACAAGGGCATCACGCGGCCGGCCACGCTCTACTGGGGTGGCCGCCGTCCGGCCGACCTCTACCAGTCGGCCTGGATCGAGGAGCAGCTGGCCACCATGCCCCACCTGCGCTATGTGCCGGTGATCTCCGATGCGCTGCCCGAAGATGCCTGGACCGGCCGCACGGGCTTCGTGCACCGCGCAGTGCTGGAAGACACGCCCGACCTCTCGGGTCACGAGGTGTACGCCTGTGGTGCGCCGATCGTGGTGGAGTCGGCCAAGCGCGACTACCTGGCCGCCGGCCTGCCCGAAGAAGCGTTCTACGCCGACTCGTTCACCAGCGCCAAGGACAAGCTGTGAGCACCCGCCGCCACATCATTGCACTCGCCGCCACCGCGGCCCTCGCGCTCCCTGCGCTGTCGATGGCGCAGGCCGACAAGCCCACCCGCATCATCGTTCCGTTTGGCGCCGGCGGCCCGATCGACGTGACCGCACGCATCCTGGCGGAGGCGGTCAAGGACTCGCTGGGCACGGTGATCGTGGAAAACCGGCCCGGTGCCGGCGGCAACATCGGCGTCAGCGCCGTGGCCCGGGCCGCGCCCGACGGCCACACGCTGGGCATTGCCACCACCGCCTCGCACGGCATCAACCCCTGGCTGTTCAGCAAGCTGCCCTACGACCCCGCCAAGGATTTCGCCCCGGTCACGCAGATGCTGCGCGTGCCCAATGTGCTGGTGATGAACGCCGACACGGCGCAGCGGCTGAACATCCGCAGCCTGCCCGACCTCATCCGCTACGCCAAGGCCAACCCCGGCAAGCTCAACTACGGGTCGGGCGGCAACGGCAGCGCCGGTCACCTGGCGGGCGAGCTGCTGAAACACCAGGCCGGCATCTTCGCGGTTCATATCCCTTACAACGGTGGCAACCCGGCGCAGCTGGCCCTGCTGTCGGGGCAGGTGGATTTCAACATCGACAACCTGGCCACCGCCGCCGCCAACATCCGCGCCGGCAAGCTGCGCGCCCTGGCCGTGACCACGGCACAGCGCAGCGCCATGCTGCCGGAAGTGCCGCCGATGGCCGAGACCCTGCCCGGCTTTGAAGTGGACACCTGGTGGGGGCTGATCGCGCCGGCGGGCACTCCGGCCGAGACCGTGCGCAAGCTCAACAGCGCGTTCACTGCCGCGCTCGGCACGCCAGAGGTCAAGGCCCAGTTCGCGCGCCTGCTGGCCGAACCTGCGCCCAGCACGCCTCAGGCGTTCGAAGCCTTCCTGCAGAAAGAGCGCGGCAAGTACGAGCGCATGGTCAAGCTCAGCGGCGCCCAGGTCGACTGATCAGACCCCGGCCTCGGCCAGCAGCTTCTTCAGGTCGCCGGCAAGCGCCGGTGCGCCGCTGCCATAGCGGTGGTACAGCCGCAGGCGTCCCTGGGTGTCGTAGACATAGCTGCCCGCCGAGTGGTCCATGGTGTAGCTGGTGGGTGTCTTGCCGTCGACCTTCTTGTAGTAGATGCGGAAGCTCTTGGCGACCTCGGGCAGCTTGTCCGGCTGCGCGTAGAGCGCGAGAAACGTGGGGTCGAAGCTGCCCATGTACTCCTTCATGATCGCCGGCGTGTCCCGCTCCGGGTCGACGCTGACGAACAGGCCCTGCAGCTTGTCCCCGTCCGCCCCCAGCAGCTGTTTGGCCTGCGCCATCTCGCTCATCGAAGTCGGGCACACGTCCGGGCACTGGGTGTAGCCGAAGAAGATCACCACCACCTTGCCTTTGAAGTCCGCCAGCGAGCGCGTCTGGCCGTTGTGGTCGGTCAGCGAGAAGCCGGTGGCGTAGTCGGCACCCGTGATGTCGATGCCCGAGAAGCCGGAGGCGGTGGCGTCTGCGGGTTTGTCGGAACAGGCGGCCAGCAGGGTGCTGCACAGGGCCAGGGAAATCAGATGCCGACGTTTCATGGCGGGAGGGTGTTTCAGATGTAGTGGTCGATCAGCATCGCGGCGAACAGCAGCGACAGGTGCCAGAGCGAAAAGCGGAAGGTCTTGCGGGCGAGCGCATCCGAATAGTTGCGCCACAGGGCCCAGGCGTAGCCGCAGAACCCGACGCTCAGCGCCAGTGCGGCCACCAGGTAAACCCAGCCGCTCATGCGCATGATGAAGGGCATCAGGCAGGCGGCGAACAGCACGAAGGTGTAAAGCAGGATCTGCAGCCGCGTGAACTCCGAGCCGTGCGTCACCGGCAGCATGGGCAGCCCCGACTTGCGGTAGTCCTCGACGCGGTAGAGCGCCAGGGCCCAGAAGTGCGGTGGCGTCCAGAGGAAGATGATCAGGAACAGGATCAGCGCTTCGGGCGCGACCACGCCGGTCATCGCGGCCCAGCCCAGCACCGGCGGCATGGCACCGGACGCCCCGCCGATCACGATGTTCTGCGGCGTCAGCGGCTTGAGGATGACGGTGTAGATCACCGCATAGCCCACGAAGGTGGCGAAGGTCAGCCACATGGTCAGCGGGTTGACCCACAGGTACAGGATGGCCGAGCCGAGCGCACACAGCACGGCCGAGAACGTCAGCGTCCGCACATTGCCCAGCTCGCCCTTGGCGGTGGGCCGCCAGGCGGTGCGGCGCATCTTGGCGTCGATCTGCTGCTCGACCACGCAGTTGAAGGCTGCGGCCGCACCGGCCACCAGCCAGATGCCCAGGCAGGCCAGCGCGGCCGTCTGCACCTGGGCCCAGCTGGGCAGCCCGGGCACGGCCAGCACCATGCCGATAAGGGCGCAGAAGACGATCAGCTGGATGACGCGTGGCTTGGTCAGCGCGTGGTATTGGCGCCAGACCGAGGGCATGGTCGGGGCCAGGGAAGTGGGCGCGGTGCTCATGGGGAGGTGCGTGGAACGGTGAGCGCGGGCGCGCCCACGGAAGAAGGTGCAGTGCGGGTGCCTGCCAGCAGCCCGGTCATCACGACCACCAGAGCGGCCGCGCCACCCGTGTGGCCGACGGCAGACAGCAGCGGCCAGTCCAGCACCACATTGCTCAGGCCGGTCGCCAGCTGCAGGCCGGCCAGAGCGAGCAGCCAGCGCGCCGATGTGCGCGCGCCTGGCCGGGACCAGAGTTGCCAGGCCAGCCCCACGAGGGCGGCGAGCACGAGGTAGGCGCACAGACGGTGCACGTAATGGATGCCGGTCAGCGCGGCAAAGGTGATGGGCTGGCCATCGGCGTTCATGCCCAGCTCGCGCCAGACCGTGAATCCTTCGCTCAGGTTCATCGGCGGCCACCATCCGCCCTGGCAGGTGGGGAAGGTGTCGCAGGCCAGCACCGCGTAGTTGGTGCTGACCCAGCCGCCCAGCGCAATCTGCAGCCACAGCAGCGCGTACACCAGCAGCAGGGCCCCGCGGGCCGGCCGGCCCAGCATCAGCGGCGCATGCCCCTGTACGCCCAGGTCGTAGGCCACCGACTGGGCCCTCAGCAGGGCCAGCAGCACCATGCCCCCGAGCAGGTGCAGGGTGACGATGGCCGGGAACAGCTTCATGGTCACGGTCAGCGCGCCGAAGGCCCCCTGCAGACAGACCCAGAACAGGGTCAGCCAGGCCCATGCCGGGGAAATGCTCAGGCGCCGGCGCTCCATCCAGCTGGTCACCGCGAGCACCAGGATCAGCACCCCGACCGCCGTGGCGAGGTAGCGGTGGATCATCTCCACCCACGCCTTGCTGTGCGTGACCGGCCCGGTGGGCATGGCCTGCTGCGCCGCCGAGATGGAGGCGTGCGCCCCCACCGGACTGGCGCTGCCGTAACAGCCCGGCCAGTCCGGGCAGCCCAGGCCGGAGTCGGTCAGCCGCGTGAAGGCGCCGAACAGCACCAGGTCAAAGGTCAGGAACAACGTCAGCAGGGTCAGCGCGCGCAGGCGCTGCGCGCCGCTTGCGCGGCGATGGCGCAGCCACACCCAGGCCAGCGGCCCCAGAGCGATCACCGCCCCCAGGAGCATCAGCCGCAGGGCGGGCGACAGGTCGTACAGCTCGCCCATGTCAACGCCCGGCCTTGTCCCAGAACGCCGACGCGCGCAGCAGGCGGTCGAGATCGCGCTTGACCTGCTTCGGATCGTCCTGCGCCGGGAAACGCATCATCCAGTTGCCGATGGGATCGACCACATACAGGTGGTCCTCCAGGCGCTGGCCCTCGGCGGGCTGCAGCCAGGTCGCCAGCGCGGCCGCGTCGACGTGCAGCACGGTCGCCGCCGCCGTCGCCTGCTTCAAAGGTTCGGACAGTGCAGGCGAGCCGGTGCGCAGCCACACCCAGTCCAGCCGGTCCTTGTCCTTGCCCAGGGTTTCGCGCAGCTGCCGCTGCAGGAAGAGGTGCTTCTGGCAGGCGTCGTCGCAGGCGGAGTCGGCAACGCTGATGAGCAGCCACTGGTTCTTCAGCTGGGTCAGCGGTACTGGCCGACCGCTGGTGTCGGTGCCGACCAGATCGGGCAGCGGGCGCTGCGGGTCGATCAGTTCGCCATAGTTGCGGCGGCCTTCGGGCCGGATCACGTAATAGGTGAAGTACGACGCGATCACCGGCGAAGCGCACACCAGCAGAAGCAGCAGCATCTTCCAGCGCCCGGCCCGGGTGGCGGCGCTGGTGTCCGGCGCATCGGCCTTGGGCAGGCTGTGCACCGTCAGGGTCAGGGGTTCATCGGGGGTCTTGGCCATGAAGCGTGCGTCGGCGACGGGGAGAAATCAGTTGGAACCAGGCGTACAGCCCGGCGGCGACCGCACTCATGGCGAACCACTGGGCGGCGTAGGCGTGGTGCTTGTGAGCAGCAGATTCGAAGCGCGGCCACTCCCGGAGCAGGCCCTCGGGCGAGGCGCCGGTCTGGAGCACCGACATCGGCAGCAGCGCCAGCCCGGTGTCCCTGGTCAGCGACTCGATGTCGAGATTCTGCCGGATGCGCCCCTGCTCCGCTGCACCCAGCTCGAACAGCCGGCTCGGCGGTGGGGCCAGGCGGCCGACGACCTCCACTTCGTCCGGCGGGGTGGGGACATCGGGCACCTGCGACCGGTCCTGGAAGTTGCGGGGCACCCAGCCGCGCTGCACCAGCAACGCGCGGCCGTCGCCAGAGATTCTGAGCGGCGTGACCAGGATGAAGCCGCTGCGCCCGGCCATGGGCCGGTTGTCCAGAAACACGCTGGCCTCCGGCACCCACTGCCCCTTGAGCCGGACCATGCGGTGCAGCAGCGGCTCGAAGACCCCATTGGCCGAAAGCACCGCGGCACCGTCCAGTTCCGCCATCGCCCCCCGCTCGGCGATGCCGGTCTCCAGAGCCTGCTTCTGGGCGGCGCGCGCGAGCTGCCACACACCCAGCGATGCCGTGAGCCCAACCGTGCCGGCGGCGGCAATGGTCATGGTCCAGAAGCGGATGCGAGGTGTCATGGAAGGCGATGAAAACTGGGAGCGGCGGATAATCCCCGCATGACCTATCTTGTGATTGTGGCGTTTGTGGCCATCCTCGGCAGCCTGGCGGCGGCGCTGGTGTTCATGATGCGCGGCGGCGGCCAGGGCGACGACACCGGATCCCGCCGCAAAAACCCCATGGCCAAGGCTCTGGCCTTCCGCGTCGGCTTCTCCATCCTGCTGTTCGTCGTGGTGCTGCTCAGTTACTGGATGGGCTGGATCCAGCCCACCGGCCTGCCGCTTCGGGGTTGAAGGGCCGGCACACCGGATCCAAAAAAACGGCGCCTTCCGGCGCCGTTTTCTCTGGGACGGGCGGCGGGGCCGCCCAGTGCGTCACATCCAGTACACGAGGATGTAGAGGCCCAGCCAGACCACGTCCACGAAGTGCCAGTACCAGGCCGCACCTTCGAAGCCGAAATGCTTCTGGGCGGTGAAATGGCCCTTCTGCAGGCGCAGGGTGATGAACAGCAGCATCAGCATGCCGACGAACACGTGGAAGCCGTGGAAGCCGGTCAGCATGAAGAAGGTCGAACCGAAGATGCCCGACGACAGCTTGAGGTTCAGGTCGCCATAGGCGTGGGCGTACTCGTAGCCCTGCACGAACAGGAACACCAGACCCAGGATCACCGTCATCCACATGAAGGCGATGGTCTTGCCGCGGTTGCCCGCCTGCAGGGCGTGGTGGGCGATGGTCAGCGTCACGCCAGAGGTCAGCAGCAGCGCGGTGTTGATCGTGGGCAACCAGAACGGGCCCATGGTCTGGAACGGCTCGACGATGCCGGCCGGCGAGGCGGTGGCACCGACCTGGCGGCTCGGCCAGACGGACGTGAAGTCGGGCCACAGCAGGGCGTTCTCGATGTTGCCCAGCGCCGGCACCGAGTGGGTGCGGGCCCACCACAGCGCGGTGAAGAACGCACCGAAGAACATCACTTCCGAGAAGATGAACCAGCTCATGCTCCAGCGGTAGGACAGGTCGATCTTCCGGCCGTACAGACCACCCTCGCTCTCGGTCACCGCATCACGGAACCACTGGAACAGCACCACCAGCCAGAAGGCCAGGCCAAAAGCCAGCGAATACATGCCCCAGGCGGCACCGTTGATCCACTGACCTGCACCAAGAATCACGAAGAACAGGCCGACGGCCGCCATCACCGGGTGACGGGAGGGTCCGGGGACGAAGTAATAAGGCGTCGTGCCGTGGGTTGCTGCTGACATGCTCGCTCCTCAGTGCTTTCGCTGGTATGAATGAATAAAACTGTTTGATTCGGATGACTGGTTCAGCCAGCCACCCAGTTCACGATCAGGATCAGGATGCCGACAAACGCCAGGGCCATCAACACCCCCACCACCATCAGGTGGATCGGGTTGAGGCGGGCGATGTCGCGCTGATAGTCGGCCTGGCGACGGATTCCCAGAAAGCCCCAGAGCACCGCCTTCACGGTGCCCATGACCGAGCCCTTGCGTTTGTGGACCGGGGGCGTGCTCACACGGCCCCCTGACTGGTCACGGCCACAGGCGCCGGCGCGCGACCGACCATGCCTTGCGGCGCCGCGGGCACCTTGCCGCCCACCTCGAAGAAGGTGTAGGACAACGTGATGGTCGTCACGTCCTTGGGCAGCTTCGGATCGATCACGAAGGCCACCGGCCACTCTTTCTTCTCACCAGGCGCGAGGGTGTACTGCGTGAAGCAGAAACACTCGAGCTTGTTGAAATGGGAGGCCGCCTGCGTCGGTGCGTAGCTGGGAATCGCCTGCGCCGCCATCGTGCGGTTCTGGATGTTCTGGAACTCGTAGAGCACGGTGGTCAACTCGCCCGGATGCACCTGCAGTGTCCGGACGGCCGGCTTGAAGTGCCAGGGCCCGCGTGCGTTGACATCGAACTCCACCGTGATGGTGCGCGACCTGTCGACCTGGGTGTTGAGCACCTTGGGCTGGGCACCGGGCACCGTGCGCTCGGTCAGCGCGAGGACATTGATGCCCGTGGCTTCACAGATGGCCTTGTACAGCGGCACCAGCGCATACCCGAAGGCGAACATGCCCAGCGTGATCACGCCGAGCTTGCCCACCATCTTCAGGTTCTCTCGTTTCAGACCCATCGAATGCTCTCCCGGAACGGCTCAGCCGCCCAGCAGCACGATCTTGCCGACGAAGCCCAGGAAGAACACCAGCGCCACCGAGGCCAGGATGAGGCCCAGGCGCTGGTTCTGTTTTTTCTGTTCGTTCGAGGTCATGGACGTGCTCAGCCGATCACCTTGGTGGCGGTGGCGTCCAGCTTTGGCGGGTTTTCAAAGGTGTGGAAAGGCGCCGGGGACGGCACTTCCCACTCCAGGCCTTCGGCGCCATCCCAGGGCTTCTGAACCGCCTTGGGGCCAACGCCGCGCATCGCGGGGACGATCACGAACAGGAAGAAGTACACCTGGGCCAGACCAAACGCAAAGGCACCCACAGACGCGATGGCGTTGAAATCAGCGAACTGCATCGGGTAGTCGGCGTAGCGACGCGGCATGCCGGCCAGACCCAGGAAGTGCATCGGGAAGAAGGTGATATTGAAGGAGATCATCGACCACCAGAAGTGCAGCTTGCCACGGCCTTCGCTGTACATCACACCGGTCCACTTGGGCAACCAGTAGTAGATGCCAGCGAACATGGCGAACAGCGAACCGGCCACCAGCACATAGTGGAAGTGGGCCACCACGTAGTAGGTGTCCTGGAAGTTGATATCGATCGGCGCCATCGACAGGATCAGGCCGGTGAAACCGCCGATGGTGAACACGAAGATGAAGCCGACAGCCCACAGCATGGGCGTCTCGAAGGTCATCGAGCCCTTCCACATGGTCGCGATCCAGTTGAAGATCTTCACGCCCGTGGGCACGGCGATCAGCATGGTGCTGTACATGAAGAACAGCTGACCCGTCACCGGCATGCCGGTGGTGAACATGTGGTGGGCCCACACGACGAAGGACAGGATGGCGATGGAGCCGGTGGCGTACACCATGGAGGCGTAGCCGAACAGCTTCTTGCGCGCGAAGGCGGGCACGACCTGGCTCACGATGCCGAAGGCCGGCAGGATCATGATGTAGACCTCCGGGTGGCCGAAGAACCAGAAGATGTGCTGGTACATCACCGGGTCACCGCCGCCGGCGGGGTTGAAGAAACTGGTGCCAAAGTGGCGGTCGGTCAGCGTCATGGTGATGGCGCCGGCCAGCACGGGCATCACGGCGATCAGCAGGTAGGCGGTGATCAGCCAGGTCCAGCAGAACATCGGCATCTTCATCAGCGTCATGCCGGGCGCGCGCATGTTCAGGATGGTCACGATGATGTTGATCGAGCCCATGATGGACGAGGCACCCAGGATGTGCATGGCGAAGATGCCGGCGTCCATCGAGGGACCCATCTGCAGGGTCAGCGGCGCGTAGAGCGTCCAGCCGGCGGCCGGGGCGCCGCCGGGCATGAAGAACGAGGCCACCAGCATGATCGCTGCCGGGATCATCAGCCAGAAGCTGAAGTTGTTCATGCGCGCGAACGCCATGTCGGACGCGCCGATCTGCAGCGGGATCATCCAGTTCGCGAAGCCCACGAAGGCCGGCATGATGGCGCCGAACACCATGATGAGGCCGTGCATGGTGGTGAGCTGGTTGAACAGCTCGGGATTGACCAGCTGCAGGCCGGGCTGGAACAGTTCGGCGCGGATCAGCAGGGCCAACACACCACCTACCATGAGCATGGTGAAGGCGAACAGCAGGTACAGCGTGCCAATGTCCTTGTGGTTGGTCGCGTAGACCCAGCGGCGCCAGCCGGCGGGGGCGTGATGATCGTGGTCGTGCGCGTGAGCGTCGTGGGGATCCAGTACTGCACTCATGTTCTAGTCCTTGAGAATTTCAATCTGTTCTGGGTCCGCGTCACTTGCGGGCCGCGACGATGTCGGCGGGCTGCACGATCTGCTCGGTCTTGTTGGACCAGCTGTTCTTGGTGTAGGTGATCACGGCAGCGATCTCGGTATCGGACAGCTGTTTCCAGGCCGGCATGGCACCGTTGTTGACACCATTGAGCAGAACAGCGATCTGCTTGGATTTGTCAGCGTCCAGCACGATGGGGGATGCATCGAGCGCCTTGATCGGACCGGCGCCCTTGCCATTGGCCTGGTGGCAGGCTGCGCAGTTGGCGGCATAGACCGACTCGCCGCGCTTGACCAGGTCGGCCAGGTTCCAGACCTTGGAGGGATCGTCTGCAGCAGCAGCCATCTTTTTCTTCTCGCCCTCGACCCACTGGGTGTACTCCTCGGCGGACACCACCTTGACGTGGATCGGCATGTAGGCGTGCTCCTTACCGCACAGCTCGGCGCACTGGCCATAGAAGTCGCCGGTCTTCTCGGCACGGAACCAGGTGTCGCGCACGAAGCCCGGAATGGCGTCCTGCTTGATGCCGAAAGCCGGCACCATGAAGGCGTGGATCACGTCGTTGGCGGTGGTGATGATGCGGACCTTCTTGCCCACGGGCACCACGAGCGGGTTGTCCACCTTCAGCAGGTAGTCGTCCGTGGCGGGCGGCTTGCCGCTGTTGGACATTTCACGGTGGCTGTTGTCCAGGGTGGAGAGGAAGCCGATGCCCTCGCCTTCTCCCTTGATGTAGTCGTAGCCCCACTTCCACTGCATGCCCGTGACTTTGATGGTCAGGTCGCTGTTGGTGGTGTCCTTCTGGGCCACCAGCACCTTGGTGGCCGGCAGGGCCATGCCGATCACGATCAGCAGCGGCACGATGGTCCAGCCCAGCTCGACCCAGATCGGCTCGGGCAGTTCCTGCGCCTTGTGCCCCACCGACTTCCGGTGCTTGAGGATGGAATAGAACATCACCCCGAACACCACCACGAAGATGACCGAGCAGATGGCCATCATGAACCAGTGCAGCCAGTGCTGCTCTTCTGCGATCTTGGTGGCAGGCGGGGCAAAGTTGAGCTGGTTGACCGCCGGACCACCGGGCAAGTCGTTCACCGCATGGGCCGCCTCGGCCAGCCAGACCGAGGAGCCCAGAATCCAGGCAGAAGTCGTCGCACGCAGGCCACCGGAACGCTGGCGCAGGAAATCACCCATCTGTCTTGTCGTACTCACGTTGAACGCCTCAAATATAAGTATTGATTTATATCAATCCAATTAGACCAAAAACACCCTGAACGCCCTCTCAGGGAATACCCACACCAGCTTCTTGCCCCCTCAGTGCACGCCTGATTTCCCGGGCCAGCACCGGCCGCAAATCGGCCCTCACATACCGCCCGACTTCCGCCGAACGCCCTCCGCCCCGCACCGACACCAGCGAACAGTGGCCGGACGGACCCTCCACGCGAATGGCATGGCCCGCAAACTCAATACGCGACAACCGGCCGGCGTTCTCCCGCTCCACCACCAGCCGACCACAGCTCACACAGATGTGCTCACCGTCGGTCGCATGCCGGGCGTAGACCAGAAACGCCACGCCAACCGCCACCAGCTCCACCAAGGAGAATGGCAAAACCATCCAGGCGCCGTGGGTCCAGAAGAACCCAGCCACCACCAGGGACAGCGCACTCAACAGCGCGTATATGGACCCCAGTTGCCGTGGCGTGACCGAACAGTTGCGCCTCAGCACCCAGTGAGTCCCGTCCGCGGTGACGCTTGCGAGGCGATACATGTTGTGTCTCCGACACAACCGGATGCGCCGGGAGCGTCCGACATGGGATCACGCCTGCCGAAAATTCGGCGTGCGGAGTTTGATTTATGTCAATTGTAGCGACCAGAAACCGCCCGCCGCCCGCTGTACGGCATCTGGGGCGCGCCTTGGCAGCAGATCAGCCGCGCCGTTTTCGCAGCATGGCCCGCATCTCGTCCACCGAGACCGACTGGCTGTCCCCGGCCTGGGGTCGGGGCGCCGACTTGAACGCGTGCCCATAGTTGATCTCGAACCCCAGGGTCAGTCGCCCATGACCGTCGCGCGGCCCGTGCTGCTCGATGGCGGACTCGATGCGCGCGCGCCACCCGCGCCCCCGCAGCCCAGGAAACCGAGCCGCTCCCAGGTTGCGGCCAAAGCTGCGCAACTCGTCCAGCATGGCCGCCGCACTGCTGTAGGTCAGCGTGATGCGCTCCATGTCCATCACGGGCTCGGCGAAGCCCGCCTGCACCAGCATGTCACCCCAGTCGTGCATGTCGGTGAAGCTGTGGGCGGGTGATGGCCAGCCCTGGCCCTGGTAAATGCCCCGCAGCTCGCTCAGGCTGTCGGGTCCCAGGCAGGAGAACATCAGAAATCCGCCGACATCGATGTGCCCGTGCCAGCGACGCAGCAGGGCCTGGGGGCGGGGCTCCTGGTGCAGCACCATATTGGCCCACAGCATCGCCACCCGGGTGTCTGCGGTGGCCACAGCGGGTGCGCTGGACTTGCCCCAGCCCAGGAGCGACCGGAGCGACCGGCCGGCCCCGCCCTGCAAGCGCTCGGTCACGCGCAGGTCCTCCGCAAACACCAGGCAGCGGGCATTCGGCAATCGCGCAGCCAGGCTGCGATGCGCCTCCAGTCCGCCCATCAACGGCTCCCAGTGCAACCAGCTGGCCGGCTGCTCCCGGAACCACTGAAGGCGGTCAATCATGCGCCGGGCCACCTCCTCGTGCAGCCAGGGGCTGGCCGCATGCGAGCGAAGCAGCCAGCGCCGCGCTGCGACGGGATCAAGCCCGGGTACGGGCGATTCTTCGGTGGGGTGGGTCACAGAGGTCTGTTGACAGGGGTGGCGGCCGGCTGGCGAAGGCGAGCCAGTATATTGGCCCGCATGGGAGTTCTGACCGCTTTGCTGCACCGGATACCCGGGCTGCCCTCCATCTGCCAGGTCTGCGGCAGCTGGCCGGCAGCGCCGATCTGCCCGGCGTGTTGCCAGCGCCATGCGCCGCCCCTCGGTCGCTGCCAGCGCTGCGCCAGGCCGCTGCCTGACGATGCTGCGCTGTGTGGCGAATGCCTGACGGCCACAGGGTCATCCCCCGTGCAGAGGTGCCTGACCGCCGTGGACTACCGGTTCCCGTGGGACGGGTTGATTGGCCGGTTCAAGTTTCGCAACGAACCGGGCTGGGCCGGCCCGCTCGGGGACCTGATGGTGCAATCCGCCTCCAGGCAGGACTTCCTTGCGCCCGACATGTTGCTGGTGCCGGTGCCCGTGACACCAGCGCGGCTGGCCGAGCGGGGCTACAACCAGGCTTGGGAGCTGTGCCGAGTGATCGGTCGGCGCACCGGCCTCCAGACCATGGCGGAGGCCTTGGTGCGCCTGGGTGACACGTCGGACCAGCACCGCCTCACGCGCGCGCAGCGACTGGTCAATCTGCGAGGCGCATTCGTGGTCCACCCCCTCGTGGTATCAAGGCTGGCAGAAAAGCGGGTGGTCCTTGTTGACGACGTGCGCACCACGGGCGCTACCTTGCATCATGCAGGACTGGCGCTTCGCCATGCCGGCGCCATCGAGGTTCGGGCCCTGGTTTTGGCGCGAACGCCACAGGCGGCACAAGACGGGGAGACTGGTCGATGACACCGCTCCATATGCGCTTATGATCGCGCCCACCAAGGGGGTAGAAGACAAGGCCGGCCCACCGGTCACCGCGTTGAAGGCAGCGCCTCGCCCCATGTTCCACGTTGTCCTGGTCACACCGCAGATCCCGCCCAACACGGGCAATGTGATCCGCCTGTGCGCCAACACGGGATGCCATCTGCATCTGATCGAGCCCCTGGGTTTCTCGATGGACGACAAGCAGATGCGCCGGGCCGGACTGGACTATCACGAATACGCCAGTGTCCAGCGCCACCCCTCATGGACACAGTTCCTCGACACCGCCCAACCGGTTCGCGAGCGCATGTTCGCCCTCACCACCCGGGGACAGGGGCAGGCCTATGCCCAGCGCTTCATGCCCGGCGACTGGCTGGTCTTCGGCTGCGAAACCGAGGGGCTGCCGACCAGCGTGCGCGAGCACTTCGCCGCAGAACGGCAGTTGCGGCTTCCCATGCTGGAAGGCCAACGCAGCCTCAATCTTTCCAACGCCGTGGCGGTGCTTGTTTACGAAGCGTGGCGCCAACAGGGATTCGGAGCGACAAAACCGTGATGCATATCACTTCTTTGCTGAGGGACGCACCCCACATTTGGGGGTTGCGGTCAACCACAATACGCGGGTTCGTTTGTCCGCCGCATCATGCGGCTCATACTCCCTTGCTGTATTGTGTAGACGTCCTGCCCCTGCGGGCAGCCCGGAGGTTTTTTTGATTGCGACGCTGACCAAGCTCTTCAAAGGCAAGGCTGCGCCCGGCAAGGGGGCCAAGGCCGTGCCGAGCCTAAAAGATCTTCAGGTCATCCGGTCTGCCCTGCTGCAGACCGTGGCGGACTGCGACGGCATCTCCGTGCACCGGTTGCGGCACAAGATCGAGCAAACGCAGACCGTGCAGGATCTCTGGTTGCTGCGCAACGACGCCTACCAGCTCATTTCCCAAGCCACCAGCCAGACGGTGGCGGCCGAGCGGATCAACGCACTCCTGGCGGTGTTCGAAGGCTGGGTCGACGCCCGTCAGCTGGGACGCATCCGCTGAGCGACGCTCAGGGATAGCGCCGCACCAAGGCTTCGGCCACACACACCGGCTTCTCGGCCCCTTCGCGCTCAATGGCCACCGACCAGGCCATCTGCAGGCCATTGCCTTCGATCGGGGTGGCCGTCAACAGCGTCATGCGCGCCCGCAGGCGACTGCCCACCGGGACGGGTGAGGTGAAGCGCACCTTGTTCAGTCCGTAGTTCACCCCCATGCCGCCCTGCCGGATTTCGAACGCCGAGTCGAAAAACACGGGCAGCAGCGACAGGGTAAGGAAGCCGTGCGCGATCGGTGCACCGAAGGGGCCCGCACGCGCGCGCTCCACGTCCACATGGATCCACTGGTGGTCACCGGTCGCGTCGGCGAAGCGGTTGACCTGCTCCTGGGTCACGGTGACCCAGTCGCTGGTGGCCACTTCCTGACCCACACAGGCCGCAAGTTCGTCGAGGGTGTCAAAGCTTCTCATGGAGGCCGACTCTAGGTCCAGGACCCTGGAAGGCACTGTCGGCACCGCGACAGCGCCGGACCGGGTTCAGCGGTCCAGCCAGTCGCAGATGCCGCGCCACTGCTCCAGGTCTTTTTCCACACGGCTGGGCGCCACATCGAACAGCGTGAGCCCGCGCGCGGCGAGGTGGATGTAGTTCTGCGTGTCGCGCAGGTAGCCCAGAACCGGCAGCCCCAGCCCATCGACAAACTCGTGCAGCTTGTCGGCCGCAATCGTGCGGGCATCGACCCGCATGCCGACGATGCCCACCTGCAGATGCCCCGCGTGCTTGGACTGAGCGAGCTCGTCAAGAAACGCGCGCGTGGCGTAGATGTCGAAGATGCTCGGCTGCAGCGGCACCAGCACCTTGTCGGCGTGTTTGAGCGCTTCCTTGCACAGCGAACCGTGCAGGCCGGCGGGCGTGTCCAGCACCACATGGGTCGTCCCCTTGGGCGGCTTGCCCACATGGTCGCCCGACACTTCCCACGAGCGGATCGGGCGGGCGGCCGCAGGGCGCAGGCTCAGCCAGAGCGCGGACGACTGCTGGCGGTCGGCGTCGCCCAGCATCACGGCGTGGCCGCGGCTGGCCAGGTAGCCGGCCACGTTGGTCGACAGGGTGGACTTGCCCACCCCTCCCTTCGGATTTGCGATCACCACCACCGGCATACGGACCTCCTCGGGTGCATGGAACGCCGGCTATGTTAACGGGCGTGCATCCCAGAGCAGCTTCACCGCGGTCAGGAACATGCCGGTATAGACCATGCGGTAGAACAGCGCCTGGTTGATGCGGTGCGCGATGCGCACACCCACCCACACCCCGATCGGCGCGAATGGCAGCAATGCCAGCGAGGTGGCCATGTTGCGCCAGTCCAGCAGGCCCAGCCAGGCGTACGGAATCCACTTGGACAGGTTGATGAAGAAGAAGAAAAAGGCCATGGTGCCTGTGAACAGCACCGGCCGGAGCTTCAGCGGAATCACATAGGCATTGATCGGGGGCCCGCCCGCGTGGGCGATGAAACTGGTGAAGCCGGACGTGGCTGTCAGGATCGCGCCCAGCCATTTCGGCGGTGGCGGGCTGTCGGCGCGGGGCGGAAACAGCAGGCGCTGCGCCAGGAACAGCAGCGTCACCAGCCCCACCACCCCGGCCACCACCCGGGCGTCCAGGACGCGGAACAACACGGTGCCCAGGACGATGCCGGCCAGGCCGAACGGCAGCAGGAATTTCAGCAGTGCCCGGTCCACATCCTTGCGAAAGGCCGCCATGCCCAGCAGGTCCATCACCAGCAGCACCGGCATCAGGATCGCCGCCGCCTGCGGCACTGTGACCGCCAGCGCCATCATGGGCACAGCCAGCGAACCGAAGCCCGCACCGAAGCCGCTCTTGCTCACGCCCAGCAGCAGCACCGCCGGGATCGAGACCGCGTAGAAGAACGGATCGGTGATCAGCGGCAGCGCGCTCACACGCGCTCGACGATCAGCGCAATGCCCTGGCCCACGCCGATGCACATGGTGCACAGCGCGTAGCGTCCGCCGGTGGCGTGCAGGCGGTTGACCGCCGTGGTGGCCAGGCGCGCGCCGCTGGCGCCCAGCGGGTGGCCCAGCGCGATGGCGCCGCCCCAGGCGTTCACGCGCTCGTCGTCGTCCTTGAGCCCCAGCAGGCGCAGGACAGCCAGGCCCTGGGCCGCAAAGGCTTCGTTGAGTTCGATCACGTCGATCTGCTCCAGCGTCAGCCCGGTCTGGGCCAGCACCTTCTGCGTGGCCGGCGCAGGGCCGATGCCCATGATGCGCGGCGCCACCCCGGCCGTGGCCATGCCGACGATGCGGGCCTTGGGCGTCAGGCCGTTCTTCGCGGCCGTGGCCTCGTCGGCCAGCAGCAGGGCGCAGGCACCGTCGTTGACACCACTGGCGTTGCCGGCCGTCACCGTGCCGTCAGGACGCACCACACCGTTGAGTCTGGCCAGTGCATCCAGGCTGGTCTCTCGCGGGTGTTCATCGGTGTCGACCACCACCGCATCGCCCTTCTTCTGCGGAATGCTCACAGGGCAGATCTCGCGCGCCAAGTGCCCGGCCTTGATCGCCGCCACCGCGCGCATCTGGCTGGCCAGGGCCATGCGGTCCTGGGCTTCGCGCTCGATCTTGAAATCGGTCGCCACGTTCTCAGCCGTCTCGGGCATGGAGTCCACGCCGTACTTCTCCTTCATCAGTTTGTTGACGAAGCGCCAGCCGATGGTGGTGTCGTAGACCGCGTTGGCGCGGCTGAAGGCGCTCTCGGCCTTGGGCATCACGAACGGCGCGCGGCTCATGCTCTCCACGCCGCCGGCGATCATCAGCCCCGCTTCGCCGGCCTTGATGGCGCGCGCGGCCGTGCCCACCGCGTCCAGCCCCGAGCCGCACAGGCGGTTGATGGTGGCACCCGGCACCTCCAGCGGCAGCCCCGCCAGCAGGCTGCTCATGTGGGCGACGTTGCGGTTGTCTTCACCGGCCTGGTTGGCGCAGCCGAACAGCACATCGGTGACGGCTTCCCAGTCCACCGAAGGATTGCGCGCCATCAGCGCCCTGAGGGGAATGGCACCGAGGTCGTCGGTGCGCACGGAGGACAGGGCGCCGCCGTAGCGGCCGAAGGGGGTGCGGATGGCGTCGCAGATGAATGCCTGTGGCATGGTGTGTCTCCTCGAAAAACATGCAGGATAATGCATCCATGTTCAGTCCGTCCCAAGCCGATGTCCGGCGCTTCTTCTGTGCCGTGCACGCCAAACAACAGTCCGGCGAGGCCATGGAGGCCATCGAGATGCTGGCCGGCCAGTGGATCGCCGAGCACCCGGAGTACCACGCCGCGCTCTCGGATGTCGACGCGGCGCTGGCGCAGATGGGCACCCCCGGCGACGGTGGGCAGGAGAACCCGTTCCTGCACCTGTCCATGCACCTGTCGATCAGCGAGCAGTGCAGCATCGACCAGCCCCCGGGCATCCGCCAAGCGGTGGAGCTGCTGACCGCGCGCCGCGGCGACCTGCACGCCGCCCACCACGAGGTGATGGAATGCCTGGGCCGCATGATCTGGGAGAGCCAGCGCTCGGGCCGCCCGCCGGACGGGCAGGCCTACATCGACCAGGTGCGCCGACGCGCCACCCAGGACTGAAACAAAAAAACCGCTCGATGAGCGGCTTTTTCATGGGAGGTCAGAGGTCAGCGGAAGCGCGACTGCGGCACCGTCTGCAGGTCGCCGTCCAGCGAACCCAGGTACTTGGCGATCTCGCGCATCTCGGCGGGCTTGAACTGCTTGGCAATGCCGGCCATCACGCCGTTGGAGCGACCGACCACGTTGTTGCCCTCGACCGTGTAGGACTTGAGCGCGACGTACAGGTAGTCCGAATGCTGGCCGGCGATCTTGGGGTAGCTCGGATCGATGGGCTTGGCGAAGTTGGCGCCGTGGCAGGAGGCGCAGGCACCCTTCTGGATCAGTGCGGCGGCGGCTGCACTCGCGGTCTTGGGTGTCTCCGCAGGCGCGGCGCCAGCTTGTGCCGAATAGAACGCGGCCAGATCGGCCATGTCCTGCTCGCTCAGCGAACCGGCGATGCCGCGCATGGAAGGGTGCTTGCGGTCGCCCTTCTTGTAGGCGGTCAGCGCGGAGACGATGTACTTGTCGGACTGACCCGAGATCTTGGGAACCTTGTGGATCTCGGGGAAGCTGTTCTGGTAGCCCTTGATGCCGTGGCAACCAATGCACATTTCAGCTTTCTTCTGGCCGGCCTCAGCCGAGCCGGTCACACCTTGCGCCTGGGCAGCCGAAACCGCTGCAAGAAGGGTCGCAGCGGCGACAACAGTACGGGCGAACGTAGGCAGCGGATGGGTCATTTTGCAAGCACAATGAAGTGAACGATTGATAAAAATCAACAGACGATTATATAGACTTGACCATCAATAACGGCTTATTGATAACCCTGACCCACAGGCCCATCCACCGCCCTTCTCCGCCCCCTCCATGAAGTTCCAAGGCTCTGAAAACTACGTCGCCACCCAGGACCTGATGCTGGCCGTGAACGCCGCCATCACGCTCAAACGCCCGCTGCTCGTCAAGGGCGAACCAGGCACCGGCAAGACCATGCTGGCCGAGGAGGTGGCGCAGGCGCTGGACATGCCGCTGCTGCAGTGGCACATCAAGTCCACCACCAAGGCACAGCAGGGCCTCTACGAGTACGACGCGGTGAACCGCCTGCGCGACAGTCAGCTCAACACCGCCGACAGCGCCGAGCGCGTCAAGGACATCCGCAACTACATCGTGCAGGGTGTGCTGTGGCAGGCCTTCACCGCCGACCAGCCGGTGGCGCTGCTGATCGACGAAATCGACAAGGCCGACATCGAGTTCCCCAACGACCTGCTGCGCGAACTCGACCGCATGGAGTTCTACTGCTACGAAACGCGCGAACTCATCAAGGCCAAACACCGGCCGCTGGTGTTCATCACCTCGAACAACGAAAAGGAACTGCCCGACGCCTTCCTGCGCCGCTGCTTCTTCCACTACATCAAGTTCCCCGATGCCGACACGATGAAGAAGATCGTAGACGTGCACTTCCCCACGCTCAAGGACGAGCTGCTGACCGCGGCGATGAAGACGTTCTACGACGTGCGCAACCTGCCCGGCCTGAAGAAGAAGCCATCCACCAGCGAACTGCTGGACTGGCTCAAGCTGCTGATGGCCGAGGACATTCCGCTCGAAGCGCTGCAGAGCGCCGACAACAAGGTGTCGATCCCGCCGCTGGTGGGTGCCCTGCTCAAGAACGAGCAGGACACGACCTTGTTTGAAAAGCTGGTGTTCATGAACCAGCGGAACCGGTGAGCCCCCTGCTCGTCAACGGGAGTCCGTCATGCTGATCGACTTCTTCTACACCCTGCGCTCGGCCAAGCTGCCGGTCTCGGTCAAGGAGTACCTGACGCTGCTCGAAGCGCTCCAGGCCAACGTGGTCGGGCCGACCAACCCGGACGCCTGCACCATGGACGACTTCTACTTCCTGGCCCGCACCGCGCTGGTCAAGGACGAGAAGCACTTCGACAAGTTCGACCGCGCCTTCGCCGCCTATTTCAAGGGCGTGGAGATGATCGCGGACTTCAGCAAGCCGATTCCCGCCGACTGGCTGCGCCAGGAGATGGAACGCCTCCTCTCCGACGAGCAGATCGCCAACGCGCCCAAAATGGACTGGGACGAGCTGATGGAGACGCTGAAGAAGCGCCTCGAAGAGCAGAAGGAGCGGCACGAGGGCGGCAACAAGTGGATTGGCACGGGCGGCACCTCGCCGTTCGGCCACGGCGGCAAGAACCCGCAGGGCATCCGCATCGGTGGCAAGGGCGGCAACAAGTCGGCGGTGAAGGTGTGGGACCAGCGCGCCTACCGCGACTACGACGACACGCAGGAACTGGGCACGCGCAACATCAAGGTCGCCCTGCGCCGCCTGCGCAAGTTCGCGCGCGAAGGCCACGAGCTCGAACTGGACCTGCCCGACACCATCCGCGCCACCGCCGCCAACGCCGGCTGGCTGGACATCAAGATGATTCCGGAGCGGCACAACAACGTGAAGGTTCTGCTGCTGATGGACGTGGGCGGCACCATGGACGAGCACATCCAGCGCGTCGAGGAGCTGTTTTCCGCCGTCAAGGCCGAGTTCAAGCACCTGGAGTTCTATTACTTCCACAACTGCGTCTACGACTTCATGTGGAAGAACAACAAGCGCCGCTACGCCGAGAAGTTCGCGACCTGGGACATCATCCGCAAGTACAACAAGGACTACAAACTGATCTTCGTGGGCGACGCCACCATGAGCCCCTACGAGATCCTGCAGCCCGGCGGCAGCGTGGAATACAACAACGAGGAAGCGGGTGCGGAGTGGTTACAACGGCTCACACACGCGTTCCCGAAATTTGCCTGGATCAACCCGGAACCTCAGGGCGTGTGGCAGTATCGACAGAGCATCAGCATCGTCCAGCAACTTGTGGGGCAGCGCATGTTCCCGCTGACCCTCAAGGGGCTGGAGGACACGATGAGAATGCTCTCGAAATAAGCCTGCATGACCCTCACCTCCCGGCGCCGTGTGGCTTCCACACGGCTTTTTTGTCTGTTGTCGCTGCTGTTCCTGGGCATGCCGCTGCAGGCGGCGGAGCCCGGACCGGGCAGCGTCCCCGAAGCCAGCGACACAAGCGCCGCGCCCGAGCGTTTTGCGATCACGCTGCAGGCGCCTGGCGATCTGCAGGCCTTCCTCCTGCGCCACATCGAGCTGCAGCGCTACCGCCACCTGCCGGACCTGGACAGCGGTGAACTCGACCGGCTGCTGATCGCTGCGCCTGACAACCTGCGGCAGCTGCTGGGCACGCAGGGCTTCTTTTCGCCAGAGGTGACCGTCACCCGCCAACCGGGCGGCCCGGCGCTGGGCGAGGTGCTGATCCGCATCGAGCCCGGCCCGGCCACCCAGGTGGCGTCCTCGGCGGTCTATTTCAGCGGCGACATCGCCCGCCACGCCGCGGCCGAGGAACAGCGCGAGGCCGTGCGCCGGCGCAGCCAGCAGGCGGTGGGCCAGCCCTTCTCGCAGGCGGCCTGGGACCGCACCAAATCCGACACCCTGCGCCTGCTCACTGCCGAGCGCTACCCGCGCGCGCGCATTGCCAACAGCCTGAGCGACATCGACGCCACCGGCCACGCCGCGCACTGGCACATCGAGCTCGACTCGGGCGCGCCGGTGCGGATCGGCGAGGTGCGGGTGGACGGCGCCGAGCGCTACGACCCGCGCACGGTCGAGCGCCTGGTGCGGCTGGCCGGTCTGCGGCCGGGCGCCGACTACAGCCTGTCGCGGCTGCAGGACGCGC
Organism: Hydrogenophaga sp. H7; assembly: GCF_002025745.1. Taxonomy (NCBI): domain Bacteria; kingdom Pseudomonadati; phylum Pseudomonadota; class Betaproteobacteria; order Burkholderiales; family Comamonadaceae; genus Hydrogenophaga; species Hydrogenophaga sp. H7. Next base: position 503,852 of record NZ_MCIC01000001.1, on the reverse strand, counting down.
AGCAGCACATCGCCGACACCGGCTACTACAGCTCGGTGTTCGCCTACGTGGACCTGGACGCTGCCGGTGAGGCCGACGCCCCGGCGCCGGTGGTGGTGCAGGTGCGCGAAGCGCCGCTCAAGAAGGTGGTGCTGGGCATCGGCGGCAGCACCAACAACGGCCCGCGCCTCTCGGCCGAACACCAGCACCTGCGCATGCCCTTCCTGGGCTGGCAGGCGCGCAGCAAGCTGCAGCTGGAGCGCCACGACCAGCTGCTGTCCACCGACTGGAGCGCGCCGGTGGAGGACGATGGCTGGCACTGGCTGACGGGCGGACGCCTGGCGCGGCAGACCGATGGCGACAACACCGTCTCCAGCCTGCGGCTGAGCCTGGGCAAGGCGCAAAACAGCCCGCGCATGGACCGGCGCTACTTCGTGCAATACGACCGCGCGCGAACCGTGAACACCGCGCTCGCCAGCCTCTCGTCCGACGGCAACGAGGCCGCCGTCTCGGTCAATTACGGCTGGACCTGGCGCCGCTTCGACCAGCTGCCCTTTCCCCAGAGCGGCTACGGCCTGGGCCTGACGCTGGGCGCCGGCACCACGCTTGGCAGTGAGCGCAAACCGTTCCTGAGCACGCAGGCGCGCTGGCTGGGCTACTGGCCGCTGGACCGCGGGCTCGGAGCCTGGACCGCCACCGCTGAAACGCGCGAGCCCACCACCGCCCCGCCGCCCAGCCGCCTCGGTCGGCTGGCCCTTCGGCTGCAGGGTGGCGCACTGCTGGCCGACAGCACCGCCCGCATTCCCGACACGCAGCTGTTCCTCACCGGGGGCGACAACACGGTGCGCGGCTACGGCCTGCGCGACATCGGTGTGCCCCAGGCCGATGGCAGCGTCGCGCCGGGGCGCTACATGGCGGTGGCCAGCTTCGAATGGCAGCGCCCGATCTGGCGCGGCGGCGTGCGCACCGACTGGGAAAGCGTGCTGTTTGCCGACGCCGGCATCGTGACCAACCAGCCCTCGCACACCAGCCCCAAGGTGGGCGTGGGCGCCGGGCTGCGATACAACAGCCCGGTGGGCCCGCTGCAGCTGGACCTGGCCTATGGCCTGGGGCCCAAGCGCCTGCGCGTCCACCTCAACGTGGGGTTCAGTTTCTGATGCGCGCGCTTCGGACCGGGCTGTGGCTGGCGGGCGGCGCGCTGGGTCTGCTGCTCGCGGCGGTGGTCGCGCTCTGGCTATGGGCCGGCACGCCCGGTTCGCTCGCGCAGGCCCTGGCCTGGGCCGGACGCTGGACCCAGGAGGCGGACGCTTCGCCGGGCCGCCTGCAGACCGACAACGTCGAAGGCAGCCTGCGCGGCGGCGGACGCATCGGCAGCCTGCGCTGGTCGCAGGAAGGCCTCACGGTGCAGGCCGAGGACGTGGCGCTGCAATGGGGCGACGCGCTCTGGACCGACGCGCTGCAAGGCCGGGGCCTGCACATCCCGTCGCTGACCATCCGCAGCCTGCGGGTGGACGACCAGCGCCTTCCCACACCGAGCGAGCCGCTGGCGGACCTGAGCCTGCCCCTGCCGCTGAGCCTGGGCTTTTCGCTGGAACGTTTCGAGCTCACGGGCCGGCAGACGCTCAGCGCCGCGGACATCGCCGGCCACTACCGCTACGCCGCACTGTCCACGCCCACGGACGAACCCGCCCTGCCCGACACGCCGGGCGTGAGCGCCGCGCACCGCCTGCGCCTCGATTCGCTGCAGTGGGCCGACGGGCGCTACCGCGGGCAGCTCAACCTGGGCGCACAGGCGCCGCTGCCCCTGGCGCTGGCGCTTCAGGGCGAGGTGCGCGGCCGCGTGCCCGACGGCCCTTCCCTGCAACTGCAGGCCCAGGCCCGGGTGAACGGCACGCTGGCTGGTGCCGGCGCCGCGCTCGACATCAGTGCCCAGGCCCACCCCGCGGACGGCGCCACCGGCCCGGACGCCACCACCCTGTCGCTCACCGCCCGCGTGCTGCCCTGGGCCGACCAGCCCCTGCGCAGCGCCGACGTGAACGCGCGCGCCCTCAACCTCGCCATGCTCTGGCCGACCGCGCCGGTGACCGCGCTGAGCGGGCAGTTGCAGGCGCAGCCCGAAGGCGACGGCTGGCGCGCCCGGGTGCAGCTGACCAACGCCCGCGAGCAGCCCGCCGACCAGCAAGGCCTGCCGCTGCAGCAACTGCAGGCCGAGGTGCAACAGCGCGGCGAGCGCTGGACCGTGCGCGGACTGCAGGCGCGGCTGGGCGGTGGCACGTTGCAAGGGCAGACCTCGTTTGCACTGGGCACCGGCGGCCCGGGCGCACCGGCCGTCACCGACTGGCAGGGCGAACTCCAGGTCCAGGGCGTGCAGTCCACGCGGCTCTGGAGCACGCTGCCGCCCGGCGTGCTTGATGGCAAGGCCAGCGCGCGCGCCGCGCCTTCACCCGCACCGGCCGGCGCCATCGACCTGCAGGCGCAGCTGGGCGCGGTGGGCGCGCGGCTGCAGGGCCTGGGCCGGCTGGAGCCGGCGCAGCGCAGCCTGCAGGGCCGCTGGGGCCTGGACTTGCCCGGGGCGCGGCTGGACTGGGACGGCCAGGCCGCCCACGCCAGCGGACAAGGCGACCTGCGCGCGCGGCTGGACAACACGCCCCGCCTGCTCGACTGGGTGCGTGGCCTGCGCAGCCTGCCGGTGTGGAGCGCATCGGCGCGCGACGCACTGGCCTCGCTCGACCGGCTGCGCGCCGACAACGGCGGCAGCGCCCGGGTGCAGTGGTCGGGCGGGCTGGCCGCGCTGGGCTGGCCAGCGCCGGCAGCGGCGCCCGGTTCCCCATCAGCACCTGCGAACCCGGTGGCACCGCCCCGGCTGCAGGCCACGCTGAACCTGCCCGGCCTCGGCTGGCAGGGCGGTGACGGCGCCGCGCCGCTGCGCATCGACGACGTGGCGCTCAGCGCCGCCGGCCCGCTGGACGCCCTCGCACTCACCGCGTCCGGCAGCGCCACCACCGCCGGCTGGCGGCTGGGCCTGGACGCGAGGGGGCAACTGGGCGTGGCCACCACGGGCGGCCGGCTCGACCTGGCCCGCCTGCAGCTGCGGCTGAGCCCCGAGACGGCGTCGGCCCGCACGCCCGGCTGGCGGCTGGACAGCACCACGCCGCTGCGGCTGGGGTGGACCATCGACCCGGCCAACGGCCTGGCGCTGGACGCGGGCACCGGCGCGCTGGCGCTCAGTCCCCTGCCCGGCACCGCGGCCGCCCCCCAGACCCCGCTCACCCTGGACTGGCAGCGCCTGGTCTGGCAGGCCCAGACGCTGGACACCCGGGGCCGGCTGCAGGGCCTGTCGCTGCCCTGGCTGGAGTCGTTCGCGGCCCTGGGGCCCGCGCCGTCCCCGCTGGCCTCGAACGGCCTGGCCGGCGACCTCGTTCTCGATGGCGACTGGGACCTGCGCCTGCCCACGAACCCGTCCGCCCCGTTCACCCTGGCGGCCAGCCTGCAGCGGCGCAGCGGCGACCTGCGCTGGAACGGCGGCAACGGCGGTCCCGAGACCCCCCTGTCGGCCGGTGTGCGGGACGCGCGCCTGAGCCTGACAGTGCAGGACCGGCGGCTGCAGGCGCTGCTGCGCTGGGACACCGAGCGCCTGGGCCAGGCCAGCGCCGATCTGGCCAGCACGCTCGGCAGCGGCACTGGCGACGGCACCGACCCGCTCGAACGCTGGTGGCCCGCCAGCGCGCCGCTCAGCGGCTCGGCCCAGGTGCGGCTGCCGCAGGTCGGTGTGTGGTCGCTGCTGGCGCCACCCGGCTGGCGCATGCAGGGCACGCTCAGCGCGGACGCCCGCCTGAGCGGCACGCGCGGATCGCCGGCGTGGAACGGCAGCCTGCAGGCCGACGAGCTGGCCCTGCGCTCCGTCGTCGATGGCATCGCCTTCACCAACGGGCAGCTGCGCGCCACCCTCGCAGGCGAGCGCATCCGTGTCGACCGCTTCAGCCTGCAGGGCCCGGGCGGCGCAGCCAGCGGCGGTACGCTGGAAGCCAGCGGCCAGGCCGAGTGGCGCAGCGTGCCGGGCAGCCTGCTGCGCCAGCCCTTCATCGAACTGAAGGCCCAGGCGCAGCGCCTGCGCATCTCCAGCCGACCCGACCGCCGCCTCACGCTGTCGGGCGACGCCAATGCCACGCTGGACGGCCGCCTGCTGCAGCTGCGCGGCCAGCTCAAGGCCGACTCGGCGCTGTTCATCCTGCCCGACGAAAGCACACCCAGCCTGGGCGACGACGTGGTGGTGCGCAGCACGCGCGACCTGCCCGTGCCCGAAGGCACCGGCCAGCGCGTGTTGCCGGACGTCTCGGTCGCGCTGGACCTGGGGCCGCAGTTCGAGGTGCGTGGCCAGGGTCTGGACGCGCGTCTGGAGGGGCAGCTCAGCCTGCGCGCCACGCCCGCCCTGCCGACGCCGCGCGTGCTGGGCGAGGTGCGCACCGTCAACGGCACCTTCCGCGCCTACGACCAGAATCTGCGCATCGAGTCGGGCGTGCTGCGCTTCACCGGCCCCTACGACGACCCGGCGCTGGACATCCGCGCCGTGCGCGTGCTGCCCGAAAACACCAACCAGCGCGTAGGGGTGCAACTCAGCGGCAACGCCCAGGCCCCGCGCGTGGCCCTGTTCGCCGACCCGGACCTGCCCGACGGCGACAAGCTGGCTTGGCTGGTGCTCGGCCGTCCGGCCTCGGCCGCGGGTGCCCAGGCCTTCGTGCTGCAGCAGGCGGCGCGGCGCCTGCTCTCCAGCGGTGGCGAGCCGCTGGACGGTGCGCTGGCGCGCACGCTGGGCATCGACGAGATCGGCTTCTCCGGCTCGGGCACCAGCGCCGACGGCACCACCACCGGGGCGGCGCTCACGCTGGGCAAGCGCCTCTCCAGCGACCTCTACCTGAGCTACGAACAGAGCCTGGCCGGCGCCATGAGCACGGTCTCGATCCTGTACGACCTCTCGCGCCGCCTGACCCTGCGCGCACGCGCCGGCACCGAGAACGCGATCGACCTGATCTTCACCCACCGCTACGACTGAAAACCCCCCGGGCGCCGCACATACAATGCGGGCTCTCTCAAGCCGCCATAGTTCAATGGATAGAACGAGCGCCTCCTAAGCGCTAGATACAGGTTCGATTCCTGTTGGTGGTACCACTCAGCGCTGGCGCAGCGTGCGCGAAAGCATGATCACCGGCACCAGGCCCACCAGCACCAGCGTGAGGGCCGGCAAGGCCGCTTCCCCCAGGCGCTCGTCGCGCGCCAGCTGGTAGGCCACCACCGCCAGGGTGTCGCTGTTGAAGGGCCGCAGCACCAGGGTGGCCGGCAGTTCCTTCATCACGTCCACAAACACCAGCAGCGCCGCCGCCGCCGTCGTGCGCCGCAGCAGCGGCCAGTGCACGCGGGCGGCCAGCGCGGCACCGGTGGTGCCGAGCATGCGGGCCGAGTCGTCCAGGCTGGCCGGGATGCGCGCATAGCCGCTCTGCGCCGATTGCAGGGCCACCGCCGTGAAGCGAACCAGGTAGGCCCAGACGATGCCCATCACGGTGGCGGTCACCCAGTAGCCGATGCTGCCATCGGGAAAGGCCTTCTGCGCCCAGCCCACCGGCAGCAGCAGGCCGACCACGATCACCGCGCCCGGCACCGCATAGCCCAGCCCCGCCAGTTGCACCACACCCCGTGTCAGCGGACCGGGCCGGGTGCGCACGGCAAACGCCAGCACCAGGGCCAGCACCGTGGCCGCCGCCGCGCTGATGGCGGCCAGGCGCACGCTGTTGCCGGCCCACTGCACGAACGAGGTCCAGGGCAGTTCTTCCCAGCCGCCGATCAGCGGGCGCAGCATGAACAGCACCGGCAGCACGAAACCAAACAGAATGGGCAGCGCGCAGGCCAGCCAGGCCAGCGCGGACCGCCCGCCCGACAGCGGCACCGGCTGCGCGTCGGCGCTGCCGGCGCGCTGGCCGCGCAGCGAGGCAAAGCGCATGCGCTGCTGCGCGCGCCGCTCCAGCCACAGCAGCAGCGCCACCAGCGCCAGCAGCATGGTGGCCAGCTGCGCCGCCGCCAGCGGCATGTCCATGGACAGCCAGGCCTTGTAGATGCCGGCGGTGAAGGTCTGGATGCCGAAGTAGCTGGCCACGCCGAAGTCGGCCAGCGTCTCCATCAGTGCCAGCGCCACACCGGCCGCCACCGCCGGCCGCGCCAGCGGCAGCGCCACCTCGCGGATGCGGCGCGACAGCGGCGCACCCAGCAGGCGGGCAGCCTCCATCAGCTGCGCCGCGCGCTCGGTCAGTGCCGTGCGCGCCAGCAGGTAGACATAGGGATAGAGCGAGAAGGTGAAGACCCAGACCGCGCCGGGCGTGTTGCGGATCTCGGGGAACACCCGCCCGCGCAGGCCGAAGCTCTCGCGCATCCAGACCTGGAGCGGACCGCTGAACTGCAGGAAGTCGGTGTAGGCGTAGGCCACCACATAGGCCGGCATGGCCAGCGGCAGCAGCAGCGCCCACTCGAACACGCGCCGCCCGGGGAAGTCGAACAGGGTGACGGCGCTGGCGGTGGCCATGCCCACCACCGCGACACCCAGCGCCACGCTCAGGCACAGCACCACCGACGTGACGGTGTAGTCCGGCAGCACGGTGCGCGACATTTCCGCGAGCACCTCGCGCGCCGCGGCGTCGAACTGGGACCAGGACGCCAGCAGCGCCAGCACCGGCAGGGTCAGCGCCAGGGCCAGCAGCAGCAGACCAACGGTGGAGGAAATGCGGGACAACACAAATGAGAATTGTAGTTATCTACAATGGACCACCATGTTCCTCCAGGTCAGCCAGCTCAGCGTCAAGTACTCCGGCTCGTCCCACCCCGCAGTGGACGGCGTGTCGCTCGGCCTTCGTGCGGGCGACATCGGCGTGCTGATCGGGCCCTCGGGCTGCGGCAAGACCACGCTGCTGCGCGCGGTCGCCGGACTGGAACGTGCGCACGCCGGCAGCATCACGCTGGAGCGCGAAACCGTCAGCGACGGCTCGCTGCACGTGCCCGCCGAGCGGAGGCGCATCGGCATGGTGTTCCAGGACTACGCGCTGTTCCCACACCTCGACGTCGGCCGCAACGTGGCCTTCGGCATCGCCAAACTGCCGCGCGCCGAACGCGAGCAGCGCGTGGCCGAGGTGCTGGCGCTGGTCGGGCTGGACGGCATGCAGGCGCGCTACCCGCACGAGCTCTCCGGCGGCCAGCAGCAGCGCGTGGCCCTGGCCCGCGCCCTGGCACCGCACCCCCGGCTGCTGCTGCTGGATGAACCATTCTCCAACCTCGACGTCGACCTGCGCGAGCGGCTGGCGCACGAGGTGCGCGGCATCCTCAAGGCCGCCGGCGCCACCGCCCTCTTCGTCACCCACGACCAGCTGGAAGCCTTCGCCATCGGCGACCTGATCGGCGTCATGCACCAGGGTCACCTGCACCAGTGGGACGACGCCTACGCGCTCTACCACCGGCCCGCCACGCGCTTCGTGGCCGAGTTCATCGGCCACGGCGTGTTCGCGCCGGCACAGATCCAGCAGGTGGCCGGCGAGGTGATCGTGCAGACGCCCATGGGCGCGCTGCTGGATGTCGAGGAATGTCCGCTGCCCTCGGCCTACGAGGCCGGGCTGTGCGACGTGCTGCTGCGCGCCGACGACATCGTGCACGACGACGAGGCGCCGGTGAAGGCGCAGATCGTGCGCAAGGCCTTCCGCGGCTCTGAGTTCCTCTACACACTGCGCCTGTCCAGCGGTGAGACGCTGATGACGCACGTGCCCTCGCACCACAACCACGCGGTGGGCGAGTGGATCGGCATCCGGGCCGAGGTCGACCACGTGGTCACCTTCGAGCGCGGCGCCACGGCGACCACGCCGCCCGCGCCGGGCGTGCACCTGCGCTGAGGCCCCGGTGGCGGGTGCCCGGACCACGCCGTCCATCCTGCTCACCGGCTTCGAGCCGTTCGGTGGCGAACGCCTCAACCCCAGCGCGCTCGTCGCGCAGGCCCTGCACGGCCAGCACATCGGCGGCCGGCCGGTGACCTCTCTGGTGCTGCCCTGTGTGTTCGGTGACGCCATCGCCGCACTGGAGCAGGAGCTGGCGGCTCAGCGACCCGCCCTGGTGCTCTGCCTCGGACAGGCCGGCGGACGCGAAGGCGTGACGGTGGAGCGCATCGCCGTCAACCGGGACGACGCGCGCATCCCGGACAACGCGGGCGCGCAGCCGCTGGACCGTGCGGTGCTGCCAGGCGCACCGGCGGCCTACTTCAGCCGCCTGCCGGTCAAGGCCCTGGTGGCGGCGCTGCAGGCCAAGGACGTGCCGGCGGCCGAGTCACTGAGCGCCGGCAGCTTCGTCTGCAACCACCTGTTCTATGGCCTGATGCACGCCCTGCGGCGCCGCCGCAGCGTGCAGGCCGGCTTCGTGCACCTGCCCTGGCTGCCCGAGCAGGTCGCGGAGCGCCCCAGGGCCTTCGCGCTCCCGCTGGACACCCAGGTGCGCGCCGTGCAGCACCTGCTGGCCACAGCGCTGCAGCGGCGAGGCCGGGGCGATCTGCAGCGCGTGGGCGGCGCGCTGGACTGATCCCGCTCCGCTTCAGTTCAGGCGCTGCTTGAGCGCCGGGATGCGCGAAATCAGCAAGCCGTCCAGCAGCAGCACCGCCACCAGCACCGCGCCCGAGAGCGGGAACGCCAGCGCCACCGCCAGCATCACCACCGCACCGGTTTTCCAGAGCGCGGCGTCGGCGGGTGCGCGCGGCGCCACCAGACGACCGGCGTTCGCGGGCCGGCGCTTCCACCACATCACGATGCCGCTGACGCACAGGAAGAGCACCGCCAGGCAGAACAGCACGTTGGCCCAGGCGCTCCACAGGCCCATGTCGCCCTGGTGCAGCGCGATGCCCACGGCCATGAGCTTGGCCATGGGCGAGTAGTCGGCGAATGCAGCTTCGGCCAGCACGCGGCCGGTGTACTGGTCCAGGTGCACGAAGCGGTCGCCGGTCGGGTCGCTCAGGTCGCCGCTAATGCTGTCTGCGCTGATGCTGAAGACGCCGGTGTCGTCCTGAGGAACGGCGATGTGGAACTGGCCGCCAAAGCCGATGGAGCGCGCGTAGGCGTCAACCGTGTCGAGGTTGACCGGCTGGCCGTCTGGGATGCCCGGCCGGCCAGCGCTGGAGCCGGAGGCCGGCATCGGCGTCTGCTCCAGCCCCCAGGGCACTTCCTTCAGGCCCGGGGTGGCGAGCGCCGCGTGCGTCGCGTCGGACCTCGGCACGTCGTCCCACTTGGCGGCGGGGAAGCTGCCCCAGGGCTGCACGAAATGGCCACCCCAGATGCCCGCCCAGGCCAGCCCCGTCAGAAGGAACAAGGCCAGCACCAGGCCGCCCCAGAAGGCCACGCTCACGTGCAGCGATTTCCAGGCGCTGCGCCCCCTGGCCGAGAGGTCGGGCATCAGCACCCGGGCCCAGCCCTGCCCGCCGCGCGGCCAGGCCATGTAGGCGCCGGTGACGATGAGCACGATGCCCAGGCCGGCGGCGATCTCGATCAGCCGGTCGCCCAGTTCACCGAGCAGCAGCGTGCCGTGGATCTTCTCGGCCCAGGCGAACACGGTGCGCTCCTTGTCCACGGTGCGCAGCAGCTCGCCGGTGTAGGGGTTGGCGGCCACGGCCTCGTCGCGCCCGTCCGCTGTCACCACGAACCAGGCCGGCCGCGTGTCGGACTTCGGCGCCACGTACTCCTTGAGCTGTGCGCCGGGCCGCTGGGCCAGCACCGCCTGCGCCATGGCGCCGACCGGGACGGAGGTCGCCTGCGGCTGCACGTCGATGTTCAGGCCCAGGCGGTGCTGGAAGCCGGTGAAGAACACCATCACCAGGCCGGTGACGGCCAGCATGGTGAGGAAGGGCACGACGTAGAGGCCGGCGTAGAAGTGCCAGCGCCAGGCCAGCATGTGGAACTTGCCCAGCGTCGGGGGGGTGGTGGGTGGCATGGGGGTTTCTGAAGGTTCATGACAGGGCGCCGATGGCCATGGACGGCGACACCCAAGGCGCGAGCCCTGTCGGCGCGACCGGGGGCAGCGGGTGGACACGGGCCGGTCCGCTCTTGCGGCGGCGCGGAGGCAGCAGCTGGGCCAGGCCGCGGCAGACGGTTTCGGCCTTGGCGTCCACCATCTGGGCCAGCTCGCGCAGGGCAGGCAGGGCCGAGCGCAGCGCGTCCGCACGCGCCTCGTCGGCCGCCTGTGCGCCCTGCCAGGGCAGGCCGAGCAGCTGGAGCAGGCAGGCCAGCCGCGACAGCACGTTGCCGGTGCGCAGCGTGGCCATGTCCTGGGTGCGCATCTGCTGCTGGAACAGGGCCTCGCGCAGCAGGGCCTCGCGCTCGGTCTCGGTGGTCACCGGCACCAGGGCCAGCCGGCAGTCGGTGAAGGCAATGGCGGTGAACTGGTAGGGCTGGTCACACAGCGACTCGATGCCCACCAGATCGCCCGGCAGGGCGATCAGCACCGGCAGACGGGACGGGCCGCTCTCGCGGTCCAGGCGCACCGTGCCGTCGAGCACGCGCCACAGGCCACCGGTGGCACCGGCCTTGAAAAGGGGGTCTTGACCGGCGCACAGGCGCACCGGTTCTTTCACAGGGTTCGACATGGCAACTCCAGAAACGGACTTCACGAGGCCGAGTGCATCGGTGCACCGCGGCCGACGAGGCGGGACAGGCCCGCCGGTGAATCAGCCCTGGAGCGGCGGGCCGCGCGCGGCGGCGCGGGGCGCCTCGGCGGACCGGAGGTCGGTGGAGAAGAAGAACGGGGTGGGCCAGCTCGCCACCACCGCGGGCAGCGCGGGCCAGTTCGGAAGCAGGGGCGCAAACCGCTCGGCTGCGAGCGTGCAGTGGCCGCACAGGTCCAGCGCGCCCGTACGCTCACCGTCGGGGCCTGCGGCCGAGTCGCCGCTTAGCTCGCTCGCCAGCACCCACTGCATGCCCTGCGCGGTGCAGAGCTCGACCCAGTCCTGCCCGTCCTGCGGCGGCCCGGCCGCGAGCGCGCGCGAGACCGCGGGCGCCAGCGTGGCCAGCAGCAGGGCGGCGAGCAGCCCGCCCGACAGGCGTCGGGACAGGCGGTGCCAGGACAGCAGGGTCATCGGGCGCGCGGCTCAGGGCCTCAGTGCTTGTGCTCGGCGGCCGGTACGGGCTTGTTGGCCATGGCGGGCATGGTAGCCAGCGGCTTGGCCGGGGCCTTGACCTCGACGGTTTCGCGCTTGCCATCCTTGCCTTCGAACACCAGCGTCACCGGCACCACGTCGCCCTCCTTCACCTGGGCTTTCAAGTCCAGCAGCATCACGTGGTAGCCGCCAGGCTTGAGCTCGACCGCCTTGCCGGCCGGCAGCGCCAGGCCGGGGATCTGGCGCATCTTCATCACGTTGTTGTCCATCGCCATCTCGTGGATCTCGACCACGCCGGCCACCGGCGACTGGACCTCGACCAGCTTGCTGTCGGCCTTGGCGGTGAGCTGCATGAAGGCGCCGGTGGCCTTCTGCTGGGCCACGGTCGCGCGGACCCAGGGGTCCTTGATCTCGACCGAGGACTGTGCAAAGGCGCTGGCCGACGCGGCGATGAGGGCAATGCTGATGAGGTGTTTCATGGGGACTCCTTGGGGTTGAAAAAACGGGGTTGGGGAAAAGGGATCAGGGCACTGGCGCATCCAGCAGCGCCAGGACGTCGGCGATGTAGTCGTCGGCGGTCTGTTCGTGCCGCAGCGCCACGCGGATGCGGCCCTGGCGGTCGAACAGGTAGCTCAGCGCCGTGTGGTCCATGGTGTAGCTGCTGCCGGTGGGCACCTTCTTGTAGAAAGCGCGGAAGTCCTTCGCGGTCTGCGCGATCTGCTCGGCATTGCCGGTCAGGGCCAGGAAGCTGGGGTGGAAGGCGGCCATGTACTCGCGCAGCAGCTCAGGCGTGTCGCGCTCCGGGTCCACGGTCACGAAGACCACCTGCAGATCGCCGGCCCGGGGGCCCAGCCGCTCCATCACCGCCGCGGCGCGCGTGAGCGCCGTCGGACAGACATCGGGGCACTGCACGAAGCCGAAGTACAGCATCACGACCCGGCCCTGGAAGTCGGCCAGGGTGCGGGTCTGCCCGTTGAAGTCGGTCAGCGAAAAACCGCGGGCGTAGTCGGCCCCGGTGATGTCGATGCCCTTGAACGAGGGCGTCGCCGGTTGGCCACCAGGGGACAGCCGGTCACAGCCCGACAGCAGCCCGGCGGCACCGGCCGCCAGCCACAGCAGGCACTGCCGACGCCCTGTGGCGCGATGAGACAGCGAAGAGGAAACGGGGACGAGAGGCATGGCACCTCCGAAAAACGGACAACACAGGCGCACTCCCGCAGGAGCGCGCCACGGCGCGGGTTTTCAGAGGCTCAGCGGAGGCGCCCGGGAACGGGCGGTCGCCCAGACCGTATCGGTCAGGGGGGCGCGGTAGAACGCCGGAGGCTGCTCGGCCAGCGGAGCCGGCAGCGCGGCCACGGCCTCCACCGGGGGCAGGCCGCTGGCGCCACCGTGCAGGGTGCACCAGGGGCAGTGCGGGCTGGCATCGGAGCCAGCGGGCTGGCCATCGATCTTCTGCGCCAGTTCGCCGGTGTCGGCCTGGACCCAGACCATGCCGGTGGTGGTGCAGATTTCCAGCCAGTCGGCGCGGTCGCTGCCGCCCATCCGGGCCTGCGCGATGGTCGGCGCGAGCGCGCCCAGCAGCATGGCCACAAGGGCCAGCCAGGCGGCAAAACGGCGACGCAGGCGCAGGAAAGACATCGCGCGATGTTAACAGCGCGGTCCTGTGGGCGACGCATCCCGGAACCCGCGGCCCCTACGATGCCGCTGTTCGCCCAACCTCCAGGAGACACACCCCATGCTCACCCTCTGCGGCTTCTCGGCCAGCAACTACTACAACAAGGTCAAGCTCGCCCTGCTCGAAAAAGACGTCCCTTTCCAGGAAGAACTGGTCTGGGTCGGCCAGGCCGACCGGGCGGCCAGCCCGCTGGGCAAGGTGCCCTACCTGAAGACCGACGAAGGCCCGCTGTGCGAGTCGACCGTGATCCTCGAATACCTGGAGGCGAAGTACCCGCAGCACCCGCTGCTGCCGGCCGACCCTTTTGCGGCGGCCAAGGCGCGCGAGCTGCTGCGCTTCATCGAGCTGCACCTGGAACTGGTGGCGCGCAACCTCTATCCCGAGGCCTTCTTCGGCGGCAAGATCAGCGACGCGGCCAAGGAGAAGACGGCCCAGCAGCTGGAGAAGAACGTGGCCGCGTTCGCCACCCTGGCGAGCTTCCCGTCCTTCATCGGCAGCGCCGAATTCACGCTGGCCGACGTGGGCGCCGCGGTGCACCTGCCCCTGGTCAGCAGCGCCAGCAAGATCATCTATGGCAAGGACGTGCTGGCGGACCTGCCGGTGCGCGACTACCTCAGGCGCATCGGCGAGCGCCCCGCGGTGCAGAAGGTCAACGCCGACCGCAAGGCCAACACCGAACTGATGCTGACGCGCGCGAAGGCGCAGTAAGAAAAATCAGCCCTCGCGCAGTGCGGTCACCGCATCGCGCAGGTTCTGCGCCCAGCTGCGTCGGTCGCGGCCCTGGGAGCGCTGCGGCTCGCCGTAGTGCACCACCGCCACCACGTCGGTGGCGCGCAGCGTGTTCCACAGCGACTGCAGCAGCGTGGTGTCGCCGATGAACAGCGGCGCGTCGTGGCGCTGCCCATGCACCGGGTCGATGTAGCTCAGTCCCACCGGCAGCACCGGCGCTTCGGCCGCGATCGCGGCCTGGATCAGGTTGGCGTGGAAGGGCAGCAGGGTCTGGCCATCGCCGGTGGTGCCCTCGGGAAACACCGCCAGGATGTCGCCCCCGCGCAGGTGTTCGGCCATTTTGTGCACCACGCGCATCGCGTCGCGCCGGTTCTCGCGCTCGATGTAGAGCGTGCCCGCACCGGTCACCAGCGCACCGATCACCGGCCAGGCCTTGACGTCGGCCTTGGACACGAAGTGCGACGGCCGCGCCGCGTTCATGACCAGGATGTCGAGCCAGGAGATGTGGTTGGCCACCACCAGCAGCGGGCCGTGCGCCGGCGGTGTGCCGCGCACCTGCAGCGTGACGCCGAGGATGCCCAGCATCTGGCGGGTCCACTCGCGCACCAGCAGGTCGGTCGCCTCGGGCGTGAGCTGGCCGAACTCGCTGCGGATGATCCACAGGCCGCGCAGCACATGGCCCAGGGCGCGCAGGATGCGCCACCCCGCGGCCAGGGCCGAACGCCGCCGGCCGCTCACGCCGCGGCCCGGGCCGCCTCGTAGGCCACCTGGCCGGCCACCAGCGTGGCGCGCACGCGCACCGGCATCTCGTGGCCTTCGAACGGGGTGTGCTTGCCCTGGCTGCGCAAGGCGGCCGGGTCCACCGCCCAGCTGGCGTTGGGGTCGAACAGGCAGAGGTCGGCCGCGCCGCCCACGCTGATCTGGCCCACGCTGTGCTGCAGCGTGCCCAGCGCACTGCCCAGCACGGCCTGCGGGCCACCGGTGAGCACAGCCAGCGCCTGCATCAGGCCCAGGCCGTCCTGCTGCGCCCACTTGGCGGCCAGCCCCAGCAGCAGCTCCACCGCGGTGGCGCCGGGCTCGGCTTCGGCAAAGGGCAGCACCTTGGCGTCGGCATCCACCGGGTTGTGGTCGGACACCAGGGCGTCGATGGTGCCGTCGGCCAGCCCTGCGCGCAAAGCCTCGCGGTCGCGCTGCTGGCGCAGCGGCGGCTGCAGGCGCATGCGGCTGTCGTAGAAGCCGATGTCCACATCGGTCAGGTGCAGGTTGTGCACGCTGACATCGCAACTCACCGGCAGGCCCTCGGCCTTGGCCTGGCGCACCAGGGCCAGGCCAGCGGCGCTGCTGATGCGGCACAGGTGCACGTGCACGCCCTTCTCGCCCGCCGACTGGCTGCTCTTGTGCACGCCGCGCAGCAGCTCGAACAAGGTGTGCAGCGCGATGGTTTCGGCCGCGGCCGGCACGCCGGCCAGGCCCATGCGCGTGGCCAGCGGGCCGCTGGCGGCCACGCCCTTGCCGAGCCAGAAGTCCTGCGGGCGCAGCCACACGGTGTAGCCGAAGGTGGCGGCGTACTGCAGCGCGCGCTGCAGCACCTGCGCGTTGACGATGGGCACCTCGGCCTGGCCGAAGCCGATGCAGCCGGACTCGGTCAGCTCGGCCATCTCGGTCAGCACCTCGCCCTTGAGGCCGCGCGTGAGCGCACCCAGCGGGAACACGCGCGACTGGTGCAGCTTCTCGGCGCGGAACTTGAGCATGTCCACCAGGCCCGGTTCGTCCAGCACCGGGTCGGTGTCGGGCGGGCAGACCAGCGACGTGACGCCGCCGGCGACGGCCGCGGCCATCTCGCTCTCCAGCATGGCGGCATGTTCCTGGCCGGGCTCGCGCAGGCGCACGGCCAGATCGACCAGGCCGGGCGCGACCACCAGGCCCGAGGCGTCGATGCTGCGGTTGGGGTGGAAGTCGGGCGCCACCTTGCCGATGGCGATGATGCGGCCGGCCGCAATCGCGATGTCGGCCAGCTCGTCGCGGCCGCTGGCCGGGTCCATGACGCGGCCGTTCTGGATCAGGATCTTCATGGTGTGCCTATCGGTGCGGAGATCGATGCCCCGGCGGAAGAGGACGTGGACAGGATGTGCCGCAGCGCATCGACCAGGGCCTCGCACTCGGCCTGGGTGCCGATGGTGATGCGCAGGTGGTTGTCGATGCGGGGCTGCTTGAAGTGGCGCACGAGGATGCGGCGCTCGCGCAGGGCGCTGAACAGGTCGGCCGCGCGCGCGCTGGTGTGGCGCACGAACAGGAAGTTGGCGCTCGACGGCAGGCAGTCGAAACCCAGGCCGTCGAGCTGCTGTTCCAGCCACTGGCGGCTGGCGGTGATGCGCGCCGACAGCGCCTGCAGGTGCCCGTCGTCCTCGATGGCCGCCTGCGCGCCGGCCAGCGCCAGCCGGTCCAGCGGGTAGGAGTTGAAGCTGTCCTTGACCACGTGCAGCGCCTCGATCAGCGAGGTGTGGCCCATGGCAAAACCGACGCGCAGCCCGGCCAGAGCGGCCGACTTCGACAGCGTGCGCACCACCAGCAGCTGCGGGAAACGATTGATCAGCGCCACGGCGCTCTCCGCGCCGAAGTCCACATAGGCTTCGTCGATGACCACCACCGAGCCCGGGTTGCTTTCGAGCAGCTGGGTCAGTTCGGACAGAGAGAGAGCGATGCCCGTCGGGGCGTTCGGGTTGGGCAGCACGATGCCGCCGTTGCCGCGCCGGTAGTCGGCCACGCGCACGCGGAAGGCATCGTCCAGAGGGATCGGCTGCGGCTCGATGCCGTAGAGCGCGCAGTACACCGGGTAGAACGAGTAGCTGACGTCCGGGAACAGCACAGGCCGGCCGTGGCGCAGCAGGGCGCAGAACGCGTGGGCCAGCACCTCGTCGGAGCCGTTGCCGACGAACACCTGCTCGGGCGTCAGCCCGAAGCGCTTCGCAATGGTCTGGCGCAGCGCCAGCGCGGTGGGGTCGGGGTAGAGGCGCAGGCGTTCGTCGGCCGCGCCCTGCACCGCTTCGAGCACGCGCGGCGATGGCGGGTACGGGCACTCGTTGGTGTTGAGTTTGATCCAGCCCGTGCCCTGCGGTTGTTCGCCGGGCACGTAGGCGTGCAGCCCGCGCACCGCGGGGCTCCAGAGAGCGCGCGCAGCAGCCTCTTTCCTTGAGCTCATGCCTCGTTCCCGGCCACAATGCCCAGCACGGCCATGCGCACGGCGATGCCGAACGTGACCTGCGGCAGGATCACGCTCTGCGGTCCATCGACCACGGCGGACTCGATCTCGACGCCGCGGTTGATCGGCCCCGGGTGCATGACGATGGCGTCCGGCTTGGCCCAGCGCAGGCGCTCGGTGGTCAGACCGAAGCTCTTGAAGTACTCCTGGCTCGATGGCAGCAGGGCGCCGCTCATGCGCTCGTTCTGCAACCGCAGGGTGATCACCACGTCGCAGTCCTTGATGCCTTCTTCCAGCGTGTGGCAAACCCGCACACCCAGATGCGAGAGGTCGCTGGGCACCAGGGTGCGCGGGCCGACCACGCGCACGTCGGGGCAGCCCAGCGTGGTGAGCGCGTGGATGTCTGAGCGCGCCACGCGCGAGTGCAGCACGTCGCCGACGATGGCCACCGAGAGCTTGGTGAAGTCCTTCTTGTAGTGCCGGATGGTGTACATGTCCAGCAGGCCCTGCGTGGGGTGCGCGTGGCGGCCGTCGCCGGCATTGACCACGTGCACGTGCGGGGCCACATGCTGGGCGATGAGATAGGGCGCTCCCGATTCGCTGTGGCGCACCACGAAGATGTCGGCCGCCATGGCCGACAGGTTGGCGATGGTGTCCAGCAGCGACTCGCCCTTGGCGGTGGAGCTGCGCGCGATGTCCAGCGTGTAGACGTCGGCCGACAGGCGCGTGGCCGCGATGTCGAAGGTGGTGCGGGTGCGGGTGCTGTTCTCGAAGAACAGGTTGAACACGCTCTTGCCGCGCAGCAGCGGCACCTTCTTGACCTCGCGGTCGCTCACGCTCACGAAGCTCGACGCGGTGTCGAGGATATGGGTGAGGATGTCGCGCGAGAGGCCTTCGGTGGAGAGCAGGTGGATCAGCTCGCCGTTCTTGTTCAGCTGGGGGTTGCGTGGCACGTCAGTTTTCCTTGGTTTCCAGCACGAATCGGAAGCGCCCCTCGCTGTCGCGCGCCAGCTCCAGCAACTGGTTGGCGGGCAGGGTCAGGGTGGCGGCGCAGATATTGGCCTGGATGGGCAGCTCGCGACCGCCGCGGTCGACCAGCACCGCCAGTTGCACGCTCGCGGGACGGCCGTAGTCGAACAGCTCGTTGATCACGGCGCGCAGGGTGCGGCCGGTGTAGAGCACGTCGTCGATCAGCACCACGTTCGCACCGTCCACTTCATAGGGCAGCACGGTCTGGGCCGAGATCGACAGGCCGCGCTGCGCGAAGTCGTCGCGGTGCATGGACGAGGAGATCACACCGGCGTCGCCGGGCAGGCCCAGGTCGCGCTGCAGGCGCTCGGCCAGCCAGGCACCGCCCGAGGTGATGCCGGCCAGCACCACCGGTTGCGGGGTGGCGGCAATCAGCGCCTGGACGCCTTCGCGAAGTTCGGCATAGAGCAGCTCGGCGTCGAGCTGGATGTTTTGGATCACGGCAGGCTCCTCAGAAACTGTTCCAGGATGATGCAGGCGCTGGCCGCATCGGCGTCCTTGGCCCCCAGTGCGTGGGCCTCGGTGGTCGAGTAGCGTTCGTCGACCTCGTACACCGGCAGGCCGTGGCGGCCGCGCAGCCGGCGTGCGAACTTCTGTGCGCGCAAGGTGTTCTCGTGGGGGGCGCCGTCGGGGTGGAACGGCACGCCGACGACGAGGGCGTCGGGCTGCCACTCCTTGATGCGCTCGGCGAGCTTCGCGAAGCGCGCGTCGCCTTCGGCGGCGATGGTGGCCTGCGGCGTGGCTGTGCGGGTCAGGCGGTTGCCGCTGGCCACACCGGTGCGCTTGAGTCCGAAGTCAAAGGCCAGAAAGGTCTGGCAGGCGGCCGGCACGTCCATGGCGTCAGGCGTGTCCGGCATCGGGGGACAGCATCCAGGGCGCCAGACCCAGCAGGCCCATCGCCTTCTCATAGCGTTGCGACACCGGCGTGTCGAAAATCAGCGCTGGGTCGGCGGCCACCGTGAGCCAGCTGTTTTCGGTGATCTCGGATTCGAGCTGTCCCTCTCCCCAGGACGCGTAGCCCAGCGAGACAAACACCTTGCGTGGACCCGCGCCCGAGGCGATGGCTTCGAGCACATCGCGCGAGGTCGTCATCTCCAGCCCGCCGGGAATGGACAGCGTGGAGGCGTAGACCGACTCGCCTTCACCCGCGTCGATGGCTTCGTGAAGCACGAAACCGCGCTCGGTCTGCACGGGACCGCCCTGGAACACGGGCTGATCGCGCAGATCGTCGCGCCCCAGCACCAGGTCGACCTTGGCGAACAGTCCGGGCAGCAGGATGTCGGAAGGCTTGTTGATCACGAGTCCGAGCGCGCCGCGCTCGCTGTGTTCGCACATGAACACCACGCTGCGGCCGAACAGCTCGTCGTTCAGCCCGGGCATTGCAATCAGGAAGTGATTGGTGAGATTGATCGGGGCAGAATCCGCAGTCATGGCGCAATTTTAAGCGGCGGCCCGTGCCCGCCCCGCCCTCACCTGGCAGCACCCGATGACACGCTACGACAGAGGACTGATGTGGTTCCGGCGCGACCTGCGGGTGCAGGACAATGCCGCGCTTCACCATGCGCTCAAGCACTGCCGCCAGGTCTGGTGCGTGTTTGTGTTCGACACCGAGATCCTCGACCCGCTGCCGCGGTCCGACCGGCGGGTGGAGTTCATCCACGCCAGCGTGCTCGAACTCGATGCCGAGCTGCGCGCCCTGGGCGCCCGCCACGGCCGCGAGCGCACCGGCCTCATCGTGCGGCACGCCGCGGCGCGCGAAGACATTCCCCGGCTGGCCCGGCAGCTGCACGTGCAGGCGGTGTTCACCAACCACGACGACGAGCCCTCGGCGCTGGCCCGCGATGCCCAGGTGCTGGGTGCGCTGGCGCACGCCGGCGTCATGCTGCACAGCCACAAGGACCATGTGATCTTCGAGCGTCGCGAGGTGCTGACCCAGGCCGGCCAACCCTTCGGCGTGTTCACCCCTTACAAGAACGCCTGGCTGCGCAAGATCGAGCCGTTTTTCCTCAAGGCCTACCCGACCGACAAGTACGCAACAGCCCTCGCGCCGCTGCCCGAGGCGATGGACGGGCCTCTGCCCCGACTTTCCGATCTGGACTTCGAAACCACCAACCTGTCGAAGCTGCCCATGCCCACCGGCGCCAGCGGTGCCCAGACCCTGCTGGCGGACTTCATGGAGCGCATCGAGCGCTACGACACCGCGCGCGACTTTCCGGCGGTCAAGGGCCCCAGCTACCTGAGCGTGCACCTGCGCTTCGGCACGGCGTCGGTCCGCCAGCTGGCCTCGCTGGCCTGGCAGATGCACCTGCAGGGCATGAAGGGGGCCAGCACCTGGCTGTCGGAGCTGATCTGGCGCGATTTCTACCACCAGATCCTGGCCAACTTTCCGCACGTGGTGAGCAAGGCATTCCGCCCCGAGTACGACAAGGTGCGCTTCGAACATGGCAAACACGCGCAGGCGCTGTTCGCGGCCTGGTGCGAGGGCCGCACCGGCTACCCGCTGGTGGACGCGGCCATGGCCCAGATCAACCAGACCGGCTACATGCACAACCGGCTGCGCATGGTGGTGGCCAGCTTCCTGGTGAAGGACCTGGGCATCGACTGGCGCTGGGGCGAGCGCTACTTCGCCGAGAAGCTGATCGACTTCGACCTGGCCGCCAACAACGGCGGCTGGCAGTGGGCGGCCTCGACCGGCTGCGACGCCCAGCCCTGGTTCCGCATCTTCAACCCGGTGACGCAGAGCGAGAAGTTCGACCCCCAGGGCAAGTTCATCCGCCGCTACCTGCCACAGCTGGCAGGGTTGTCCGACGCGGCGATCCACGCTCCCTGGAAGGCGCCCGAACTGGAACTGGTGGCGGCGGATGTGCGCCTGGGCCAGACCTACCCGAACCCGATCGTCGACCACGCCATCGCCCGCGAGCGCACGCTGGAACGCTACGCGGTGGTCAAGCGCTGACCCTGATCAGCCGGCCGCCAGGCGACCAGTGGTCAGGCGTTGGCTGCGGCCTGCGCGTAGTTCGCCACCAGGGCCAGCAGCTCGTCTTCCGAGTAAGGCTTGCCCAGGTAGTGGTCCACGCCCAGCTCGCGGGCGTGCTCGCGGTGCTTCTCCGCGATGCGCGACGTGATCATGATCACCGGCAGGTCGGACAGGCGCGGATCGTTGCGGATGTTGCGCACCAGGTCGAAACCGTCCATGCGCGGCATCTCGATGTCCGACAGCACCACGGTCGGGCGCTCCTGCTGCAGACGCTCCAGCGCCTGCAGGCCATCGGCCGCCAGCGTCACGCGGTAGCCTTCACGCTGCAGCAGGCGCTGCGTCACGCGGCGCACCGTGATCGAGTCGTCGACCACCAGCACCAGCGGTACGGCACTGACCGCCGCCTCGACCGGCAGCTCGGGAGCGCCCTCGGACGACGCCGCGTCGCGGTGCAGCCGGCCCTCGATCCAGGGTTGCACCTGGTCGCCGTACACCGTGGCCAGCGCCACCGGGTTGTAGATCAGCGCCACCGCGCCAGAGGCCAGGACCGACATGCCGGCCAGACCGGGCAGACGCGAGAGCTGCGGACCGAGGTTCTTCACCACGACTTCCTGGTTGCCCAGCACCTCGTCCACGTGCATCGCCACGCGCTGCGCCGCACTTCGGAAGATCACCACCGGCAGCGTGCGGGTCTGTGTTTCCTGCGATTGCGGTGTCGACTGGAGCAGAGCCCCTGCCCAGTAGAACGGCACCTCCTCGCCGCCGACCATGAGCGTCTTTCTGGCGTACGCCTGCGCCAGCTCGTCGGCGCTGACACGGCGAACCAGTTCGACCTGCGTCGACGGCACACCGACCGTCAGTTCACCCGCACGCAGCATCACCACCTGCGTGACGGCGGTGGTCAGCGGCAGCACCAGCTTGAAGCTGCTGCCCTGCCCCGCGTGGGTGTGGGTCTCGATGCGGCCACCGAGCGCCACCACGTCGTTGCGGACCACGTCCATGCCAACACCGCGCCCCGCCAGCGAGGACACCTCGGCAGCCGTGCTCAGGCCAGGGGTGTAGATCAGCTGCGCAGCTTCGTCGTCGGACAACACCGCGTCGGCGGGCACCAGCCCCTGGGCCAGGGCTTTTTCGCGCAGACGCGCCAGATCGATGCCCGCGCCGTCGTCCTCGAACGTCACCGAGACGTCGTTGAGCTCCTGCGCCAGCCGGATCTCGATGTGACCCTCGGCGGGCTTGCCCTTTTTAAGCCGGCGCTCGGGCGATTCGATGCCATGCACGACGCTGTTGCGCAGCAGGTGTTCGAACGCCGCCGTCATCCGGTCCAGCACGCCGCGGTCCATTTCAATGTGACCGGCCGTGATGTCCAGCCGCACCTGCTTGCCCGTCTCCTTCGAGGCCTGGCGCACCACGCGGTACAGGCGCTCGGAAATGCCTTCGAACTCCACCATGCGGGTGCGCAGCAGGTCGCGTTGCAACTCGCGGGTCTGGCGCCCCTGCGCGACCAGCCCGTCCTCGGTCGCTTCGACCGCACGCTGCAGATTGCGCTGCACCGTGGCCACGTCGTTGACCGACTCGGCCATCATGCGGGTCAGTTCCTGTACGCGCGTGAAACGGTCGAATTCCAGCGGGTCGAACGCGAGTTCGGCATCGCGCGCCTGCGCCAGGCGCGACTGCATCTGCGTTTCGGCCTGCAGTTCGATGTCGCGCAGCTGATGGCGCAAACGGTCGAGGTTGCCCGTCAGGTCCTTGAGCGAGCCGCGCAGGGTCACCAGCTGGGACTCCATGCGCGAGCGGGTGATCATGACCTCACCGGTCTGGTTCATCAGGCGGTCCAGCAACTCCGGACGGACCCGGACGGCGGCTCCTGCACGTTGTGGCACCGGCACCGGCGCCTGCTGAAGAGACAGGCCACTCAGTCCGGCACCCTGAGGCACCGCCACCGAAGCAGCGGCTTCCGACGAGACCACAGCCTCCCCGGAACCCACCACAACCTCGTCCTCGACCGTGATCGACAGTGGTGGCTCGGCGGCTTGCTCCGGCGCGGTCTGCACCACGCCATGAGAGGCGGGATCGGTGCTGCGGAGCAGGTCGAAGCGGGCGCACAGGGCGTCGTAGGCGGACTGCAGGGGCTCCAGCTCCCCGGTCTGCGGGGTGTCGGTGCCCAGGCGTTCAACCGAGGTTTCCATCCGGTGCGCCATTTCGCCCAGACGCAACGCGCCTGCGAGCCGGGCGCTGCCTTTGAGCGTGTGCAGGTTGCGAAGCACCTCGGCGCGTGCACTGCCGTTGTCCGGTCGCGCGATCCACTGGCGCAGGGCACCACCCAGCAGAGGCAGCAACTCCTGTGCTTCGTCGGAGAAGATCGGGAACAGGTCCACATCGATCGTGTCCATCGCATCGATGTCGTCGTCGATGTCCTGGACAGGCCCCCTGGGTTCGTCCATTTCTGATAAGGGCGACAGCGTCGTGTCGTCGTCCGCCAGTACAAGCGACTCGGCGTCGAGGACCTCGGGTGCCACGTGCAGCGGCTCTTCGTCCACCACCATGACAGGCTCCACGCTGTCGACCGGCGTCCCGGTGTCGATGGACGACGCATCCCATTGCGTGTTCAGTTCGTTGTCCAGCGATGGCTCATCGGTCGTAGACTCACTGACTGCGTCCGACTCGGTTGGCGTGGGCAGGTGCAGCAACGCCTCCAGACCCGCCAGCAGTTCGGGATTGGGCTCCTTGTAGAAACCCGCCGCAAACTGGTGCAGCAGGCGGCGGATGTCCTCGGCGGCGGCCACGAAAAGCTGTGCCTGCGCATCGGTCGCCGGCTGGCCCGCGCGCTGGTGCGAACCGACCAGCGCCAATGCGTGCTCCAACGCCCGTGCAATATCCGACAGGGGCTGGAAGCCCACCGTCGCCGAGCTTCCTGCCAGCGAATGTGCCAGCGCCTCGGCCTGCTCGGGCAGGCGTTCGTGCTGCTCCAGCGACCACTCGGACAGCGCCACACCCAGCCGACGCGACCATTCATCCGCCTCGTTGAGATAGACGTTGTAGAGACGGATGCCGATGCGCAGCGGCCCGATGGCGCGGGTCTGCTCGTCGAGCATCTCGTCCGCCACGGCATCGGAAGGCACGGCGATGTCTGCGGCTTCCTCACCCACGTCGACGTCCGGTGCCTCATCGTCCTCAGCAGGTCCCGAGGCGCTCATGGGCTCTTCCACCAGCACCGGCTCTGGCGTCGGCATCGCCACTGCGTCGAGCTCAATCACCTGCACGCTGTCGGGCTCGGCCGGATTGAACAGCGCAGCAGGCATGGAATCCTGCAAGTCCTGCGCCTGTGGAAGCTCCGCCTCCAGATCGAGAGAGATCTCGTCGAAGATGGATGGATTCTCGTCTGCGGGGTCCACCTGCGCGGGAGATTCCGCATCCTCACCACCCGCTCCGGACTCGACCGGATCAACGAGCGATGCATGCTCCGACGGCACAGGCTCGGGAAGATCAAGCTCCATCACCAGGGCGTCGCCAGACTCCTGTGCGCCCACGCCCAGGTCCACCGCAGACGCGTCATCCGTTTCGACCTCGATCGACACCACCGGTTCTTCGGCCGCCGGCTCGGTCAGTTCAACAACCTCGACAGCTTCCACCGCCGACTCTGGCAGGGTACCCTCCAGCGGCAGGTGTTCCCGCCGATCGCGCCAAGCCTGGGCGCTGTTGCGGAAGGGCTGGGCCTTCCAGTGCGCGTCCTGGTTCTGGTCGATGTCCTCCACCCAGCGGCCCAGCTCGGTCATGGCTTCCTGCGCCAGCGACAGCAGCGCCGGCTCGGCGGGCCGCTGCTCGGCCAACACCGAGTTGAGAACCTGTTCCATCGCCCAGGCGGCTTCACCAAACTCACCCAGCCCCACCATCCGGGAGCTGCCCTTGAGGGTGTGGAACGCACGGCGCAGAATCGTGAGCTGCTCCAGCTGACCGGGTTCGTGGCGCAGCGCCTTGAGCGCGGCCAGTCCGTTGCCCACCACTTCACGACCTTCCTCCAGGAAGATGTCGCGCAGATCGTCTTCGCCATCGTCATCGGGCGGCGTGCTGACCGGGGCCACCTGCGCCACAGGCACCGCCGGAACGCCCGACTGGGCCAATCCCACCAGTGCCTGGGCACCGGCCACGGCGTCGCTGCCGACCACGGCCTGGGCCGCCTCGCGCGCGGCGCGTGCCACCCCCTCCTGTTCGGCCAGCGATGCCTGGTCGGCCAGGGAGTCAAGCTGTTCGCTCAGTTCGGCCAGGTCCACATTGTTCTGGGCGCCTTCGACCACGCGCTGGACGTCCTGGCTCAGCGTTGCAGCTGCGTGCTGCGAAGGAAGGGACACCGGCACTTCCGGAGCCATCCGCCCCATGAGCGGCCGGAGCTCGCCCGCCTGGTCGTCGAACACGAACAGCTTCTTCGCCAGCGCTGGCTGGTAGTTGAGCATGTCCACGAGGAAACTCAGGGCGCTGAGGTTGTTGCCCAGCTGCTGGAAGGTTCCGGCCTCTCGGGCCATGTCCTCGTCGATTTCGGTGTCCAGGATTTGCTCGACCGTCGCGCGCATGCGGGAGACGGTCTGCACCGCCTGTTCAAGGCCCAGCACAGAGAGCACGCCGCGCATCTGCACCAGCTGGGACACTGCCACGTGCAGCCCCGCCTTTTCCTTCGGCGCCCGGAAGAACTGGTCCAGCGACTTCTCCGCCTCGCCCAGCGCCACCTTCAGTTCGCCGACCACGCTGCCCAGCGTCTGGCGATCGCTGACGCGGCGGTAGAGCTGCTCCATCCACGGTTCGAGGGGCTGGGCAGACTCGCCCGCCAGCACCCTCTCCAGACGCTCGGCCAGCAACTGGGTGCGGTCGGTCAGTGTTGCATCGTTGGGATCAAAATCGTCGAACGCCGCTTCCAGGTACAGGGTGGTGGTCGCGACCTCCATTGACAACTCGGGCTTGACGTTCCCGGGTGAGCGCGCCACGTGCTCGGCCGCCTTGACGAGCGAGCGGGCCAGTCCGGTGCTGGCCGGATGCAGCTTGAGCAGCGACTCGCCGATCAGGGTGTACTGGTCGAGCACCGACCGCGCACGACTTAGGTCGCCACCCGCCAGCAGCGACCACGACTCCTTGCCCGCATTGATCCGCTTGCGGGCCTGCACCAACAACGCGGGGTCGAAACGCCCCAACGTGGCCTGGCTGTAGTCCACCGGCGCGGCATCGCTGAGACCGAACGCCGCGCGCACCGCTTCGAGATGAGGCGCCGGTGTGCCCGGCATAGGACGCGCCTGGGCACAGAAGAACAGGAGGTCGTGCAACAGCGTCTCGGACACATCGGCGCGCGCACCACCTTGCACCAGACCGGCCAGCTGCAGCAGGATGCGGGAGGCCGCCCTCTTTGCATAGACATCTGGCACGAGAAGGTTCTGCGACAAACCCTCGAAATAGGCCGCGGCTGTTCGCCAGAACGTGACCGCACGGGGTTGCTGCGCACCAGCGGCCAGGCTGGCACACATGCGCGAGAGTTGCGTCGAGGCAGCACGGCTGTTGGTCTTGACCACCAGCAGCACGAGCCGATCGAACAGCGAGCGCACCTGTGGATCCACCTTCATCGGCGGCACCCCGGCAGGCGCTGGCGCCTCCACCCCCCGCCGGTCAAACGACCACAGGTCGGCCGGATGGACGCGCTCGGCACCCGCCAGCTCCTGCACCTCGCGGTACTGGCTGAACAGCGCCACCGGCGGCACCGGCTTGCCGTTCAGCACCGCCTCGAGGTACTCGATCAGGGCGAAGCTCGCGCGCTCGACCTTGCCCGCCGCCTCATCGGTGCAACTGAGCGGGCGCTGCACGAACCGCTGGACTGCCGCCTCCATGCCCCGCAGCACCTGCGCCGGGGCCGCGAGACCGACCACCTCGAGCGCACCCACCGCCTGGTGAAGCTGCTGCCGGGCCACACGCAAGGCCCCGGGGTCGACCGCTTCCAGGTCGCTGTGGCGCGCCTGCTCGGACTCCCGGATGAACCGCCGGATGGCCTTGTTGGCACCCTCCAGCGACTTGCGCAACTCCTCAAACACCCAGGCCAGCGGCCCCAGGTCGTTGAGAGGCGTATCGGTCGGGGCGTGGTCTTGGGTATCGAGCATGTTGGGTCAGGCCTGACGGCCGATCAGGCGATCTTGAATCGGGCCACCGACTGCCTCAGTTCCTCGGCCATGGAGGACAGCTCACGCACCTGCGCGGCGGTCGAACGCGTACCTTCACCGGTCTGCTCGGTCACCGCGAAAATGTGCTGGATGTTGCCGGCCACTTCGTTGGCAGACTCGGCTTCGCGTAGCGTGGCGCTGGAGATCTGCTCGATCAGCTCGGCCAGACGGCGCGACACGCGGTCGATCTCGGACAGGGCGGTACCGGCGTTGTCGGACAGCTTGGCCCCTTCCACCACACCCTGCGTGGAGCGCTCCATGGCGGCCACCGCGTCCTGCGTGTCGGTCTGAATCGCCTTCACCAGCGCAGCAATCTGGCGTGTGGCATCTGCGGAGCGTTCGGCCAGGCGCTGCACTTCTTCCGCCACCACCGAGAAGCCGCGACCGGCTTCACCGGCGGACGCGGCCTGGATGGCGGCGTTCAGGGCCAGCACGTTGGTCTGTTCGGTAATGTCGGAAATCAGCTCGGTGATTTCACCAATCTCCTGCGACGACTCGCCCAGCCGCTTGATGCGCTTGGAGGTTTCCTGGATCTGGTCGCGGATGGCGTTCATACCACCGATGGCGTCCTGCACAGCCTGCAGACCGGACTCTGCGGCTTGCAGAGACGAGCGGGCCACACGAGCCGATTCCTGCGCTTGTCCGGAGACGTCGTTGATGCGCTGCGCCATGTCCAGCACCGACTGGCCGGTTTCGCGGATTTCGCGCAGCTGTTCCGTGGACGCGGCCAGCAGTTCGGTCGAGGTGCTCTCCACCGCCGACGTCGTCTGGGCCACCCGTGTTGCCGTGGCTTGCACGTTGCCCACCAGCGATCGCAGTTCTTCCACCGTGTAGTTCACCGAGTCGGCAATGGCACCGGTGATGTCTTCCGTCACCGTGGCTTCCTGCGTTAGATCGCCTTCGGCCACCGTCTGCAGTTCGTTCATCAGCCGCAGAATGGCGGCCTGGTTGGCATCATTGACGCGCTTGGCGTCCTGCTGTTGCGCTTCGGCCGCCACACGCTGGCTTTCTGCGATCAGCTGACGCTGGCGGCTTTCGAGCAACTGGACATACGCCAGCGCCGCGCCACAGGCCAGCGCAAACAGCGCCGACGCCACCATGGCGAACAGCTCACCCCCGCCCAGACCGGAGGCGGCAGACAGCTGGCTCTGAAGGCTCTCGAGACCCGTCCGCAACGGCTCGCTGTCGCCGATCACGCCGGCCTGCGCCTCGCGGGCCGCCACCAGACCTTGCAGGTTGCCCAGAATGGCACCAGCGTCGGTGCGGGTTTGCTCGTACAGCTTCAGCAGGGCTTCCAGCCGCTCGCGGATCTGAGGATCGGTGGTGGACTTCAGGCGCAGCTCGGCGCTGCCGTTGAGCAGGCCTTCAGCGATTTCCTTGAAGGTGTTCAGGTCCTTGCCCAGCAGGAACACGGCCTCGGGGCTCACGCCTTCCATGGTCAGGAACTCGTTCGCCGATTTGCCGATGCGCTGCGTCAGCATCACCAACTGGCCTGCCGCCGAGATCTCGGTCGGGGGAGCGCCAAGTTGCAGCTTCAGAGAAGAGACTGTTTCAGCGATTTCCAGGAGGTCGGACGACTGGCGGTTGATGGAGCGAAGCGCGTCACCCACCTGGGTCAGGATCTTTTGCTGAGACAGCACCACGCCGGCATTGCGCTCGGCGGAATCCACCTTGGGCAGCAACTCGCCCAGCAACCCCTCAAACTCGGGGCCCAGAGGGCTCAGTCCCAGTGCATCATCACCCTGCTTGAAGCCACGCACGTTGCGAGACAGCACGTCGGCACTGTCCTTCACTTCAGCGAAGGCAGCCGGGTTGCCAATCAGGGCCTGGGACACACTCTTGGCCAGCCGCTGCGACTGCATCAGTGCCTGACCGCTGGCAGCCACTTGCTGACCCACTTTCTCGGTCTTGTTCAGCACGAAGAACACCACCGCCGTCAACAGCACCACCGCAAACAACAGCAAGGTGCCCAGGGTACGACGATGCTGCTCCGCGCTCCGCCGACCAAGCACCGGCAGGCTGAGCACCCCAAGCTCCAGGTCGGCTGGCTCCGGACCATCGGAGCTCAGGCGACTCTCCGCAAAATCTGCATCGTTGCGCGACTCATCTAGCCGCTCGGCAGCGATGCGGGCCACGTCCTGTTCGGCGAGGTCGCTCAGATCGGGATCGTCGGCCCCGTTCTTGCGGAACATCCCCTGGATTCGATCAAGCATGGCCATGAAACAACCTTCCAACAGAAAAGACGGGATCCATCGGGATCCGCTCACACGTTATTGATGACGACCTGCCACCCGTGCACCGCATGGCGATGCACATCAGGCCGCGATGGCGAGAAACTCCGGGTCATGGGACAGCGCCTGAAGGTTCAGCTCCTGCCACTCCTGACCATCCTTGTCGGTGAAACGGCGGGCGTACCAAGCGGGCGCCTGTGCATCCCGTTCCATCACAGACGCAAACATGGAGGGGTTGCGCAGCCCCAGCAGGCGGTCGATCCACAGAACGGCGTTCACACCCAGCGCGGAGTGCAGACTCACCAGTCGCGACTCTGATGTCACACGGTCAGACACCCTGGCGGCGGAAGCCGCTGCGAGCCGCCCGGACAGCAGAGCCAGATCGACCACGCCGTGCAGACCACCCCGGAGACTGGCCACCCCGGCGTACCACCGCTTGGTGTACGGCACTGTCTGCAGGCTGGTCCACGGAAAGATTTCGCCCGACTGAACCAGCGGTACCAGGAAACGCCCGCCGCCGGCCTCCAAAGCAAGCCAGGATGCCGAGGCCCCCTCGGTTCTGGCTGCGGTCAGGCGCTCCGCGAGGCGCACCTGAAGGTCTTTGAGGGATTGACGGTTGGCCATGCGTTCAGTCGTTCGCCCGGTTGCCGCGTCAACCGAGAGCCCGGATCTTGGAGATCAGTTCTTCTGCGTTGACTGGCTTGGTCACGTAGTCGCGTGCACCCTGGCGCATTCCCCAGACGCGGTCCGTCTCTTGGTTCTTGCTGGTGCACATGATGATGGGAATATCAGAGTATTGGGGGTCGCGGGTGATGGCCCGCGTCAGCTGAAATCCATTCTGACCGGGCATCACCACGTCCATCAGAATCAGTTCCGGCTTTTCCTCCCCGAGCCGACGAAAGGCCTCTTCCGCATTCTCAGCGGTTCGCACCTTGTAGCCATTTTTCACCAACAGATCGGACAGAACCATGAGCTCGGTCTTGGAATCGTCCACAACGAGAATCTTCTGAATCGGCATCATGCGGCTCCGGTGAGGTGGGCGCCAAACTGCTGCACGGCCTGCAGCAGCTGGTCTTTGGTAAACGGTTTGGTGAGGTATTCCTGCGAGCCGACCATGCGGCCCCGCGCCTTGTCGAACACGCCATCTTTGGACGACAGCATCACGACCGGAATGTTGGCGAATCGGGCGTTGCGCTTGATGATCGCGCAGGTCTGGTACCCGTCCAGCCGCGGCATCAGGATGTCGCAGAACACGATGTCGGGCAGGTAGTCGTTGATTTTGGCCAGCGCATCAAAACCATCCTCTGCCAGCAGCACCTCGTGCCCGCCCTGCTTGAGAAAGATTTCTGCACTGCGACGGATGGTGTTGCTGTCGTCGACCACCAGAACTTTGAATGTGGGCGTCGGATTCACTGCTGGTCGCTCCTGTATGGTGTGGAGGGAGGGTGACGGGATGCCAGCCTGCAGCATACGCCGAGGCGCAGGCTCGTCAGATCTGGACCATCTCGAAGTCTTCCTTGCGGGCGCCACACTCGGGGCATGTCCAGTTCATCGGAACATCCGCCCACGCGGTTCCCGGTGCGATACCGTGCTCGGGTGAGCCTGCGGCCTCGTCGTAAATCCACCCGCATATCAGGCACATCCAAGTCTTGGTTTCGGTCATGTCAGCGAAGGCATTGTCATAGAATCCGGTCATTGTATCGAGCCACGGAGGGCCGCCGCTGAGCTCGCGCTGGTGGAAATCCCCAAGGCGCCAGATACCGATTTACGCGTAACACGCTGCGTTCACAATGCCCCAAAACTCCGCCCCTCCCCTGCCCGCCAACGCAGTGGAGCCTGGTGAAACTTCGCTGCCATGCGTCATGGTTTTCAACGCCAACGACCCCAGCGGAGCCGGTGGACTGGCGGCGGACCTCACAGCCATGTCCAGCGCCTCTGCCCATGTGCTGGCGGTGGTGACGGGCTCCTACATCCGGGACACCTCCGAAATCCACGACCACATCGCTTTTGACGAAGAAGCCGTCGCCGACCAGGCCCGCTGTGCGCTCGAAGACATGCCGGTCAAGGCCTTCAAGGTCGGTTTCGTCGGCAACCCGGAAAATCTCAGCGCGATCGCCGGCATCACCACCGACTACGCCGATGTCCCGGTGGTCACCTACATGCCCGACCTCTCGTGGTGGGACGAACTCGCCATCGAGACCTATCTCGACGCCTGTGTCGAGCTGCTGCTGCCACAGACCACCGTGCTGGTCGGCAACCACAGCACCCTTTGCCGCTGGCTTCTGCCCGAGTGGGAGGGCGACCGTCCTCCCAACGCCCGCGAGGTGGCCCGGGCGGCGGCGGTGCATGGCGTGCCCTACACCCTGGTGACAGGCTTCAACGCCGCCGACCAGTACCTTGAGAGCCACCTGGCCAGCCCGGAGGCCGTGCTGGCCACCGCTCGCTACGAGCGCTTTGAGGCGACCTTCGGCGGCGCGGGCGACACGCTGTCCGCCGCGCTGTGCGCCCTGATCGCCGCCGGCGCCGACCTGCAATCGGCCTGCGCAGAGGCACTGACCTATCTGGACCAGTGTCTGGACGCCGGGTTCCAGCCCGGCATGGGTCATGCCGTTCCCGACCGGCTGTTCTGGGCGCACGAAGACGAGGGCGACGAGGCCCCCGAAGGCGCCGCCGGCGAAACGCCTTCGCCGGACAGCCAGCTGGACGCCGACGACTTTCCCCTGGACACCACCAAGCACTGAACCATCCATGAGCGACCGCAACCTTGATCTCTTCGAACGCGCCAAGCAGCTGATCCCCGGCGGCGTGAACTCCCCGGTGCGCGCCTTCCGCGCGGTCGGCGGCACGCCGCGCTTCGTGCAGCGCGCACAGGGCGCCTATTTCTGGGACGCCAACGGCCAGCGGTACATCGACTACATCGGCTCCTGGGGCCCGATGATCCTGGGCCATGGCCACCCTGCCGTGCTCGAAGCGGTGCAGAAGGCGGCCACAGAAGGTTTCTCCTTCGGCGCACCCACCGAGCGCGAAGTCGAACTGGCCGAAGAGATCGTCAAGCTGGTGCCCAGCCTTGAGATGGTGCGCCTGGTGAGCTCCGGCACCGAGGCCGGCATGAGCACCATCCGGCTGGCCCGCGGCGCCACCGGGCGCAAGACCATCATCAAGTTCGAAGGCTGCTACCACGGCCACGCCGACGCCCTGCTGGTCAAGGCCGGCTCGGGCCTGGCCACTTTCGGCAACCCCACCAGCGCCGGCGTGCCGCCCGAGGTGGTGCAGCACACCCTGGTGCTCGAATACAACAACGTGGCACAGATCGAGGCCGCGTTTGCCGAGCATGGCGCCGACATCGCCTGCGTGATCATCGAGCCGATCGCGGGCAACATGAACTTCGTGCGCGCCAGTGTGCCGTTCGTCAAGCGCATTCGCGAGCTGTGCACCCAGCACAGCGCACTGTTCGTGTTCGATGAGGTGATGACGGGCTTCCGCGTCGGTCTGGGCAGCGCGCAAGGCCACTACGCGTCGCTGATTCCCGGCTTTGAACCCGACATGACAGTGATGGGCAAGGTGATCGGTGGCGGCATGCCGCTGGCGGCCTTCGGTGGCAAACGCGCGGTAATGGAACACCTCGCTCCGCTGGGTGGTGTCTACCAGGCAGGCACGCTGTCGGGCAACCCCGTGGCCACGGCCTGCGGTCTGGCCACGCTGAAAGAAATCCAGAAGCCCGGTTTCTTCGAAGCCCTGTCGGCCACCACCCGCTCGCTGGTGGATGGTCTGAAGGCCGCGGCTGATGCCGAAGGTGTTCCGTTCAGCGTGGACTGCCAGGGCGGCATGTTCGGCTTCTTCCTGATGCCCGAATTGCCGCAGAACTACGCCACCGTGATGAAGACCGAGGGCGCGAAGTTCAACGCCCTGTTCCACGGTCTGCTGGACCGGGGCGTGTACATCGCGCCCGCCCTGTACGAAGCAGGCTTTGTGAGCGCGGCGCACACCGCGGACGACATCGCGGCCACAGTCGCGGCGGCGCGCGAAGTGTTCGCCTCACTCCGGTAAATGGTCTCGCTGTTCCCCCGCGGTTGCGTCAGGGCGCGGGGGACTTGAGGCCGTCGGTGATCAGGGGCGAGAGGATCTGCGCCAGGTGCTCGTGCCCCTGGGGGTTGAGGTGGTCGTCGATGCGGTAGTAGTCCGAGCGCTTCAGCAGGGCCTGGCTGTCCAGCACCACCACGTCCAGACCGGGCGCATGCTGTGACAGGGCCGCTTCGAATGTGCTCTTGAAGCCGGGGTGGTTGAAGCCGTAGCCACTGGACTCGAACACGATGAGCTTCTTGCCTTCGAGCACCGGGCGGTAGCGCGCGACGATCTTGGCGAAGTTGTCCGCCTCCCAGGGCATGTTGCGCGCCAGGCTGCGCGCCTCGAACCGGGCCCGGCTCTTGTAGTCACCCTTGTAGATCGCATGCGCCAAGTCCAGCACCGGAGCGATGGGGCCGCGCGCTTTGTTGTCGTGGTAGCGGGCCTGCATGTGCAGCCAGCGCGAGTGGACCTGCCGCAGGAACTCCTCCCGCGTGCTCTCCACCGCCCGCTTGTTCTCGTCGGCGTCGTTGTTGCAGTACTGGAGGACCACCACCTTCGCTCCACCCGAATAGGCCTTGAGCGACTCCAGCTCGCGCAGGGTGGCGTAAGAGGAAATGCCGAGATTCCTGGTCCGGAGGTGGTAGCGGCTTCGGAGGACCTCCGGGAACGACTCGGCGTCCTTGACGCCGAAGCCCTGGGTGTGCGAGTCCCCGATCAGCACCACATCGGAAGGCGCCCGGGTGTCGGCGTTGCGAAAGCCTTCTTCGTCGAACGTCATCACCGTCTGGTATTCCAGATTGTTCAGAACGCAGGGCCCGGGCTTGGCCTTGTAGCCGTACCCTTCGTCGGTCCACCGCATGCAGGGCGTTTCCAGGTTGCGCCACGAGGCCAGGTACACCTCCCGGACCAGGGACGTGCCCAGCAAGAGGTACAGACCACCGCCCACGAGGGCCAGCAAAGGGCTCAGCAGCACCAGGTAGAACACCAGGCGCTTGCCGGCAGACAGGGATTCAGTCGAGTTCGTAGGCATTGCGGTAGTCCCTCAGCAGCGCGGGGTTCTGGTCTTCCTTGCGCATCACGCAGTTGCCCACAGCCAGAAACTCGATGCCGGTGCCCATGAGGCAATGGAAGGCGTCTTCGGGCGTGCAGACGATCGGCTCGCCGCGGACGTTGAACGAGGTGTTGACCAGCACCGGGCAGCCTGTCAAATCCTTGAACCGAGAGATCAGCCGGTGGTAGCGCGGATTCGTGTCGGCGTGGACCGTCTGGATGCGCGCCGAATAGTCCACGTGCGTGATCGCGGGAATCGACGAGCGCGGAACATTGAGCTTGTCGATGCCGAAGAGCTTCTGCTGTTCTTCGGTCATTGGCGACTGCCGGGCCTTGGCCACGTCGGCCACCATCAGCATGTAGGGGCTGTCCACGTCGATGTCGAACCAGTCCTGCACGTCCTCGCGCAGCACGCTGGGCGCAAACGGCCGGAAGGACTCGCGGTACTTGACCTTCAGATTCAGCTGCTTCTGGACCGAGGGTGAGCGGGGATCGGCCAGGATGGATCGGCCGCCCAGCGCGCGCGGGCCGAACTCCATGCGGCCCTGGTGCCAGCCCACGGCGCAGCCGCGGGCCAGCGCGTCGGCGGTGGCGTCGATCAGGGCGTCGTCGTCCAGTGTGGTGAAGACCGCTCCGGCCCG
The DNA here is from genome assembly GCF_002025745.1 of Hydrogenophaga sp. H7. Lineage (NCBI taxonomy): Bacteria > Pseudomonadati > Pseudomonadota > Betaproteobacteria > Burkholderiales > Comamonadaceae > Hydrogenophaga > Hydrogenophaga sp. H7. The sequence continues at coordinate 468,931 of NZ_MCIC01000001.1, read as the reverse complement.
GCGCAGGCGGGCCTCGATGTCGTCCTGCGCGAAGGCCGGGCCCAGGTACGAGCCGCTCATGGTGTCGCCAGGTCCCACGGACCTGGGCTGGCCCAGCAGGATGTGGTGGGCGCCCAGCGCCGCGCCGATCGCGCCACCCGCATCGCCCGATGCGGGCTGCACCCAGATGTGGTCGAAGACCCGCTCGCGGAGCAGCTTGCCGTTGGCCACGCAGTTGAGCGCCACGCCGCCGGCCAGGCACAGGTTGCGCTGCCCGGTGCTCTTGCGAATGCCCTTCGCCAGCTTGATCACCACCTCTTCGGTGACAGCCTGGACCGAGGCCGCTAGGTCCATCTCGCGCTGAGTGAGCTGGGCCTCGGCCTTGCGTGCCGGCCCGCCGAACAGCTCGTCGAACCGGCTGTTGGTCATGGTCAGGCCGGTGCAGTAGTCGAAATAGGCCATGTTCAGCCGGAACGAGCCGTCTTCGCGCAGGTCGATCAGGTGTTCCTTGATCTTGTCGGCGAAGCGCGGCTCGCCATAGGGCGCCAGGCCCATGACCTTGTATTCGCCGGAGTTGACCTTGAAGCCCGTGTAGTGGGTGAAGGCCGAGTACAGCAGACCCAGGGAATGAGGAAAGTGGATCTCCCGGTGGATGTCCAGGCTGTTGCCCCGACCGATCGCCAGCGAGGTAGTGGTCCACTCACCCACGCCGTCCATCGTCAGCACCGCGGCCTCTTCAAACGGCGAAGGGAAAAACGCCGACGCCGCGTGGCTGTGGTGGTGTTCTGAAAACAGCAGCCTCGACGACCAGTCGACCCCCTGGTCCAACTGCTCCTGAAGCTCGCGCACCAGGACACTCTTCTGGAACAGCTTGTCCTTGATCCACACCGGCAGCGAGGTGGCAAAGCTCTGAAACCCGCGGGGCGCAAACGCCAGGTAGGTTTCCAGCAGGCGCTCGAACTTCAGGAAGGGCTTGTCGTAGAACACCACGTGATCGATGTCCGCCGCCCCGAGCGAGGCTTCGGCCAGGCAGTACCGGATCGCCTGCAAAGGAAAGCCGGCGTCGTGCTTTTTGCGGGTGAACCGCTCTTCCTGGGCCGCTGCCACGATGCGTCCGTCCTGCACCAGACAGGCCGCCGAGTCGTGGTAGTAGGCGGAGATACCGATGATGTTCATCGTTCAGAACAGCGTGTAGATCAGGGGCGCGATGACCGAGGTCTCTGCGGCGATCAGCAGCAGGCCCAGCAGCACCACGATGACGATGATGGGCGCGAGCCACACCTTTTTGCGCGTGCGCAGGAACGCCCACAACTCCTTGACGATCTCCAGCATGTCCGACCTCAGAACTGATGTTTGAACGACTCGGGGCGGGGACCCGGCGGTTGCCGGTCCACCCAGTACGAGCGCGCGGAGGCGTCCAGACGCAGCTTCAGTGCGTCCCGCCCCCGCAGGCGCATCACCCATGCAACAGGGGTGATGAGAACGAAGAACATGAGGCCGAACACGAGCGGATTCACCACCCGGCCCATCAGTCTGCCCAGTCCCATCCAGGCCTTGCTGAGTGGAGTCAGCTTGCGCGGTGCCCACAGGGCCAGAGCCCCCATGCACAAGGCGCCGACCACCGCGGCCACGCTCCAGCCGATGACCGCGTGACGGGTCTGCGCAATCACGGCACCAGCCACACACACCGCCATGACCAGGAGGCCGAACGAGCGGTTAAACGAATCGGAAGGGGCGAAGGACGAAGCAGAGCGCATGGCAGGACTTGTGGATCACGGGGCCGGGCCGGTCTGGCGCTCAACACCCCGTCACGACGGGTGCTGCGTTTGTATCTGCTGCGACTTATCTTGCTCTTAACAACGCAAAAGGGCTCCGAAGAGCCCTTTTGCGTTCAGTCGGGACCGCGCCTCAGTGGCGGAAGTGGCGCACCCCCGTGAACACCATCGCCACACCGCGCTCATTCGCCGCATCAATGACCTCCTGATCGCGCATCGAACCGCCCGGCTGAGCCACGCAGGTCGCGCCCGCGTCCACCACCACGTCCAGACCGTCGCGGAACGGGAAGAAGGCGTCGCTCGCGACGACCGTGCCTTGCAGGCTCAGCTTCGCAGCCTCTGCCTTGATGCTGGCGATGCGGGCGGAATCGAGGCGGCTCATCTGGCCCGCGCCCACGCCCATGGTCATGCCGTTCTTGCAGAACACGATGGCATTGGACTTCACGTACTTCGCCACCTTCCAGGCGAACAGCAGGTCCTGCAGCTCTTCGGACGTGGGCTGCTTGACTGTGACCACCTTGAGGTCGCCCAGCGCCAGCTCGTGGTTGTCCGCGGTCTGCAGCAGCAGGCCCGAACCCACGCGCTTGGCGTCCATGGCGTTGCGGCCCTGGTCCCAGGCGCTGGCGCCGCCCTTGGGCATGGCGATCTTCATCAGGCGCACATTGACCTTGGGCTTGAAGATCTCCAGCGCTTCGGCCGTGAAGTCGGGTGCCATCAGCACCTCGACGAACTGCTTGACCACAGCCTCGGCCGCGGCCTTGTCCACCGTGCGGTTGAAGGCGATGATGCCGCCGAAGGCGCTGGTCGGGTCGGTCTGGAAGGCCTTGGCGTAGGCCTCGTGCGCATCCTTGCCGACGGCCACGCCGCAGGGGTTGGCGTGCTTGACGATCACGCAGGCCGGTGCCTCGAAGCTCTTGACGCACTCCCAGGCGGCGTCGGCATCGGCGATGTTGTTGTAGGACAGTTCCTTGCCCTGCAATTGAACGCCGGTGACCAGCGAGCCGGGGGCCGGGTACAGGTCGCGGTACAGCGCGGCCTGCTGGTGGCTGTTCTCGCCGTAGCGCAGGTCCTGCAGCTTGATGAACTGGCCGTTGGACTGGCCGGGGAACAGGTTGCGCGCCGGCACATAGCTTTCGGCCAGCTTCTCTTCTTCAAACGTCACCGACGACAGGTAGTCGCTGATGGCGCCGTCGTACTGCGCAATGCGGTTGAAAGCCGCGACCGACAGCGCGAAGCGCAGCTTGTCGGAGAGCTTGCCAGCCGCCTTGAGTTCGGCGATCACGGCCTCGTACTGGCCGGCGTCGGTGACCACGCCCACGTCCTTCCAGTTCTTGGCGGCGCTGCGCACCATGGCCGGGCCGCCGATGTCGATGTTCTCGATCGCGTCGGCCAGGGTGCAGCCGGCCTTGGCTACCGTGGCCTCGAACGGGTAGAGGTTGACCACCAGCAGATCGATGGTCTCGATGCCGTGCTCCTTCAGTGCGGCCATGTGCTCGGGCAGCTCACGCCGGGCCAGCAGGCCGCCGTGCACCTTGGGGTGCAGGGTCTTGACGCGGCCGTCGAGCATCTCGGGGAAGTTCGTGACCTCGGCCACCTCGGTGACGGGCAGGCCCTTGTCGGCCAGCAGCTTGGCGGTGCCGCCGGTGGAGAGAAGGGTCACGCCGAGGCCGTGCAGGGCCTGGGCGAATTCGACGATGCCGGTCTTGTCGGAGACGGAGAGAAGTGCGCGCATGGGATAGGTCGGGAGGTTTGAAAAACGGGGGATCGTTCAGTCGATCAGCTTGTGTTCGAGCAGCTTCTTGCGCAGCGTGTTGCGATTGAGCCCCAGCCATTGCGCGGCGCGCGACTGGTTGTTCTGCGACTGCTGCATCACGACTTCGAGCAAGGGCTTCTCGACCGCCTTGACCAGCATGTCGTGCAGGCCGGCCGGGTCGGTGCCGTCGAGGTCGCGGAAATAGCTTTCGATGCTGGCACGCACACAGTCGTGCAGGTTGTGGTTGCTCATGCTGCCAGTTTCCAGTCTTCTCGGGTGTGGTTGTCTTCTTGCTGGCCGGCCGCGGCCCAGGCGTCCAGGCTGTCGCGCACGCAATCCAGTTGCGCCTGGGCGGTCGTGAGCGCGTTGACGCGCTGGCGGAACGTCGCGGCTTCGCCCGCGGGCAGGGGCAGCGCCTGGGCGTACCAGCCCAGGTGCTTGCGCGCGCTGCGCACGCCGGTGTACTCGCCGTACAGGCTGTAGTGATCTTCCAGGTGATCGAGCAGCCAGGCCTTGACTTCCATCAGGTCGGGCGCCGGCAGATCCTGGCCGGTCGCCAGGAAGTGCGCGATCTCGCGGAAGATCCAGGGCCGGCCCTGGGCCGCGCGGCCGATCATGATCGCGTCGGCGCCGGTGTGGCGCAGCACCTCGGCCGCCTTGTGCGGGCTGTCGATGTCGCCGTTGGCGACCACGGGAATGCGCACCGTGCGCTTGATCGCGGCCACGGTGTCGTGTTCGGCCAGGCCACGATAGCCCTGCTCGCGTGTGCGGCCGTGCACCGTCAGCATCTGCACGCCCGCGGCTTCGGCGGCCTTCGCGATCACCGGCGCGTTCTTCACGTCGGCGCACCAGCCGGTGCGCATCTTGAGCGTGACCGGCACGCCGTGCGGCGCGGCCGCGTCGACCACCGCCTCGACGATCTGCAGCGCCAGCGCCTCGTCCTGCATCAGGGCCGAACCGGCCCACTTGTTGCAGACCTTCTTGGCCGGGCAGCCCATGTTGATGTCGATGATCTGCGCGCCGCGGTCGATGTTGTAGCGCGCGGCGTCGGCCATCATCTGCGCGTCGGTGCCGGCGATCTGCACCGCGATGGGGCCGGGCTCGCCGCTGTGGTCGGCGCGGCGCGAGGTCTTGAGACTGTCCTGCAGATCGGGCCGGCTGGTGACCATCTCGCTGACTGCATACCCTGCACCCAGCCGCTTGCACAGTTTGCGGAACGGCCGGTCCGTCACCCCCGCCATGGGCGCAACGAACAGGGCATTCGGCAGGGTGTACGGACCCAGTTGCATGGCGATGGGAGAATGGTCTGGAGGGTGGGTGTCGCGGCGAAGGCGGCGTCGCCCGCGCGAAGGGGATGCGCATTGTATCTGCCTGTTTTTTCAGCAGACGATATCCCGACCACCGGTTGCACCTTGATACCCACACCCCGCACATGTCCGACTGGCTGAGTTCCCTGTTGCACTGGCTGGCCATGCCCGAGGCCGGCCTGGGCGCCCTGCTGGTGGTGTCCTTCGTGTCGGCCACGCTGCTGCCGGTCGGTTCGGAAGCCGCCTTGTTCGGCCTGCTCAAGCTCAACCCGGAGCTGTTCTGGCCGGCCATCGCGGTGGCCACCGTGGGCAACACCGCGGGCGGCGCGCTCAACTGGTTCATCGGCGCCGGCGCCCACCGGGTGGTCGACCGGGCGCGCCACAAGTCCACCGAACTGCACGCGCTGGACTGGCTGCAGCGCTTCGGCCCCAAGGCCTGCGTGATGGCCTGGCTGCCAGTGATCGGCGACCCGCTGTGCGCGGTGGCGGGCTGGCTGCGCTTTCCGTTCTGGCCTTGTGTCGCGTGGATGGCCGTGGGCAAGCTGCTGCGCTACATCGTGCTCACGGCCTTGCTGCTGTGGGTGTTCCCGGGGGGACTGTCGTTCTGACCGACAGCCCCACCCGCCCGCGATACTGCACCGATGTCCACCCCGTCTCACCATGCGCGCCCGCCGTCCGCCCTCTGGGCGCTGATGACCGGCAACTTCGTGATCGGCACCGGCGTGATGGCGGTGCCGGGCACCCTGACCGACATCAGCCAGTCGCTGAACGTGTCGATCCCTCAGGCCGGCCAGCTGATCACCGCGGCGGCCATCATGATGGGCCTGGGCGCACCGCTGTTCGCCACCCTGGTCGCCGGCTGGGACCGGCGCCGCCTGCTCACCCTGACCCTGCTCTGGTACGCGCTGCTGATGGGACTGAGCGCCCTCGCTCCCAGCTACCTCTCGCTGCTGCCGCTGCGCGTGCTGGCGGTGGTGGCGCCAGCCGTCTTCACCCCGCAGGCGGCCGCCTGCATCGGCCTGCTGGTGCCCGAGGCGCAGCGCGGGCGCGCCATTTCCTTCGTGTTCCTGGGATGGTCGGTGGCCTCGGTGCTGGGCATGCCGCTGTCGGCCTGGATCGGCGGCGTGCTGGGCTGGCGCTGGGCATTCGCGCTGGTCGCGGTGCTGGCCGTCGGCAGCGCCGCCTGGGTCTGGCGCGCCATGCCCGACGGCGTGCGGCCGGCGGCCCTGTCACGGGCCGCCTGGGGCCAGACGCTGGGGTCGGCGCCGCTGGTGCTGGCGCTGGGTGTCACCCTGCTGTCCGCGTTCGGACAGTTCATCCTGTTCGCGTACTTCGCGCCCTATCTGCAGCAGACGCTGTCGGCCAGCGCTGCGGTGCTCTCGATGCTGTTCCTGTGGTTCGGTGCCTTCGGCCTGTTCGGCAACATCGCGCTCACCCGCTGGGTCGACCGGCTGGGCGCTCCGCGTGCCGTCCAGATTTCCCTGCTGCTGATGGCCACCAGCCTCATGTTCTGGCCCCTCGGTCATGCGGGGCTGGTGGCGCAGGCCCTGGTGATGGTGCCCTGGGCGCTGGGCTGCTTCGCCAGCAACTCGGCCCAGCAGGCGCGCCTGGTGCACTTGTCTCCAGTGCTGGCGCCGGCGTCCGTGGCGCTCAACACCTCGGCGATATACGCCGGCCAGGGACTGGGCGCCGCGCTGGGCGGCGCGCTGATTGCGCAAGGCCACATGTTGCGGCTGCACTGGGTCGGGCTGGCGCTGATGCTGCTGGCCATGGGCCTGAGCGCTCGCGCCTCGAAGGCTCAGAAGCGTTCGTATGGCATCAGGTAGCGCCACTGCCCCACCGGCAGCCCGGCCAGGGCGATGCGGCCCAGCCGCAGACGCCGCAAGCCGGTGAGCTGCAGCCCGGCGCGTTCGCACAGATGTGGGACCTGGCCAGGCCGGTTGCCCTTGATCGCCAGCCGCAGCCGAAACTCGCTCTGCCAGCTGGCGCGCGCCGTCGGCACCGCCCAGCCATCGAAGAACGCGGGCTTGCCCAGTGACCTGAGCACCTCATCGCGCCGCGCATCGTCTTCCAGCGCCGGATCGGCCGCCACCTCGGCCAGCCATTCGTGCTCCAGCTGGGTGGCGTCGTCGGTCATCTTGCGCGCCACGCCCGGGTTCTGGGTGAACACCATCAGGCCGCTGGCCAGCTCGCCCAGTGGCGCCACCGCCAGCAGCTTGTAGCGGTGCGCCTTGAGCGGGCGCACGCCCGAACGGTCGCCGGCAAAGCGCAGCTCCGGGGTGAACCAGCGCGCAGCGATGTCGTCGGGGAGAAGCGGTGCCTCGGGCAGGACATGCCCCGCCGGCTTGTGCCAGATCAGCGTCACAGAGGCCAGCGATTCGAGCTTGGCTTTCGGATCGAGGCTCACCACCTGATCGTCGTGCACCCGTTCCATGGGTTCCTCGACGACCTTGCCATCCACCCGCACCCAGCCGCCGGCGATGTACCGCTCGGCGTCGCCGCGCGAGCAGGGCAGCTGCGCGGCCAGGCGTTTGGCCAGGCGTTGCGGTTCGGGCCGGCCAGTGTCGGACATGTCAGCGCTTAGGACGAGAACAGGAAGTTCATCACGTCGCCGTCCTTGACGACGTAGTCCTTGCCCTCGGCGCGCATCTTGCCGGCATCCTTCGCGCCCTGCTCGCCCTTGTAGGCGATGAAGTCATCGAAGGCAATGGTCTGGGCGCGGATGTAGCCCTTCTCGAAGTCGGTGTGGATCACCCCGGCCGCCTGCGGGCCGGTGTCGCCGACGTGGATGGTCCAGGCGCGCACTTCCTTCACGCCGGCGGTGAAGTAGGTCTGCAGGCCCAGCAGCTTGTAGGCGGCGCGGATCAGGCGGTTCAGGCCCGGCTCGTCCTGACCCAGTTCCTTGAGGAATTCCAGCCGGTCGGCGTCGTCCATCTCGGAGAGTTCGGCCTCGATCTTGGCGCAGATGGCGACCACGGGCGCGTTCTGCTTCTCGGCGAAGGCCTTGAGGCGGTCAAGGAAGGGGTTGTTCTCGAAACCGTCCTCCGACACGTTGGCCACGAACATGGCCGGCTTGGCGGTGATCAGGAAGAACTGCTTGAGCTGGGCGCGCTCTTCCTTGCTGAAGTCGATGGTGCGCACCGGCTGGGTGTCGTTCAGCGCGGTCTGGCACTTCTCAAGGATGGCCAGCTGCTTGATGGCCTCCTTGTCGCCCGCGCGCGCCACCTTGCTGATGCGGTGGATGGCTTTCTCCACCGAAGCCAGGTCGGCCAGGCAGAGCTCGGTCTGGATGACTTCGATGTCGGCGATCGGGTCGACCTTGTTGGCGACGTGGATCACGTTCGGGTCTTCGAAGCAGCGCACCACGTTGACGATGGCGTCGGTCTCGCGGATGTGGGCCAGGAATTTGTTGCCCAGGCCTTCGCCGGTGCTGGCACCGGCCACCAGGCCGGCGATGTCCACGAACTCCACGATGGCCGGCACCACGCGCTCGGGCTGGACGATCTCCGCCAGCTGGGCCAGGCGCGGATCGGGCACTTCCACCACGCCGGTGTTGGGCTCGATGGTGCAGAAGGGGTAGTTTTCAGCGGCGATGCCGGCCTTGGTCAGGGCGTTGAAAAGGGTGGACTTGCCGACGTTGGGCAGGCCGACGATGCCGCATTGGAGACTCATGGAATACCTCGAAAAATCAACCCGAAAGTGTAAGCGACGGGCCTGAAACGGTTAATCTGGACGCCCATGGCCATCCCCGCAACGTCCCCCTTGCCACACCACCCGCCACCCCCGCGCATCGGCGCGGTGCTGCTGGCGGCTGGGTCGGCCTCGCGCATGGGCCACCAACCCAAGTGCCTGCTGGAACTGGACGGGGTGCCGCTGATCCGGCGCCTGCTGACCGCGCTTTCGGGCGCGGGTGCGGACGAGCTGGTGGTGGTGCTGGGCCACTACGCCGACCGCATCGAACCGGTGGTACGCGACTTCCCGGTCACGCTGGCGCACAACCCCGACCCGGACGCAGGCCAGATCTCGTCGCTGCGGCTGGGCCTGCAGGCGCTGCCCGGCCAGATCGACGCCGTGCTGGTGGCCCTGGCCGACCAGCCCCTGATCCATTCGCAGGACATCCGCGACCTGATCGGCGCCTACCGGATGCGGCCCGCCGACACCGAGGTCGTGCAGCCCACGGTGGACGGCCTGCCCGGCAACCCGGTGGTGTTCAGCCAGACAGTGCGCGAACAGATCCTGGCCAGCGAGGCGCGCGTGGGCTGCAGGCAATGGCAGCAGGCCCACCCGCAGGCCGTGCACCGCTGGGCCACCACCAACACGCGCTACCGGACCGACGTGGACAGCCCGGACGACATCGAGTCGCTGGCCGCGCGCACCGGCCAGCGACTGCGCTGGCCAGCCGGTCCGCTGGTCGAAGCACCGTTGCCAACCCGGCACCCCACCGCCTCATAGGCAGCCTCGGCATCCATGTGATCCGCTCCGCCCTGGAGCGGCCTTCTGCGTCGGCGCGGGCGTGGCGCGATTGTTCAAGACCGCACCGGCCTGTGTGCGGCACATTGCACGCGTGTTCACCACGCGGAGGCCCTCATGCAGATCCAGGTCAACCACAGCGTCCGGGAGGTCCCTCCCGATTGGCGGGACGAAAGTTTGCTGGTGGTGCTGCGCGAGGCGCTGGGCCTCACCGGCACCCGATTCGGCTGCGGCGCGGGCCAGTGCGGCGCCTGCACGGTGCTGATCGACGGCCAGCCGCGACGCGCCTGCCTCACGCCGGTGGTGGCGGTGGGTGCCTCCCGCGTGGAGACCATCGAAGGCCTGGCAGCCCCGGACGGTGACCTGCACCCGGTGCAGCAGGCCTGGCTGGACCAGGCCACGCCGCAGTGCGGCTACTGCCAGTCGGGGCAGATCATGGCCACGGTGGCGCTGCTGCGGCAGCGCCCTTCGCCGAACGCGGCGGACATCGACGCGGCCCTGTCCGGCAACCTCTGCCGCTGCGGCACCCAGCAGCGCATCCGGGCCTCGGTGCTGCGCGCCGCGCAGGCCACCGGGAGCGGGCAATGAAGCGGCGGCACTTCCTGCAGGCGGGCGGTGTGCTGGCCGTGGGCTTTGTCGCCGGCTGCGCCATCCCGGTGATCCCCAAGCGCCCGGCGGCGGCCTACGAGGATGCCCTGGGCTGGGTCCGCCACGCCAACGGCCGCTACGAGCTGCTGCTGCCGCGAGCCGAGATGGGCCAGAACATCGCCACCGCGCTCAAGCAGGTGGCCTGCGACGAACTCGGTGTGGACTGGGACCGCGTCACCCTGCGGCTGCCGCACACCCAGGACATACCCCGCGTGCGCGCCACCGTGGGCAGCGAATCGGTCAAGGACTTCGCGCTGCCGCTCGCGCAGGCCTGCGCCACGCTGCGCGACGCACTCGCGGCCGGCCACACCACGGGCGTGCGCAGCGCCGAGCCCCGACCGATGAACGAGCTGCGCGCGTTCCGGTCCGGCGCCCGCCTCGTGGGCCGGCGCGTGCCGCTGGAACAGGGGCGCGCCATCGTCACCGGCGCCCCGCTGTACGCGGCCGACGTGCGCCTGCCCGGCATGGTGTTCGGCCGGGTGCTGCGCGCCCCGGTTTCCGCCGACCGGCCGTCGCGGCTGGCGGGCTGGAACGAGGCCGCGGCGCGCGCCGTGCCGGGGTTCGTGGCCCTCGTGCAGGACGAGCGTCTGATGCAGCGGCTCAGTCCGGGGCTGGGCATCGTGGCGCGCACCCCCGGGACGCTGGACCGGATCGAGGCCGCGCTGGCACCCCGCTGGCAGCACGACGACGCCTTCGAGCAGGCCGACATCGACCGGCTGATCGACATCGACCGGCACCTGGCCGGCGGCAGGCTGGGGAACCAGATCCACGACGACGCCATCGACCGCAGCGCTGCCTGGGACCTGGACCTGCGCATCGACACGCCGCTGGCGGCGCACAACGCCATCGAGCCGCGCGCCGCGGTGGCCGCGGAGGGCGCGGACGGCGTGCTGGAGGTCTGGGCCGGCACACAGGACGCGTTCTATGTGCGCGATGTGATCGCGCACAGCCTCGGGCTGGACGACGCGGCCTTGCGCGTGCAGGCATGCCGGGTGGGCGGCGCGTTCGGCGGGCGCACCCTGTGCACGGTGGAGCTGGAGGCCGCCGTGCTGGCCCACGCCATCGGCGCGCCCGTCAAGGTCCAGTGGACGCGCGCCCAGGAGTACCGGCAGGGCTTCCACCGCCCGCCGTCGAGCCACCGCATCCGCGCCCGTGTGCGCAACGGAGAGCTGGTCGACTGGTGGCACGCGTTCTCCAGCAGCCACATCCTGTTCACCAACGCCGGCATGCCGGTCTGGATGCAGCGGCTGGCCGACCTGGTGGGCGACCGCGGCGTGGCGCGCGGCGCCGACCTGCCCTACCGCGCCCTGCGGCGCCGCACCGAGTTCGCGGTGACGCGGCTGCCGGTGTTCACCGGCCCCTGGCGCGGCCTGGGCGCCGGCCCCAACGCGCTGGCCATCGAGTCGGCCATCGACGAGTGCGCCCGCCTGGCCGGCGCCGACCCGGTGGCGTTCCGGCTGCGCCACATCGGCGAGCCGCGCTTGGCCCGGGTGCTGCGCACCGTGGTCGACGGCGTGCCGGCGCCGACACCCGCCGCCGGGAGCGACCGCGTCGGACGCGGCGTGGCCTGCGGCACCTACAAGGCCAGCAGCCACGCCGCCGTGCTCGCGGAGGTGCGCGTGGCGCCCGACGGCACGGTGGTGGTGACCCGGCTGCGCTGCGCCCACGACTGCGGCACCGTGATCAACCCCGACCAGGTGCGTGCGCAGTGCGAAGGCAACCTGGTCTGGGGCCTGGGCATGGTGCTGCATGACGGTCTGACGGCGGCCGGCTCGCGCATCGCCGCCGGCAGCCTGGGCGAGGCGCCGGTGCCGAGCCTGCGCGACACTCCGCCCATGGACATCGTGCTGATCGACGACGACGGCCCGCCCGCCGGGGCCGGTGAAACCGCCATCGTGGCCGCGGCCGGCGCCATCGCCAACGCCATCCGCGGTGCGACCGGCGTGCGCCTCACCCGCTTTCCCCTGCAACCCTCGCTGCTGGCCAGGCGCGGCCCATGAACGACTTCGCCTCGGCCGCAATGCTCCGGCTGGTGGCCCACGGCCTGCGGCGCCAGGGCCTACGCCCGCCGCCGCCCGTGGCGGCGCAGCAGGGGCGTGTGGCGCTGGACGACAAGCGCGCCCTGCTGGCCGGGCTGTGGCCGTCGATCGGACCGGCGGGCCTGGCGCGCATCGGCGACGCGATCCGGGAGCTGCCCGAAGAACCCACGCTGCGGGCGCTGGTGCTTGCGACGGACCCCTGGGACCTGCTGGCGCGGTGGCAGCGGCTGGAGCGCTTCGTCCATTCCCGACACCGCACCCGCGTGGAGGCCGAAGGCCCCGGTCGCGTGCGGCTGCAGCACGTCTCACAGTCGCCCGGCCAGCAACCCACGGCGGCCGAGGACGTGCTGGTATTCGGCCTGCTGGTCGCCCTGTGTGAGCGGGTGGCGGGGCGGCCGGTGCAGGCCCGCCCGGCGGGCGGCCGGCACTGGCTGCGGCGGGACAGCCAATGGCGCGACGGCCCCTGGCCCGAATCCCTGCACACCTGGGAGCTGCGCTGGGACGCCGCGCATGTGGCTGGGGACCCGCACCCACCCGTGGCCCACCCGGCGTCCGGCGACCGCTGGCTGGAGGCCTTGCACGCCGCCCTGCGTGCCGACCCCGGACGTCCATGGCGGGTGGACGACCTGGCCCGCAGCTGTGCGCTGTCGGCCCGCAGCCTGCAGCGCCACCTGGCCCGGCGGCAGCTGAGCTTCTCCGGCCTGCTGACCGCCACCCGGGTGCAGTGTGCGGCGGACTTGCTCACCAGCAGCGGGCTGTCGGTGGCCGAGGTGGGCTACCACTGCGGCTTCGCCGACCAGCCGCACTTTTCGCGACAGTTCCGGCAATCCACCGCCATGACACCGGCCCGCTACCGGGCGCAGTTCGCCCGCGCCGGCTGAGCGGCGCCGGGCCGCCGTCAGTCGAACTGCCAGTCGGCGCCCACGGCCTGCCCGACCTTCAGCACCAGCCCGTCGCCCTCCAGCACGATGGCGTTCATGCCGAAGGTGATGGAACCGTTCAGGCGCGGGTCCTGCCGGTAGGCCTGCAGGGCGTCGCTGACCGCCGGGGTCGAGGTGGCGGTGGCCGGGTCGATGTTCGGGATTGGGCAGCGCGCGCAGGGCTTGACGTTTTCCAGCGCGGCCACGCCGCCCTCGGTCTGCACGCGCCAGCCGGCGATGCGGTCCTCATCGTGCGGTTCCACGTCCGACAGCACGATGTTCGGCCGGAAGCGCCGCAGGTCCACCGGCGCCTCGCCCGCGGTCGCCAGCCGCGCATTCAGTTCGTCCAGCGAGGCGGTGCTGGCCACCAGCACGCCGAAACCGTCGGCGAACTGCGTCACCGACTCGCGGCCGCCGGTCCATTTCAGGCTGCAGAGGCGCTTCACCTCGGGGTCGAAGCGCACCAGGCGCAGCTTCCTGAGGTCCTCGGGCGCGTCGGGCCCGAGGAAATCAGAGAACCACTGCGCCGCCAGATCGCCCATGTCCCAGGCGTCGACCTCGTCGTCCCAGACCCGCACACGGCGCGGCGACTCGACGCCGTCCAGCGACAGGTGCAGCGCCAGCATGCCCGGCGCGCGCAGCACCAGCTGGTCGAGCTTGAACGCGGGCTGGATCAGCGCCATGCGCGGCAGCTCGCGCTGGGTCACGAATTCGCCCTGCTGGTCCACCACCATCCAGGCCCGGTCCCATTCGAGGCCGGTCAGCGTGAGCACCGCCTGCTCCAGCGGAACGCCAGCGCAGGACTTGACGGGGTAGACCCAGAGCTGGGCGATGCGGGCCTGGAGGTCTGCGGCGGCCACAGGGGACTCGGTGAGGGTGTTCATGCCCGGATTGTGGCCTGCTCCTAAAATCCCCGGATGGCTCTCCCCTCCCCGTCTCCGGCCGCACCGCGGCGTTTTGATGTGTGCATCCGTGGCGCCGGCGTGGTCGGGCAGACCCTGGCCCTGCTGCTGGCGCGCGAGCGCCTGAAGGTGGCGCTGGTGGCGTCTCCCCGCCCCCCTGCCGCCGCCCCCGACGTCCGGGCCTATGCCCTCAACACCAGCGCCCGCGCCCTGCTGCAGTCGCTGCGGGCCTGGCCCGAGGACGGCAACGCCGGGCCCGCGGCGGTGACGCCGGTCAGCCGCATGGAGGTGCACGGCGACGACGGCGGCGACCTGCACTTCTCGGCCGCCGACCAGGGCGTGGAGGCGCTGACCTGGATCGTGGACGTGCCGGCGCTGGAAAAGCGCCTGGCCGACGCCATCGGCTTCCAGGGTGGCATCGAGCGTGTGAACGAACCCGTGCCGGCGGCGCTGACCGTGGTCTGCGAAGGCAAGCGCAGCGTCACCCGCGAGGAACTGGGCCTGGAATTCGACGTCCGGCCCTACCCCCACAAGGCGGTGGCGGCCCGCCTGACCACCGAGCAGCCCCATGGCGGCGTCGCGCGCCAGTGGTTTGCGCGTGGAGAAATCCTCGCCCTGCTGCCGCTGGACGGTGCGCAGGGGAACTCCGTGGCGCTGGTCTGGTCTGTCCCTGCTCAGCAATCCGAAGAATGGCTGGCCGCCGATCCCCAGGCGCTGGCGCAGGCGGTGCAGGAACGCTGCGGTTCGGCGCTGGGCGGCATGCAGCTGCAGGGTCCGGCCCAGGCCTGGCCACTGGAGCTGTCCCGCGCCCGGCGCTGGATCGCGCAGACGGCCCAGGGCAGCGTGGCGCTGGCCGGTGACGCGGCCCACGCCATGCACCCGCTGGCCGGGCAGGGCCTGAACGTCGGCCTGGCCGACGCCGCGGAACTGGCGCGCGTGGTCCACGAGCGCGAGTTCTGGCGCGAACTGGGCGACCTCAAGCTGCTGCGCCGCTACGAGCGCGCGCGGCAGGCCGAGGTGGGCGCCATGGGCTGGCTGACCGATGGCCTGTTCGGGCTGTTCGGCCAGACCGACAGCCGCGTGCAGGCGCTGCGCAACTGGGGCATGAGCGGCGTCGACCGTCTCGGACCGCTGAAACACTGGCTGGCCCGCAAGGCCATGGGCCAGACGGCCTGAACCGCTGTCGGCCCCCGATCAACCTTCACGCCACAGGCGAACCCATGAAATTCCTCACCACTTCCGCCATTGCGCTCGCCCTGGCCCTCGCCAGCCTGGGTGCCTTCGCGCAGGAAGCCACCATCCGCAAGAACCTGACCGAGCGCCTGCCCAAGCTGCCGCCCATCGACGAGATCAGCAAGACCCCGATGGAAGGCCTGTACGAGGTGCGCGTCAACCAGAGCGAGATCTTCTACACCGACGCGCAGGGCAACTTCCTGATCCAGGGCAACCTGATCGACGTGCGTGCCCAGGAAGACCTGACCGAGAAGCGCCAGGCCAAGCTGACCGAGATCGACTTCAAGGACCTGCCGATCAAGGACGCCTTCACCATCGTGCGCGGCAACGGCAAGCGCAAGGTGGCCGTGTTCGAAGACCCGAACTGCGGCTACTGCAAGCGCTTCGAGCGCGACCTGACCAAGATCGACAACGTCACCGTGCACGTCTTCCTCTACCCGATCCTGAGCCAGGATTCGGTCGACAAGTCGCGCAACATCTGGTGCGCCAAGGACAAGGGCAAGGCCTTCCTCGACTGGATGGTCAAGGACGTGACGCCGGCGGCCGCCAACTGCGACACCGCCGCCCTGGCCCGCAACCTGGAGTTCGGCAAGAAGAACCGCATCACCGGCACGCCGACCCTGATCTTCGCCAACGGCACCCGCGTGCCGGGCGCCATCGGCGCCGACCGTGTCGAGAAGCTGCTGGCCGAAGCCAAGTAAAACGCCCTCAAGAAAACGCCGCCTCGCCGATGACCCTGCCTTTGCACGACCCCGACGACGCGGCGCTGGCCCGCACCCTGGGCCAGGCCGGTCTGATCCCCTTCGTCATGCTGGCGGCGCTGCTGTGGCTGGTGGACGTGGCCCTGCAGCCCTGGGTGGCGATCGCGCTGACCGGCTACGCGGCGCTGATCATCTCGTTCCTCGGCGGCATTCACTGGGGCATCGGCTGGCTCGGTGGCCGCCATGAACGTGGGCTGCCGCACGCCCCGCACCACCAGCGCAACCACTTCCTCTGGGGCATCGTGCCCTCGCTGCTGGCCTGGCCCGGGCTGCTGATGCCCGCCTTCGCGGGTCTGGCCTGGCTGGGCTTCGTGCTGATCATCTGCTACCTGGCCGACCGCACGCTTTACCGCCGCGCCGGCCTGGAGGCCTGGCTCACGCTGCGCTTCCGACTTTCCTCCATCGCAGCGCTGAGCTGCTTCATCGGCGCGGGAGCCCTGTGAGCCGCAACAAAACCACGACCCCTGGCCTGCGCTACCGCGTCGAGCCGCTGAGCCACCGCGCCCACCTGTTCGCCGTCACGCTGGACATCGACCGCCCGGCCAGGTCTCAGAAGCTCACGCTGCCGGTCTGGATTCCGGGCAGCTACCTGGTGCGCGAGTTTTCGCAGCACCTGCAGCACCTGAGCGCGACGCAGGGCGGCGAGGCGCTGGCGGTGAAACAGCTCGACAAGCACCGCTGGCAGGTGGACAACGACGGCCAGCGCACGCTCAGCCTGCGCTGGGAGGTCTACGCCTTCGACGCCTCGGTGCGCACCGCCTTCCTGGACGCCACGCGCGGCTTCTTCAACGCCACCAGCCTGTGCCTGATGGTGGCCGGCCGCGAGGACGAGCCGCACGCCATCGAGATCCAGCCGGGTGATGCGCCCGCCGGCTGGCAGGTCGCCACCGGCCTGAGCCCGGTGAAGGCCAACGAGCAGGGCTTCGGCACCTACCTGGCCCAGAACTACGACGAACTCGCCGACTGCCCGGTGGAGATGGGCACGTTCTGGAGCGGCGAGTTCAGCGCCTGCGGCGTGCCGCACCGCTTTGTGGTCAGCGGCGCGGGCGGCTGGTTCGACGGCCAGCGCCTGCTGGACGACACGCGCCGCATCTGCGAGGCGCAGATCCGCTTCTGGCACGGCGACGGCCAACCGCCCTACGAGCGCTACGTCTTCATGCTGCACGCCAGCGGCGAGGGCTACGGCGGGCTGGAACACCGCAACTCGACCGCGCTCATCGCGCAGCGCACCGACCTGCCCAAGATCAGCGCCAAGGACGCCAAGCCCGCCGCCCTCAAGGCCACCGACGGCTACACCACGTTGCTGGGCCTGATCAGCCACGAGTACTTCCACACCTGGAACGTCAAGCGCCTGCGGCCGGCCGAGTTCAAGCGCTACGACTACACGCGCGAGAACCACACCGAGCTGCTGTGGTTCTTCGAAGGTTTCACCAGCTACTACGACGACCTGTTCCTGCGCCGCGCCGGCCTGATCGACGACGCCACCTACCTGCAGCTGGTGACCAAGACCATCAACCAGGTGCAGCAGAGCCCGGGCCAGCGCGTGCAGAGCGTGGCCCAGGCCAGCTTCGACGCCTGGACCCGCTACTACCGCGTGGGCGAGAACACGCCCAACGCCACCATCAGCTACTACACCAAAGGTGCGCTGGTGGCGATGTGTCTGGACCTGACGCTGCGTGCCGAAGGCCGCGGTTCACTGGACGAGGTGATGCGCGCACTCTGGCACCGCACGCAGGGTGGGCCGATGCGCGAGTCCGACCTGTCCACGGTGCTGCGCCAGCTCGGCAAGCGCAGTTTCGCCGCCGAACTGGCCCAGTGGGTGCACGGCACGGCCGACCTGCCGGTGCTGGACCTGCTGGCGGCGGCCGGCGCCAAGGTGCACCGCGACAAGGCGCCGCTGGCGCAATCGCTGGGCCTGCGCGTTGCAGCCGACAGCAGTGGCCTGACGGTCAAGAACGTGCTGCGCGGCGGCGCGGGCGAGGCGGCCGGCCTGGCGGCGGGCGACGAGTGGCTGGGCGTGGAATTCGCCCCCGCGCGGCGCGGCCTGCCGGCCGAGGCCTGGCGCGTGCGCAAGCTCGACGAAGTGGCGGCCCTGCGCGGCACCCGCAGCGCGCTCACGGCCCTGGTTTCGCGCGACGGGCGGTTGCTGCGCTGCCCGCTGACCTGGCCCGCCGACGACACCGCCGTGCGGCTGACGGTCGAGGACGCTGCCCGCCTGGGCGACTGGCTGACCCGCAGCTCCACCGGCTGAGCAGCGCCCGGCCGCCTCAGTGGCGCGGCAGTTGCGGCACGATCTCCTGGTCGAAGCGCTGCACCGTGGCCGCGCCACGGTAGTTCTGCAGTGCTTCGCGCACGCGGGGCAGCTGGGCCTGCAACTCGGGCGCCGTCTTGCAGGACTCGACCTTGATCGCCGTCAGCTCGCCCATGGGTCCGGCGGCGTCGTTGATGAAACGGACCACCAGACGCCGGGCGTCCACAAAGGGCAGCACCGACCCCGCAAGCGGCTGGGAAGCGACAGGCGCTGGTTGCAGGGCGGGAATGCCGGCCTCGGCAGCAGCTGGCACTGGTGCCACGGGGAGCTGGCCATTGACCAGCGGTGCCGCGTACTGGACCGAGGGTCCATGGGAATCATGAGGCGCGATCCAGTCGTGGGCCAGCAGCTGCTCCAGCAACGCGGCTGCGCCCCCCAGTCCCGCCCCGAGCTTGTCGAGTTCGGCAGCGTTGCGCTTGCCGTCCACCAGAATCAGCATGGACCGCAGGCGGGGACCGAGCTCGGGCACCCGGCGCGCCATTGCGTCCCGGCCCTTCTCGGTCTTGACGAACAAAGTGTTCTTGTCCATGAAACCTCAACAGATGGCAATCAATTTAGCCACCGTGCTCCCAATCGGATAGCGGGGTTTAACCCGCAGTCCAAAGAACTACACAAAGCAGCCTGGCCACACATCCGCAAGTGCCCGGCAGAACTCACTTCGGCCGTCGGTCGACCACCCGTTTGGCCTTGCCCTGGCTGCGCTCCACACCGCCTTCGGGCTGGAGCGACACCTCGACGCTGGAGCCGACGTAGACCTTGATCTCGTGCCGCAGCAGCTCGGCCGCCGCGCGCGCCTCGATGCTGTCCGGTGACAGCCCCGGCCGCGTCTCCACCGCCACCGTCAGGCAGTCCATGTGGTTCTCGCGCGTGAGCACGCACTGGTAATGCGCGGTCAGCTCGGGGCGCTTGAGGATCAGCTCCTCGATCTGGGTCGGGAACACGTTGACGCCGCGCACGATCATCATGTCGTCGCTGCGGCCGGTGATTTTTTCCATGCGGCGCATGGTGCGCGCGGTGCCGGGCAGCAGCCGTGTGAGGTCGCGCGTGCGGTAGCGGATGATGGGCAGCGCCTCCTTGGTCAGGCTGGTGAACACCAGCTCGCCCATCTCGCCGTCGGCCACCGGCTCGCCGGTCTCGGGGTTGATGATCTCGGGGTAGAAGTGGTCCTCCCAGATGGTCGGACCGTCCTTGGTCTCGACGCACTCGTTGGCCACGCCCGGCCCCATCACCTCCGACAGGCCGTAGATGTCCACGGCGTCGATGCGCATGCGGTGTTCGATCGCCAGCCGCATGTCGTTGGTCCACGGCTCGGCGCCGAAGATGCCGATGCGCAGGCTGCTCTCGCGCGGGTCGATGCCCTGGCGCTGGAACTCGTCGGCAATCGCCAGCATGTAGCTGGGCGTGACCATGATGATGTCGGGCCGGAAGTCCTGGATCAGCTGCACCTGGCGCTCGGTCTGGCCGCCGCCGAAGGGCACCACGGTCAGGCCCAGCTTCTCGGCGCCGTAGTGCGCGCCCAGGCCGCCGGTGAACAGGCCGTAGCCGTAGCTCACGTGCACCAGGTCGCCGGGCCGTGCGCCGCTGGCGCGGATGCTGCGCGCCACCACCGTCGCCCAGGTGTCGATGTCCTTGAGCGTGTAGCCGACCACGGTCGGCTTGCCGGTGGTGCCGCTGCTGGCGTGGATGCGCGCGCACTTCTCGCGCGGCACCGCGAACATGCCGAAGGGGTAGCTGTCGCGCAGGTCCTTCTTGGTGGTGAACGGAAACTTCGCGAGGTCGCTCAGGCTTTTGCAGTCGTCCGGGTGAACGCCGGCCTCGTCGAACTTGCGGCGGTAGACCGGCGAGTTCTGGTAGGCGTGGCGCAGCGTGGCCTGCAGGCGCTTGAGCTGCAGCGCGCGCAGCTCATCGACACTGGCCTTCTCGATCGGTTCGAGCGGAAAGTGGTTCATGCGCCTGCCTCCTCCGGAAACACCTGGCCGGGAATCACCGCGCTCTTGCCGCGGAACATGGCCACGACTTCGCCCTTCTGGTTGGTGACCTTCATGTCGTAGATGCCGTGCCGGCCCTGCAGGGTCTGCTCGACGCCTTCGCAGGTCAGCACATCGCCGGCGTGCGCCGGTTTGAGGAACTCGATGCTGCAGCCGGCGGCCACCGCGTTCTTGTTGTGGCTGTTGCAGGCGAAGGCGAAGGTCGAGTCGGCCAGGGTGAAGATGAAGCCGCCGTGGCAGATCTGGTGGCCGTTGAGGTGCAGCGGCTGCACGGCCATGCGGATCACCGCCCGGCCAGGCTCGACCGTCAGCAGCTCCATGCCCATGGTGTCCTTGCTCGCGACATCCACCGCAAACATGGTTTCGCCCACCTTGGTCGCTCGTTCTTGCGGCGTCATCCTCATTCCCCCTTGAACTGAGGCGCGCGCTTCTGACGGAACGCCATCACGCCTTCGATGTAATCGTGCGTCCTGCCCAAGGCCGACTGCGTGTCGCGCTCGGCGTCCAACTGCTCATCGAGCGTGCGGGTGGACGCGTCGCGCAGCAGCGCGCGGGTGGCGACCAGGGCCTTGGTGGGCATGGCCGCCAGCTTGCCGGCCAGCGCCAGCGCGGCTTCCAGCGGGTCGTCCTGCACGTCCCAGATCATTCCCCACTCCTTGGCCTGCGCGGCGGGGAGTTTGTCGCCCGTCATCGCCAGCGCCATGGCGCGCGCCAGGCCCAGCCGCTCCACCAGGAACCAGCTGCCGCCAGCGTCGGGGATCAGGCCGATCTTGCTGAAGGCCTGGATGAAGCTCGCGCCGGGCGCCGCGATGGCGATGTCGCAGGTCATGGCCAGTGAGGCGCCCGCGCCCGCCGCCACACCGTTGACCGCCGCGATCACCGGCATGCGCAGCGACTGGATTCGCCGCGCGGTCGGGTTGAAGGCCTGGTCGATCACCGGGCCGGGATCGGCGCGCTGCACCAGGTCCGGCCCGGGCTCGAAGTCGAACTCCGACAGGTCGGCGCCGGCGCAGAAGCCGCGCCCGGCCCCTGTGATGACCAGCGCCCGCACCGCCGGGTTGGCCTCGGCGCGGTCCAGCGCGGCCCACAGGTCGCGGTGCATCTGGCGCGTGAAGCTGTTGAGGGCGTCGGGCCGGTTGAGCGTGACCTGCGCCACGGCACCGTGTTCCATATAGAGAACGCTGCTGTCTTCTGGGGCGGCACTCATGAAAAGCTGTCTCCTGTCGTTCTTGAACGGGCCATTCTGTCATTAACCGACCCATCGGTCGGTTAATGTTTTCCCTTGGGTGCTGCACCCGAAAACGGGGCGGCTATAGTTGACGTTCACGTCAATCATCCCCCACCACCCGAGGACACACCATGAGCGAAAACGCCACCCCCGAACTGATCACCGTGCGCACCGAGGGCCGTGTCGGCATCGTGACGCTCAACCGCCCCAAGCAGCTCAACGCGCTGAACGACCAGCTGATGAACGAGCTGGGCGCCGCGCTCAAGGCCTTCGACAACGACGAGGGCATCGGCTGCATGATCGTCACCGGCAGCGAGAAGGCGTTTGCGGCCGGCGCCGACATCGGCGCGATGGCGAAATACAGTTTCGCCGACGTTTACAAGGGCGACTACATCACCCGCAACTGGGAAACCATCCGCAGCGTGCGCAAGCCGGTCATCGCGGCCGTCAGCGGCTTCGCCCTGGGCGGTGGCTGCGAGCTGGCCATGATGTGCGACTTCATCATCGCCGCCGACAACGCGAAGTTCGGCCAGCCCGAGATCAAGCTGGGCATCATCCCCGGCGCCGGCGGCACGCAGCGTCTGCCGCGCGCGGTCGGCAAGTCCAAGGCCATGGACATGGCCCTAACGGGCCGCATGATGGACGCCACCGAAGCCGAGCGCGCCGGTCTGGTCAGCCGCGTGGTGCCGCTGGACAAGCTGATGGACGAAGCCCTGGGCGCCGCGCTGCAGATCTGCGAGTTCTCGCTGCCCAGCGTGATGGCGGCCAAGGAATGCGTCAACCGCGCCTTCGAGGGCGGTCTGGCCGACGGCGTGATGTTCGAGCGCCGCATGTTCCACGCCCTGTTCGCCACCGAGGACCAGAAGGAAGGCATGGACGCGTTCGTGAACAAGCGCAAGGCGGTGTTCAAGCACGGCTGATTTTTTTCGCGGGGTTTAACCCCGTCCGGCCTGCCGGTTCGTTTCAGTGGCATCACCCACCTCCACGGAGTTCACGATGCCTCTCCAGAATCCCCGGCTGTCCCGCCTGCTGACCGCCCTGCTCGGCGGCCAGCTGCTGCTCTCCGGTATGCCCGTCACCGCACAGCCCACAGCGGCGGCGGCCCCGGCCGCTGCGGTATCCGCCCAGCCCGATTTCGCGCCGCCCGGCGCCACCCACTGCAAGCGCCCGATGCGCACCCACGAGGTGGCCGGCCGGCCCGAGATCGCCGAACCCTCCGTGCGCTACAGCAAAGCCCTGCCCCGCTCCCGCTCGGAGGTCGCCTCGCGCGATGCGGTGGCCAAGGCCGCGTCACCCGCCGCCATGGCGATGGAAACCGCGCCCGAAGCGATGGCGGTCGCGCCGGCCCCATCTCCCGGCGGCGCGCGCCCCGACCGTGCTGCTGTCGTGACCGCCGGCATGGTCGACGACAACGCCGACTTCGCCGAGTACCTGGCTTTCCGTGAACGCACCCCGGTGCCCCACCAGGCGCGCGACATCAGCGAGCGCCACCTGCTCACCGTGCGGGACCGCACCGGCCGCGGCGTGCCCGACGCCCAGGTACAGGTGCGTTCGCCCAACGGTGCGCAATTGCGCGCGCGCACCGACAGCGCCGGCCGCGTCTGGCTCCACCCCCGGTCTTTCGACGCCGGCCAGTCGACGCTGTACGAGGTGACCGCCACCCGCGGCGGTCAGACCGCCCAGGGCCTGCTGCGCCGGGGCCAGAAGGACGCGCTGGAGCTGCAGCTGGACGGCGCCGTCGCGCCCCAGCGTGCGCGCCTGGATCTGGTGTTCCTGATCGACGCCACCGGCTCGATGGCCGACGAGATCCAGAAGCTCAAGAGCAGCCTGCGCAGCATCGCCGACGACGCCGCGCGCCTGCCCAGCCGGCCAGACCTGTGCTTCGGCCTGGTCGCCTACCGCGACACCACCGACCCCTTCGTGCTGCGCAGCCACGACTTCACCGACGACCTCGGCGCCTTCCAGAAGGTGCTCAACCAGCTGCAGGCCGACGGCGGCGGCGACACCCCCGAGGCCATGAGCGAGGCGCTGCACGAAACGGTGCACCGCCTGAGCTGGCGCGGCGAGGGCGCCACCCGCATGGTGGTGCTGCTGGCCGACGCGCCGCCCCAGCTCGGTCCCGAGCGGCCGCGCTACGACGCCGCGATGCAGGTGGCGCTGGGCAAGGGCATCAAGGTCTTCAGCGTCGGCGCCAGCGGCCTGGACCCGCAGGGCGAGTTCGTCCAGCGCCAGATCGCCCAGTACACCGGCGGCCGCTTCGTGTTCCTGACCTACGACCGCGCCGACGACCCGGCCAGCGGACCGGGCCGCGAGACGGTGCACGATGTGAAGAACTACTCGGTGGCCACTCTGGACCGGCTGATCGGCCGGCTGATCCGCGAAGAACTGGCCCCGCTGTCGCGCAAGGGGGCTTGAGCGCTTCGAAAAAATGGGCTTATAATGCTTGGCTTCGGCGATATAGCTCAGTTGGTTAGAGCGCAGCATTCATAATGCTGATGTCGGTGGTTCAAGTCCACCTATCGCCACCAGACAAGAAACCCCTGAAGACGCCGTTTTCAGGGGTTTTTTCTTGCCCGGCTTTCTCTTGCGACACCGGAGCGACCATGGCCATCAAGTCCACCATCTTCAAGGCGAATCTGCAGATCGCCGACATCGACCACGGCTACTACGCCGACCACGCGCTCACCCTGGCCCGCCACCCCAGCGAGACCGACGAGCGCATGATGGTCCGCCTGGTGGCCATGGCGCTGCAGGCGCACGAGCTGCAGGACACCTGCGGCGGCGACGGCACCCTGGCCTTCGGCGCCGGCCTGTCGGACCCGGACGACCCGGACGCCTCGCTCACCGACTTCACCGGCCGCAAACGAGTCTGGATCGAGGTCGGCCAGCCGGAAGACAAGCCGCTGTCCAAGGCCTGCAGCCAGGCCGACGCGGTCATCGTCTACGCCTTCAGCTCGGCGGCCGATGTGTGGTGGAAGGGCATCGAGAACAAGCTGACCCGCCTGGACAAGCTGCAGGTCTGGCGCCTGCCGACCGAGGTGGCGCCCGCGCTGGCGGCCCTGGCCGAGCGCAGCATGCAGCTGCAGGCCACGCTGCAGGACGGCGCGCTCACACTGTCAAGCAACCTGGGCAGCGTGCACATCGAGCCGGTGCGCTGGAAGTGACCGGCCGCGGCGCCGCGTGAGACAATCGCGGCCCCGCGACGGCGCCCGCCGCCACGCTCCCCTCAGCCTCTGGATCTACACCATGAACCGCTGCATGTCCCCCACCACACGACGCACCGCCCTGGCCCTGGCCGGCGCCGGCCTGTGTGCGCTGACCTCCCTGGCGCAGGCACAGAACGCCCCGCGCAATTTCCCCGCCAGCGCCCTGCGCGGAACCCTGGTCGTGACCCAGCCGCCGGTCATCAGCATGGACGGCAAGGCCGCCCAGCTCTCGCCGGGCGCCCGCATCAAGGGCCCCGACAACCTGCTCGTCCTCTCCAGCGCCATCGTCGGCAAAGAGCTGCTGGTGAACTACACCGTCGAGCCCCACGGCATGGTCCACGACGTCTGGATCCTGACCGAAGCCGAAGCGGCCGAGAAGCGCAAGCGCGCCGGCCAGTAACCCCTCCAACCCCACAGGCCCCCAAAGCCCAGGCGCACCGCGGAACCGGCTCAGCCGGGCCGCCAGTGCGGTCCCCCTTCCAGGGGGAAGCCGCGTCAGCGGCGCAGGGGGTGAATCCCATGTCTAAAAAAGTCTTTATCAAAACCTTCGGCTGCCAGATGAACGAGTACGACTCGGACAAGATGGCCGACGTGCTCGGCGCCGCCGATGGCTTCGAGAAAACCCAGGACCCCGAAGAGGCGGACCTGATCCTGTTCAACACCTGCTCGGTGCGCGAGAAGGCACAGGAGAAGGTCTTCTCCGACCTCGGCCGCGTCAAGCACCTCAAGAAGAAGGGTGTGCTGATCGGCGTGGGCGGCTGCGTGGCCAGCCAGGAAGGCGCCGAGATCATCAAGCGCGCGCCCTTTGTGGACGTGGTGTTCGGCCCGCAGACCCTGCACCGCCTGCCCGAGATGCTCAAGGCACGCGACCGGCTGAACCAGCCGCAGGTGGACATCAGCTTCCCCGAGATCGAGAAGTTCGACCACCTGCCGCCCGCGCGCGTCGAGGGTGCCTCGGCCTTCGTTTCCATCATGGAAGGCTGCAGCAAGTACTGCAGCTACTGCGTGGTGCCCTACACCCGCGGTGAAGAGGTCAGCCGCCCGTTCGAGGACGTGCTGGTCGAGGTGGCCGGCCTGGCCGATCAGGGCGTCAAGGAAGTGACGCTGCTGGGCCAGAACGTGAACGCCTACCGCGGCCGGATGGGCGACACGGACGAGATCGCCGACTTCGCGATGCTGATCGAGTACGTGGCCGACATCCCGGGCATCGAGCGCATCCGCTACACCACCAGCCACCCCAACGAGTTCACCCAGCGCCTGATCGACACCTACGCCAAGGTGCCCAAGCTGGTGAGCCACCTGCACCTGCCGGTGCAGCATGGCAGCGACCGCATCCTCATGGCCATGAAGCGTGGCTACACCGCCATGGAATACAAGAGCACGATCCGCAAGCTGCGCGCGATCCGGCCCGACCTGTCCATGAGCAGCGACTTCATCGTCGGCTTCCCGGGTGAGACGGAAGAAGACTTCCAGAAGATGATGAAGCTGATCACCGACGTCGGCTACGACAGCAGCTTTTCCTTCATCTTCAGCCCGCGCCCGGGCACGCCGGCCGCCAACCTGCCCGACGACACGCCGCACGAGGTCAAGCTGCAGCGCCTGCAGCACCTGCAGGCCACCATCGAGGAGAATGTGCGCCGCATCAGCGCCAGCCGCGAAGGCACGGTGCAGCGCATCCTGGTCGAAGGCCCGTCGCGCAAGAACGCTGCGGAGCTGATGGGCCGCACCGAGTGCAACCGCATCGTCAACTTCGACGGCGGCCCGAACAGCGCCCGCCTGATCGGCCAGATGATCGACGTGAAGATCACGCAGGCGCTGCCGCACTCCCTGCGCGGTGAAGTCCTGCTGCGCGAGCCTGCCTGAGCTCATGAAGTGGCTGCGCTTCTCGTTCCCGCAGCTGCTGCTGCTGGCGTTCCTGCTCATCGGCGCCCTGCTGGGGACCAGCGCCCTGCGTGCGCTGTTCACGCTGGAGAGCCTGATGGCGCAGAGCCGCGACGGTGCGACGCAGGCCATCGAACTGAGCACCGCGGCGCAGTCGCTGTCCGAACGCAGCGTGGCCATGGAGCGTTCGGCGCGCCAGTCGCTGGTGCTGCGCGACGCGCAGCTGCGCCAGCGCTTCGAGGAGGCCGCCGGCCAGGCGCGCGACATCCTGGTGCGGCTGCAGGACAACGAGGTCTCGCCCGACCTGGTGCGCAGCTGGCGCCAGCAGCTCGCTGACGTCACCACCCTGCTGGACGGCGAGCCCGAAACCGCGCTGGACCGCGAGCGCGAGGTGGCCCGCGCCTTCCGCGAACTGGACGGCCACAGCGCCGCCATCGCTCAGCAGGTGCAGGCCATCATCGGCGGCCGCAACGCCGCGCTGCAGACGCGCTTCGAACGCAACCGCCAGCAGTTGGCGGTGCAGGTGGGCGGTTCCATCGCGCTGGCGGTGGCGATGGCCTTCGGTTTCGGCATCTGGCTGGCGCGCCCGCTGCGCCGGCTGGAAAAGGCCATCGTCGGCCTGGGCGAGAACCGGCTGGACGTGCCGATCGAGGTGCCGGGCCCGCCCGACATCCGCAGCGTGGGCCAGCAGCTGGAGTGGCTGCGGCTGCGCCTGACCGAGCTGGACGCCGACAAGGCGCGCTTCCTGCGCCACATCTCGCACGAACTCAAGACGCCACTGGCTTCGCTGCACGAGGGCGTGGCCGTGCTCGGCGACGGCGTGGCCGGCTCGCTCAACCCCGACCAGGCCGAGGTGGTGCGCATCCTGCAGGGCAACACCCAGGCGCTGCAGCAGCAGATCGAGGCGCTGCTGCGCTTCAACGCCGCCGCCTTCGAGGCGCGCCAGCTGCGCCGCGAGCCCACCGACATGCGCGCGCTGGTGGAGAGCCAGGTCGAGGCCCAGCGCCTGCGCTGGCAGTCGCACCAGCTCGATGTGCAGGTCGAAGGCCCCGCCGTGGTGCTGCCGGTCGACCGCGACAAGATGGCCTCGGCCATCGGCAACCTGCTGTCCAACGCGATCCGCTTCTCGCCCTTCGGCGGCCAGATCCGCGTGGCGCTGGCCACAACGGCCGGTCGTGTGCAGATCGACGTGCAGGACCAGGGCCCGGGGGTGGCGCCCGATGACCGGGGCCGCATCTTCGAGCCTTTCTACCGCGGCGAGCGGCAGCCCGCCGACGCGGTCAAGGGCACGGGCATCGGCCTGTCCATCGTGCACGAGTACATTCTGGCCCACGGCGGCCGCATCGAACTCCTGCCCGACGGCCCCGGCGCCCACTTCCGCATCGAACTTCCCCATGCATCCTGACCTCCGGCGACCGCGCCTGCGCCGCACCGCCACATTCCTCCGGACCCTGCCGGTGCTCGGCCTGGCGCTGGTGCTCGCCGCCTGCGCCACCCCGCCCGGGGCACCGGCCGACCTGCTCCCGCCACCGCCGCTGCCCGGCACCCCGGGGCCCGACCAGAGTCTGCAAGCGCTCATCCCGCCACCGCCGCCGCCCGAGCCGCCGACCGCCTCCCGCAGCACCGCGCCGGGCACGCCCGCCAAGCCGCCGGTCGCCACCTCGCCACTCGCCGCAGCCCTGCTCTACGCCGACCGCCTGCGCACCATGGGCCCCGGCGAACTCGCGGCCGAACAGGCCCTGATCGGAGAGCCCGGCACCTCGGCCGAACGGCAGATGCAGCTGGCCCTGGTGCTGTCGCAGACCCACGTGCCCGTCGACACCGCGCGCGCGCTCGGCCTGCTGCAGCGCGTGGCGGCCAGCAATGCGCCCGAAGCCATCGAGCTGCGCCCGCTGGCGCGGTTGCTGGCCGGGCGGCTGCACGAGGCGCGGCGGCTGGAAGACCAGGCCGACCGGCTGGCGCAGCAGCTGCGCGAATCGCAGCGTCGCATCGACGTGCTCAACGACCGGCTCGAAGCCATGCGCGCCATCGAGCGCAGCCTCACCCCGCGCGCGCCCGCGCCCGGTGCACGCCCTTTGCCATGACCACCAGCCCGGCCCGCGCCCGCCTGCTGGTCGTCGACGACGATGCCGACATGCTGCGGCTGCTGTCCATGCGGCTGGGCGCGGCGGGCTACCAGGTCACCGCCGTTGGCTCGGCCGAGGCGGCACTCAGCCAGCTCGACATCGACCGCCCCCAGCTCGTGCTGTCCGACGTGCGCCTGCCGGGCAAGGACGGGCTGGCGCTGTTCGACGAGATCCGCAACCGCCACCCTTCGCTGCCGGTGATCCTGCTGACCGCCCACGGCACCATCCCCGACGCGGTGGAGGCCACGCGGCGCGGCGTGTTCACCTATCTGACCAAGCCCTACGAGGCCAAGGAGCTGCTGGAGCGCATCGCCCAGGCCCTGGCCCTGAGCGCGCCCACGCTGCCGGCCAGTCCGGCCGACGAGACCTGGCGCGCCGAGATCGTCAGCCGCTCCAGCCGCATGGCCGACCTGCTGGCCGAAGCGCGCCTGGTGGCGCAGGGCGATGCCAGCGTGCTGCTGCGCGGCGACAGCGGCACCGGCAAGGAGCTGATGGCGCGCGCCATCCACCGCGCCAGCCGGCGCGCGCGCAAGCCCTTCGTGGCGGTGAACTGCGGCGCGATTCCCGAGGCCCTGCTCGAATCCGAGCTGTTCGGCCACATGAAGGGCGCCTTCACCGACGCCCACGCCAACCACAAGGGCCTGTTCCAGGCCGCCGACGGCGGCACCCTGCTGCTCGACGAGATCGGTGACATGCCCCCGGCGCTGCAGGTCAAGCTGCTGCGCGTGCTGCAGGAGAAGGCGGTGCGCCCGCTCGGCTCCAGCCAGTCGATCCCGGTCGACGTGCGCATCATCTCGGCCACCCACCGCGACCTCGAAACCGCGATGGCCCAGGGCCAGTTCCGCGAAGACCTGTACTACCGGCTCAACGTGGTGACGCTGCACCTGCCCACCCTGGCCGAGCGGCGCGAGGACATCCCGCTGCTGGCCAACCACTTCCTGGCGCAGCTGGCCGCGAAGTACGGCAAGCGCAGCTCGGGCTTTGCGCCAGAAGCCCTCAAGGCGCTGACCATGGCCAGCTGGCCGGGCAATGTGCGCCAGCTCTACAACGTGGTCGAACAGGTCTGCGCGCTCTCCACCACGCCGCTGGTCTCGCTGGCCCTGGTGCAGCGGGCGCTGCGCACGCCTTCGGTCGAGGTGCTGAGCTTCGCCGAGGCGCGCCAGCGCTTCGAGCGCGAGTACCTCGTCGGCCTGCTGAAGATG
The DNA here is from genome assembly GCF_002025745.1 of Hydrogenophaga sp. H7. Classification (NCBI taxonomy): domain Bacteria; kingdom Pseudomonadati; phylum Pseudomonadota; class Betaproteobacteria; order Burkholderiales; family Comamonadaceae; genus Hydrogenophaga; species Hydrogenophaga sp. H7. The sequence goes on along the minus strand of NZ_MCIC01000001.1, from coordinate 439,202 downwards.
ACCGACGGCAACGTGGCCGATGCGGCCCGGCTGGCGCAGCGCAACCGCACCGAGTTCTACCGCCTGCTGCAGAAACACGCCCTGACCCCCGGGCTGTTCAAGAGCGACGCGGACGGCGGCGACGGCACAGACCCTGTCGCTGCTTTGTGACAAGCCAAAACCGTTGATTCACAACGGTTTTTTTTCTCCCCTGGCTGGCACTGTCGCCGAACAGCGACAAAAAAGGCCTGTGCGCGCCCCTTTTCCCGGCCAAAACCGGTGGTTTTTCCTGCCCTTCATCACAAGCCGTTGATTCGATTGGAAATTTTCGACCTGGCATAGGGTTTGCCCTTAAAGGGCATGCCTTGGTCCACCACTTCCCGTCATTCTTCTTCGCGCGCGCTCCAGCGAGGCCTGGGCGCGCTGCTGTTTGCATGCCTGGCCGCGGGCTGGAGCGCGGTTCAGGCGATGGACTGGAACGCCCTGGGCGAACTCGCCCGCCAGCGCGCCCAGACGCCGTTTCAACCGGTTGGCGACAAGCTGCCCGAGGACCTGGCCGCGCTCGACTACGACCAGATGCGGGACATCCGCTTCCGCACCGAGCGCTCGCTCTGGCGCGACCAGTCGCTGCCGTTCGAGGCCCAGTTCTTCCACCTCGGCCTCTACCAGAAGCGGGCGGTGCGCCTGCACGAGCTCGCGCCCGAGGGCGTGACCGACCTGCCCTACCGCAGCGCGGACTACAACATGGGCCGCAACACCGTCGACCCGACGGCCTGGGGCGACCTCGGGCACGCGGGCTTCCGCCTGCACTACCCACTGAACAACCCGGCCTACAAGGACGAACTGGTGGTGTTCCTGGGCGCCAGCTACTTCCGCGCGCTCGGCGCCGGCCAGCAGTACGGCCTGTCGGCGCGCGGCCTGGCCATCGACACCGTGGGCGGCCAGGGCGAGGAATTCCCGCGCTTCACCGACTTCTGGCTGCAGCGCCCGGCGCCCGGCGCCACCGAGGTCACCGTGCTGGCCCTGCTCGACTCGCCGCGCGCCAGCGGTGCCTACCGCTTCGTGATCCGCCCCGGCGCCAGCACCACCATGACCGTCACGTCCCGGCTGTTCCTGCGCGCCGGCGCCGGCCCGGTGAACACCCTGGGCCTGGCGCCGCTGACCAGCATGTTTTTGCACGGCGAGAACCAGCCCAACGACAACGATTTCCGCCCCGAGGTGCACGACTCCGACGGCCTGATGATGCACACCGGCGATGGCGAGTGGCTGTGGCGCCCGCTGCAGAACCCCGCCCAGATCTCGGTCAGCAGCTTCACCATGCGCCAGCCGCGCGGCTTCGGCCTGATGCAGCGCGACCGGCGCTTCGCCAGCTACGAGGACATCGAGGCCCGCTATGAGCGCCGGCCCAGCGCCTGGGTGCGCCCGCTGGGCGACTGGGGCGCCGGCCGGGTCGAGCTGGTGCAGCTGCGCACACCCGACGAGACCCACGACAACATCGTCGCCTACTGGGTGCCGGCCACGCTGCCGGCGCCCGGCCAGCCGCTGGATTTCGCCTACGAGCTGTCCTGGCAGGGCGAGGCCCAGCAGACGCCGCCCGGTGCATGGGTGGTGCAGTCGCGCCGCGGCTACGGCTACACCAAGCTGAGCGCCAGCGAGCAGCAGCGCCAGCCCCAGTTCGTGCTCGACTTCGCCGGCCCGGCGCTGGAAGCCCTGCCGGCCGATGCCGCCGTGCGCGCCGTCGCCAGCGCCGACGCCAACGGCCGCATCGTCGAAGCCCTGGCCTACCCCAACCCGACCCAGCGCGGCTGGCGCGTCACCCTGCGCGTCGAGCGGCTCGACCCGGCCCGTCCGGTCGAGCTGCGCGTCTTCCTCCAACACCAGAACAACACCCTGAGCGAAACATGGACACACGCCGTCTTGCCCGAGTGAGCGCGCCCCTGCACGCCCGCAGCCTGTTGCGCGAAGAGCGCCACCCCAACGCGGTGACCGCGCCACCGCTCAACCGCGGCTCCATGGCGCCGCGCCCCTGGCGCGGTTTCTGGAACGGCCTGGGTTCCGGCGTGCTGGCCACGGCCAGCCGCCTGCTGCCGCCCCGCGAGCCCCGCAGCGTCGTGCCCATGGCCGCATGGCAACGCGCGGCCGAGCGCCGCCGCCTGGCCTTCCTGCTGCTCACCGTGGTGAGCACGGTGCTGGCCGCGGTGCTGTTCAGCGCCGCACACCCCTCCGGCAGCTCGCCCTGGCTGCAGAGCCTGTACACCGTGCTGTTCGTCGTGCTCTCCGTCTGGGTGGTGACCGGTTTCGTCACCGCGCTGATGGGCGCCTGGGTGATGCTGTTCGGCGACCGGCACTCGATCTCGGCGGCCTCGGTGCGCGACCACGCCATGAACCCCGAGGCGCGCACCGCCATCATCATGCCGATCTGCAACGAGGACGTGGCCACCGTGTTCGCCGGCTTGCGCGCCACCTGCGAGTCGCTGGCGTCCACCGGCCATGCGCGCCAGTTCGACGTCTTCGTGCTCTCCGACAGCAACGACGCCACGACCATCGCCGCAGAGCGCGAGGCCTGGGAGCAGCTGCGCGCCGCCCTGGTGTCGCAGCCCGGCCAGCCGGCCGTGGAGGTCTACTACCGTCTGCGCAAACGCCGCACCCACCGCAAGGCGGGCAACGTGGCCGACTTCTGCCGCCGCTGGGGCAAGGACTACCGCTACATGGTGGTGCTGGACGCCGACAGCGTGATGAGCGGCAGCTGCCTGGCCTCGCTGGTCAAGCTGATGGAAGCCCATCCCGACGCCGGCATCATCCAGACCGCCACCCAGGCCATCGGCCACCAGACCCTGCACGCCCGCGCCCAGCAGTTCGCCAGCCGCGTGACCGGCCGCCTGTTCACCCTGGGCATGCAGTTCTGGCAGCTCGGCGAGTCGCACTACTGGGGCCACAACGCCATCATCCGCATCGAGCCCTTCATGGAGCACTGCGCGCTGGCGCCCATCAAGGGCACGGGCGGCATGTCCGGCGGCATCATGAGCCACGACTTCGTCGAGGCCGCCCTGATGCGCCGCGCCGGCTACCACGTCTGGCTGGTCTCCGACCTCACCGGCAGCTACGAGCAGCAGCCGCCCGACCTGCTGTCCGAACTGCAGCGCGACCGCCGCTGGTGCCAGGGCAACCTGCAGAACGCGCGCCTGATCGCCGAGCCCGGCCTGCACCGCGTGCACCGCGCCATGTTCGCCATCGGCACCATGTCCTACCTCTCGGCCCCGATGTGGCTGGCCTTCCTGCTGCTGGGCATGGCCATGCTGGTCTCCGGCCCCAGCCTGCCCGACGCCTGGCAGGCCCTCCCCGGCAAGGCCGGCGGCCTCTGGGCCTGGACGCTATGCCTGCTGTTCCTGCCGCGCGTGCTGGGTGTGCTGGCGGTGCTGCTCAAGGGCGAACAGCGCAGCTATGGCGGCACCGGCCTTCTGCTCGGCAGCGCCGTGCTGGAGAGCGTGATGGCCGTTCTGCTGGCCCCCATCCGCATGGTGGGCCACTCCATCTTTGTGGTGGTCGCCATCACCGGCATCAAGCTGGAGTGGAAATCGCCGCCGCGGGAAGCCGTGGGCGTGGCCTGGGGCGATGCGCTGGCGCGTCTGGCACCGGTGTCGCTGGTCGTGGCCTCCCTGCTGGCGCTGGCCAGCCTGATCAACCCCGACGCCCTGCCCTGGCTGCTGCCGGTGGCCCTGCCGCTGCTGCTGTCGGTGCCCGTGACAGTGCTGACCGGCCACGTGGGACTGGGCACCTGGGTGCGCAACCGCGGCGCGCTGCTGATCCCCGAAGAGTCGTGGTCGCCCGCCGTGCTGCGCCGCGCCTGGCGCCACGCCAGCCGTCTGGCGCTGAAGGCCGCGTAAATCACACGCCTGCAAGCACCGCGAAGCCGCCCCACCCGGGCGGCTTTTTTCATGGCTTGGGCGGCTGGAGGTAGCGCTGGTCCGACCAGGTCGCCAGCCACTGCGGCACGAAGGCCACGAAGATGGCGCCGAACATGCCGGTCAGGAAGGCGTCGCCCCAGGCCATCAGCCAGCGCGCGACCAGGGACAGGTCACGGGCGGGCTCGCCGGCCAGCCACTGGAGGCCCTCCAACAGCAGGCCGGAGAGAAACACCGCGGCGGCTGTGCCCAGAAACGCACGGCCCAGGGTGTACACAAACAGGTTGGGGGGCAGCCAGCGCCGTATGACTGCGCCGATGCCCAGTGCCAGCGTGGCCGGCACCAGCCCGATCCACACCCACTGATGCAGCGCCGCCTCCGGCGCGGCCTGGCCCACGCCCCAGACCACCGCCGCGATGCCCGCCAGCACCAGCACCGCCAGCGGCCAACCGAGCATCAGCACCAGCAGGCAGGCGCCCGAGAGCTGCACCTGCAGGCCCTGCGGCATCTTCTGCGGCAACAGCCACAACCAGGGCAGCAGCACCAGGGACGCGAGCGCCGGCGTGAACAGCGGACCGCGCAGCATGCGCCAGGGCCGCAGCCACAGGGCCACCGCCACACAAAGCACCGCCATCGACAGGTTCAGGGCCGTCCACATGGGAGGCGAGTATGGGCTGGGGAGCGCGTGACCCGCTTGACTTCGGTCAACCCATGCCGGGCAGCTTGGGCATGCCCTTCATGCCGCCCATGCGCTTCATCATCTTCATCAGACCGCCGCCCTTCATCTTTTTCATCATGCCCTGCATCTGCTCGAACTCCTTGAGCAGGCGGTTGACTTCCTGGACGTGCACGCCGGCACCGGCGGCGATGCGGCGCTTGCGCGTGGCCTTGATGAGGTCCGGCTTGCTGCGCTCCTTAGGCGTCATGCTGCAGATGATGCCTTCCTTGCGCTTGATGTCCTTCTCGGCGCGGCTCAGGTCGGCCTCGCTGGCCTTGGCGGCCAGGTTGCCGGGCAGCTTGTCCATCAGGCTGGACAGGCCACCCATCTGCTTCATCTGCCGCAACTGGTCGAGAAAGTCGTTGAGGTCGAAGTCGCCACCGCTCTTGACCTTGGCCGCCAGCTTCTGCGCTGCCGCCATGTCCACGCCGGCGGTGACCTGCTCGACCAGGGCCACGATGTCGCCCATGCCCAGGATGCGGCCGGCGTGGCGCTCGGCGTCGAACACCTCCAGGCCGTCGATCTTCTCGCTCACACCGGCGAACTTGATCGGCGCACCCGTGACCTGACGCACCGACAGCGCCGCGCCACCGCGCGAGTCGCCGTCCATCTTGGTCAGGATGATGCCGGTCAGCGGCAGCGCGTCCTTGAAGGCCTTGGCCGTGTTGACCGCGTCCTGGCCCTGCATGGCGTCGACCACGAACAGGGTTTCGACGGGGTTGAGCGCGCCGTGCAGTTCCTGGATCTCGCGCATCAGCGCTTCGTCGATGGCCAGGCGGCCGGCCGTGTCGACCAGCAGCACGTCGACATAGTGCTTCTTCGCGTAGTCGAGCGCGGCGCGGGCGATGTCCAGCGGCTTCTGGTCGGGTGAACTCGGGAACCACTCGGCCCCGGCCTGCGCCGTCACCGTCTTCAGCTGTTCAATGGCGGCCGGGCGGTAGACGTCGCCCGAGACCGTCAGCACCTTCTTCTTGCGCTTCTCGATCAGGTGCTTGGCCAGCTTGGCGGTGGTGGTCGTCTTGCCCGCGCCCTGCAGACCGGCCATGAGGATCACCGCGGGCGGTTGGGCCGCCAGGTTGATGTCCGACACGCCGTCGCCCATGGTGGCCGCCAGCTCGCGGTTGACCACGCTGACCAGCACCTGGCCGGGTGTGAGCGAACCCACCACGTCCTGGCCCAGCGCCTTTTCCTTCACGCGGGCGATGAAGTCGCGCACCACCGGCAGCGCCACGTCGGCCTCGAGCAGGGCCATGCGCACCTCGCGCAGCATGTCGGTGACGTTGCTCTCGGTGATGCGGGCCTGGCCCCGCATTTCCTTGACGATGCGTGACAGGCGGTCGGAAAGGGCTGAGGCCATGGTGCGGTGAGGAAGTGGGGGTGGTGGCGGCGGGGCGCCAGGGCCCGGTCGCGTGGCGGAACCGGCGGTTCGCACGGCCAAGACGCTTTAAACTCCAGTGGCGATTTTAGCCGCCCGCCCACTGGCCACCGGCCTCCATTCCCCCGCCATGACCTTCCTGCCAGCCCTCACCTCCAACCCGCCTGCGGCGCTGCTGTCGGCGGTGGCGGCACTGGCGTATGCCTTTCTGGCCTGGGCGCATCCCCGGCTGAGCGAGCGGCAGACCCGCAACGTGCTCGCCACCGCGTGGGTTCTGCACCTGTTCGTGCTCGGCACGGCGCTGCTGGAAACGCCGGCGCGGTTCGGGTTCGCCCCTGCGCTGTCGGTGACGGCCTGGCTGGTGCTCACGGTCTACCTGATCGAGAGCCGCATGTACCCCCAGCTCAAGGCCCGCTGGACGCTGGCCGTGCTGGGCACCCTGGCCGTGCTGCTGGCACTGTTTTTCCCCGGCTCTCAATACCACGCCCTGCCCTCGAGCTGGATGCCGCTGCACTGGGCGCTGGGCATCGCGTCCTATGGCCTCATCGCCGCCGCGGTGGTGCACGCCTGGCTGATGCAGCGGGCCGACAAGGCGATGCGCATGGGCGACACGGGCGACACCGCCATGCCGCTGCTGACGCTGGAACGGCTGACCTTCCGTTTCGTGGCCGCGGGCTTCGTGCTGCTCACCGCGACCCTGCTGGTGGGTGCCTGGTTCTCCGAGCTGCTCAACCAGCGCTGGGTGTGGAACCACAAAACAGCCTTCTCGGCGCTGGCCTGGCTGACCATGGGCGTGCTGCTGCTCGGGCGCTGGCGGCTGGGCTGGCGCGGCCGGGTGGCCATCCGCATGCTCTACCTGGGGGCCGGATTCCTGCTGCTGGGTTATGCCGGCTCGCGTTTCGTGCTCGAAGTGGTGCTGCAGCGCGCCGGGTGACCCGATGAAATACCTGCTTGTCCTGCTGGTGCTGCTGTTCGCCTTCTGGATCTGGCGCAACAACCGCCAGACCGATGAACGCGACGACACGCCCAAGCCCAGGGCACCGCGCGGCCCGGTGGCCATGATCGCCTGCACCCAGTGCGGCACCCATGTGCCCGAAGCAGAGGTCGTGCAGGGCACCCGGGGCCGGTACTGCTGCGCAGAACACCGCCGCCAGCACGAGGCCTCGGTGCGGTAATGCGCGACACGCGGCCACCGCCCTGACATGCCCAAGGAACCGTCCTCCCAGTTCGCCCCTTCCTGGTTTTCCACGCTGGAAGCCGGCAACAGCGCGCAGGACCGCCACCACCAGGTGCGGGCCTATGTGCGCCTGTGGCGCGCTTTCATGCGGGCCCGGGTGCTCATCGCCTTCGTGCTGCTGGCGCTGCAGGTGTTTCTGCTGAGCAGCCCGGGCGCCGGGCCATCGTGGCTGGTGGCGGTGTGCGCGCTGCACCTGAGTGCGGCGCTGGCCGTGCTGTTCTCTACCCGCCCTCCGGCCCCGGGACAGGCCTTGGGTGTTCAATGGCTGCTGACCATCGGGGTCGACCTGGCCGCCTTCGGCGTGCTGCAGTACTTCGAGCAGGCCGGCATCAACTACACGCCGCTGTTCGCCTTGCCCGTGCTGATGGCGGCCATCCTGGGCTCCATGACCCTGGCACTGGCCACCGCCGCCGTGGTGACGCTGTACCTGCTGGGCGAAGCGGCGATCAGCGCCCCGCTGCTCAGCGAGGTGTCGACTTCGCGCTTCCTGCAGTCTGGATTGACGGGCACCGGCTTTTTCCTGGTCGCCATCCTGGCCAGCCAGCTGGCGCAGCGGCTGGCGCGCGAGGAGGCCCGCGCCCGCAGCAGCCAGGCCGCGGCCCGCGCACAGGCCCAGGTCAACGAACTGATCATCGAGAGCCTGAGCGAAGGGGTGCTGGTGGTCGACCGCCATGGCGTGGTGCGCAATGCCAATCCCGCGGCGCAGGGCATGCTCATGGGCGAGGCCTACCCCCATGCCGCCAAGCTGCTGCTGTCGGCGCGCGCCGGCTGGGAAGAGCTGGCGCGGCTGGTGGACCAGACCTTCCTGCGGGGCCAGGAGCTCGAATCCGAGGTCCGGGTGGACCTGGACGAACTCACCACCCACCGCCTGTTCGCGCGCACGCGGCTGACCAGCGCCCAGAGCGCGCGCCCCATCGAGCTCTGCGTGCTGTTCCTGGAAGACCTGCGCGAGGTCGAGGCGCGCGTGCGCACCGAGAAGCTGGCCTCCATGGGTCGCATGTCGGCCGCGGTGGCGCACGAGATCCGCAACCCGCTGTCGGCGATCACGCAGGCCAATGCGCTGCTGGACGAAGAAGTCACCGAAGCGGGGCAGAAGCGGCTGACGCGCATGATCGACCAGAACGCGCAGCGCCTGGCCAAGATCGTGGACGACATCCTCAATGTGGCCCGTGCGCAGCCCAGCCAGGGCGAGACGGCGCCGGCCCTGCCCCTGGACCAGACGGTGCGCTACATCACCCATGAATGGAACCGCGGGGCGCAGGCGCAGGGCGTTCTGGGTGTGCACCCGCACGCGCCAGGCGCGCACATCGCGTTCGACCCCGAACACCTGAGGCGCCTGCTGATCAACCTGCTGGACAACGCCCTGCGCCACGCCAGCCGGCGCCCCTCATCGGTGCGGGTGATCACGCAGCCCAGCGGGTCGGACCGGGTGCGCATCTCGGTGTGGAGCGACAGCGCGCCGCTGGAGCCTGGCGTGCTCAAGCACCTGTTCGAACCCTTCTTTTCTTCCGAGAGCCGGTCCAGCGGACTGGGCCTGTACATCTGCCGGGAGCTGTGCGAGCGCTACGGCGCGCAGATCGCCTACCAGCGCAGCCGGCTCGACCAGAAGGAGGGCAACGAGTTCTACATCCTGGTCCCCACCCTGCAGGGCGGCGTGCGGGCCCCGGTCCAGCAGAGCCTGACCTATCCTCCGGGGGACTCGGTGCCCCCACCCTCGCGCCCGTCCACCAACGGACCACCGTCCCTGTCCACGCTCTGAGTGCCCATGTCCGCCTCCTCCACCGCCTGTGTGCTGGTCGTCGACGACGAACCGGACCTGCGCACCCTGTACGAACTCACCCTGTTGCGCGAAGGCCATGAGGTCGTGTCGGCGCCCGACCTCGCCCAGGCCCGGGAGTGGCTGGGCCAGCGGCGCTTCGATGTGCTGATCTCCGACATGCGCCTGCCCGACGGCCTGGGCCTGGAGCTGCTGCGCGAACTGGGCGAGCAGCAGCGCACCGAAAAGACCATCGTGATCACGGCCTACGGGTCGGCCGAAAACGCGGTCGAGGCGCTCAAGAGCGGGGCTTTCGACTACCTGACCAAGCCGGTGGACCTCAAGCAGCTGCGCGCCGCGGTGCAGGCCGCCCTGCACAGCCAGCGCCATCCGGCGGCCGGCGCGCCGCGCCGCGGCACGGTGAACGACCCCCCGCGCAGCGCTCCCCCGCCGCCGGCCGGCGTGCAGGCGCTGCGGCGCATCGTCGGCGCATCGGCGACCATGCAGCAGATCCGTCAGCGCATCGAAAAAGTGGCGACCAGCATGGCCCCGGTGCTGATCTTGGGCGAATCGGGCACCGGCAAGGAACTGGTGGCGCGGGCTGTGCACGAGTGCAGCCACCGCTCCGACGGACCGTTCGTGGCCGTCAACTGCGGGGCGATCCCGGACAACCTCATCGAGGCCGAGTTCTTCGGCGCGCGCAAAGGCGCCTACACCGGTGCCAGCCACGACCGGGAAGGCTACTTCCAGGCGGCCCGCGGCGGTACCCTGTTCCTCGACGAAATCGGCGACCTGCCGCTGGGCATGCAGGCCAAGCTGCTGCGTGTGATCCAGGAGCGGCGCGTGCGTCCGCTGGGCGGTGTGCAGGAGGAAGCGGTCGACGTGCGGCTGGTCAGCGCCACCCACAAGGACCTCGCGGCCCTGGTCCGGGACGGTGAATTCCGGCAGGACCTGTTCTACCGGCTCAACGTGATCGGCCTGCGCACACCACCGCTGCGGGAACGGCGGGAAGACCTGCCTGGGCTGGTCGATGCCCTGCTGCAGCGCATCTGCAGCGAATCCGGCCAGCCTATCCCCACCCTCACTGCCGATGCCCTCGCCTGGCTGCAGGCGCGCGAGCTGCCGGGCAACGTCCGCGAGCTGGAGAACCTGCTGCAGCGCGCGCTCGCGCTGAGCTCCGGCAGCCATCTGCAAGCGCAGGACTTCGCGGACCCGGGCGATGTGGACGCCGGCTTCACGGCCACCCGGCCGCCCAGCGAGCCGGTGGAGTCCACCGAGCCGCCCACCACCCAGCCCGACACCATCCCCGACGATCTGCAGAGTTACCTGGACGAGCAGGAGCGACAGGTCCTGCTCATGGCGCTCAAGGAATGCGACTACAACCGCACGGCCGCGGCCAACCGCCTGGGGCTCAACCTGCGGCAGATCCGCTACCGCATCCAGCGCCTGGGCATCACCATGCCGTCCGACGATGACGACAGCACCACCTGACACCGGCGACTGGTCGGGGGGCTGGCTGCGCACCGCGCGGCAGGTGCTCTCGCCCAACGCCAACGACCGCCCCGCGGGCGCCGTCGTCGACCTCATCGTGCTGCATTCGATCAGCCTGCCACCCGGGCAGTACGGCGGGCCGGAAGTCGAATGGCTGTTCACCAACCGGCTTGACTGGTCGGCCCACCCCTATTTCGAGCAGATCCGTGGGCTGGAGGTTTCGGCCCATTTTTTTGTACGCCGCGACGGGCAGGTGGTGCAGTTCGTGGACGCGGACCGGCGCGCCTGGCACGCGGGGGTGTCGTGCTGGCGCGGCCGCGAGCGCTGCAACGACGACTCGATCGGCATCGAGCTGGAGGGACTCGAAGGCCAGACCTTCGAGGACGCGCAATACCGCGCGCTGGCCGACCTGTGCCGGCAGCTGGCCGACCGCTACCCGATCACCCACATCGCCGGCCACGAGCACATCGCCCCCGGTCGCAAACTCGACCCGGGGTCCGGCTTCGACTGGGCACGGCTGCAGCGCGGACTGGCCTGGGATCATCGGTGCTTTCCCGAATGTGTGATCGCCACATTCGATCCGGACGCCTCCACAGCCTGACCGGCGCCCCTCCGCGCATCGCCAGCAAACACGCGGATTTCCGCGCGGAATCCGCACGAAATGCGCGTCGGCGCTCGGTTCCTGAGTCCAAGCCACGCACCGGCGCCGCACCACACCAGGCCTGAACGCACTGCCTTTCCGATGGCTTTTTGCCAGACGAAAACCAGCATGCACTTTTTATTAAAACACTACCGGTAGTGGCTTGAACCACCACCAGACACCAGATATAGTGTGCGCCGCACCAGCCGAACCTTCGGCGCCACAACACAAACGAAAGAGGAACCATGCTGACCGCCACGCCCACAGCCTCCCCGAACACCCCCCACATGCCCACCGGCAGCACCGGCTCCACCACCGAGCCCGCTGGCGCCTCCGTGCTGACCCAGTACCAGATCATCCGTCGCAACGGCGCGGTCGTGCCGTTCGAGCCGAGCAAGATCGCGGTGGCCATGATGAAGGCCTTCCTGGCAGTGCACGGCACCCAGGGCGCGGCGTCGGCCAGCGTGCGCGAGACCGTGGACGCGCTGACCCAGACGGTGGTGCGCGCACTGATGCGCTCGCGCCCCGGCGGCGGCACCTTCCACATCGAGGACGTGCAGGACCATGTCGAACTGGGCCTGATGCGCGGTGGCCACCACGAGGTCGCCCGCGCCTACGTTCTGTACCGCGAGCGCCGGGCACAGGAACGCGCCCATCAGGCCGAAGCGGCCAAGCCCGCCGAAGCCACGCTGCATGTGATGGATGGCGGCCAGCGTGTGCCGCTGGACATTGCGCGCCTGCAGGGCCTGATTGAGGCCGCCTGCGCCAACCTGGGCCAGGACGTCAAGGCCGATCCCATCGTCGCGGAGACCAAACGCAACCTGTACGACGGCGTGCCGATCGAGGAGGTCTACAAGGCCGCCATCCTGGCCGCGCGCACCCTGATCGAAAAGGACCCGGACTACACCTACGCCACCGCGCGCCTGCTGCTGCACACCGTGGTCAAGGAAGTGCTGGGCGAAGAGGTGCCCGCCGCACAGATGGGTGAGCGCTACGCCGACTACTTCCCGCAGGCGATCAAGAAGGGCGTGCAGAACGAGCTGCTGGACGAGAAGCTGCTGCAGTTCGACCTGGCACGCCTGGGCGCCGCGCTCAAGCCCGAGCGCGACCTGCAGTTCGACTACCTCGGCCTGCAGACCCTGTACGACCGCTACTTCCTGCACGTGCGCAAGAGCCGCATCGAGCTGCCGCAGACCTTCTTCATGCGCGTGGCCATGGGCCTGGCGCTCAACGAGATCGACCGCGAAGCCCGCGCCATCGAGTTCTACGAGGTGCTGTCCTCGTTCGACTTCATGTCGTCCACACCCACGCTGTTCAATGCCGGCACGCTGCGCTCGCAGCTCTCCAGCTGCTACCTGACGACCGTGCCCGACGATCTCGACGGCATCTACGAATCGATCAAGGAGAACGCCCTCCTGTCCAAATTCGCCGGCGGCCTGGGCAACGACTGGACCCGTGTGCGCGCCCTGGGTGCCCACATCAAGGGCACCAACGGCGAATCGCAAGGCGTGGTGCCGTTCCTGAAGGTGGTCAACGACACCGCCGTCGCGGTGAACCAGGGCGGCAAGCGCAAGGGCGCGGTCTGCACCTACCTGGAAACCTGGCACCTGGACATCGAAGAATTCCTGGAGCTGCGCAAGAACACCGGCGACGACCGCCGCCGCACCCACGACATGAACACGGCGAACTGGATTCCCGACCTGTTCATGAAGCGCGTGATGGAAAAGGGCGAGTGGAGCCTGTTCTCGCCCAACAACGTGCCCGACCTGCACGACCTGTTCGGCGCCGACTTCGAGAAGGCCTACCTGGCCTACGAGGAGAAGGCTGCCCGCGGCGAGATCAAGCCCTACAAGAAGGTCTCGGCCACCGACCTGTGGCGCAAGATGCTCTCGATGCTGTTCGAGACCGGCCATCCCTGGATCACCTACAAGGACGCCTGCAACGTGCGCAGCCCGCAGCAGCACGCCGGCGTGGTGCACAGCTCCAACCTCTGCACCGAGATCACGCTCAACACCAGCGACACCGAGACCGCCGTCTGCAACCTCGGCTCGGTCAACCTGCACCGCCACCTCAGCAACGGCCAGCTCGACCACGCCAAGCTGCAGAAGACGATCAACACGGCGATGCGCATGCTCGACAACGTGATCGACATCAACTACTACGCGGTCAAGAAGGCGCGCGACTCCAACCTGCGCCACCGCCCGGTCGGCCTGGGCCTGATGGGCTTCCAGGACGCACTGTACGAACTGCGCATTCCCTACGCCTCCAACGAGGCGGTCGACTTCGCCGACCGTTCGATGGAAGCGATCTGCTACTACGCCTACTGGGCCTCGACCGAGCTGGCACGCGAGCGCGGCCGCTACAGCAGCTACCGCGGCTCGCTGTGGGACCAGGGCATCCTGCCGCCCGACACGCTGGACCTGCTGGCGCGCGAGCGCGGCGGCTATGTGGACGTGGACCGCTCGGCCAGCCTGGACTGGGACGCGCTGCGCAAGAAGATCGCGCAGGACGGCATGCGCAACTCCAACTGCGTGGCCATCGCGCCCACCGCCACCATCTCCAACATCATTGGCGTAGACGCGTCCATCGAGCCCTGCTTCGGCAACCTGTCGGTCAAGTCCAACCTGTCGGGCGAGTTCACCGTCATCAACAGCTACCTGGTCAAGGACCTCAAGCGCCTCGGTCTGTGGGACGACGTGATGGTCATGGACCTCAAGCACTTCGACGGTTCGCTGCGCCCCATCGACCGTGTGCCGCAGGACGTGAAGGCGCTCTACGCCACCGCGTTCGAGGTGGAGCCGACGTGGCTGGTGGAAGCCGCCGCACGCCGCCAGAAGTGGATCGACCAGGCGCAGAGCCTGAACATCTACATGGCCGGCGCCTCGGGCAAGAAGCTCGACGAGACCTACAAGCTCGCCTGGCTGCGCGGTCTCAAGACCACCTACTACCTGCGCACCACCTCGGCCACGCACGCTGAAAAATCCACCGGTCGCACCGGCCAGCTCAACGCGGTGTCGGCCCATGGTGGCGAGCCTGCGATGAGCGCGGCACCTGCGGCAGCAATGGCCTCCGAGCCCGCGACCGACATCAAGTTCTGCGCGATCGACGACCCGGGCTGCGAAGCCTGCCAGTGATGCCTGCGCTCATGCGCGTGATGAAGGTGTCGCACCGTGTGCTTTTTCGATGCGACACCGCAACACAAAACATTCATCGCGCGCATGAGTCCTTTGCATTTCATGCCGACACTTCGATAATCCGCTGAATTGGACACAACCATGCTGACCTGGGACGAACAAGTCACTCCCTCCTCGAAGCCCGCTCTTCAAACATTGCCACCCACCTCATCGGGTGCGCAAGCTGCAGTGTCCTCCCCCGCTTCTTCCTCCGCCGCACACAGCAGCGAGCAACGCCGCGTGAACGTGGCAGACAAACGCATCATCAACGGCCAGACCGACGTCAACCAGCTGGTGCCGTTCAAGTACAAGTGGGCCTGGGAAAAATACCTCGCCACCTGCGCCAACCATTGGATGCCGCAGGAAGTGAACATGAGCCGCGACATCGCGCTCTGGAAAGATCCCAACGGCCTGACCGAAGACGAGCGCCGCATCGTCAAGCGCAACCTCGGTTTCTTCGTCACCGCCGATTCGCTGGCCGCCAACAACATCACGCTGGGCACCTACCGTCACATCACCGCGCCCGAGTGCCGCCAGTTCCTGCTGCGCCAGGCATTCGAAGAAGCCATCCACACCCACGCCTACCAGTACATCGTGGAGAGCCTGGGCCTGGACGAAGGCGAGATCTTCAACGCGTATCACGAGGTGCCGTCGATCCGCAACAAGGACGAGTTCCTGATCCCGTTCATCGACGCGATCATGGACCCGAACTTCAAGACCGGCACGCCCGAGGCCGACCAGACCCTGCTCAAGAGCCTGATCGTGTTCGCCTGCCTGATGGAAGGCCTGTTCTTCTACGTCGGCTTCACCCAGATCCTGGCGCTGGGCCGGCAGAACAAGATGACCGGTGCCGCCGAGCAGTACCAGTACATCCTGCGCGACGAGTCCATGCACTGCAACTTCGGCATCGACCTGATCAACGCGATCAAGCTCGAGAACCCGATGCTGTGGACACCGCAGTTCAAGGCCGAGATCAAGGAGCTGTTCCTCAAGGCCGTGGACCTGGAATACCAGTACGCCGAAGACACCATGCCGCGCGGCGTGCTCGGGCTCAACGCCTCCATGTTCAAGGGCTACCTTCGCTACATCGCCAACCGCCGTGCCACGCAGATCGGCCTGGAGCCGCTGTTCCCGAACGAAGAGAACCCGTTCCCCTGGATGAGCGAGATGATCGATCTCAAGAAGGAACGCAATTTCTTCGAGACCCGCGTCATCGAATACCAGTCCGGCGGAGCGCTGTCCTGGGACTGATGCCTCATCCCATGCTCACCGAACCACAAAGCCCTGCCCCAGACGTTCCAGCGTCCGGGGCAGGGCTTTGTCACAAGATTCAAGGCCTTGGCGCCTTTCGTGGATGCATCCACGGCGCCAGGTCCCTGAATCACTTCCGCGGAGATTTGCCGCGCGAAGTGCTCTTTGCAACTTGATCAAGGAGAAAACAATGGCAACTGCGAAAAAAGCCCCGGCCAAAAAGGCCGCTGTGAAGAAGGCCGCTGCTCCGGCCAAGAAGGCCGCTGCACCGAAGAAGGCCGCTCCGGCCAAGAAGGCTGCTGCACCGAAGAAGGCCGCCGCTCCGGCCAAGAAGGCTGCTGCACCGAAGAAGGCCGCTCCGGCCAAGAAGGCTGCTGCACCGAAGAAGGCCGCCGCTCCGGCCAAGAAGGCTGCTGCACCGAAGAAGGCCGCTCCGGCCAAGAAGGCTGCTGCACCGAAGAAGGCCGCTCCGGCCAAGAAGGCTGCTGCGCCGAAGAAGGCCGCTCCGGCCAAGAAGGCTGCTGCGCCTAAGAAGGCCGCCGCTCCGGCCAAGAAGGCTGCTGCGCCGAAGAAGGCCGCTGCTCCGGCCAAGAAAGCCGCTGCCCCCAAGAAGGCCGCTGTCAAAAAGGCAGCCCCCGCAAAAAAAGCTGAGCCGGCCAAGAAGCCGGCAGCCCCTGCGGCCCCTGCAGCGCAAACCAAGCTGAACCCTCAGGCTGCCTGGCCGTTCCCCACGTCCAGCAAGCCCTGATTCATCCTCCGGGATGATTGACAAGCCCGGCGTGAAAACGCCGGGCTTTTTCATTGCCGCGCCCAGTCAGAGCGTGTAGTTCTGGCCACCCCTGCTGGCGATCTTGGTGGCCCCCAGGCGGTTGCCCAGTTCCGCACAACGCTCCAGCGACCAACCTTGCGACAGCCCGTGCAGCAGCGCGGCACGGAACGCATCACCGCAACCGGTCGGGTCCACCACCGCACTCGCAGACACACCAGCCACCCGGGTCTGGCGCCCCTCTGCATACACATCACAGCCGTGCTCGGCCAGCGTCACGACCAGCCCCTGAACCTGGCCAGCGATCTCCGAGAGGCTCAGGCCCGTGCGATCGCTGAGCATCTTGCCTTCGTAGTCGTTGACCGCCACCCAGCTGGCCATCGATACGAAGTGGCGCAGTTCGTCGCCGTTGAACATCGGGAGGCCCTGACCGGGGTCGAACACAAAGGGAATGCCCGCGTCGTGCAGCTGTTGCGCATGCTCCAGCATGGCGTCCCTGCCATCCGGTGCCACGATCGCCAGGCGGATGCCGGCGTCAACGGGCACACGGTTTTCATGGGCCTGCGACATGGCGCCGGGGTGGAACGCCGTGATCTGGTTGTTGTCGCGGTCGGTCATGATCATCGCCTGCGCGGTGTAGTTGTCCGCCGTCGTGCCGATGAAGCGCGTGTCCACACCCAGGCCCTGCAGCCGCGACAGGTAGTCCTGCGCATCGTTGCCGACCATGGCCAGCGGCACCGCATCAGACCCCAGTTGCCGCAGCCCATACGCAATGTTGCCGGCACAGCCGCCGAACTCCCGGCGCATGCCGGGCACCAGGAAGGACACATTGAGGATGTGCAGCTGGCTGGGCAGGATCTGCTCGGCGAAACGCCCCTCGAAGGTCATGATGGTGTCGAACGCCAGGGAGCCGCAGATGAGGATGGACATGATGAAAAGAAAAAGGAATCAGGGATAGAACACCAGGGCACGGTAGCCCGTCATGGAAGACACACCGCTGTCAGCGATGGACAGCCGCAGGCTCATGGAGACCACACCTTGCGCCGGCAACACCTCTGGTGCTCCCGGCAGCTCGGCCGGAAGAAACACCCGCCGGACGATCACGTTGTCCCGGGTATCGGTCAGGCTCAGTTCGAGCGCGGGCACCGCCAGCGGCAGCGCGGCACTGTTCTTGAGCACCAGGTCGAATGAATAGAAGTTGCCCAGGCGACGCACCAGGTTGGAGCTGTCGATGAGCACCGCCTCGATCTCGCGGGCCGGACCGATGCTGCAGTCCAGAGGCCGGCACAGCATCGCCAGCAGGGGCGCGCTGAACGGATACCGGGCCGCCAGCCGGTCCCGGTCGTGCACGGCCCACTGAGCCACCAGCCCGGCCAGCAGCACGAAGCACACCGCCACCAGGGACACGCGCACCCCCGAGGACTGCCAGAAAGCCTTCCGCCGGGCCTGCCGAACGAAGCTGGGTTCCGTCAGCACGGGCACATCGTCATCCCGCACCGGTTCCGCCGCCACCGGCGGTGGCTGTGTTGCCGCCACCGGAGGGCGCGCAGGAGGCGGACTCACGTCCGTCGCAGCCGCCTCTTCGGTAGACGTTGGCTCAGGAGCCGGGGGTGCGACGGAGACTTCCGAAGCCTGGACATCGTCTTTGGCCTGCGCTGCGAACCGGCGCAACTCGTCGGAAAACCCGTCGTCGGCATTTGCCGGGCCCGGCCCTGACGGCAGCTCGTCGGTCGATGGCTTCGAGTGCAGCAGCCATTCCTCATCCGCGTCATCGTGCGCCACAGGGACTGGAGGCGGCGAGGCGGCGACGACGGAAGGGGCTTGCACCGGTGCGGATACAGCCACCGGGTCTCCCTCCAGGAACAGCGTGGCATCGAACACATCGGAACAATGCCCGCAACGCACCCAGCCGTCGGATATCTTGAGCTGGTCGGGAACGATCCGGAAGGTCGTTCCGCAAGCCGGACAGCGGGTGGTGAAACTCATGCGGCAATTATTGCAGGCACCCGCATCACGCCCGGCGGCAGGAACGCTTCACGCCTTGCGGGCGGTCATGAGAATCCAGCCGTCTTCCTCGTCGCTCACGCGCAGCTGCACCCAGGGCGCATAGGCCTCCCGCAACTCGTCCTCCTGCCGGGCCAGAATGCCGGCCAGCACCAGATGACCACCCGCCTTCACGCGTTCGCACAGCAGGGGTGCAAGCACCTTGAGCGGTGTGGCCAGGATGTTGGCCAGCACGACATCGAAGTGCCCGTCGACCGCATCGGGCAAGCCGGTGCGCAGAACCACGCCGTTGGCATCGGCGTTGAGCCGTGTGGACTCGACGGCGGCCGGATCGATGTCGACCGCCACGATGGGTTCGGCGCCGAACTTGGCCGCGCCGATGGCCAGGATGCCTGAGCCGCAACCGTAGTCGAGCACGCGCTGACCCCGCGGCGCATGGGCAGCGATCCAGCGCAGGCACATGCGGGTGGTCGGGTGGGTGCCCGTGCCGAAGGCCAGGCCAGGGTCGAGCCGGATCACTTCCTGTGCCGCTGCAGGCGGTTCGTGCCAGGTCGGCACGATCCAGAAGGTCGGGGTGATCTCGACCGGATCGAACTGCGATTGGGTCAGGCGCACCCAGTCCTGGTCCACCACGGCGCGCACGCCCATCACCTGCGAGCCCTCGAAGAAGTCTTGCGGCAGCAGCAACTCCGCCGCCTCGCGCGCCGCCGCCTCGTCCGGAAACAGCGCCACCACGCGCGAGCGGTTCCAGCCTTCTTTGGGTGGCGGCATGCCGGGTTCACCGAACAGCGCCTGCTCGGCCGGGGTCAGCGCATCGGCGTCCTCGACCGAGACGCTCAGCGCGTCCAGCGCCACCAAGGCATCACCGACCGGCTCGACACCGGCCTCGGGCACCAGCAGCACCAGTTCGTACAGCGAGCCACCGGACACGTCAGCGCTCACGCTGCGACAGCCACTCTTCGAGGTAGTGGATGTTGGTGCCGCCGGCCACGAAGCTGGCGTCGACCATCAGCTCGCGGTGCAGCGGGATGTTGGTCTTGATGCCTTCGACCACACACTCGGACAAGGCGGTGCGCATGCGCGCCAGCGCCTGTTCGCGCGTATCGCCGTGCACGATGATCTTGCCGATCATCGAGTCGTAGTTGGGCGGCACGAAGTAGTTGGTGTACGCATGCGAGTCCACGCGCACACCCGGCCCGCCAGGCATGTGCCAGGTGGTGATGCGCCCGGGCGACGGGGTGAACTTGTAGGGGTCTTCCGCGTTGACGCGGCACTCGATGGCGTGGCCTTTGAGCTGGATCTGGCGCTGCGTGAACGGCAGCTTCTCGCCGGCTGCGACCGCGATCTGGGTGCGCACGATGTCCACACCCGAAATCCACTCGGTCACCGGGTGCTCCACCTGCACACGGGTGTTCATCTCAATGAAATAAAACTCTCCGTTTTCGTACAGGAACTCGAAGGTGCCCGCACCGCGGTAGCCGATCTTCTTGCAGGCCGCCGCGCAGCGGTCGCCGATCTTTTCGATCAGGCGGCGTGGAATACCCGGCGCCGGCGCTTCCTCAATCACTTTCTGGTGGCGGCGCTGCATAGAGCAGTCGCGCTCGCCCAGATAGACCGCGTTGCGGTGCGTGTCGGCCAGCACCTGGATCTCGATATGCCGGGGGTTCTGGAGGAACTTCTCCATGTACACCTCGGGGTTGCCGAAGGCCGCCGCGGCTTCCGCCTTGGTGGTCTGCACTGCGTGCAGCAGCGCCGCCTCGGTGTGCACCACGCGCATGCCGCGACCACCACCGCCGCCCGCGGCCTTGATGATCACCGGGTAGCCCACCGCCTTGGCGGTCTTCTTGATCACGGCCGGGTCGTCAGGCAGCGCGCCTTCGGACCCCGGCACGCAGGGTACGCCAGCGCGGATCATGGCCTGCTTGGCCGAGACCTTGTCGCCCATGATGCGGATGGACTCGGGGGTCGGGCCGATGAAGGTGAAGCCGCTGCGCTCAACGCGCTCGGCGAAATCGGCGTTCTCCGACAGGAAGCCGTAGCCGGGGTGGATCGCTTCTGCGTCCGTGACCTCGGCGGCCGAGATGATGGCCGGCATGCTGAGGTAGCTCTGACCCGATGGCGCCGGGCCGATGCAGACCGCCTCGTCGGCCAGCCGGACGTACTTGGCGTCTCGATCGGCCTCGGAATACACCATCACGGCCTTGATGCCCATCTCGCGGCAGGCACGCTGCACACGCAGGGCGATTTCGCCGCGGTTGGCGATGAGGATTTTCTTGAACATGGGGCGAGGATCCCCTTACTCGATGATGAACAGCGGCTGGCCGTATTCCACCGCCTGGCCGTTCTCGACCAGGATCTGCGTGATGGTGCCGCTCTTGTCGGCCTCGATCTCGTTGAGGATCTTCATGGCCTCGACGATGCAGATGGTCTCGCCTTCCTTGATGGCCTGCCCGATCTCGGCAAACGGCTTGGCACCCGGGCTGGACGCTCGGTAGAAGGTGCCCACCATGGGCGATTTGACCGTGTGCCCGACCACTGCCGGTGCGGCGGCAGGAGTTGCTGCAGACGCGGCATCGGCCACTGCCTGCACCACGGGAGCCGCGACCGCTGCCACAGGCGCTGCGGCGACAACCTGGGCCACTGCGGCCGCTGGAGCACTCTTGACGATCCTCACCTTGCCTTCGGCTTCGGTGATTTCCAGCTCGGACACGTTCGACTCGGACACCAGGTCGATCAGTGTCTTCAATTTCCTAAGATCCATGATTTCTCCAACGAATTGCAGTCAAGTTGGTCAAACTTCGCTTATTTTCGATCAAACGAAGCACTGCCGCCTTGCCGGGGTGCGCAGTGTACACGAGGCGGAACACACCGGAGCTGCCGCTCGTCACACCCGAAGAAGCGGGTGGCGGGCCGCGACAGGCCCGCAAACTGGTCAAAGTTGGCGGGACTTTAACCGCTTTTTAATTCTGTTCGCAACGTGTGACGGGCACCGCCCGTCCGGTAGCGGACTCAGACCAGAAGAGCCCACTGTGCCAACTCTTCGGCACTGACTTTGCCCAGCTTGCGATGCAGCACAGCCCCGTCCACGCCAAACACCACGCTGAAAGGCAAGGCCCCGCTGGGGTTGCCCAGGCTTCGGGCCATGTCGGAACCGGCGAAGCCAGCCAGCGCCACGGGAAAGTCCAGCGGCAACCGCGCCAGAAACCGCGACACCGGAGCGGCCTGATCCACAGCCAGCCCCAGCACCTGCCAGCCGCGGCCCGAGTGCTCCCGGTAGAAGGTGTTGATGAGCGGCAGTTCCTCCACACAGGGCGGACACCAGGTGGCCCAGAAATTCACGAGCAAGGGGCGCCCCCTGAAGCCCGCCATGGACACCGGAGCGCCCAACACATCAGGAAACGCGCTCGCCCAGAACTGGTTTTCGGCCTCACCGAGCACCGGCCCCGGGCGCAGCCGCCACCAGGCCACGCCCGCACCGGCCGCCGCAGCCGCCGCGCCCAGCCCCCCCATCAACAAGGTCCGCCGGTTCATGCTGCTGCCCTCTGGGAACCGGAGTCTGCGGCCAGCAAGGCGCGCACCTCCTGTGCATCGCCCCTGGGGCGCCGCCCCTGCGCGTCCGGCCTGAGCGCGCCGCGCAAGGCGTCGTGGTCCAGCACCAGCAGGTGCAAGAGCACCCACTGTCCCAGTGCCTCGCAGCGCAACCTCAGCGTGAGGGCCTCGACCGGATCACCTTGCGCATCGCTGGCCGCCGTCCCCGGGTGGTACTCGACCCGCTGGTCCAGCAGCGCCCACTCGGCAGATTTCGGATCGTCGCAGTACAGCTGCACATAGATGTCGCTGTGGCGGGTGGCGGTCCCGTGCCAGACCGCACCGCACAGATGCGGCCTGAACGCGGCCAGCCGCTCCATCCACACCAGTGCCAGCTCCCGCAGCGCCCGCAGCTCGACCGGCTGGGTGTCGGCGCAGAAGATCGCGATGTGTTCGCGCACCGCTTCCTCCACGGCTTGGTTGTCGGGCCAAGGGGTGCGCGAGGGGGAAAGGCCGAGCTGCCTGGCCGCACGCCGCTTGGCTGTCGCGTATTCCAGGCCCTCGTCGACCACCAGGCGCGCTGCCACCGAGGCGATCTCGGCGGACGTGTCGGTGCGGAAGCTGTCCATGGACGGGGATTGTGCATGGGTGCCCCCTAGAATGGCTGGATGCACATTCATATCCTGGGCATTTGCGGCACATTCATGGGCGGCCTGGCCGCACTCGCACGCGAAGCCGGACACCGCGTCACCGGCTGCGACGCCGGGGTCTATCCTCCGATGAGCGACCAGCTGCGCGCGCTGGGCATCGACCTGATCGAGGGGTTCTCTGCCGACCAGATGGACCTGGCCCCGGACATGTACGTGGTCGGCAACGTGGTCAGCCGCGCCCGACTGGCCGACGGCAGCCCGAAATTCCCACTGATGGAAGCCATCTTGGAAGCGGGAGCCCCCTACACCAGCGGCCCCCAGTGGCTGGCAGAGCACGTGCTGCAAGGGCGCCATGTGCTGGCGGTCGCCGGCACCCACGGCAAGACCACCACCACCTCGATGCTGGCCTGGGTGCTGGAAGCCAGCGGCCTGCAACCCGGTTTCCTGGTGGGAGGCGTGCCTATGAACTTTGGCGTGTCCGCACGCCTGGGCGCAGGCAAGACCTTCGTGATTGAGGCAGACGAATACGACACCGCCTTCTTCGACAAACGCAGCAAATTCGTCCACTACCGCCCGCGCACGGCTGTCCTGAACAACCTCGAGTTTGACCACGCCGACATCTTCGACAACCTGGCCGCGATCGAGCGGCAGTTCCACCACCTGGTACGCACGGTGCCCGGCAGCGGTCGGCTGGTGGTCAACGGCCTTGAAGAAAGCCTGGACCGGGTGCTCCACATGGGGCACTGGAGCGAGGTGCGCAGCTTCGGCGCCGCCGTCAGCGACTTCAGTGCGGTAGGCGAACCCCACGCGTTCGACGTGCTTGAACGTGGCCAGACAGTGGCTCGCGTAGAGTGGGCACTCACTGGCGAGCACAACCAGATGAACGCGCTCGCAGCCATTGCCGCGGCCCAGCACGTGGGGGTGTCGCCCGCCGATGCGGCGAAGGCATTGGGCCACTTCCAGAACGTGCGCCGGCGCATGGAGGTCCGCGGCACGGTGGCCCGTGAAGGCGGCGCCATCACCATCTACGATGACTTCGCCCACCACCCCACCGCCATCCGCACCACGCTGGACGGACTGCGCCGGCGTCTGGGCCCGTCGGGCGGGCGCATCCTGGCGGTGTTCGAGCCGCGCAGCAACACCATGAAGCTGGGCACGATGAAGTCGCAACTGCCCTGGAGCCTGGAGTCAGCGGACCTGGCGTTCTGCCACTCGGGCGGGCTGGACTGGGATGCGCGCGAGGCACTGGTGCCGATGGGCGCACGCGCCTCGGTCGCTGCGACCATCGACGAACTGGTGCGGCAAGTGGTCTCGGCCGCCAGGGTCGGCGACCACATCGTCTGCATGAGCAACGGCGGCTTTGGCGGTGTTCACACCCGCCTGCTCACCGCCCTGGGTCCGACGACTCAGTAACCGACCGACATGGTGGCCAGGTCGACCGTCACGGTCGGCTTGGCCAGGGCAGCGCTGCTGGCGCGCGCAAACTCCATCGCCCAGTCCCGGTGCGCCGCATCGCGGAAGCGGTCCTGGCCAGCCGCCAGCGCCACGCCGAGCACCTTGTCGGCTGTCAGCACCTTGCCGGTCAGGCGGATGGGCTCGCAGTCGAACGCCGTGAACTGCTGGTCCAGCCAGGCGCGCGCCTGGTCGTGCGGCATGGGTTGCACCTCTTCAAGGTCGAAGCGGTAGGTGGCGGGTTCGCCCCAGGTCACGGTGACTTGGCTGCGCATGGGAATACTCCTGACGGCTAGGGATGAACACGGCGGTCCGCAAACCGGACCCCCCTCTTACATTGTTATTGTGCGCCCGTCGACACACGCAGTGGCGAATGAACCGCCTGTCGCAAGAGGCTGGACGGCACCACCGACTCTGGATTGTGCTGACGCGAGGAAAGGTCAGCGTCGAGATGGTCAAACCGCAGTGCCACCATTGAGCGCCGGTTGTCTCTTTCGGCCCGGCGGGCGCTGTCCACATCGGTCGTCAGCGCACCGCCGTGGTACAGCGCTGCCAGATGGCGCGCCAGGTCCGGATCCGACGACGAGGTTCGCTCGCGCAGCTGGGCGAACGTGGCCGGCCGGTCCATCAGTTCGCGCATCAGCACCAGGTGAAACTCGCCGAACCAGTGCGCCGGCAGGCGCGGCACCCGGCGCAGGTACAGACTCTGCTCGCGGTACCGGTGGGGCAACACATCGCGCCGGGTTCGCACCGCGTAGTTCCACATCACGCGGTGCAGCGGAAGGCGGATGAACGATGGTGGCACCTCCAGCGACAGCTTGGCGCCGAAGGTCCATTCGGCCATCGCCAGATCGATCGGCCGGGCCGGAATCAGCAGGGACGCCTGCCAGCGTTGAATGTCGATGACCGCCAGCAGCCGGTCACCCGCCGAGAGGTGGACCACACCACCGGAACGCATCTGGTCCATGTGGTCGTATATGCGTGCGCCTAGGGCGAACTGCGTGCGCAGGGGACGCAGCCAGGCCTCGAAACGCTGCAGGCGCTGGCGCACGCTGCCTTCACTGTCGGCCTCGAAGAACTCTGCCGACGCAAAACCCTCGGGCAAGGGAATGGCGAACGCCAGCGGTCGGTCGACTTCGGCACGGTTGAGGGTCAGGCGCTCACCGCTGCCGTGGGGATGACGGATCACCAGTTCATCGCGACCAAGCACATTGACGGCATCGCCAGCGATCATCCAGGCGTCGGCCAGATGCGGATCGCAGGTGCGCCATTCGGGCCAGCCGGCAGGCGTCTGGGCCGCCCAAGCCTGCAGGCGCAGTCCCGCTGCGTCGGAAAAACCCAACAATCCCAGACCCAGAACCGGCTGCTCCAAACACACCCCCTGCGGCACCCACGATGCGCATCACCAACTGCTCGCATTAGACCATTGTCCCCAGGGGTGGGCGCACCCGTTCGCGACAAGGATCTGCGAGCTACGCGACGAACGGCCGGTCAGCGCACGGTCCGCCGGCGGACCACCGCCTGGGAGAGGATTTCCAGTGCCTGCACCGAGTCGCCCCAGCCGAGGCAGGCGTCGGTGATGCTCTGGCCGTAGGCCAGTTTGTTCACGTCGTCCTTGCCCGGTGTGAACTTCTGGGCACCGGCCTCGATGTGGCTTTCGATCATGACGCCGAACACGCTCTTGCTGCCAGCGGCCATCTGCTGACCGATGTCGCGCGCCACCTCCAGTTGCTTCTCGTGCTGCTTGCTGCTGTTGGCATGGCTGCAGTCGACCATCAGGCGCGGCGTCAGCTTGGCGGCCTCCAGCTCCTTGACCGCTGCAGCGACACTGGCGGCGTCGTAGTTCGGCGTCTTGCCTCCGCGCAGAATGACGTGGCAGTCCTTGTTGCCGTTGGTCTGCACGATGGCGACCTGGCCGTTCTTGTGCACCGAAAGGAAGTGGTGGCCGCGCGCCGCGGCCTGGATGGCATCTGTCGCGATCTTGATGTTGCCGTCGGTGCCGTTCTTGAAGCCGATCGGTGCCGACAGGCCCGAGGCCAGCTCGCGGTGCACCTGGCTTTCGGTGGTGCGCGCACCGATGGCACCCCAGGCGATCAGGTCACCGATGTACTGCGGGCTGATCACGTCCAGGAACTCGCTGCCGGCCGGTAGGCCCTGGCGGTTGATCTCGATGAGCAGTTGGCGCGCGATGCGCAGGCCTTCGTCGATGCGGTAGCTCTCGTCGAGGTAGGGATCGTTGATCAGCCCCTTCCAGCCCACCGTCGTGCGCGGCTTCTCGAAGTAGACGCGCATCACTATTTCCAGCGTGTCGGCGTACTTCTCGCGCAGCGGCTTGAGGCGGCGGGCGTAGTCGAGCGCGGCGGCCGGGTCGTGGATCGAGCAGGGACCGATGATGACCAGCAGGCGGTCGTCCTTGCCGTGCAGGATGTCGTGGATGCGGCTGCGGGTCTGCTTGATGAGGGTTTCAACCGGCGTGCCGGCGATGGGGAAGAAGCGGATGAGGTGTTCGGGCGGCGGGAGCACGGTGATGTCCTTGATGCGCTGGTCGTCGGTCTGGCTGGTCTTGTCGGCAGGCCGCGCATACCAGGCATCGCTGGTGGTCGTGTTCTTGGCGTTCATCGAAAGCTCCTCGCAGGGTTGGAAAGTGAACAGGTGAAAAAAAACCGCCGGGCTGGAGGCCCGGCGGTTTCGGAGGTTCTGGGTTTCTTGGCGCGCTTACACCCTTGCCTCTCGTCCGCCGGGGACAGAGAACCAAAAGTAAAAGCCAAAAAAGATGGCGGCGCGGGTTTGCATGGCTGACGACTGTATCACAGCGGTTTTGACAAGCGTCTTACAAACCGGGTCAGGCGGTCCCGCCGACGGTCAGACCATCGATGCGCAGCGTGGGTTGGCCAACCCCCACCGGCACGCTCTGGCCTTCCTTGCCGCAGGTGCCGACGCCACTGTCCAGACGCATGTCGTTGCCAATCATGCTGATCTTCTTGAGCGACTCGGGGCCACTGCCGACCAGGGTCGCCCCCTTGACCGGGTACTGGATCTTTCCGTTCTCGACCCAGTACGCCTGGCTGGCGGAAAAGACGAACTTGCCGCTGGTGATGTCCACCTGGCCGCCCCCGAAGTTGGTGGCGTACAGGCCCTTCTTGATCGACGCCACGATCTCGTCCGGGCTCTTGTCGCCACCCAGCATGTAGGTGTTGGTCATGCGCGGCATGGGCACATGGGCGTAGCTTTCGCGGCGGCCGTTGCCGGTGGGCTTGACGCCCATCAGGCGCGCGTTCATCGCATCCTGGATGTAACCCTTGAGGATGCCGTCCTCAATCAGCACGTTCTTCTGTGTGGTGTGGCCCTCATCGTCGACGTTGAGCGAGCCGCGGCGGTCGGCAATGGTGCCGTCGTCCAGCACCGTCACGCCCTTGGCTGCCACGCGCTGGCCGATGCGGCCGCTGAACGCGCTGGAGCCCTTGCGGTTGAAGTCGCCCTCCAACCCGTGACCCACGGCCTCGTGCAGCAGCACACCGGGCCAGCCCGGGCCGAGCACCACCGTCATCTCGCCGGCCGGCGCCGGGCGGGCATCCAGGTTGGTCAGCGCCGACTGCACCGCCTCGTCCACGTAGCCGCTCACCACAGCGTCGTCGAAGTAGGCCAGACCGAAGCGGCCACCGCCGCCCGAGCTGCCCATCTCGCGGCGCCCCTTCTGTTCCGCGATCACCGTCACCGACAGCCGCACCAGCGGACGCACATCGGCCGCCACCGTGCCGTCGGCGCGCGCGATCAGCACCACGTCGTGCTCGGCGGCCAGCCCGGCCATCACCTGCACCACGCGCGGGTCACGCGCCTTGGCCAGCTTCTCCACCTTTTCCAGCAGGGCGATCTTGGCCGCGCTGTCGAGCGTGCCGATCGGGTCGAGCCCTGGATAAAGCGAACGCGACTTCGAAGTCTTGGCGGCTGGCACACGGACCTTGCGGCTCTGACCCTGGCCGGAAATCGAGCGGACCGTGTGCGCCGCGTCCAGCAGCGAGTCCCAGGACAGGTCGTCGGAATAGGCGAAAGCGGTCTTCTCGCCGCTGACGGCGCGCACGCCGACACCTTGGTCGATGCTGAAGCTGCCGGTCTTGACGATGCCCTCCTCCAGGCTCCAGCCCTCGCTGCGCGTGGTCTGGAAGTAGAGGTCGGCGTCGTCGACGCCGTGCGAGGTCATCTCGCCCAGCGCACGCTGCAGGTGGGACATGCTCAGGCCGTAGGGGGTGAGCAACAGGCTTTCGGCGGTGGCCAGTCGGGCCAGGGTGGGTTCGCGGGCAATCATGGGTCGATTGTAGGAAGCCGGGCGCCAGAGCGCCTGCCGCCGGTCGTGACCCCGGGCGGATCAGTGGGATTGCCCGGCCTGCCCGCGCAGCAGCGGCAGCAGGGTGCCGTCGTCGCGGTCGGCCAGTCCGGCGGCGCGGGCCTGGGCGAACACGGCCGCCGCCCGCGCGCCGAGCGGGCCGTCGAAGCCGGCCTGCCGGGCGGCCTCGACCGCCAGCCGCGTGTCCTTTTCCAGCAGGGTCACGTGCGCGCGGGGTTCGAAATCGCCGGCGATCGCACGGCGCATGCGGTCCGAGCCGATCCAGCTCTGGCCGCTGGACTGCTCGATCACGTCCAGCGTGGTGCCCAGGTCCAGCCCCATGCGGTCGGCCAGCGCCAGTACCTCGGCCGCGCCGACGAGGTTGATACCCGCCAGCAGGTTGTTGACCAGCTTGGTGCGGGCACCATCGCCCACGCGCCCGCTGATGACGAAGCGGCGCGAGGACAACCGGGCCAGAAGCGCTTCGTGGCGCTGCAGCAAGGGTTCCGGTGCGGCCAACATCAGACTCATGCTGCCGTCGCGCGCCCGCGCCGGGCCGCCCGACATAGGAGCATCGATGCAGCCGATGCCATGCTCCGCCAGGCGGGCGGCCAGGGCCTCGGTGTCCTGCGGCGCGATGGTGGGGCAGAGCATCACTGTCTGGCCGGCGCGCATGCGATAGGCCGCACCGTCGGTACCAAACAGCACATCGTGCGACTGCTGCGCATCCACGACGCAAACGATCAGGACGCCGCTGTCTTCCAGCGCAGAAGCCGCCAGCGACGGCGTGTCGGCCAGTTCGGCGCCGGCCACCAGGGCCTGCTGCTGCCGCGCGGGATCGATATCGCAGACCACCACGGCCGTACCGGCCTCGCACATGCGCTCCACCATGGCGCCGCCCATGTTGCCGGCGCCAACGACCACGACGGGAAAGGATGGGGTCATCACGATTGCATGAGTCGTTTGGACTTGGCAATCGACATCAGGATGCCCAGCCCCACACCCATGGTCACCATGGCCGTGCCGCCGTAGCTGATAAAGGGCAGCGGCACCCCCACCACCGGCAGGATGCCGCTGACCATGCCCATGTTGACGAAGGCGTAGACGAAGATGTTGAGCGTCATGGCGCCGGCCAGCAGGCGCGCGAACAGGGTCGGCGCCTCCATTGCGACGGTCAGGCCACGCACGATCAGGAAGATGAACCCCGCCATCAGGCCCAGGGTGCCCACGAGGCCGAACTCCTCGGAAAACGCGGCGTAGATGAAGTCGGTGGTGCGCTCGGGAATGAACTCCAGGTGGGTCTGCGTGCCCTGCATGAAGCCCTTGCCCCAGACGCCGCCGGAGCCGATGGCGATCATGCCCTGGATGATGTGGAAGCCCTTGCCCAGTGGGTCCTTGAACGGGTCCAGCAGGGTGCAGACGCGCTGGCGCTGGTACTCGTGCAGCACCTTCCAGTCGACGTCCGGTGCGCACCACTGGGGCTCCATGATGATCAGCGTGACGATGCCGACCGCCGCCAGCAGCACGGGCGGGATGATCAGCTTCCAGCTCAGGCCGGCAAAGAAGATCACCGCAAGGCCCGAGGCCAGCACCAGCAGCGTGGTGCCCAGGTCGGGCTGCTTGAGGATCAGGAAGGCCGGCACCGCCAGCAGCAGCCCCGCCATGACGAAGTCCAGCGGTTTGAGCATGCCCTCGCGGCGCTGGAACCACCAGGCCAGCATCAGCGGCATGGCCACCTTCATCAGCTCGCTGGGCTGGATCACGATGCCCACATTGATCCAGCGCGTGGCGCCTTTCTTGGTGATGCCGAACAGCTCCACCCCCAGCAGCAGCATCACGCCGACCACGTACATCGGCACCGCCAGCGCCATCAGCCGCTGCGGCGGCACCTGGGAGACGGTGAACAGCACCACAGCGGCCAGCAGCATGTTGCGGCCATGGCTGGTGAAGCGCGTGCCGTGGTCGAAGCCGACCGAGTACATGGTCATCAGGCCCGCGCCGGCCAGCAGCAGGATGGCCAGCGCCAGCGGTCCGTCAAAGCCCTGGAAGATGGGTCGGATGCGTTGCCAGAGCGAAGGTTTGTCGAGTACGGCGGCCATGAGGCAGCCATTATCCTTCCGGCATGCACACCCCTCCCCGCCCTCCGGTCAGCCACCTGCTCTATCTGCACGGTTTCCGCTCGTCGCCGCAATCGGCCAAGGCCCTGCAGGTGGCCGAGCGGGTGCGCTCGCAGCACCCGGGCGTGGTCTGGTGCTGCCCGCAGCTGCCGCCGTCCCCGCGCGAAGCCGCGGACCTGATGCGGCGGCTCACAGACGGCTGGCCGGCCGACCGCATGGCCGTCATCGGCTCTTCGCTGGGCGGCTTCTACGCCCGCTGGCTGTCGCTGCAACGGGGCTGCGTGGCGGCCTTGCTCAACCCGGCGCCATTTCCGCAACGCGATCTGGCGAAGTACATCGGCGAGCACCCGGTCTGGCAGAACCCGGACGAACACATCTTCTTCCGGGCCGAGTTCGTGGACGAGCTGGCGGCGCTGGCCGGTGACATCGCCCGGCTGGCGCCCGACCGGCCGGTCACCCCCGAGCGCCTGTTCGCCCTCGTTTCCGAGCAGGACGAGGTGCTGGACTGGCGCGAAATGATGGCCTTCTGCGCAGGCGGCAGCATCCACCGCCTGCCAGAAGGCGACCACGCCATTTCCGACTTCGACCGGCACATCGACCGGCTGTTCCAGTTTCTTGGGCTGGCAGCCTGAGACGAGGAACGCCCTGCCCTGCGTGGGACAATCGCGCCCATGCACATCCTGTTCGACGAAGCCGGCAAGCTGATGACCGGCCGCCTCATGTCCGAAGCCGAGAGCTCCCTGCAGGTGGAGCTCGATTCGGGCAAGCGCGTGAAGGTCAAGCTGGCCAACACCCTGCTGCGTTTCGAGAAGCCCGCCCCCGCCCAGCTCATGCCTGCCGCCACCGCCCTGGCCGCCACCATGGAACTGGAGCTGGCCTACGAGTTCGCGCCCGAGGACGAGTTCGGCTTCGCCGACCTGGCCGCCGACTACTTCAGCGACCCGGCCACCACCGAGCAGCAGGTGGCGGCGCTGATCTGCCTGCAGGGCGCGCCGCACTACTTCCGCCGCGCCGGCAAGGGCCGTTACAAGAAGGCGCCGGCCGAGGTCGTGGCCCAGGCGCTCGCCGCCATCGAAAAGAAGAAGCAGATCCAGGCGCAGATCGACGCCTGGGCGGCCGAGCTGGTCGCCGGCACCTGCCCCGAGCCGGTGCGCGCGCAGCTCTACAAGATCCTGTTCAAGCCGGACAAGAATGCGCCCGAATACAAGGCCGTGGTCGAGGCCGCGCGCAGCAGCCACCTCAACCCGCTGGCCCTGCTGGAAAAGGCCGGCGCCATCACCAGCGCCTACCAGTTCCACTGGCAGCGCTTCCTGTTCGACCAGTTCCCCAAGGGCACGGGCTTCCCGGCCCTGCAGGCACCGGCCATCACCGACGAGCTGCCGGTGGCCGCGGTGCAGGCCTTCTCCATCGACGACTCGCACACCACCGAGATCGACGATGCGCTCTCGCTGCAGGGGCTGGGCAGCGGCACGGTCACGCTGGGCATCCACATTGCGGCGCCGGGGCTGGCGATCAAGCCGGACGACGCCATCGACCACGTCGCGCGCCAGCGCCTGTCCACGGTCTACATGCCGGGCCACAAGATCACCATGCTGCCCGACGATGTGGTGCAGCGCTACACGCTGGAGGCCGGGCGCGACTGTCCGGCGGTGTCGCTGTACGTGAGCTTCGACGAAGCGACCCTGGAGATCAGGGACAGCCGCACCGCGCTGGAGCGCGTGCCCATTGCGCACAACCTGCGCCACGACCAGCTCGACAGCGTGATCACCGAATCCTGGCTGAACGGCGAGTCGCCGGTCGACGCGGCGGGTGGCGAGATCGCCGCGCTGCAGCCGCAGCTGGCCTTCATCTTCCGCCTCGCCGGGCACCTGAAGGCCCAGCGCGAGGTGGTGCGGGGCAAGCCCGAGACGTTCACCCGGCCCGACTACACCTTCAAGCTGCAGGGCATGGCGGGCGACGAGCCCGACGGCAGCGAGACCGTGGTGATCGGCACCCGCTCGCGCGGCGCCCCTCTGGACCTGATGGTGGCCGAAGCCATGATCCTGGCCAACAGCCACTGGGGCCAGTGGCTGGCCGCCTGCGGCGTGCCCGGCATCTACCGCAGCCAGGCCAGCCTGGCGCCCGGCGTCAAGGTGCGCATGGGCACCAAGGTCGCGCCGCACGCCGGCCTCGGCGTCAAGGCCTACGCCTGGAGTACCTCGCCCCTGCGCCGCTACGTGGACTTGGTCAACCAGTGGCAGATCATTGCCTGCGCCCGCCATGGCACCACGGCCGCGCTGGCCGCACCGTTCAAGCCCAAGGACGCCAATCTGTTCGCCATCATCAGCGGCTTCGACGCGGCCTACACCGCCTACAACGGTTTCCAGAACGGCATGGAACGCTTCTGGACGCTCAAGCACCTGCAGCAGGTGGGCATCACCGAGCTGACGGCCACGCTGATCAAGGACAACCTGGTGCGCGCCGACACCCTGCCGCTGGTGTTGCCCGTGCTGGGCGGCGAGGGACTGCCTCGCGGCGCGCATGTGCGCGTGCGCCTGGGCGCCATCGATGAGATCGCGCTGGATGTGTCGGGCACCGTGGTCGAGCGGCTGGACGGGCCGGTCGAAGCGCTGGACGAATCGGCCGAGGCAGAGGACGAAGAGCTGGCCGCGCCGCTGGCCCTGGCCATCGACGTCAACGAAGCCGAGGCCGGTGCCGCCGACCCCGCGGCCTCCTGACGCTGCACGGATAATCGCGCCCGTGAATCCGGTTCTGAACTTCCTGCGGCGGCTGAGCACGCTCCAGATCGCCCTGGGCATCTCGGTGGCGGTGCATGCCGCCCTGCTCACGGTGCGCTTCGTCGACCCCGAAGGCTTCAACCGCGTGTTCCAGGACACGCCGCTGGAAGTGATCCTGGTCAACGCGAAGAGCAACGACCGGCCGGACAAGGCGCAGGCCATCGCACAGGCCTCCCTGGCCGGTGGTGGGGATGTGGAAAAAGGCCGCGCCACCTCGCCCCTGCCGTCCATGCAGCAAGCCCGGATCGGCGACACCCCCGAGAAGGACGAGCAGATGATCGAGGCGCTCAAGGAGCGCCAGAGCCAGATCCTGGCCCAGGTCCGGCAACAGCTGGCGAGCATGCCGCCGCCCGATCTGCAGGCCGTCAACCCCAGCCCGGAATCGGTCGAACGCGAACAGCGCCGGCAGCTGCTGACCAAGCTGCTGGCCGAGATCGAAAAGCGCATCAACGAAGAGAACGCTCGCCCGCGCAAGCGCTACATCAGCCCTGCCACGCGGGAAGAGGTCTACGCGATCTACTACGACGAACTGCGGCGCCGGATCGAGGACCGCGGCACGACCAACTTCCCCGAGGTGGCCGGGCGCAAGCTCTATGGCGAGCTGACCATGGTCATCACGGTCAACCACACCGGCGCGGTGCTGGACACCGAGGTGGTCCAGACCTCGGGCACGCTGACACTGGACCGGCGGGCCGAGTCGATCGTGCGCAGCCTGAAGTTCGGCAAGTTCAGCGAGGCCATGCGCCGGCGCGCCGACCAGATCGTGGTCGTGTCGCGCTTCCGGTTCACCCGGGATGCGGGCCTGCAGACCCAGATGAGTTCGCAGTAGGTCGGGAGCGGTGATGCGTTCGTTCGGGCGTTGGTTGTTGTGGATGCTGCTGGCGGGCGTGGCGCTGCAGCTGTTCTTCGTGCTGCGGATCGCGCTGATGCTGGTGGTCGATCCGCAAAGCACCGCCTTCATGCGCTCGGAAGCGTGGCGCGTGGCGACCGAGAGCCTGACCACCGCCGACAAGCAATGGCGCTGGTCCTCGCAGTGGGTCGACTACGACAACATCAGTCCGAACCTCAAGCGCGCGGTCATGGCCTCCGAAGACGCGGGCTTTGCCGAGCACGGCGGCGTGGACTGGGAGGCCATCGAGGCCGCCTGGGCCAAGAACGAACGCCGGCAGGAGCTGATCGAGAAGCGCCAAGAGCAAATCGAGAAGAAGCTGGCGAAGAAACCCGAGGCCGCGGAGGCCGCGCTCAAGGCCATCAAGCCGGCCAAGATCCTCGGCGGATCGACCATCACACAGCAACTGGCCAAGAACCTGCTGCTCTCGGGCGAGCGCAACCTGCTGCGCAAGGGCCAGGAGCTGGTGCTGACCCTGACGCTGGAAGCCTTGCTGTCCAAGCGCCGCATTCTGGAGATCTACCTCAACAGCGTCGAATGGGGTGAAGGGGTGTTCGGGGCCGAGGCGGCCGCCCAGCGGTACTTCAAGAAACCGGCCAGCAAGCTCAGTGCCTATGAGGCCGCCCGGCTGGCGGTGATGCTGCCCAGCCCCAAGTTCTTTGAAACCCGCCCGGGCTCGGCCTACCTGTCCCGGCGCACGGCCACCATCGTCGCGCGCATGGGTGATGTG
Organism: Hydrogenophaga sp. H7; assembly: GCF_002025745.1. Classification (NCBI taxonomy): domain Bacteria; kingdom Pseudomonadati; phylum Pseudomonadota; class Betaproteobacteria; order Burkholderiales; family Comamonadaceae; genus Hydrogenophaga; species Hydrogenophaga sp. H7. The sequence continues at coordinate 404,446 of NZ_MCIC01000001.1, read as the reverse complement.
AGTCCACCATGAACTGGCGCGCCCAGGCCATGGGCATGTTCCTGCTCGGGCTGGTGCGCGCGCTCACCGGCGCCCAGGCGCGCTGGCACGGCTGCCCCCCCAAGGCCGAACAGCGCATCTACTTTGCCAACCACCAGAGCCACGCCGACCTGGTGCTGATCTGGGCCGCCCTGCCGACCGAGCTGCGCAGCATCACCCGGCCCATCGCGGCCCGGGACTACTGGACCGCCTCCACCTTCAAGCGCTGGATCACCACCGCGGTGTTCAACGCCGTCTATGTCGAGCGCGAGCGCAAGGGCGACGAGGACCCGCTGCAGCCGCTGATCGACGCACTGGACAGCGGCGACTCGCTGATCATCTTCCCCGAGGGCACGCGCGGCCACGGCGAAGAACCGCAGCCCTTCAAGTCCGGGCTGTACAACCTGGCCAGACGCTTTCCGGACGTGGTGCTGGTGCCGGCCTGGATCCACAACGTGCAGCGCGTGATTCCCAAAGGCGAGGTGATCCCGGTGCCGGTGCTGTGCTCGGTCACCTTCGGCGAGCCCCTGAAGCTCGGCGCCGACGAGGACCGCGCCGACTTCCTGCGGCGCGCCCGGGACGCCGTCGTCACCCTGCGAGACGTGTAGGCCCCGCATGACCTCCTTCCTCCGCAGCCTCAGCGCCGAACAACAGGTCAGCCTGCTGTTCGTGGTCCTGTTCGGGCTGCTCACGCTGGCCAGCGGCGCGGCGGTGCTGCTGTCGCTGCGCGAGCGGCGGCAGTCCGAGGTGGACGAGCGGCAGCACCACCGGCTGCAGGACTACACCACCCTGCTGCGCAACTCCTGGCTGATGACCCTGGTGTTCTGGCTCGCCTGGGCGGCGGGCGAGCACGTGGCCATCGTGCTGTTCGGCATCGTCTCGTTCTTCACGCTGCGCGAGTTCATCAGCCTCTCGCCCACCCGACGCGGCGACCACCGCAGCCTGGTGCTGGCCTTCTTCATCGTGCTGCCGCTGCAGTACGCACTGGTCTGGCACCGCGAGTTCAACCTGTTCACCGTGTTCATCCCGGTCTACGTGTTCCTCGCCATCCCGGTGGTGAGCGCCCTGGGGAACGACCCGCAGCGCTTCCTGGAGCGCAACGCCAAGCTGCAGTGGGGCATCATGGTCTGCGTCTACGGCATGAGTCACGTGCCCGCCCTGTTGCTGCTGCAGTTCCGCGGCTTCGAGGGCCGGATGGCCTTTCTGCTGGTCTTCCTGGTGCTGGTGGTGCAGACCTGCATGCTGGTGCAGCACCTGGTGGCGCGCCGGCTGGACCGGCCGGTGGCCCCGGCCATCAGCGAGAGCTTCCAGTGGCGCAGTTGGGCCGCCGGTCTGGTGGCCGGAGGTCTGCTGGGCGCCGCGCTCGCCGGCCTGACGCCATTCAAACCCGGGCGGGCGCTGGCCATGGCGCTGATCGCGTGTGCAGCCGGCTCGCTGGGCCACCTGGTCATGAAGGCCATCAAGCGCGACCGCGGCGTGACCCACTGGGGCGCCGCGGGCCGTTCGGTCACCGGCGCCAGTGGTGTGCTCGACCGGGTCGATGCCCTGTGCTTCGCCGCGCCAGTGTTCTTTCACTCGGTCCGCTGGACATTCGACCTCTGAACCGCCCGCCATGCGCATCCTCGGCATCGACCCCGGCCTGCAATGCACCGGCTTCGGCGTGGTTGACGCAGAGGGTTCTGCGCTGCACTACGTCGCCAGCGGCACCATCCAGACCAGTCCCAAAGACGGCGCCCTGCTGCCCGAGCGGCTGAAGATCCTGTTCGATGGCATAGGCGAGGTGGTGCAGCGCTACCAGCCCGGCGTGGCGGCCTGCGAGATCGTGTTCGTCAACGTCAACCCCCAGGCCACGCTGCTGCTGGGCCAGGCGCGAGGCTGCTGCCTCACGGCGCTGGTGGCCAACGGCCTGCCGGTGGCCGAATACACCGCGCTGCAGCTGAAGAAGGCCGTGGTCGGCTACGGGCGGGCGGACAAGGCGCAGATGCAGGAGATGGTCAAGCGCCTGCTGCAGCTGCCGGGCCTGCCCGGCAAGGACGCGGCCGACGCGCTCGGGCTGTGCATCACCCACGCACAGGTGGCGCGCAGCGTGGCGGCGATCAACAAGGTGGCCCCGACCCGGGCGCGCACCCACGCGGCCTACAAGGGTGGACGCAGCTATTGAGCTGCGGATTCAGAGCACACGTTCGAGGAACAGGATGCCGAAGAAGCCGAGCGCCGCGGCCAGCGCCACTCTGAGCACCATCCAGCCCCAGCGCAGGTAACGGGGATTGCTGGTGAAGGCGTAGGCGGCGAAACACACGCCGGACCCGATCAGCAGCAGGACCAGGACGAAGCGCAGCAACAGCATGGCCGGTCGCTGGGGGGGCCGGTCACCAGGCCGGTGCGAGCTGGGCGAAGCCCAGCGGCGCTTCGCGCTCGTGCTCGAAGCTCACGATCTCGTAGGCGTCGGGCTGGGCCAGCAGCGCTCGCAGCAGCTGGTTGTTCATTGCATGACCGCTGCGGAAAGCGCTGTAGGCCGCCAGCAGCGGCTTGCCCACGATGTACAGGTCGCCAATGGCGTCGAGGATCTTGTGCTTGACGAACTCGTCCGAGTAACGCAGCCCGTCGGCGTTGAGCACCTTCACATCGTCCATCACGATGGCGTTGTCCAGACCACCGCCCAGACCCAGGCCGCGCGATCGCATCATCTCCACGTCTCGCGTGAAGCCGAAGGTGCGGGCGCGGGCAATCTCGCGCGCATAGCGGCCACTGCCCATGTCGAACTCGACGCGCTGGCCGGTGGCGTTCACCGCCGGATGGTCGAACTCGATCTCGAACGCGAGCTTGTAGCCGTGGAACGGGTCCAGCCGCGCCCACTTCAGGTTGCGCCCCTCACCTTCGCGCACCTCGACCGGCTTCTTCACACGGATGAAGCGCTTGGCCTTGTTCTGCAACGCGATGCCAGCGCTCTGCAGCAGGTAGACAAATGACGCCGACGATCCGTCGAGGATGGGCACCTCTTCAGCGGTGATGTCGATGTAGAGGTTGTCCAGCCCGAGCCCGGCGCAGGCGCTCATCAGGTGCTCGATGGTGTTGACCTTGACGCTACCGTTGGAGATGGTCGAGGCCAGCCGGGTGTCGGTCACCGATTCGGCGGTGACCGGGATGTCCACCGGTTCGGGCAGGTCGACACGGCGGAACACGATGCCGGTGTCCGGCGCCGCCGGCCGAAGCGTCAGCTCCACCCGCTGCCCGCCGTGCAGGCCGACGCCGACCGCCTTGGTCAGGGATTTGAGGGTGCGTTGAGCGAGCATCCGTCGATTTTAGGTTGGCAAACGTTTTCGCATCGAGCAGAAAAACTATCCCCGCGATATGCGAGAGCGCCCTTCCCCTCAAGCAAACACCGCTGAACCGGCTTCGCCGGGCCGCAGGTGTTGCACCCTTGGGGGGTGACGCCGCAGGCGGCGCGGGGGGATCCTCAATCGGCTTGCTTGCGAAGGAACGCGGGGATCTCGAAGTCGTCCATGCCGCCCGAGGCCAGCGCATCGACCTTGGCCGCCGCCTGGGTGCGGTTGGTGCGCCACACGCTCGGCACGGCCATGGTCTCGTAGTTGGGCTGCGCAGCCCCGGTGCCGGCCACCGCGGCATTGACCGTGGGCACTGTGAACGGGGTGTTGTCGGTGCCCGTGCGCAGCACCTGCAGGGGCGGCGCGGTGCGGCGGGCGCCGACGCGGCTCAGGCCCGTGGCCACCACGGTCACGCGCATCTCGTCGCCCAGGCTTTCGTCGTAGGCGGCGCCGTAGATCACGTGCGCATCCGGTGCGGCGTAGGCCTTGATGGCGTTCATCGCTTCCTTCGACTCCTTGAGCTTCAGGCTGTCCTTCGATGCCGTCACCAGCACCAGCACGCCCTTGGCGCCGGACAGATCCACACCATCCAGCAGCGGGCAGGCCACGGCCTGCTCGGCAGCGATGCGGGCGCGGTCCGGGCCGCTGGCGGTGGCCGTGCCCATCATGGCCTTGCCGGGCTCACCCATCACGGTGCGCACGTCTTCGAAGTCGACGTTCACGTTGCCGTACTCGTTGATGATCTCGGCGATGCCGCCGACCGCATTCTTGAGCACGTCGTTCGCATGCGCGAAGGCCTCGTTCTGCGTGACTTCGTCGCCCAGCACCTCCAGCAGCTTGTCGTTGAGCACCACGATCAGCGAGTCCACATTGGCTTCCAGCTCGGCCAGGCCGGCGTCGGCGTTCTGCATGCGCTTGCCGCCTTCGAAGTCGAAGGGCTTGGTCACCACACCCACGGTCAGGATGCCCATCTCCTTGGCCACGCGGGCGATGACCGGCGCGGCGCCGGTGCCGGTGCCGCCGCCCATGCCGGCGGTGATGAACAGCATGTGTGCGCCATTGATGGCGGTGCGGATCTCGTCGACCGCCATCTCGGCCGCCTCGCGCCCCTTTTCGGGCTTGCTGCCGGCGCCCAGGCCGGTGCCACCGAGCTGGATGGTGCGGTTGGCCAGACTGCGCGTGAGCGCCTGTGCATCGGTGTTGGCGCAGATGAACTCCACGCCCTGGACGTTGCGGTCGATCATGTGGTCCACCGCGTTGCCGCCACCGCCTCCGACGCCGATGACCTTGATCTGGGTACCCATGTTGAACTCTTCCACTTCGATCATTTCGATGCTCATGTCACTCTCCTGTGAGGCCCTTTTCCGCTGGGGTCCGGGCATGGTTTCGATTGTATTGACGGGGGGGTTTGAAAGCTGTCGAGGAGAACCCTCAGCCAGGCGGCCCGGTGCATTCGCGGCAGCGGTCGAGACGGCGGGCTCCGGTGTTGATCGTGTTCATCAGAAGGTCCCCACAAACCAGTTCTTCACGCGGTCCAGCGCGCTCTGCATGGAGCCCGCCTTCTGCGCCACCTTGTGACCTCGCACACGGGCCAGCCGCGCCTCTTCAAGCAGACCCATGACGGTGGCGGCCCGTGGCTGCGCCACCATGTCCGACAGGGCGCTGGTGTACTGCGGCACGCCGCGGCGCACCGGCTTGAGGAAGATGTCCTCACCGAGTTCGACCATGCCCTGCATCACCGCGCTGCCGCCGGTGAGCACGATGCCCGAGGACAGCACCTCCTCGAAGCCCGAGTCGCGCACCACCTGCTGCACCAGCGCGAAGATCTCTTCCACCCGCGGCTCGATCACACCCGCCAGCGCCTGGCGGCTGAGCATGCGCGGGCCGCGGTCGCCCAGACCGGGCACCTCGACCTGGGTGTCCGGGTCGGCCAGCAGCTGCTTGGCACAGCCGCTCTCGACCTTGATGTCCTCGGCGTCCTTGGTCGGCGTGCGCAGCGCCATGGCGATGTCGCTGGTGATCAGGTCGCCCGCGATCGGAATCACCGCCGTGTGGCGGATCGCGCCGCCGGCGAAGATCGCCACATCCGTCGTGCCGGCGCCGATGTCCACCAGGGCCACGCCCAGGTCCTTCTCGTCCTCGGTCAGCACCGCCTGGCTCGACGCCAGCGGGTTGAGCATGAGCTGGTCGACCTCCAGGCCACAGCGGCGCACGCACTTGATGATGTTCTCGGCCGCGCTCTGTGCGCCGGTCACGATGTGCACCTTGGCTTCCAGGCGGATTCCGCTCATGCCGATCGGCTCCTTCACTTCCTGGCCGTCGATCACGAACTCCTGCGGCTCCACCAGCAGCAGGCGCTGGTCGGTCGAGATGTTGATCGCCTTGGCGGTCTCGATCACGCGCGCCACGTCGGCCGTGGTCACCTCGCGGTCCTTGATGGCCACCATGCCGCTGCTGTTGATGCCGCGGATGTGGCTGCCGGTGATACCGGTGTAGACGCGGGCAATGCGGCAGTCGGCCATCAGCTCGGCCTCTTTCAGCGCCTGCTGGATGCTCTGCACGGTGGCGTCGATGTTGACCACCACGCCGCGCTTGAGGCCGTGGCTGGCGGACACCCCCAGCCCGGCCAGCTTGAGCTCGCCGTTGGCCTGGACTTCGGCCACCACCACCATGATCTTGGCGGTGCCAATGTCCAGTCCCACCACCAAATCCTTGTATTCCTTGGCCATGATCGTTGTCTGTTCAGCGGTTTCGTGTTGGGGTCGCAGGGGTGTCTTCGGTCACGGTCGTCACGCCCTGCACGCGCAGGGCGTAGCCATTGGGGTAACGCAGGTCCACCGACTGCAGGGCTCCGGGATAGCGCTGCGCCAGCTGTCCCACCGTGGTGGTGAAGCGGCGCGTGCGCGCGAGCAGCTCGTCGCTGCTGCCCCGCCCCAGTTCCAGGCGGGTGCCGTTGTCCAGCTCGGCGCGCCAGCTGCCGCGCTCGTTGAGTTCCAGGCGGACCAGGGTCCGGTCCAGCCGGGCGACTTCTTCGGACAGGCTCTGGTACAGGGTCCACACCAGCGGCGCCTGCTCCGGCGGCCCGGCCAGTTCGGGCAGACCGTCGCCCTCGTCGGGGCTGGCCTCGAACACCTCACCCAGGCGGCTGACCAGCTGCCCCGAGCCGGACTGGCCCCACCAGGCCACAGCCTCGTGCTCTTCCAGCGTGACCCGCAAGCGGTTGGGAAACTCGCGCTGCACCCGGGCATGTCGCACCCAGGGCACGGCCTCGAACATCCGACGCACCTGCTGCAGGTCCAAGGTCAGGAAGCTGCCTTCCAGCTTGCGCAGCGGGGTCGCGAGCTGCGCCCGCAGACCCACGGCGTTCTGGTGGCCCAGGTCGCCCTGCACGCTGATGCCCTTGAGGGTCCAGGCCGGGTGGCGCGCGATCCAGGTGCCGACCGCGCCCAGGCAGAGCAGGACAAAGACCACGACCAGGCCACGCGTGACCACGGTCATGAGCCGGATGTCCAGGGGCAGGTCGGTGTGCTGCATGGTGTGCGCTTCAGGCCTTGGCGTTGTCCAGCGACGCGGTCGCCAGCACGGTCAGGCAGAGGTCCTCGTAGGACAAGCCGGTCGCACGGGCCGACATCGGCACCAGCGAGTGACCGGTCATGCCGGGCGAGGTGTTGATTTCCAGCAGCCAGGGCTTGCGCGTGGCGGCGTCGATCATCACATCGGCACGCGCCCAGCCGCGGCAGTCCAGCGCGCGGAAGGCTTTGAGCACCAGCGCCTGGATCGCAGCTTCCTCGCCCTCGGGCAGGCCGCAGGGCACGAGGTACTGCGTGTCGTCGGTGAAGTACTTGTGCTGGTAGTCGTAGTTGCCGTCGGGCGCCACGATGCGGATCACCGGCAGCGCGCGGGCCGACGCCCCCGTGCCGAGCACCGGAATCGTGACTTCGTCTCCAGCGATGAACTGCTCGCACATCACCATCGGGTCCTGGCCAGAGGCCAGCGCATAGGCCGCGTCGCACTGCTCCAGGGTCGTCACCTTGGTCAGGCCGATGGTCGAGCCCTCGCGCACCGGCTTGACGATCATCGGCGAGCCCAGCGCCTCGAAGGCGGCGCGGGTCTCGGCCGCGCTGTGCACCTGGCGCCAGGCCGGCGTCGACAGGCCTTCGGCGATCCAGATGCGCTTGGTCATGAGCTTGTCCATGGCCACGCTGGAGGCCATCACGCCCGAGCCGGTGTAGGGAATGCCCAGCAGCTCCAGCGCGCCCTGCACCGTGCCGTCCTCGCCGAAGCGGCCGTGCAGCGCGATGAAGACGCGGTCAAACCCGTCGCGCTTGAGCTCGGACAGGTCGCGTTCGGCCGGATCGAAGGCGTGCGCGTCCACCCCCTTGGACTTCAGCGCGGCCAGCACACCGGTGCCGGACATCAGCGAGACCTCGCGTTCGGCGGAGCGCCCGCCCAGCAACACGGCCACCTTGCCGAGTGCCTTCACATCGATGGGTTTCACAACAGCTCCCACGTTCACACCTTGTCCTTGCCGGCCAGGTCGACCACCTGCCCGGCCACCGCGCCGATCGAACCGGCGCCCATGCACAGCACCACGTCGCCGTCGCGCGCGTTGTCCAGCACCGCCTGCGGCATGGCCGCGATGTCGTCCACGAACACCGGCTCCACCTTGCCGGCCACGCGCAGCGCGCGGGCCAGCGAACGACCGTCGGCCGCCACGATGGGCGCCTCGCCTGCGGCGTAGACCTCGGCCAGCAGCACCGCATCGGCCTGGCCGATCACCTTCACGAAATCCTCGAAGCAGTCGCGGGTGCGGCTGTAGCGGTGCGGCTGGAAGGCCAGCACCAGGCGGCGGCCCGGGAAGGCGCCGCGCGCGGCCGCCAGCGTGGCCGCCATCTCCACCGGGTGGTGACCATAGTCGTCCACCAGGGTGGCGGTGCCGCCCGCGGGCAGCGCGGCCTCGCCATAGCGCTGGAAGCGCCTGCCCACACCCTTGAACTCGGCCAGCGCCTGCTGAACCGCGGCGTCCGGCACCCCCAGCTCCTCGGCAATGCCGATGGCGGCGAGCGCATTGAGCACGTTGTGCATGCCCGGCAGGTTCAGTACCACCGGCAGCGGCGGCTGGCCGTCCTCGCGCAGCACGCTGAAGTGCATCTGCCCACCGACCGCCTGCACGTCGACCGCGCGCAGCTGGGCATCTTCCGAGAAGCCGTAGCGGGTGATCGGCCGCGCGATGCGCGGCAGGATGTCGCGGATCGCCGGGTCGTCCACGCAGACCACGGCGGCGCCGTAGAACGGCATCTTGTGCAGGAAGTCCACGAAGGCCGACTTGAGCTTGCCGAAGTCGTGCCCGTAGGTGTCCATGTGATCGGCGTCGATGTTGGTGACGACCGACAGCACCGGCAGCAGGTTCAGGAACGAGGCGTCCGACTCGTCGGCCTCGACCACGATGTACTCACCCGAGCCCAGCTGCGCGTTGGCGCCGGCGCTGTTCAGGCGCCCGCCGATCACGAAGGTCGGGTCCATGCCGGCGGCGGCCAGCACGCTGGCCACCAGGCTGGTGGTGGTGGTCTTGCCGTGCGTGCCGGCAATGGCCACGCCCTTCTTCATGCGCATCAACTCGGCCAGCATCACCGCGCGCGGCACCACTGGAATGAGCTTTGCGTGCGCCGCGACCACCTCGGGGTTGTCGTCCCTGACCGCGGTGGAGGTGACGATGGCATCGGCGCCTTCAATGAACTTCGCGTCGTGGCCCTTGTGCACCGTTGCGCCCAGCGAGACCAGGCGCCGCGTGGCCGCGTTCTCGCCCAGGTCGGTGCCCGAGACCACGTAGCCCTGGTTGAGCAGCACCTCGGCGATGCCGCTCATGCCCGAGCCGCCGATGCCAACGAAATGGATGTGCCGGATCGCGTGCTTCATGACGCCTTCACTTTCGCGAGTTGCTCGCAGGCCGCCACGACGGCGGCCACGGCCTGTGTCTTTTCCATCTGTTTGGCCTTGGTGGCCATCTCCATCAGTTGTGCACGGTTCACCGAGCGCAGGCGCTCGGCCAGCGACTGCGCCGTGAGCTCGGTCTGCGGCACCAGCCAGGCGCCACCCGCCTCGACGAGGAAACGGGCGTTGGTGGTCTGGTGGTCGTCGACCGCATGCGGGAAAGGCACGAACAGTGCGGCGGCACCCACCGCGGCGATCTCGGTCACCGTGGAAGCGCCGGCCCGGCAGACGATCAGGTCGGCATGAGCAAAGGCTGCGGCGGTGTCGTCGATGAAAGGCGTGAGCTCGGCCTGCACGCCGGCCGCCGCGTAGTTGGCCTTCAGCGCCTCGATCTGCTTCTCGCCGCTCTGGTGAACCACCACCGGGCGCTCGTCCTCGGGCAGCAGCGCCAGCGCCTGCGGCACGGTGTCGTTGAGCGCCTTCGCGCCCAGGCTGCCCCCCACCACCAGCAGCCGCAGCGGACCGCTGCGGCCCGCGAAACGCTCGGCGGGAGTCGCCTGCCGCAGGAACTCGGCGCGCAGCGGGTTGCCCACCCACTCGGCCTTCCTGAACACGTTCGGGAAGGCGGTGAACACGCGGTCGGCGATGCCCGAGAGCACTTTGTTGGCCATGCCAGCCACCGAGTTCTGCTCGTGCAGCACCAGCGGCTTGCCGCGCAGCACGCCCATCATGCCGCCCGGGAAGGTGATGTAGCCGCCCAGGCCGACCAGCACGTCGGGCTTCACGCGCCCGACCATGGCGAAAGCCTGCGCGAACGCCTTGAGCAGGCGCAACGGCAGCAGCACCAGGGTGGACAGGCCCTTGCCACGCACGCCGCCGAAGTCGATCAGCTCCAGCGGGATGCCGCGCGGTGGCACCAGGCGGCTTTCCATGCTGCCCGGCGAACCCAGCCAGTGCACGCGCCAGCCTTTTTCGCGCAGGGCTTCGGCCACGGCGAGGCCCGGGAAGATGTGGCCACCGGTGCCGCCGGCCATGATGAGGGCGCAGGGCTGACCCTGGTGGACGCTGCTCATGAGCGTCCTCCCTTCATCAGCAGGCGGTTCTCGTGGTCCACCCGCAGCACGATGGCCAGCGCCACCAGCTCCAGCAGGATGGCCGAGCCGCCGTAGCTCATCAGCGGCAGGGTCAGGCCCTTGGTGGGCAGGGCGCCGAGGTTCACGCCGATGTTGATGAAGGCCTGGAAGCCGATCCACAGCCCCACGCCCTGGGCCACCAGCCCGGCGAACACCTGGTCCAGCGCAATCGCCTGGCGCCCGATCAGCACGATGCGCCGCACCAGCCAGAGGAAGGCGGCGATGATGATGGTCACGCCCACCAGACCGAATTCCTCGCCCACCACCGCGAGCAGGAAGTCGGTGTGCGCCTCGGGCAGCCAGTGCAGCTTCTCCACGCTGCCGCCGAGGCCGACACCGAAGATCTCGCCGCGGCCGAAGGCGATCAGCGAATGCGACAGCTGGTAGCCCTTGCCCAGCGCGTACTGCTCGGACCAGGGGTCGAGGTAGGCGAAGATGCGCTCGCGCCGCCACTCGCTCATCATCACCATCAGAGCGAACGCGGTCACCACCACCAGCACGATCAGGAAGAACATGCGGGCGTTGACGCCGCCCAGGAACAGGATGCCCATGGCGATCACCACGATCACCATGAACGCGCCCATGTCGGGCTCGGCCAGCAGCAGCATGCCCACCACGGCCAATGCCACGGCCATCGGCGCCACGGCGCGGAAGAAGCGCTCCTTCACGTCCATCTTGCGCACCATGTAGTCGGCGGCGTACAGCAGGATGGTGAGCTTGGCCAGCTCGGAGGGCTGGAAGTTGATGACCCCCAGCGGAATCCAGCGGCGGGCGCCGTTCACGCCCTTGCCGATGAAGGGAATCAGCACCACCACCAGCAGCAGCAGCGCCAGCGCGAACAGCCAGGGCGCATACCGCTCCCAGGTCTGCATGGGCACCTGGAAGGCGATCAGCGCGGCCACCAGACCGATCACGATGAACAGGCCGTGCCGCAGCGCGAAGTGGGTCTGGGCGTAGTTGGCGAAGCGGGGGTTGTCGGGCAGCGCGATGGAGGCCGAATAGACCATCACCAGGCCCCAGGCCAGCAAGGCCACCACCACCCACAGCAGGGGCTGGTCGAAGCCCAGCTCGCGCACGGGCCGCTGGCGCATGCCGGCGTAAGTCCGGCTGGACAGGCGCACCGGCAGGCCATCGGTGCCGAGCGCGTTGCCCAGGCCCACGAGCGCGGGCATCTTGCCGCCCAGGGTGGTGCGCAGGCGCTGCAGGAAGCTGGCGAGGGCGGCCTTCACGACTCCCCTCCCAGCATCACACCGCGCTCATCGGCCAGCGCACGCACCGCCTCAATGAACACGTCGGCGCGGTGCTTGTAGTCGCGGAACATGTCCAGGCTCGCGCAGGCAGGCGACATCAGCACCGCATCCCCGGCCTGGGCCAGCTGCGCAGACTGGGTCACTGCGCCGGGCATCGTCTCGGCCTCGACCATCGGCACGCCAGCCTGTTGCAGGGCCTCGGCGATCTGCTCGCGGATCCTGGGGCCGTCGCGCCCGATCAGCACCACCGCGCGCGCATGGCGGGCCAGTGGCTCGGCCAGCGGACCGAAGTCCTGGCCCTTGCCGTCGCCGCCGAGGATGACCACCAGGCGCCGGTCGACGCCCAGGCCGCGGATGGCGGCCAGCGTGGCGCCGACATTGGTGCCCTTGCTGTCGTCGAAGTATTCGACGTCGTCCAGGATGCCGATGGGCTCGACGCGGTGCGGCTCGCCGCGGTACTCGCGCAGGCCGTGCAGCATCGGGGCCAGCGGCGCACCGGTGGAAGTGGCGAGCGCCAGCGCCGCCAGCGCGTTGGCAGCGTTGTGGCGACCGCGGATGCGCAGCGCATCCACCGGCATCAGGCGCTGGAAGTAGATCTCTTCGCCGGCGTCCTGGCCACGCCCGCGCTGGCGGGTTTCGTCCAGGGCCAGCGCCCGCACCAGCCAGTCCATGCCATTGACCGACTCGATGCCCCAGTCGCCCGCGCGCACCGGGGTGTCCAGACCGAAGCTGGTCCAGGGGCGGGCCGGCTGCTGGCGGTTGCGGCCACCGATCTTGACCGTGACCATGCCCGGCGCCATGGCGGCCACCAGCGGGTCTTCGCGGTTGAGCAGCATGAGCGCCCGCGTGCCGAACACGGCGGCCTTGGCCTGGGCGTAGGCCGCCATCGAACCGTGCCAGTCGATGTGGTCTTCGGTGATGTTGAGCACGGTGGCGGCTGTGGGCACCTGGTCCCAGGCGCCACCGGCGGTGCCGTCGAGCTGGAAGCTGGAGAGTTCGAGCACCCAGGCCTGCGGCAGGTGGGGCGGCTCAGGCTCCGGCGGGGGTGGCGGCACCAGCAGGGTCGGGCCTTCGTCGTCGGCCGCGGCAGCAGCTTCCTGCAGCGCATCGCCCTCTTCCGCTCCTTCGTCGACATCGGCGCTGGCCGGCACCTCCGGGGTGTCCTGCACGACCTCGGCCGGGGCCTGTGCCGCTTCCTCCGCCGCACGGGCGGCGTCCTGCGCGGCGGCCTCGCGCTCCGCGTCCAGCGACGCCGACAGCACGTCCAGCAGCGCCGGCCCGATGTTGCCGGCCACGGCCACCCGCAGCCCGGCGCGCTGCAGCAGCAGGCCGGTCAGCGAGGTCACGGTGGTCTTGCCGTTGGTGCCGGTGATGGCCAGCACCTTCGGGCGGTAGGGCAGCTCCTCGCGCTGCGACAGGTCGCACAGCGCCTGCGCGAACAGGTCCAGCTCGCCGACGAAAGCCGCCCCGTGCGACTGCGCCCAGGCGCGGGCGGGCGCCAGTTGCTCCGGCGGCAGGCCGGGGCTGCGCGCGATCACGTTCCAGGCCGCGCGCGCCAGCAGGGTTTCGTCGAAAGCGCCCTGCACGAAGTCGACCGACGGGCACTCGGCGCGCAGCGCCGCCAGCGACGGCGGGTTCTCGCGCGTGTCGGCCACGGTGACCTGCGCCCCGTGGCGCACGCACCAGCGCGCCATCGACAGCCCGGAGATGCCGAGGCCGAGGATCAGGACGTGTTGGTCTTGAAGGGCGTTCATCGTGGTGTCAACGCAGCTTCAGGGTGGACAGGCCGACCAGGCACAGCAGCATGGTGATGATCCAGAAGCGGACCACCACCTGCGTCTCCTTCCAGCCCTTCTTCTCGAAGTGGTGGTGCAGCGGCGCCATCTGGAACAGGCGCCGGCCTTCGCCGTATTTCTTCTTCGTGTACTTGAACCAGCTCACCTGCAGCATCACCGACAGGGCCTCGACCACGAAGATGCCGCCCATGATGGCCAGCACGATTTCCTGCCGCACGATCACGGCGATGGTGCCCAGCGCGCCGCCCAGGGCCAGCGCGCCGACGTCGCCCATGAACACCTGGGCCGGGTGGGTGTTGAACCAGAGGAAGGCCAGGCCGGCGCCGGCCATGGCGGCGCAGAAGATCAGCAGTTCGCCCGCACCGGGGATGTAGGGCAGCAGCAGGTACTTGGAAAACACCGAGCTGCCGGTGACGTAGGCGAACACCCCCAGCGCCGACCCCACCATCACCACCGGCATGATGGCCAGGCCGTCCAGGCCGTCGGTGAGGTTGACCGCGTTGCTGGCGCCGACGATGACCAGGTAGGTCATCACCACGAAGCCGAACACGCCCAGCGGGTAGCTGATTTCCTTGAAGAACGGCACCATGAGTCCGGCCTGCGGCGGCAGCTCGACCGTGAAGCCCGAGAGCACCCACTGGAAGAACAGCTCGATCACCCGCAGGTTGGTGGTGCCCGAGACGCTGAACACCAGGTAGAACGCGGCCAGCAGACCGATCAGCGACTGCCAGAAGTACTTCTCGCGCGAGCGCATGCCCTCGGGGTTCTTGTGCACCACCTTGCGCCAGTCGTCGGCCCAGCCGATGGCGCCAAAACCCAGGGTCACCACCAGCACGATCCAGACGAAGCGGTTGGTCAGGTCGAACCAGAGGATGGTGGACAGCGCGATGGAAAACAGGATCAGCACGCCCCCCATGGTCGGCGTGCCGCTCTTGCTCAGGTGGGTCTGCATGGCGTAACCGCGGATCGGCTGGCCGATCTTGAGCGCGGTCAGCCGGCGGATGAAGTACGGGCCGGCCACCAGGCCGACGATGAGCGCCGTCAGTGCGGCCATCACCGCGCGGAACGTGAGGTACTGAAAGACCCGCAGGAACCCGAATTCGGGTCCCAGGCTTTGCAGCCAGAGGGCCAGGCTAAGCAGCATGGGAGGTGTCCTTGTGGTTGTTCTGTCCGTCCGGTGTGGTCAGGGCCTGCAGCCCCTGCACGACCCGCTCCATGCGCATGAACCTCGACCCCTTGACCAGCACGCTCAGCACCGGCGAGGGCTGTGGCGCCGACACCGCGTGGCAGACGTGCGCGACCAGGGCCAACACGTCGGTCCAGTGGCGTGGCGCGGCTTCGCCGGCGGCCTGCATGGCCTGCACGGCCTGCGCCATCCAGTCGCCGGTGCAGTGCACGGCCTCGATGCCCGAGGCCATGGCGTGGCGCAGCACCTCCAGGTGGAAGGCCAGCCCCTGCTCGCCGACCTCGCCCATGTCGCCCAGCACCAGCAGGCGCGGCGCCGGCAGTTCGGCCAGCACGCGGATGGCGGCGACGACGGAGTCGGGGTTGGCGTTGTAGGTGTCGTCCACCAGGGTCAGCGTGCGGCCTCCCAGCGGGAGGACCAGTGCGCGCGAGCGCCCGCCCACCGGCTCGAAGGTTTCCAGGCCGCGTTCGATGTCGCGCAGCGCCACGCCCGCGGCCAGGGCGCAGGCGGCCGCGGCCAGCGCGTTGCGCACGTTGTGGCGACCGGCGATGTGCAGGCGGCAAGCCCCCGCGCCGGAGGGCGTCGTGAAGTCCAACACCCAGGCGCCGTCGCGCCACTCGGCGCGCAGGGCCCGCACATCGGCCTGCGGGTCGGTGTCGCTGAAGGTGAGCACGCGGCGCCCGTCGGCCAGTGCGCGCCAGAGGCCCGAATGCTCATCGTCGGAAGGAAACACGGCCACACCCGTGGCCTGCAGGGCAGCGATGACCGCGCCGTTTTCGCGCGCCACCGCCTCCACCGTGCCCATGAACTCCTGGTGCTCGCGCTGCGCGTTGTTGACCAGGGCCACCGTCGGCTGGGCCAGGGCGGCCAGGTAGGGAATCTCGCCGGGGTGGTTCATGCCCAGCTCGATCACCGCCAGCCGGTGCTCGGGCCGCAGCCGGAGCAGGGTCAGCGGCACCCCGATGTCGTTGTTCAGGTTGCCCTGCGTGGCGTGGGCCGCATCGCCCGCCGCCGCCCGCAGGATGGACGCGATCATCTGCGTCACCGTGGTCTTGCCGTTGCTGCCGGTCACGGCGATCAGCGGCAGCGAAAACTGTTCGCGCCACAGCCGCGACAGCTCGCCCAGGGCCAGGCGCGTGTCCGGCACCTCGGCGCCCGGCAGGCCGGCCGCCGCCAGGCCCCCGTGGGCGATGGCCGCCACGGCGCCAGCGGCCTGGGCCTGCGGCAGAAAGTCGTGGGCGTCGAAGCGCTCGCCCTTGAGCGCCACGAACAGGTCGCCGGGCTGCAGGCTGCGGGTGTCGGTGTGCACGCGGCGGATCGACGGCGGCAACTCGCCCACCGTGCGCGCGCCGGTCAGGCGGGGCAGCAGTTGCTGCAGGGCCTTCATGCCGCACCTCCTGCCGCCATGCGCTTCGCCAAGGCCAACTGCGCCTGCTCCAGATCGGAGAACGGGCGCTTGACGCCCATGACCTCCTGGTAATCCTCGTGCCCCTTGCCCGCGATCAGCAGCACGTCGCGCGCACCGGCCGCCATCACCGCCTGCGCGATCGCCTGGCCGCGGTCGGCCTCGATCTGCGCCGATGCCGGATGCGCCAGCCCCGCTGCCATCTGCCGCAGGATCTCGGCCGGGTCTTCGGTGCGCGGGTTGTCGCTGGTCAGCACCACCCGTTGGGCCTCGCGCTCCGCCACCGCGGCCATGAGCGGGCGCTTGCCCGGGTCGCGATCACCGCCACACCCGGCGATGGCCCATAGGGCGCCCCCGCGCTGGCGGGCCATGGGTTGCAAGGCTCTCAGAGCCTTCTCCAGCGCGTCCGGCGTGTGGGCGTAGTCCACCAGCACCAGCGGCTGGCCGGCCACGGCCGGCACCTGCTCCATGCGCCCGGGCACCGGGCTGAGCGCGGCGCAGGCGCGCAGGGCCTCGGCCAGCGACACCCCCAGGGCGCGCGCGGCCCCGACCACACCCAGCAGGTTCGACACGTTGTAGTGCCCGATCAGGTCCAGCGCGAGATCACCCCGGTCCACCTCGGCCCCGTGGGCGTCGCGTTCGACCACCACGAAGCGCATGCCGTGGTCGGTGTAACGGACGTCGCGCGCCATCAACCGCGCCGCGCGCTCGATGCCGACGCTCCAGCGGCTCAGCGACGGGCAACCGGCCAGGGCCTGGTCCAGCACCATGCCCTGGTCATCGTCGACATTCACCACGGCGTGCGCCAGGCCGGGCCAGTGGAACAGCCGGGACTTGGCCTCCCAGTAGTCGGCCATGCTGCGATGGAAGTCCAGGTGGTCCTGCGTGAAATTGGTAAACACCGCGACGCGGATCTGGCAGGCGTTGAGACGGCCCTCGACCAGGCCGATGGACGAGGCCTCGATGGCACAGGCCGACAGCCCTTCGTCGACCATGCCACGCAACCGCGCCTGCAGCAGCACCGGATCGGGCGTGGTCAGGCCGGTTGGGACCAGGGTGTGGCTGCGCTCTCCGGTCGCCGGCGGGCGGCCGATGCCCAGGGTGCCGACCACCGCGCACCCGCGCCCCACGGCGTTGAGCAGCTGCGCCATCCACCAGGCCGACGAGGTCTTGCCGTTGGTGCCCGTGAAGGCCACGAGGTCCAGCGACGCACTGGGATCGCCGTGGTAAGCGCTCGCGATCGGACCCGCCAGCGCCTTGAGCCCGGGCACCGCCCGCACCCGTTCGTCGCTGAAGCCCAAGGCCTCCACGCCTTCGGCCTCGACCAGCACCGCCGTGGCCCCGGCCTGCAGGGCAGCGGGCACAAACCGGCGGCCATCGGTCGCAAAACCCGGCCAGGCCACAAAGGCATCGCCCGGGCGCACCCGGCGGCTGTCGCACTGCAGCTCGCCGGTCACGCGCTCACGCAACCAGCGGGCAATGTGGCGGGGATCGCTGTGCTGAGACATCAGAACGACTCCTCGACCACTTCGGTCACGATCTGAGGCTTGACGTTCATGTCCGGCTGCACGCCAAGGATGCGCAGGGTCTGCTGCACCGTCTCGCTGAACACCGGCGCCGCGACCAGTCCGCCGAAGTAGACCCCGTTGGACGGCTCGTCGATCATCACCGCCACCACGATGCGTGGCTGCTCAATGGGCGCGATGCCCACGAACCAGCTGCGGTACTTGTTGGCGGCGTAGCCCTTGCCCTCCTGCTTGTGGGCCGTGCCGGTTTTGCCGCCCACCGAATAGCCCATGGTCTGTGCCTTGGGCGCAGTGCCGCCGGGGCCGGTGGCCAGCTCCAGCATCTTGCGCACCGCCACCGCGTTCTTCTCGCTGAACACCCGCACGCCTGTGGCGGGGCCCTCGGTCTTGAGCATGCTCACCGGGATCAGCTCGCCGTTGCGGGCGAAGATCGTGTAGGCCTGCGCCAGCTGGAACAGCGACGCCGACAGGCCGTAGCCGTAACTCATGGTGGCCTGTTCGATGGGGCGCCAGGTCTTGTACGGCCGCAGACGGCCCGACACGGCGCCGGGGAACGGCACCTGCGGCTTCTGGCCGAAACCGGCCTGGGCGTAGGTCTCCCACATCTCGCGCGGATGCATCTGCATCGCCATCTTGACGGTGCCGACGTTGCTCGACTTCTGGATGATCTCGTTGACCGTCAGCACCTCGTGCGGGTGGGCGTCGCTGATGGTCGAGCCGCCGATGGTGACGCGTCCGGGCGCAGTCTGAATCTGCGTGGTGGGCCGGACCAAACCCTTCTCCAGCGCCAGCGCCGCGATGAAGGGCTTCATCGTGGAGCCGGGCTCGAAGCTGTCCGTCAGCACGCGGTTGCGCAGTTGCTCGCCGCTGAGGTTGACGCGCTTGTTGGGGTTGTAGCTGGGGAAATTGGCCAGCGCCAGCACCTCGCCGGTCTGGGCATCCAGCACGATCACGCTGCCGGCCTTGGCCTTGTTCTCCTTGACCGCCTCACGCAGCTTCTCATAGGCGAAAAACTGGACCTTGCTGTCGATGGACAGCTGCAGGTCCGGCCCGTCGACCGGCGGGATCACGTCGCGCACGTCCTCGATCACACGCCCCAGGCGGTCCTTGATCACCCGGCGCGAACCGGCCTTGCCGGCCAGCTGGGAGTTGAAGGCCAGCTCGACACCCTCCTGGCCACGGTCTTCCACGTTGGTGAAGCCCACCACATGCGCTGCCGCTTCCCCTTCGGGGTACTGGCGCTTGTACTCACGGCGCTGGTAGATGCCCTTGATCCCCAGGGCAGCGATCTCCTTGGCGATCGGCTCGTCGACCTGGCGCTTGACCCAGACAAAGGTCTTGTCTTCATTGGCCAGCTTCTTCCTCAGGGCGCTCAGCGGCATCTCCAGCAGCTTCGCCAGATCCTTGAGCTTGGGCTCGGACTTGTCCACGTCCTCTGGAATGGCCCAGATGCTTTGCGCCACCACACTGGAGGCGAGGATCAGGCCATTGCGGTCCAGCACCCGGCCGCGATTGGCGGGCAGTTCCAGCGTGCGGGCAAAACGCACCTCGCCCTGGCGCTGGAAGAACTCGTTGCCGAACACCTGCACGTAGGCCGCCCGGCCAGCCAGACCGGCAAACGCCAGCGCCAGCAGGGCCACGACGAACTTGCTGCGCCAGACCGGCGTCTTGCTGGCTAGCAAAGGGCTGGCGCTGTAGTTGATGGCGCGGTGTCGGGATTTGCTCATCGCGCGCCCTCCACTGCACCGGCCGCAGGCGCCGGCTCGTTGACCGTGACGTATTCGGTGATGCCCGGCGTGACCGGGCGCATCTTGAGCTGGCGCACGGCCAGCTGCTGCACCCGGGCCGGCGTCGCCTGTTCGCGCTTCTGCACCTGCAACTGCTCGTGATCGGCCGCCAGACGGTGCGCCTGGGCATTGGCCTTGTCGATGGCCGTGTAGAGGCGGCGCGATTCGTACTGGGTGTGCACCAGGTAGAAGGCACTGGCCATCACGGCCGCGAGCAGCATGAGGTTGAGCCGGATCATGCCGCCACCTCCGTGCGCGTGGCCACACGCATCACGGCGCTGCGAGCGCGCGGATTGCCCTCGACCTCGGCCTGCGAAGGCATCACCCGGTGCACCTCGGCCAGGCGCGTGGGCGCCGGCTCGGCGAAGGGCACGCGCCGGTCTACCACGGCGCGCGAGTGGCGCGCCATGAACTGTTTGACCATGCGGTCTTCCAGCGAATGGAAGCTGATCACGACCAGCCGACCTCCGGGACGCAAGACATGAAGGCTGTCCTCTAGCGCTTGTTGCAGCTCTTCAAGCTCGGCGTTGATGAAAATCCGAAAAGCCTGAAATGTGCGCGTTGCAGGGTCCTTGCCCGGCTCGCGGGTTTTGACCGCGCCAGCCACGACTTCGGCCAGCTCGCGGGTGGTTCGAAGAGGGCCCCGTTCCTGTCGGCGACGATCAATCGCCTTTGCAACCTGTTGAGCAAACCGTTCTTCGCCGTATTCACGGATGACCTCCGACAGGGTGGACACATCGGCCGTTTCCAGCCATTGGGCGACGCTCTGTCCGCGCGTGGTGTCCATGCGCATGTCCAGAGGACCGTCGTGACGAAAAGAAAAACCCCTTTCGGGGTCGTCGATCTGGGGAGAACTCACACCCAGGTCCATCAACACCCCGTCCGCACTCTGCGGCCCAAGCTCGCCCAGTTGCCGGAAGCCCTGGTGACGGATGACAAACCGCGGATCGGCAGCCGCCAGTGCCTCGCCCACAGCGATCGCCTGCGGGTCCTTGTCGAACGCCGTCAGCCGCCCCGACGCGGCCAGCCGCCCCAGGATGGCGCGCGAATGTCCGCCACGGCCGAAGGTGGCGTCCACATACTGTCCGTCGGGCCGAACGGAGAGTGCTTCCACAGCCTCGTTCAGCAGTACGGTTTGGTGTACCCATGGGTCGTTCACCGCCGTCCTCAGAAACTGAAGTCCTTGAGCACATCGGGCATGGGTTTCTGCATTTCCTCGGCCTCCTTGGCGGCGTAGGACTGCGCATCCCAGAGTTCCAGGTAGGAACCCATGCCCAGCAACACGGCGTCGCGGCTGATGCCGGCTGCGGCGCGCAGCTCGGGCGATACAAGGATCCGGCCCGAGGCGTCCATATCCACATCCATCGCATTACCCAGAAAAATGCGACGCCACCACTGCGCATCCATCGGCAGCGAGGCAATGCGGGCCCGGAACTTCTCCCACTCGTCGCGGGGGAATACCATCAGACAGCCATGAGGGTGCTTGGTGATGGTCAGCTGACCGGACTGGGCGCTCAGGGCGTCGCGGTGCCGGGTCGGCATGGACAGCCGGCCTTTGGCATCGAGACTGAGAGAGGAAGCGCCTTGGAACACCCGGAATCACCCTGCTAAAAACACTTTTCACCACTTAATTGCACTTTTTTCCACTGTAGCAGGAAAAGCAGTGGCTGCAAGCTTCTGCGGGCAGTTTTTTTCCAATGAAATCAATCACTTAGAACACATTTTGAAGCAATTTCAACTTCAAAATACGCAGCAAAAGCAAGCACTTACAGCGCGCTGTGAATGTGATGCTTGAAAACCCTGTTACACACAGGGTGGGCGACAGACGGCCAGGGATGCGGGCATCGCCCGCCAGGGGTCAATGAAAAATCCCGGCGACCCTGAGGGCGGCCGGGACTGCATGCCAGGAACGGCCATCAGAGGATGTAGCGGGACAGATCCTCGTTGCGGCTGAGTTCGGCCAGCCTGCCGTTCACATACGCGGCGTCGATCACCACCGTGCTGTTCTGCAGGGAGGTGGCGCCGAAGCTGACCTCGTCCAGCAGGTGCTCCATCACCGTCGCCAGGCGGCGCGCGCCGATGTTCTCGGTGCGCTCGTTCACGTCGCAGGCAATCTGCGCGAGCTGGCGGATGCCATCGGGCTTGAACTCCAGCGCCACGCCCTCGGTGGCCAGCAGGGCCTGGTACTGCTTGACCAGGCTGGCATGGGTGCTGGTGAGGATGGCCTCGAAGTCGTCCACCGACAGCGACTGCAGCTCGACCCGGATCGGGAAGCGCCCCTGCAGCTCGGGAATCAGGTCGCTGGGCTTGGCCAGGTGGAAGGCCCCGCTGGCAATGAACAGGATGTGGTCGGTCTTGACCATGCCGTACTTGGTCGAGACGGTGGTGCCTTCCACCAGCGGCAGCAGGTCGCGCTGCACACCCTGGCGGGACACCTCGGCACCGCCCGACTCGCTGCGCGAGGCCACCTTGTCGATCTCGTCGATGAAGACGATGCCGTTCTGCTCGGTGTTGTGCAGCGCACGCGTCCGCACGTCTTCCTCATTGACCAGCTTGCCGGCCTCCTCGTCGATCAGCAGCTTCCTCGCCTCGGCGATCTTGAGCTTGCGTTTGCGCCGCCGCTCCTGTCCCATCTGGCTGAACATGCCGCGCAACTGCTCGGCCATTTCTTCCATGCCGGCCGGCCCCATGACCTGCATGGCGGGCGCCGACTCGGCGAGGTCGATTTCGATCTCGCGATCGTCCAGCTGCCCCTCGCGCAGCTTCTTGCGGAAGGTCTGGCGAGCCGTGCTGTCGGGGTTGGGCTGCGGTTCACCGGACAGGCCACGCGGCGGCGGCAGCAGCACGTCAAGAATGCGGTCTTCGGCCGCGTCCTCGGCGCGCATGCGCTGCTTGCGCATATCGGTTTCGCGCGTCTGCTTCACCGCGATCTCGACCAGGTCGCGCACGATGCTGTCGACATCCTTGCCCACATAGCCCACCTCGGTGAACTTGGTGGCCTCGACCTTGATGAAGGGCGCATCGGCCAGCTTCGCCAGGCGACGCGCGATCTCGGTCTTGCCCACGCCGGTGGGTCCGATCATCAGGATGTTCTTGGGAGTGATTTCGGGTCGCAGCTTTTCGTCGACCTGCTGGCGGCGCCAGCGGTTGCGCAACGCGATGGCGACGGCGCGCTTGGCACCGTTCTGGCCGATGATGAAACGGTCGAGTTCGGAAACGATCTCCTGCGGCGTCATGGAGGACATGTTCAAAGCACCTCGACCGTGTGGTTCATGTTGGTGTAGATGCAGATCTCGCCGGCGATGGCCAGCGACTGCCGCACCACGTCCTCGGCGCTGAGCGCCGTGTGCTGCACCAGCGCCCGCGCTGCGGCCTGCGCGTAGGCGCCGCCCGAGCCGATGGCAACCACCCCGTGTTCGGGCTCCAGCACGTCCCCGTTGCCGGTGATGATCAGCGCGGCACTGCGGTCACCGACTGCCAGCATGGCTTCGAGCCGGCGCAGCACCCGGTCGGTGCGCCAGTCGCGCGTGAGGTCAATGGCCGCGCGCACCAGGTGGCCCTGGTGCTTTTCCAGCTTGGCCTCGAAACGCTCGAACAGGGTGAAGGCATCGGCGGTGGCACCGGCAAAACCCGCCAGCACCTGGTCGCGGTAGAGCTTGCGCACCTTGCGAGCGGTGCCCTTGACGACGACATTGCCCAGGGTGACCTGGCCGTCGCCTCCGATGGCGACCTGAACACCGTCGGGCGTCTCGCGGCGCACGCAGACGATGGTGGTTCCGTGAAAAGTGTCCATAGCAAAAGAAAGTGGAGGCAACTGGGCCGAACTCAAGCACGTCGGCGCATTGAAGGGAGTCATTCCAAGGCACCGCGGAACCGGCTACGCCGGGGCCGCCCGTGCCATCCCCTTGAGGGGATCGCGCGCAGCGCGGCAGGGGCGGGCCTAATCGTTCCTCACGACGACCTTGGCGTATTCGGTGATGCCGATGACATTGAAGAATGCCGACACCAGTCGGTGCACATCCACGAACTGCACAAGTCGCCCGGAGGCATGGTGCCCGGCCACCCAGTTCAGCAGCGTGCCAGCCGCGGAGAAGTCCACACGGATCAGGTTGCGGCACGAAATGATCATGACATCGGCCCCCTGCAGCCGATGCTCCAGATCCTCCAGGGTGGCCTGCGGATCACCACGGATCTCGCCAGACAGTTCCACCAGCCCCAGATGATTGAACTCTGTCGACGGGCCTTCGGCCCCCGACTCCGTCGTGTAGCCGGAAGAAACGGTCTCCCGCACCACCTCGCCCAGCACAGAGGCGCCCTCATCGGGGTCCACGGCGCCGTTGGTCATGGCCTTGAAGTGGCAGCGCGGGCGCTCCCATCCCGGCGGCGACACCTCGTAGGTGACACAGAAGTCCAGCGCCGTCAGCTCAAACTCGTCGGGCCGGTTCATCACCCGCAAGACGGCCATGCGCAACTCCCACCAGAGCTGTTCGACGTCCCGGCGCCCCGAAGGCGTGAGTTGCTTGAGGACCTCGCGCAGGCGAGGTGCGTCAATGAAGGAGATCTCGACCTCCTGATCGCCCCAGAGCGTGAAGATGCCCAGCAATGCGCGCGCCGCCTTCACGTCGATGGACTCCAGCTCGGTCCATTCCAGCACCCAGGGCTGAGGCGCTCGAAGCAACACGTTCTGCAGCGTGCCCACAGCATGGGCATCCAGCTCAGGATCGCAGGCCCAGGACGCCCGGGTCGGCGTGACGGACGGCTTGAAGGCCTTGCCGGTCATGGACGACACCAGCTCGGGCATGTCGTACCACTGGGGTGGCGAGCGGCCGAAGCGATTCACAAAATCCACGGCACGGCTCTCAAACGGTGCCATCTGCCCGGTCGCCCGGTACAGGTCAAACAGGGCCAGCCAGTCGTCCAGCTGGTTCTCGCGCGGCCCGCCTTCTGCAATCGTGTCCTTGAGCCCCTGCTCGGCGCCTGCATCGTCTCCATTGGCGAAGCGGATGGCGGCTTCCTCGACCTCCGGGTCCTGGGCAATTTCGTGCACGTCCAGCGCATAGAAATGCGAGGCCGAGAAGCCCGACCCCGACCCGCCGCGAGCGGCGCCTGCGATCGCCGTACCCGAAGTGGGCGCCATCAGGCCGGTGCGCGCAGTCGACGGCGACGGGCCAGTATCTGGTCCCGACTTGGGCGGAGGAACCGCTTCGCGAAGCACCGGCACGTTGTCCGGGGTTGGTGCCGGCGCCTGCGTCTTCGCAGCAGGTACCGAAAGCGGCTGGGGTGGCGAGGAGGTGGATTCGCCGTCGCCCAGTGTCGCCGCTTCGGTTTCGTTGTACTGGGCTCTGAGGCGCCTCTGCTCTTCCGCCTCCCTGGGGGAAACCGGTTTTTCCGCCTTGCGCTCAAGGGGCGTACCTCCGGTAGAGTGCGCCCCGGAATTGGTCCCGCCGGTCACCAGCGAGTCAGGCCCCTTGGTCTTCCACCACTGCATCGACATCTGGGCTTCGATCTCGTCGATCTTCTTGAGCGTCATCGCCCGGTCATCGGGCTTGGAAGGAAGACTGCTCTGGAAGAAAGAAGGCCGGACGCCCTGGGCCCCGTCCACGGCGCCCTCACGGCTGCGAATCTTGCGCAGCATGTCGAACTCGCGCTTGCGCACGAAGTCGTTGCGCCGCTTGCGCTCGATCATCTCCTTGAGCGCCGCCTTGTTGTACTCGCTCTCCCGGTCGGCGTTGCGGGTGTCCAGATCCGCCCAGCTCGTGGTCGGATGACGCACGAACTTCACCACCTTGGACAGAAAGCCGCCGCTGGAATCGTCCTTGGACATGGATCAGGGTATGAGAGTGTTCCGCTGAAAAGGCTGCAATCAGTCGCCGAACATTTTCTGCTTGAGCTCGCGCCGCTGTTGTGCCTCCAGCGACAGGCTGGCCGTCGGACGCGCCATCAGGCGGCCAACACCAATCGGCTCACCCGTCTCTTCGCAGTACCCGTAGTCGCCCGAGTCGATGCGGGCAATGGCCTGCTCGATCTTCTTGAGAAGCTTGCGCTCCCGGTCGCGGGTGCGCAACTCCAGAGCATGCTCTTCCTCGATCGTCGCACGGTCCGCTGGGTCGGGAACCACGACGGTGTCTTCGCGCAGGTGCTCGGTGGTTTCGCCGGCGTTGGCCAGCATGTCGTCCTTCAGCTGCGTCAACTTTCGACGGAAGAAAGCGAGTTGCACGTCGTTCATGTACTCCGAATCGGGCATGGACTGGACGTCCTGGTCGGTCAGTTTCTCGACCGGCAGAGACTTCCAGTTGTTGGCACGTTTCGGGTCTTTCTGGATGGCGGTGGGCGCGGGAGCAGTCATCACACGTTCGTTCGATAAAGAGAAGGTCGCCTTGGCGGCGTTGGGAGCATGGGTCGGAACGACCGCAGCCTGTGTCATCTGTTCCATCATCACTTTCTTGGCGGCCCGCTTGCCCAGAGGACGCGGCGTCGGTTCGATGATGATGGGCGCCGGAGCGGCCACGGGGGGCGGCACGACGGTCGTCTTCTGTTTGGTCACCGCCTTGGCCGGTGGCGCCGGCACCTTGACCGGAGCCGGTTTGCTGGCTGGCTTCGCTGCAGGCTTGGGAGCTGCCGCAGGCTTGGCGGCAGCCAGCGCCTTGGGGCCAGCCGTCTTTTTGGCGGCAGGCAGAGCGGTTTTGGAGGCCAACTTGGCCGCAGGCTTGCCGACCGCCGTCCTGGCACTGGCCGGCTTCGCAGTGGTTTTCGCAGCGGCCCTGGCAGGCGCCTTGGAAGCCGGAGCCACAGCAGACGCGGATCGCCCCTTGCCGGCCGACGCGGCGGGTTTGCGATTCTTCGCGGTGGGGGTGGCCTGGGCTTTCACAAAGGATCTCCTCTCAGTGCCTGACGCTGCCTGGTGGCGGGGTGGCGCGCTGGACGGGGTGGAGCCCCCGACCGCATCGCTTTGCTCGGCCGAAGCCGGCTGGTTTGTGGTTATACCCCGTTTGCGAACGTCGGTCGCGCCTGCCTGCCTCTGCTGGCGGACAGAAGACTCGGGTAGGCGGCGGGCTGCCGACTTGGGCGGCGATTGTAACGATGCGGCCCTCAAAGACACTGACGTGGGATCCGAGGGAAAACCCAGGCTCTGGAGAAGCGAGACAAACAGCATCAGGGGCTCCATTCCCGCCTTGTTGGCACAAGCGTCCGCTCAAACCAGCGCCTGGTCGAGACCCTGGACCAGGATATCCCTGGGCAGGTCGATGCCGATGAACACCATCTTGCTGGTGCGGGCCTCACCCTCGGCCCACAGCGGCCCCAGGTCACTGCCCATGAGCTGGTGCACGCCCTGGAAGATCACCTTGCGGTCGGTGCCCTGCATGTTCAGCACGCCCTTGTAGCGCAGCATCTTGGGGCCGTAGACCTGCACGATGGCGCCCAGGAAATCCTCCAGCTTGGCGGGGTCGAACGGCTTGTCGGCACGGTAGACGAAACTTTTCACATCGTCGTCGTGGTGATGGTGGTGGCCATGGGCGTGCCCGTGCTGGTGTGAGGGGTGGTTGCAGTGCTCGCCGTGTTCGTGGTCATGGTCGTGGTGCTCATGGCCATGATCGTGGTCGTCCACGCTCAGGAAGTCCGGGTCGATGTCCAGCTTGGCGTTCAGGTTGAAGCCGCGCAGGTCGAACACCTCCTTGAGCGCCACCTCGCCGAAATGCACCGGGCGCATGGGCGCGCGCGGGTTCATGTGTTTGAGGCGGTGGATCAGCGCGTCCACCTCGTCCTGGGACACCAGGTCGGCCTTGCTGATGAAGATCTGGTCGGCAAAGCCCACCTGGCGGCGCGCTTCCTGGCGGTCGTTGAGCTGGTCGGCGGCGTGTTTGGCGTCCACCAGGGTCAGGATGGAATCGAGCAGGTACTGCTCGGCCACCTCGTCGTCCATGAAGAAGGTCTGCGCCACGGGCCCCGGGTCGGCCAGGCCGGTGGTCTCGATCACCACGCGCTCGAAATCCAGCTCACCCTTGCGTTTTTTCTGTGCCAGGTCGGCCAGTGTGGCGCGCAGGTCGTCGCGGATGGTGCAACAGATGCAGCCGTTGCTCATCTGGATGATGTTTTCCTGCGTGTCGGCCACCAGGATCTCGTTGTCGATGTTTTCTTCACCGAACTCGTTTTCGACCACCGCGATCTTCTGACCATGCGCCTCGTTCAGCACGCGCTTGAGCAGCGTGGTCTTGCCCGAGCCGAGGAAGCCGGTGAGGATGGTGGCAGGGATGAGCGACATGGCAGGTTCCGTATGCAAAAAGCAGGCCGGGAGTGTAGTGCAGCGATGTGACCGTGCTGCTCAGAGTTTTTTCATGACGACCAATCCCTTCAGGTATTCGCCCTCGGGGAACGCGGTGGTCATCGGATGGTCGCAGGCGCCGCCCAGGCGCTGCAGGATGGCGCCGTCGACGCCCGCATCGCAGGCCGCCGAGGCCACGATCTTGTGGAACAGCTCGACACCAATGCCGCCCGAGCATGAGAAGGTGAACAGCACACCACCGGGTGGCAGCAGCTTGAAGGCCAGGCGGTTGATGTCCTTGTAGGCGCGGGCGGCACGTTCGGCGTGCGCCGCCGTCGGCGCCAGCTTGGGCGGATCGAGCACGATGGCGTCGAACAACCGGCCCTCGGCCACAAACTGGCGCAGCGAGGCGTTGACATCGGCGTCGAGGAAAGTCGCCTGGGTCGGGTCCAGCCCGTTGAGCACCAGGTTGGCGCGCGCCCGCTCCAGCGCCGGACCCGACGAGTCGATGCTGGTCACATGCCCGGCCCCGCCGGCCAGCGCCGCGACCGAAAAGCCGCCGGTGTAGCTGAAGCAGTTGAGCACCTGGGCGAACTTCAGGCGCTTCGTGTACCCGTGCAACGCCAGCCGGCTGTCGCGCTGATCCAGGTAGTAGCCGGTCTTGTGGCCCAGGGCGATGTCCAGGCCCAGGCGCCAGCCGTGTTCCTGCAGTTCAAAGGCGGTGGGGCCGTCGCCGCGCAGCCAGCCGGTCACCTCGGGCAGGCCTTCGAGAGCGCGCGAACTGGCGTCGGAGCGTTCGTACAGGCGCGGGCAGCCGGTCAGTTCGACCAGCGCGTCGGCGATCACGTCTTTCCAGCGCTCCACCCCGGCCGCACCGAACTGGGCCACCAGGGTGTCGCCATAGCGGTCCACCACCAGGCCCGGCAGGCCGTCGGACTCGCCGTGCACCAGGCGCAGCCCATTGCTGGCAATACCCATGCGCTCGCGCAGTGCGATGGCGCGGCGCAGCGTGTCACGGAAGAAAGCGGCGTCGATGCGCTGGGCCTGGTCGAAGCTCCAGGCGCGCACACGGATCCTGGAACTGGGCGAGTACGCGCCCCAGGCCAGGAACTGGCCGTCAGCGCTGTCCACACGCACGGTTTCTCCGGCATCGGCGCCGCCCTTGGCAATCGCGCCGTCGAACACCCAGGGATGGCGGCGCTGCAGCGAGCGCTCCTTGCCGGGCTTGAGTCTGATGATCTTCATGAGAGGTATTGTCCCCCTCGCGCCGCCTGCGGCGTCACCCCCCAGGGGGCGGCACTGGCGGCCTGGCAAAGCCAGTTCCGCGGTGCCCTGGAACAGCTACCCCTCCGGCGAACGTGCCTTCTTCCAAGGATGCGGCGGAACCGGCTCTGCCGGGCCGCTCGCATCGCCCCCTTGAGGGGGTGACGCGCCGCGAGGCGCGGCGCAGGGGTGGGCCAGTTCAGGGTCTCAGGTAGACGAAGCCTTCGCGGGCCTGCAGCCGGGCCACCTCGGCCACGCCGGAAGGCACGATCTTGGCTTCCATCGCCACTTTGGAAGCGTCGATCTTGCGCGAGACCAGGGTGTTGTTGCAGACCCGGAACTCCACGCCCTTGGCCGCCAGTTCGCCGATGGCGCCGGCAAACGGCTGCTCCATCTGGTTGGTCGCGCCATCGAGCAGGAAGTCGATGCCCAGGCCATGGGCGACCACCACGATCTTGGCCTTGGGGTCGGCCGCCAGGTGGTTGCGAATGTTGTTGATGGCGCGCGAGGCCTGGGGAATGCCTTCGCTCATGTGGTAGACCGTCTTGATCACGTCGTCGGCCGCGTGCGACGGCGCCGACATCGCAAGGAAAAGGGCGAGCAATGCGGCCTTGAAGGCCAGGAACAGTCGGGGCATGGGGAAGTCTCCTAAGGTGTCGCGCCAGACAGCGCATTTAAAAGAAGCAAGCAATGATATTTGCAAGAAGAATTTTTGATCGACCCGCCCTGTTTCGTCAGCGGGTATTCCCGGTCGGTCGAAGGACCGCCATCAGGACTTGGCCGGCCCGCGCCCCTTGGCGCGCGGGTGGGCCGCGTCGTAGGCACGGGCCAGATGCTGGAAGTCCAGCCGGGTGTACACCTGCGTGGTGCCGATGCTGGCGTGCCCCAGCAGCTCCTGCACCGCGCGCAGGTCACCGCTGCTCTGCAGCACGTGGCTTGCAAAGGAATGCCGCAGCATGTGCGGGTGGACCGGGGTCGAGAGCCCGGCCAGCAGCGACCGGCGCTTGAGCCGCACCCGGATGTGCTGGGGGGTCAGGCGGGTGCCGTGGCGGCCGACGAACAGCGCCGGGTCTTCGGCGGCCAGGGCCGGGCGCGCTGCAAGCCAGCGCTGCAGCGCCTCCAGCGCCGCACGGCCCACCGGCACGCTGCGCCGCTTGGAGCCCTTGCCCAGCACATGGGCCTCGCCCGCCTGCAGGTCGATCCAGCCGCGCGCCGTGCCGCTGGCGGCGACATCCAGCCCCACCAGTTCGCCGATGCGCAGGCCGCAGCCGTAGAGCAGCTCGGTGATGCAGGCGTCGCGCGCCTCCAGCGCCGGGTCGTCGCCCTCTTCCACGTGCGCGGCCAGCTGCACCGACTCGTCCACGCCCAGCGCCTTGGGCAGGGGCTTGCCGGCCTTGGGCGCGCGCACGTCCTGCACCGGGTTCTGGGTCACCAGGCCCTGGCGCCCCAGCCACACGTAGAAGCCGCGCCAGCCTGAAAGGATCAGTGCAATGCCGCGGGCGCTGCGGCCGGCGCTGTGCATCTGCGCCACCCAGCGCCGCACATGGGCGCTCTGCACCTGGCGCAGACCGACGCCTGCGGACTGGGCGTTCTGCGCCAGCCGGGCCAGGTCACCGATGTAGAGATCGACGGTGCGCGCCGCCAGCCGCTTGTCGATGCGCACATGGGCGAGGTAGGCCTCGACCAGCGCCGCGTCGTCGACGTTATTCATCGGCGCGGCACCGCTCTCCACGGTTCTGCCAGGTTCAGGGGCGCAGGCGCGAGAGGGCCGCGCTGGTCAGGTCGCCCATGCGCTCCAGGAATTCGGTGCCCATGTCGGCGGCAAAGCGCTGCGGATCGGGCGAGCCCAGCACCAGCAGGCCGAATGCGTCCTGGCCCTCGCCGGCGCGCAGCGGGATCAGGGCCAGCGAGGCCACCGCACCGGGATCGACCAGCCAGCCGGCCGCTTCCAGACCGGGGTTGGCGCCACAGTAGGGCCGCGGCAGCGACGAGGCAAAGGCCTGCACGTCGTCGCTGGCGCCCTGGGCGTAGGACTGACCGGAGAAGTCGTCCGCCACGCCCCACAGCTTGATCGCCACCTGCGGCACATTGAACTGGGCCGCCATCTCGCGCGCCGCCACCAGGGGCAGATCCTGCGTGTCGCGGGTCATCAGCAGCTCGCGGGTCCAGCGGTGCAGACGGTCGGCGATGGCGGAGTTTTCCTGGCCGTGGCGGATCATCTCGGCCGAGCGCAGCTCCAGGCCCTTGATCTTCTCGCGCAGCATCTCGGCCTGGCGCTCCTGCAGGCTCACCGCGCGCTGGCCGTGCGGGCTGCTCAACTGCACCGTCGCCAGCACGCCGGCGTGGCGCTCGAAGAAGTCGGGCGTGTTGGCCAGGTAGTTGGCAATGTCGTCTTCGGTGATCGGGGGAATGGTCGGGTCGGTCATGGAAGTGTGTCGATCCTGATGTTCAGGCCAGCTCGGGCACGTCGATCTCGCCCTCGAACACCGAGGTGGCCGGTCCGGTCATGAAGACCGGTGCGTCATGGGCCGCATTGTCGCCCCATGCGATGGTGAGCCGGCCGCCGCGCGTCTCGACGTCGACGCTGTCGTCCAGCAGGCCCAGGCGGATGCCGGCCACCACCGCCGCGCAGGCGCCGGTGCCGCAGGCCAGGGTCTCGCCCACGCCGCGTTCGTACACGCGCAGGCGCACATGGGCGCGGTCCAGCACCTGCAGGAAACCCGCGTTCACGCGCGCAGGGAATTGCGCATGGCGCTCGATCTGCGGTCCCCAGGTGGGCACGGGCGCCGTGTCCACGTTGTCCACCAGCAGCACGGCGTGCGGGTTGCCCATGGAGAGCACGGCCACCGGCGCCACATCGCCAGCGGCCAGCGGCAGGGACCAGCGCTCGAAGTTGCCCATCGGTGTGGGCGTCTGGCCCGCCGAGTCGAAAGGCACGCGCGCCAGGTCGAAGATGGGCGCGCCCATGTCCACGGTGACGCGGCCATCGTCGTTCAGGGCCAGGCTGATCTCGCCGTGTTTCACCTTCACGCGCACCGGGTTCAGATCCGTGAGCCCCTTGTCGCGCACGTAGCGCACAAAGCAGCGCGCACCGTTGCCACAGTGTTCGACCTCACCGCCGTCGGCGTTGTGGATCACGTATTCGAAGTCCACACCGTCCGACGGCGCGGGGCGCACCGACAGGATCTGGTCGGCGCCGACGCCGAAGTGGCGGTCGGCCAGGAAACGGTACTGGGCCGCGCTCAGACCGAGGCGGCCACGGGTCTCGTCGAGCACGACGAAGTCGTTGCCCGCGCCCTGCATTTTGGTGAAGTGCACTCGCATGGTTCGATTATCCGCCCACCCCGGTGCGCGCCGTGCCGGTGCATGCGCACCGCCGCGGACTGCGGCGCACCCCACCGAGCACATTGCGCACAAAGCCGGTGCTGTTTTGTATGCAATCTTGTGCGGATTGCATACAAAAAAACTGGCACGGCTCGTGCAACAGGGTCGGCATGGACGCTGTCACCCCCGCCCCCGCCGCCGTCGAACTGATCGCCCTGACCAAGCAGTACGGTCCGGGTACCGTGGCCGTCGACGCCATCAACCTGCGCATCGCCGCCAACAGCTACTGCTGCCTGCTCGGGCCCTCGGGCTGCGGCAAGAGCACGACCTTGCGCATGATCGCCGGGCACGAAAGCACCACCAGCGGCGACATCCTGCTGGAGAACCGCAACATCACCAACCTGCCCGCCGCCGCGCGCGGCACGGCCATGATGTTCCAGAGCTTCGCGCTGTTCCCGCACCTCTCGGCGCTGGACAACGTGGCCTTCAGCCTGAAGATGAAGGGCATCGGCAAGGCCGAGCGCCACGCCCGCGCGCAAGACCTCCTGCAGCGCGTGGCCATGGGGCACCTGGCGCACCGCAAGCCGGGCGAACTCTCGGGTGGCCAGCAGCAGCGCGTGGCGCTGGCGCGCGCCCTCATCACCCAGCCGCGCGTGCTGCTGCTAGACGAGCCGCTGTCGGCGCTCGACCCCTTCCTGCGCATCCAGATGCGCGCCGAGCTGCGCCACTGGCAGCGCGAACTGGGCCTGACCTTCGTCCACGTCACGCACAGCCAGGAAGAGGCCATGGCGCTGGCCGACACCATGGTGGTGATGAACCAGGGCCGCATCGAACAGGCCGGCCCGCCCCACGCCGTCTACAACCGGCCGGCCAGCGAGTTCGTGGCGCGCTTCATGGGCGGCCACAACGTGCTGCAGACCGTCAACGGCAAGGTGGCCGTGCGCAACGACCACATCCGCCTGGCCGAGGCCGGCAGCACCGGCTGGACCGCCACCGTGAGCGACGTGGAGTACCAGGGCACCTACGTGCTGCTGGGCCTGCAGCTCGACGGCGACAGCGCCGACCGCGGCGTGTCGGTGATGTTGTCCGAAGCCACCTTCGTCGACCGCCCCTGGACCACCGGCGAACGCGCCGACCTGAGCTGGAACCCGGCGCAGGCCCACGCCCTGGCCGCCTGATTCCGCCTGCTTTCCCTCCCCTGTCCTTCCCCCTGCAACCAAGGAGTTCTCCATGCCCGATTCCACCGACATCCAGCACGACGGCCTGTCGCGCCGCAGCCTGCTGCAAGGCACCGCCGGCCTGGCCGGCATCCTGGCCAGCGGCCTCTCGCCGGCCATCGCCCAGGAAAAGATCACCCTGCGCTACCTGGGCACCGCGGTGAACCAGGACAAGGCCATCGCCGAGAAGTTCGAGAAAGACACCGGCATCAAGATCCAGTACGTGGCCGTGACCACCGACGACGTGACCAAGCGCGCCGTCACCGCGCCCAACAGCTTCGACCTGATCGACACCGAGTACTTCTCGCTCAAGAAGATCGTGCCCACCGGCAACCTCAAGGGCATTGACACCAAGAAGATCAAGAACGCGGACAAGATCACCAGCCTGTTCACCACCGGCACCGTGGCCGGCAAGGCCGTGGGCGACCAGGGCACCGCGCCCAAGAAGGTGATCTTCCTGGAAGGCGAGAAGAGCAAGGTCTTCGCCAAGAGCCCGACCCAGTTCATGAGCCTGATCCCCACCACCTACAACGCCGACACACTGGGCATCCGCCCCGACCTGATCAAGCGACCCATCAACTCCTGGGCCGAGATGCTCAACCCCGAGTTCAAGGGCAAGACCGCGATCCTGAACATCCCGTCCATCGGCATCATGGACGCGGCCATGGTGGTGGAAGCCATGGGCATCCACAAGTACGCCGACAAGGGAAACATGACCAAGGCCGAGATCGACCTGACGATCAAGACCCTGATCGAAGCCAAGAAGGCCGGCCAGTTCCGCGCGCTGTGGAAGGACTTCAACGAGTCGGTGAACCTGATGGCCTCCGGCGAAGTCGTGATCCAGTCCATGTGGAGCCCGGCCGTGACCGCCGTGCGCACCAAGGGCATCGACTGCGTGTTCCAGCCGCTGAAAGAGGGCTATCGCGCCTGGGCCGCCGGCTTCGGCCTGCCGACCACGCTCTCGGGCCGCAAGCTCGACGGCGCCTACGAGTTCATCAACTGGTTCCTCGACGGCTGGGCCGGCGCCTACCTCAACCGCCAGGGCTACTACAGCGCCGTGCTGGAAACCGCCAAGGCCAAGATGGAGCCGTACGAGTGGGCCTACTGGATGGAAGGCAAGGAAGCCACCCAGGACATCAAGAGCCCCAACGGCGACCTGCTGGCCAAGAAGGGCGCCAAGCGCGACGGCGGCAGCTACGAGCAGCGCATGGGTGGCATCGCCTGCTGGAACGCCGTGATGGACGAGAACGAGTACATGGTCCGCAAGTGGAACGAGTTCGTCGCCGCCTGACCACCCAGACCCTCTGAGCCCATGAGCACGAACACCGCCGTGACGGCCCCCGTCACCGACAGCCCCAACCGCACCGTGCCCGCCGGGTGGCAGGCCGCGCCGTACACGCTGGTGTTCGTGCTGTTCTTCCTGATCCCGCTGGGCCTGGTGCTGATGGTCAGCTTCTGGGACTTCAACGAGTACGAGCTGATCCCGGCCTTCACGGTCCGCAACTACCTGGCCATCTTCGAGGGCTGCTCCGCACTCACCGACCACGGTGACTTCTGCGTCACGCTCTCGACCTACCTCTCGACGCTCAAGTTCAGCTTCCTGGTCTGGCTGATCACGCTGGTGCTGGGCTTTGCTGTCGCCTATTTCCTGGCCTTCCACGTGCGGTCTTCGGGCATGCAGACGGCGCTGTTCGTGCTCTGCACCGTGCCCTTCTGGACGTCCAACGTCATCCGCATGATCTCGTGGGTCCCGCTGCTGGGCCGCAACGGCCTGGTCAACCAGGGCCTGCAGGGCATCGGCCTGATCGACCAGCCCATCGAGTGGCTGCTGTTCTCCGACTTCTCGGTGGTGCTGGCCTTCGTGCACCTCTACACCATGTTCATGATCGTGCCCATCTTCAACAGCATGATGCGCATCGACCGCAGCCTCCTCGAAGCCGCCAGCGACGCCGGGGCGAGTGCCTGGCAGACGCTGTGGAACGTGATCGTGCCGCTGTGCAAGACCGGCATCCTCATCGGCTCGATCTTCGTCATCACCATCGTCATGGGCGACTTCGTGACCATCGGCGTCATGGGCGGCCAGCAGATCGCCTCGGTCGGCAAGATCATCCAGGTGCAGACCTCCTACCTGCAGTTCCCGCTGGCCGCGGCCAACGCCGTGATCCTGCTGGCCGTGGTTCTGATGATCATCTGGGGGCTGACCCGGTTGGTCGACATCAGGAAGGAGCTGTGAGCATGCAAGCCCGAGTCTCCGACGCCCGCGCGCCCGGCTTCTGGCCGCTGGCTGCCGTCTTCGCGCTCTTTGTGCTGTTCATGTACGGCCCGATGGCCGTCATCTTCGTGCTCTCGTTCCAGGGGCCAGAGGGTGGGCTCACCTTCCCGATGCGGGGCTGGTCACTGCACTGGTTCCGCCAGCTGGCCGAAGGCCTGGGCACGGTGGACATCGGGGCGGCGTTCACCCGTTCGCTGATGCTGGGCGCGGTGGTCATGGCCTCCACCGTCGTGCTGTCGGTGCTGGCGGGCCTGGCCTTCCGCAAGAAACTGGGCGGCGGCAACGCACTGTTCTACGTGACGGTGGCCAGCCTGATCATGCCGTCCATCATCGTGTCGCTGGGCATCGGCCTGCAGTTCCGCCTGCTCGACGGCGGCCTCAAGTGGCTGCTGGAAGCGGTGGGCGCGACCACCACGCTGGAGGAGTACGGCACCGCGCTGGGCCTGTTCACCTCGGCGCTGGGCGCTCACCTGACCTGGACCCTGCCCTTCGGCCTGCTGATCATGTTCGCGGTCTTCAACCGATTCAACCCGGCCTACGAGGAAGCGGCGCGCGACCTCGGCGCCACACCCTGGCAGACCTTCCGCCACGTGGTGCTGCCCCTCATCGGTCCTTCGGTAGTCGGCATCGGCATGTTCGGCTTCACGCTCAGCTGGGACGAGATCGCCCGCACCTCGCAGGCCATCGGCGACGTCAATACCCTGCCGCTGGAGCTGCAGGGCCTGACCTCGACCGTCACCACGCCAGCCATCTACGCGCTGGGCACCGTCACCACAGTGGTGTCGTTCGCGGTCATGGGTCTCACCGTCGGTCTCGCGATGTGGCTGAAGAAAAAATGAAAGCAGCCGCGCAGCCGCTGTCCGACCAGGCGATCTACGAGCGCATGGTCTCGGCCATCCTCGACCACCAGCTGCCGCCCGGCACCAAGCTGGTGGAGGACCGTCTGGCGGCGGCCTTCGGTGTCTCGCGCACGCGCATCCGCCCGGTGCTGGTGCGGCTGGCCAACGAGAAGGTGGTCACGCTCACACCCAACCGCGGCGCGGCGATTGCCGAACCCAGCGAACAGGAGGCGCACGAGGTGTTCGAGGTGCGGCGCATGATCGAACCGCTGCTGGTCGAGCGCTTCATCGGCCGGGCCACCCCGTCTCACATCCAGGCGCTCAAGGCCTGCATCTGCGACGAGGAGGCGGCGCGCAAGGCCGGCGACATGCGGCGTGCGATCCGCCTCTCGGGCGACTTCCACCTGCAGATCGCCGAACACGCCGGCCACCAGACCCTGGGCGGCATCCTGCGCGAGCTGGTCTCGCGCACCTCGCTCATCCTCATGGCCTACAGCGCGCCGCACGCCCAGGCGCGCGAGGACGCCACCGCCTGCGGCTGCCAGGAACACCGCGGCCTGATTGCCGCCATCCAGCTGCGCGATGCGAAGGAAGCCGCACGGCTGATGCGCGAGCATCTGGAACGGCTGGAATCACAACTCAGCTTCACGTCCGCTCCTGAAGCAGCACCGGACCTCCTGGAACTGTTCGGCTCATGAAACGGCTGCTGGTCATCAATCCCAACACCTCGGAGCGCGTCAGCGCGCTGCTGCAGACCCACGTGCAGGCCGCCGCCGGTTCACACGTGGTGGTGCAGACGGTCACCGCCCGCTTCGGTGCGCCCTACATCGCCGATGAGGCCAGCTACGCCGTGGCCGCGCACGCGGCGCTCGACGCCTGGGCGGCGGCACTCGACCGCGAGCCGACCCAACCCGACGCGGTGCTGATCGGCTGCTTCGGCGACCCGGGCCTGATGGCGTTGCGCGAGTCCAGCCCGGCCCCGGTGACCGGCCTGGCCGAAGCGGCCTTCATCGAGGCCGCGCGCCACGGGCGCTACGCCATCGTCACCGGCGGCGAACGCTGGGCGCCGATGCTGCAACGGCTCGCGCAGGCATTGGGCCAGGCCCAGCAACTGGCCGGCATCCACACCGTGGCGCCCACCGGCGCTCAGCTCGCCGCCGACCCGGCCGGCGCCCACCGCCTGCTGGCCCAGGCCTGCCGGGACGCCGCTCACCAGCTGGGCGTCCAGGCCGTCATCCTGGGCGGCGCGGGCCTGGCCGGCATGGCCGCCGCGGTGCAGGCCCAGGTGCCCGTGCCGGTGATCGACAGCGTCATCGCCGGCACCCACTGGGCGCTGCGCACGCCGCCGCTGCCCCCCCTGCGTGCGACGCCCGGTTTCGACAACGCCTGGCAGGGACTTTCACCGGAGATGCACGCCCTGGGGCTGGCGTAAACCCCAAGCCCGCGCGACAGCGCCGGGCGGGCGGTCCACGCACAATGGATGCATGGTCCGCCCCACCCAACTGCTCCACCCCCAGCGCGCACCCGCCCCGGTGCGCCCCGCCGCCACCGTCCTGCTGTTGCGCGATGCGCCTCAGGGCATCGAAGTGCTGATGACACGCCGCTCGATGACCGCGAGCTTCGCGCCCGGCGCCTACGTCTTCCCCGGCGGCGGCATCGACGCCGCCGATGCCCAGGCACACGGCCATTCCACGCGCCGCGCC
This sequence comes from Hydrogenophaga sp. H7, assembly GCF_002025745.1. Taxonomy (NCBI): domain Bacteria; kingdom Pseudomonadati; phylum Pseudomonadota; class Betaproteobacteria; order Burkholderiales; family Comamonadaceae; genus Hydrogenophaga; species Hydrogenophaga sp. H7. The sequence continues at coordinate 366,210 of NZ_MCIC01000001.1, read as the reverse complement.
ACGCAAAGCGACTGGCACCTGACGCAGGCCATCGCCGCCATCCGCGAGAGCTTCGAAGAGCTGGGCATCCTGCTCGCGCGACACGCCGATGGCTCGCACCTGGACACGGCACAGATCGCCGCGCTGGACCGAAAGGCCCCGTTCGCCGCACAGTGCGCCGCGCAGGGCCTGACGCTTTCGGGAGGCGAGGTCTTCGTGCTGGCGCACTGGGTCACCGACCGCGACCTGCCGCGCCGCTTCGATGTGCCCTTCCTCGTGGCGCGCATGCCCGAGGGGCAGGAACCGGTGGCCGACGAGTCCGAGCAGTTCGAACCGCTCTGGGTGCGCCCGGCCGACGCGCTGGCGCGCCATGCCGCGGGCCAGTTCTTCATCATCTTCCCGACCATCCGCACGCTGGAGCGCCTGCAGACCTATGCCTCGGTGGACGATGTGCTCAAGGCCTGCGCGGTCAACGACGAGCCGCTGTTCACCAGCTGCCCGCGCGCGGGGCTGATGAACGGCCACGAATCGCGGCACATGGAGCACGAGATGCCCTATGGCGAGCTGGCGCTGGTGTGCCCGGACGGGCAGATCGTGCACGAGCTGGCTTGGCAGACCGAGCGTCCGGTGCCGCTGCTCAGGAACGTGCAGCGGCTCACCGCGCCCAACCCGGGTTTCATGACCGGGCCGGGCACCAACAGCTACATCGTCGGCGACCCGACCACCGGCCACATCGTGATCGACCCGGGCCCGGACGAACCGGCGCACATCGAACGGCTGTGGCGCGCGGCGGGCGGCGACATCCGGGCCATCGTCTGCACCCACTCGCACCCCGACCACTCGCCTGGCGCGCCCCGGCTGCAGGCGCTGTGCGCCAACGCCGGTCGGGCCAGGCCGCCCATCCTCGGCCTGCCCAGCGCGCCCACGTCGCGCGAAAACAGCCGCTTCACCCCCGAGCGCACCCTGGCCGACGGCGAGCGCCTGGTGCTGAGCGCCCCCGACGGCACAGCACACACCCTGCAGGTGGTGCACACCCCCGGCCATGCGGCCAACCACCTGTGCCTGCTGCTGGAGGAAGACGGCCTGCTGTTCAGCGGCGACCACATCCTCAACGGCAGCACCACCGTCATCGATCCGCCCGACGGCAACATGGGCACCTACCTCGATTCGCTGGACAAACTCGACCAGCTGTGCGAGCAGCACGGTGTCCACTTCATCCTGCCGGCGCACGGGTATGTGCTGGGCGACCACCCGCGCAGCGGTGACAACCCCGGCGCGCCCGAACGCGGCGGCGCGCGCGCCGCCATCGCCCATCTGAAGGCGCACCGGCTGGCGCGCGAAGCCAAGGTGGCCCGCGCCATGCAGGCCATTCCCGACGGCAGCATCGACGACTGGGTGAAGATCGCCTACGACGACGTGCCCGAACGGCTGTGGCCGGTGGCCAAGCGCTCCATGCTGGCGCACGTCGAACACATCCAGAGCATGGGTGGGTTCAACGTCTGAATTAAGTGTGAAGCGCGCCGATAAGCCGGATTCTGTGCATCCGGGTTGCCCCGGATGTGACCGCCATTCCTCTGGGCCGGGGGTCGCCCACCCGGCTCGGTGCTACCTACCCGCCAGCTCCGCGGAACCACATCAACGCTGGCCTATTTGGTATTGCTGCGCGTAGAGATTGCCCGTTTCACCCCGGCTGGTCTGCCTTGCGGCACTCCCACCGGACTCGTCTCTGTTGCTCTGATCCTCACCTTAGGGTCTTGCGACTTGTCGGTGGAGAGGTGTTACCTCCTACGCTGTCCTGTGCAGTCCGGACGTTCCTCCAGCACACCCTTTCGGGTCTCGTGCCAGCGGCGGTCTGGCGCGCTCCACGGGCGGCATTATCCCGTAGTCCCCGCCCGGTCAGACCAGCTTGCGGATCTTGCGGTGCCGCCACACGCCCTGGTAGTACGCGCTCTGCAGCACCAGCATGGTCACATAGGCCACGGGGAACGCGATCCAGATGCCTTCCAGACCGAGGCGCGCGTCCAGCAGATAGGCCACCGGCAGCTGCACGCCCAGGATGCAGAACACCGAGATCGCCATCGGCACCAGCACGTCGCCGCTGGCGCGCATCACGCCACCGATCACCGCCTGGAAGCCGAACACCAGGATGCTCCAGAGCATCAGGTGCAGCAGGTGCTGGGCCTGCGCATGCACGCTGTCCTGCGTGAGGAACAGGCCCAGCGCCCAGCCGGAGACGGCATAGCCCAGCAGCACCAGCCCGCCGGTGAGCGCGGCGTTCAGGCCCAGCCCGGTCTTGAGGATCGGCGTCAGGCGCTCGATGCGCCCCGCGCCGATGGTCTGCGCCGCCAGGATGGACGCGGTGATGGCGATGGAGAGCGCCGGGAACTGCACGTAGTTCACGATCTGCGTCACCGCGCCGTAGGCCGCCGTGGCCTGCGAGCCGTGGCCGTTGACCAGCGCCAGGATCACCAGCTCCGACAGCGAGATCACCACCATCTGCAGGCCCGTGGGCAGGCCGATGCGCATGACCTTGCCCAGGATGGCCCGGTCCAGCTTCAGCGCGTGCAGCAGCTCGCGGTCGGGCGCCAGCACGTGGCCCAGGCGATGCAGCCGCAACCCCAGGAAGGCCAGCGCGGCCGCGGTCGAGACAAAGCCGGCCAGCGCCGCGCTGCGGATGCCCAGCGGCGGCAGGCCGATCCAGCCCTTGATCAGCAGCGGCGTGAGCGCCAGCCCGATGGTGGTGGACATCAGCAGCGCCAGCAGCGGCGAAACGGTGTCGCTGACACCGCGCAGCAGCTGGGTGAGCAGGATGAACACCAGCAGCAGCGGCATGAACAGCATCATCATGCGGGCGTAGGACACCGCGTCGTCCAGCACGTCGGCCGGTGTGCCCAGCGCCACCATGGCCTCGCGCGCGAACACCGTGCCCGCCACCGCGGCCATCAGGCCGATCACCGCGCCCAGGGTGATCGCGGTACCGGCGATGGCCTTTACCTTGTGCGGCTCACGCGCGCCCCAGGCCTGGCCGATCAGCACCGACGCACCGGCGCCCAGGCCGATGATCAGCGAGATGAAGAAGAACACGATCGGGAACATGCCCGAGACGGCCGCCAGCGCGTGGGTGCCCAGCATCTGGCCGATGTATATGCCGTTGAGCGTGCCGGAGAGGCCCTGCAGGATGTTCGACAGCACCATGGGCACGAGGAACAGCAGGTAGATGCGCCACAGGGGTTTGGTGCGCGGCGGATGGGAGGGGTCGAAAGTCTGGGACATGGTTTATTTTATCCGGGTAAATTATTTTATCCGGGTAAATTTGGTGACAGCGTTTCTGGTTGGGCGCCCAGCGACAATAACGGCCTTCGCTGCTTGATGAACACAAGCCCCACGAGATCATGATCCGCATCGCCGAACTCAAACTGCCTCTGGCCGAGGTGCCCGCCGAGCACCGCCGCGCCGCCGACGCCCCCACCGAAACCGACGAAGACCGCGTGCCGCCGCCGCATCCGGTGGCCGCCCTCACCCGCCTGGCCGCCCAGGCGCTGCAGGTGGCGCCCGAGGCCATCGCCACGCTGTCGGTGTTCAAGCGCAGCTTCGACGCGCGCAAGGCCGACCTGCTGGCGGTCTACATCGTGGACGTGGCGCTGGCCGACCCGTCGCTGGAACCGCAGCTGCTGGCCCGGCACGAGAAGAACCCGCACATCCTGCCCACGCCTGACATGGCCTGGCACCCGCCCGGCCATGCACCGGCCGGCTGGCCCGCCGACGAGGCCGACCGGCCGGTGGTGATCGGCCTGGGCCCCTGCGGCCTGTTCACCGCGCTGGCACTGGCGCAGATGGGTTTCAAACCCATCGTGCTGGAGCGCGGCAAGCCGGTGCGCGAGCGCACCAAGGACACCTGGGGCCTGTGGCGCAAGAAGGTGCTGAACCCGCAGAGCAACGTGCAGTACGGCGAGGGCGGCGCGGGCCTGTTCTCCGACGGCAAGCTCTACAGCCAGATCAAGGACCCGCGCTTCCTGGGTCGCAAGGTGATGCAGGAGTTCGTCGACGCCGGCGCGCCGACCGAGATTCTCTACCAGGCGCACCCGCACATCGGCACCTTCAAGCTGGTCAAGGTGGTCGAGGCCATGCGCGAGAAGATCGTGGCGCTGGGCGGCGAAATCCGCTTCCAGCACCAGGTCACGGGCGTGGTGCTGGCGCCGGCCGGCGATGGCCAGCAGCGGCTCACCGCCCTGCGCGTGCTGCGGCTCGACACGGGCGACGCCATGGAGCTGCCCACACGCCACGCCGTGTTCGCGCCGGGGCACAGTTCGCGCGACACCTTCGCGATGCTGCACGACGCGGGCGTCTACCTCGAAGCCAAGCCATTCTCGGTGGGCTTCCGCATCGAGCACCCGCAGAGCGTGATCGACCGCGCGCGCTGGGGCCGCCACGCCGGCCATCCGCTGCTGGGCGCGGCCGACTACAAGCTGGTGCACCACGCGAAGAACGGCCGCGCGGTCTACAGCTTCTGCATGTGCCCGGGCGGCACCGTGGTGGCGGCCACCAGCGAGCCCGGCCGCGTCGTCACCAACGGCATGAGCCAGTACTCGCGCAACGAGCGCAACGCCAACGCCGGCATGGTGGTGGGCATCGACCTGGCCGACTACCCGACCCGCTTCCCGCAGGACGCGCCGCTGTGGACCGCCGCTTTCGGCGAGGCCGACGGCCCGCGCTATGCGAAAGAAGCCGAGGCGCTGGCCGCCAAAGGCCAGACCCACCCGCTGGCCGGCATCGTGCTGCAGCGCCAGCTGGAGGCCCGGGCCTTCGAGCTGGGCGGGCAGAGCTACGAGGCGCCGGGCCAGAAGGTCGGCGACTTCCTGGCCGGCACACCGTCGACCGCTTTTGGCGAGGTGCTGCCGTCGTACAAGCCGGGCGTGAAGCTGGGCGACCTGGCGCCCGCCCTGCCCGGCTTTGCGATTGAGGCCATGCGCGAGGCGCTGCCGGTGTTCGGTCGCAAGATCAAGGGCTACGACATGCCCGACGCCATGCTCACCGGCGTCGAGACCCGCACCAGCTCGCCGCTGCGCATCACCCGCGGCGAGGACCTCCAGAGCCTGAACACACGCGGCCTCTACCCGGCCGGCGAGGGCGCGGGTTACGCGGGCGGCATCCTGTCGGCCGGGGTGGACGGTATCAAGGTAGCCGAGGCGGTGAGCAAGGCCGTTCTCGGCCTCTGAACACCGCTGGTTACAACTGGCTCGCCAGCTTTACACCGGGTGCGGGGCGGCTTGACACAGGCCCCGCACAGTGGAGGCTCCTTCAACACACGGAGACCTCCATGAACTCCTCCCCCCGTTCCCTCCTGATCCCCGTCCTGACCGGCGTGATGGCCCTCGCCGGCGCCAGCGCCGCACAGGCGCAGGACGAACGAGGCCGCGTGCTCAGCAGCACCCCGGTGATCCAGCAGGTCGCCGTGCCGCAGCAGGTCTGCCAGAACGTGACCGTGCGCGAACCGGCCCGCACCTCCGGTGCCGGCGCCATCATGGGTGCCATCGCTGGCGGTGCCATGGGCAACGCCATCGGTGACGGCAACGGCCGCGCCGCCGCCACCGCCATCGGCCTGTTCGGTGGTGCCATCCTGGGCAACAAGATCGAAGGCAAGGGGCAGTCGCACACCCGCACGGTGCAGGAGTGCAGCACGCAGAACGTGATGGAAAACCAGGTCGTGGCCTACAACGTGGTCTACGAGTACGCGGGCCGCCGCTACACCACCCAGATGCCGCAGGACCCGGGCCGCTGGGTGCCGGTCAGCGTGATGCCGGTGGGCGCCGCACCGGCCTACGGCCCCAGCTACCGCCCGCAGGCCTCGAGCGCGCCGGAGGTGGTGCGCATCGGCGGTCAGCGCCCCTACCGCCACGACAACCGCCACTGGCGCGACCGCGACGACGAGCAGTGGGACCGCTACTATCGCTGAGCCCCCGGCAGCCCGCTTCAGAATCCGCTCTCGCGGACCAGCACGGCCAGCGCGCTCCTGAGGCCATCCCAGACCAGACTGCGCGCTCCGCCCTCGATACGGGCCTGCCCGCGCAGTTCTTTGCCCTGTGGGGGCGCCTCGTGCAGCCGCAGGCGGACACGGTACAGCGCTTCGCTGGGGGCGGTGCCCTGCTGGTCGTCCGCCAGGGTGGAGAATCCGCCGCCGTGGCGGCTGTCCAGCATGGGATGGGCCAGTCGCCGCACGCGGGTCGAATCTACCGCAATCACCTCGGCATTCAGCGCCCGCAAGCCGCCTTCGGGCAGAAAGCTCGCCTGCGCGCCGGACGCGATCCGGTGCACCTCGCGCTCCCCGACATAGGCGTCCACCAGCCAGCCATCGGTGTCGGTCAGCACCCCCAGCGGGACCTTGACGCCCACCCACGTGCCGGGACGCCGCAGCCAGTCCACATCTCGCCACTGGCCGCCGAACTCCGCGGTGATGCGCAGTCGCCCGGCCTCTTCACGCACGGCCCGCAGCTCGGCCAGCTGTTCCTGCAGGCGCTGTTCGGTGGCCAGTGCCTTCTCCCGCCCGCCACTGATCTCTAGAAGACCGGCCAGGCGCCGCTCCAGCGCGTCGACCGAGGCCTGCGCGAGCTGTTCGCGGGCTGCCAGGTCCGGCGACTCGAAGCGCGCCAGCACGGCTCCCGCCTCCACCCGTCCGGCCGGATGCAGCTCGGCCAGCTGGGTCGGCAACGGCGCGAACACGAACTGCTGACGCTGCGCGTGCGCCACACCACCGGCGGTCACGTCGAAACGCCAGGGAAACAGCAGCAGGCCGCCTGCCAGCAGGAGCAGCGCCAGCAGACCCGACCGGCGCGGCCGCCGGACCTCGCGCCACCGCTCGCGCCAGACCTTCAGCTCGGACCACACCGGCTTGGCGAGGAACCAGGTCAGCTCCACCAGCATGAGAAAGATGCCCAGCGCCTTGAAGAAGAACGCGTACACCGCCCAGGCGATGCCCAGGAACACCACCGCGCGATAGCACCAGGTCACGAGCGCGAACACCACCAGGGCGCGCCGGGCCCGCGGCGGCAGGTGCTCGGGATACGCGTCGCCCACCCCCAGCACCTGGCGCCGCAGCCAGGTCTTGGCGTGCGCCCCCGCACGCTCGTGCAGGTTGGGAAAGTCCAGCAGGTCCGACAGGATGAAGTAGCCGTCGAAGCGCATGAACGGGCTGACGTTGAGCGCCACCGACAGCACCCAGCCGGTGGTCGCCAGGTAGAGCGCGGCTTGCCGAAGCGAGCCGTCGTCGAGCAGCGCCCAGGCCAGCGTGGCCAGGCCCGCCAACCCCATTTCCACGCCGACGCCGGCCACCGAGATCGCCAACCGCTGCCTGTTTGAACGCAGCCGCCAGGACTCGCCCGTATCCGTGTAGAGCATGGGCCACATCACGAGCAAGGCCACGCCCATGTGCGCCACGCGCACGCCGAGACGGGTCGCTACCAGCGCATGTCCCAGTTCATGCAATGTCTTGGAGACGACCAGCGCGATCAGGAAGCCGGTGATGCCGCTGGGCGTCAGGATGTCCATCACGCTGTGCGCGAAGCTGTCCCACTGGCGAGCCACCAGCACCATGCCCAGCAGGCTGGCCAGCAGCAGCGCCAGCAACGCCGGCATCGAGAACAGCGGATCGAGCGCACGCGCCAGCCGCACGAGGAAACGCTCCGGGCGCACCAGCGGTACCCGGATGAACAAATAGTGATGCAGCCACCAGCGCCAGTCCCGCCAACCGGGTTCGCGGGCCTTCTGCACCATGCGCTGAAGTGCGGCGCCCGACGCCATGAGCAACTGGTGCTGCTCCAGGAAACGTGCGAATTCCTCCACCTGGGCCACATCCACCGCCAGCGGTGTGGTCGAAGCGATGTCGGCGGCGATCTGGGCAGGGTCACCGGGCCAGCGCAGCAGGCACTCATACTCCAGCCAGCCGATGCGGTAGAAGCGGTTGAGCACCGGGTCCTGGATGGCCCAGAACGGCGCGCCATCCCTGGCCGGGGCGGTCTCGTACAGGCGCAGATCCTGCCGCAGGGCCTGCGTCGCGGCGGAAGCGGGCTGCATCACCAGCCGCTCCACTCACGCAAAGTGGCCAGCGGGCGACGGAACAGGTAATAGCCCAGCACCACCCAGTCGCCATGGAGCTTGGCCGTGCCCCGGAGGCCGAGCCGGGCCTGCCCGACGTCGTCGCCGGCAATGTCGGCACGCAGCCGGTAGCTCGCCACCCCATCGGGCGACAGCACGGCCTGGTAGCTGGTCTCGGTGATCTGTCCCGACAGGGGTGACAGGGGCTTGACGGTCAGGAACAGCTTGACCGGGGCACCCTCGTCCAGCGCGATGGCGTCCGAGACCGGCAGATGGATCAGCATGCCCGGTTTTTCCGGATTGGCCAGCAGCATGATGCGCTCGCCCGTGGCCACCGGGCGACCACGCCACTGGTCAGGGTCGGCGAACACGGCGATGCCGTCGTACGGCGCGGTGGCCTCCATCCGGGCCAGTTGGGCCTGCACCGCCGCCAACTCGGCGCGCCGCTCCTGGGCACGGCCGGTCAGGATGGTCAGCTCGGCCTTGCTGGCGCTGTCGTGGAAGGCCATCTGGCTGGCGGATGCCAGCTCTGCGTCGGCCACCGCCACCGACTGGCGCGCCACCTCCAGCCGGTTGCGCAGCGTGGTGTCGTCCAGCGAGAACAGGCGATCGCCGGCCTTCACCGCCTGGTTGGGGCTCACATGGATGGTGCTCACCACGCCGTCGATGGCAGCGGTGATCTCCATGGCATCCACCGGCACCACCTCGGCCGGTGCCAGCGCAGTCTGGCGCACCGGCAGCAGCAGCAACAGGCACAGCGCCCCGACCAGCAGGCGCCGCCGGGTCTTGTCCAGACGCGCCCAGCGCTCGCGCAGGCTTGGGCGGGCCTTGCCGGCCATCATCTCCCAGGCATAGGCCCAGGTCCTGGCCACCCGGGCCAGCAGCTGTGCCACTTCCGGAGCCGGAGGCTGGTCCAGCAGGAAACAGGCCGCGCCCAGCGGCTCGCCGCCGCGGCGTGCCAGGGGCAGCACATAGGCCCCGGCGGGCCACCATGCGCTCCAGCCATCGGCCAGTGCGGGCGGTGCATCTGCCAATTCTTCGGCAGTGGGCGAGATCCACGCGGCCTCGCCGGCGACGCGCAGGCGCAGCCAGGGCCAGGCCTGGCGCAACCAGATCAGGTACGGGCTGTCCTCGGTGGGCCGAGCCAGCCCGGACACCGTCAGCAGGCGGTCGTTCGCATCGAACACCAGGGCCTGGCGGTAGGGCAGCGCGGAGAAGCTGTCGTTCGCCATACTGATGCCCAGCTCGGCCACGCTTTCGGCCGCGCGTGCGCGGGCCTCCAGGCCTTCGGCCAGGGCCGTCAACTCGAGGCTCAATGCCATAGGCGCCTCCACCCAGTGTCATTGCCGTTCTTCCTCCAGGAGCCGAAGGCGGGCCAGAGCGGGACGAGACCACTCGGCGTTGCAGAGAGGCGTTTCACTTCAGATCGAACCGGGCCACGCCGCTCATGCCTGCCAGCAGCTCTGGGTGGGCCTTGTCCATGCGCGCTTCCAGCTCGATGGTCTGTGCCACCGAATCGACCCGTGCGTTGATCGCCGTGACCTTGGCCATATAGGCTTTTCCGGTCTCGTTGATGGCCACCTCGAACGGCGTGCCCTGCTTGAGCAGGCGCAGCCAGCGCGACGGCACGTTCAGGCGGATCTTCAGCGGCCCGTCGCTCACCATCTCGAGCAGCGGCGCGCCCACGTTCACGCCCTGAAACGGCTTGACGTGCACCCGGACGATGCGGCCTGTGAACGGTGCCGCCACCGAGCAATGCGCCAGCTGGGCGCGGGACACCTCGACCGCGGCCTGGGTCTTCTCGACCTCCGAAGCCGCCAGCGAGACCTCCATGTCCCCCGCCGCATTGAGCTTGCGCAGGTCCTGCTTGACGGTCAGGGTCTCGCGCGCCGAACCGTTCTCGGCCTGCGCCATGCGCAGGCGGGCCTGCGCCTCACGGCAGTCGAAGCGGACAATGGTCGCGCCCTTGGTAACCCGGGCGCCCAGCTGCGCCTGCAGCTGCGAGATCTGGCCCACCGTCTGGGACACCAGGGTGGTCTCGACATCCGGGCTCAGCAGCACCCGGATGGCGTTCGGGTCCTCGGCCACCGAGACCGGCGCGGGCGCAGCCGGTGCCGGCTGCGCCACCCGGGACGCGCCGCCCGCCGGTGGCACCGGCGACTGCGCCAGCACCACGGCCGGCGCCATCAGGGAACACAGGATCAGCGCTGGCCAGCGAACCGGCGACTCAAGGCTCATGCACATCACGGCGCCCACCTCTTACCGGGCCGCGGCCGTCTTGAACACCTGCCCCTGCCACTGGGACATGGTTTTTTCCAGCGCGGTGGCCAGGGTCTTCACGTCGTGGCTGTCAATGGCCTCGGGCAGCACGTCCAGCCCGACCGAGTTGTACACCCGCCCCCAGGCCGCCTGTGCATTGGAATAGGCCACATAGCGCTGGTACTCGGCCAGCAGCGCACGCGCTTCCGAACGGATCACCTCCAGCTCCGACTCGAACTTGCTCTGAGACGCCGCCTTGGCGTAGTCGTACAGGCTCTGGTCCACGCGCAGGCTTTCTTCGGCGAACTTCAGTTCGGCCAGCGACAGGCCGTAGCGCTGCACGCCCACGCGCACCTGGGTCAGCACCGCCATCGACAGCGCCATGCGGCGCATGTCGTCCGCTTTGTTCTGGTGCTCGTGTGCACGCTTGAGCGCGGGAAGCTGCGCCAGTCGCAGGATGTTCCAAGACACGCGAACACCCGCATCCACCCACGAGCTGTTGTAGTTGAAGCGGTTGGAGTCGTACTGCGGACCGAGGTCGATGCTGATGTTGGGCCACAGCATGGCCTTGGCGGCTTTGATGTCGTTCTCGGTCACGCGCTTGCGGTACCACTCCTCCATGATCTCGGGGCGCTTCTCCATCGCCATTGTTTCCAGCGCCTCGATGTTGCCCGGCACCGCGGGCAGCGCGAACTCTTTTTCGTCGACCAGGGTGATGGCAGTACCCGGCGCCACCGACATCAGGGCGTTGAGCTCGGCGCGGGCCAGTTCAAGATCCTGGCGGCGCAGGGTCAGCAGGCTGACCGCGTCGAGCAGCGCGCGCTGGTACGACAGCACCTGGGCGCGGGGCATCAGGCCCTTGGCCTCGACTTCCTTGGCATTGGCCAGAGCCGTGTTCACGCGCGCCAGCAGGTCGTCCACACGGCCGATGAGCTTTTGCGCGCCCAGGGCGCGCCAGTAGCTGTTGCGCACGTCCTGCAGCACGTTCTGCACCACCTTGCGGCGGCGCTCCTCGGCCATCAGCACCTGATCGGCCTTCTGCTGCGCGCGGTAGTACGAGACGCCGAAGTCCAGCGCGTTCCACGAGAAGTTCAGGTTAGCCAGCGTGCGCTCGCGCTCCTGCGAGGTGGACGGACGCAGCGACTCCTCGCGGTCAATGATGCCGATGGAACTACCACCCGAGTCGTTGTTGCGGGACACATAACCGGCACCGGCCACCAGGCGCGGCAGCATCTCGTGTGAGGACACGTCGTGCAGGCTGCGCGAGAGCGCGCTTTCCATCAGCTTGAGGCGGTAGTCCAGGTTGTACTTGAGCGCGCGCGCGGCGGCCTCGTGGAAGCTCAGCGGCGCCGCGATCGGCTCTTGGTCGGCGTACATCTGCACCCGGTCCTGCTCGGCGCGGTCACGGATCTCGTTCGCCTCGTAGGGCACCGGCGCCAGCGAGCCGCAGCCGGCCAGAAACAGGGCCGCCGAGAGCGCAAGCATGCGCGGGCGGGCCAGGAAATGAGCGGCGAAACGAAGCGATGGGTTGGTGTTCGGGGTGGTCATTTCAATGATTCTTTTCAGACTGGTTCTCAAACTCGTGCGGTGGACATGGGCAGGCGCCCCGTCCCATTCCTCAACTGATCGGTGAAAGATGGCGCCATGCGCATAGCCTGGGCAGGCATCGCGGCAGCGGCTGCTTCCTCGACCTCGGCATCGACCTCCGAGGTCTTCTGCGGCTCGGGCGTCGGCCTGGCCGCATCGCCCTTCTCCTGTGACGCCGGTTGAGGGACCAAACGGTCGGCATCGGGCTGGTACAGCTCGGGCGTCGCCAGATCGTGGTCGGCGCCGAGCGACACCCGGCTCAGGCGGCCTTGCACCAGGCTGTTCATGAAGTCGGCCAGACGCTGCGAGTCGCGCACCGCCTGTTGCACGAACAACGCCGGGTCCATGCCCAAGTCCATGCCCGGCACGCGCACACCGCTGTCGTACGGCTGCGCCAGGTCGATGCGGCTGGTGGCGCGGGCATCACCGCCCAGCGCGCGCTCGTTTTGCGACGCCACCACGGCGTCGCGCACATAGGTGACCGACTCGAAGGAAAGGCCGACCTGCGGCAGGCCAGGCCCCCACGGATCGGGGAAGTACGGCCCCGGCCGCAGGCCAGGCCCCGTCGATCCCTCCGAGCGGTCGGGCGGCAGCCCGTCCTGCGTGCCCGGCAGCACCTGCACCGTCACGGTGGTGGTCTCGGTCACACCGCCGCTGGTCACCGTGTAGGTGAAGGTGTCGGTACCGACAAAGCCCGGGTTCGGCATATAGGTGATGCTGCCGTCGGGGTTGATCGTCACCGTGCCATTGGCCGGCGGCGTCGTGCCCGTGACCCTGGGGTTCCTGCCCTCGAAGTCGTCGTTGTCCAGCACCGGAATCCGCACCGGCGTGTCGCGCTCGGTGGTGGACGTGTCAGGCACGATGTCGGGCACCGGCGTGACGGTGATGCGCAGCACCGCCGTGGCGGTGCCGCCCTCGCCGTCGCTGATGGTGTAGGTCACCGGCGGCACGCGGCCGTTCCAGTCGGGCCTGGGCGTGAAGGTGTAGTTGCCGTCCTCCCTGAACACCAGCCGGCCCTCGTTCAAGGTGATGGTGTGCGACGGCGTGCCCGGCCCGAAGGTGTAGGTGCGGCCGTTGACGACGATCTCCGTCACCGTGAGGTCGTCGCCATCGGGGTCGCTGTCGGCCACGTCGCCACGGCCACCGTTGCCGATCACGTTGCCGCTGACCGGCGTGTCCTCGCGTGTGGTGCGGGTGTCGTCGCGCGCCACCGGGGCCGGGTTGGTCACCGTGTAGGTGAAGGTCTGCGACGCGGTCTGGCCGTGCGGGTCGGTGACCATCACCGTCACCTCGTACACGCCAGGCGTACCCGTGTTGCCGCCCTGCGAGGCGCTGTTGTCCAGCGTGCCGGTGATTACGCCCGAGTTCGGGTCAATCGTCAGGCCCGGCGGCAGGTCAGTGGCCGTGTAGGTGAGCGGATCGCCGTCGATGTCGACAAATCCACCGGACGTGGGGATGTTGATGCCACCGTCGGCATCAACACCCACCTGTGGCGGCAGAGAGGCCACCGGGTCCGGGATGTTGTTGAGGTCGATGGTCAGCGTGGCCGTAGTTTCGTCACCGTCGGCATCGCGCGCGGTGTAGGTGAACACGTCCACCGGGTTGGACACCGTGATGCCGGCATTGGCCACGTAGGTGTAGCTGCCGTCGGGGTTGAGCGTCAGGGTGCCGTAGGTTCCGGTGATGGCCGTACCCGTGCCGCCCGCTGTCGGCGCGCCGCCGTTGTCGCCGGCCACCACGCCGACCACTCCGTTCCCGCTGCCCGTCCAGCCATCGGCACCGGAATCGTCGTTGCCAAGCACGTCGCCTGTCACCGTATTGCCTTCGGTCACGCTGTTGGTGTCGTCGGTGGCGGCGGGCAGGTCGTTGATGATGGCAATGGTCAGTGTGCCGCTGGCCGTCTGCGGCGTGGGCTTGTTGTCTGTGACCTGAAGGGCGATGTCATCGGTATACGGGCCCGAGTGCGCCACCGGGTCCTTGAGCGTGTATTCGTACTCGATCACCAACTGGGTGGGCGCACCGGTCGGACCCTGCACACCGCGGATACCCGTGATGACCAGCGTGCCTTCGCCCGTGTCGATGCTCACTGGCGTCAGAACACCATCGCTGATGTCTTGCAGTTCGGCGTAAGTGAAGGCGGTTCCTCCGACCGTCACCGACCGGATGCCGTCGGGCGCAGCCACCACGATGTCGCCAGTGGTGGATTCACGGTCGTCGCCAGCATCACCCAGGCCAGCTTCGTACACCGAGTTCTGCCCCTGCGTCGATGGGTCGGCGGGGTCGTCGGTCCCGTTCTCGTCCTCGGGGCCGATGGTGGGTGGCGTGGCGCCGCCACCGTCCGTGCGTCCATTGATGGTGATGGTCAGCGCGGCCGAGTCGGTCAGGCCATCCGCATCGGCGAGGGTGTAGTCGAATACATCGGTCAGCGTGTTGCCAGTGCCCAGGCTGTTGACGTCCGGGTGACTTTCATTGAGCACGTAGGTGTAGCTGCCATCGGGATGGATGGTGAGCGCACCGTACTGGCCGTTCACGGTGACGCCGCCAGCCGGGATGGGTTCCGTCGTCCCTCCGACAGGCCCGATCTCGGTGATGACCAGATCGGCCAGCGCGGTCTCAGGGTCGCTGTCCACGCCGTTGCCGCCGTCGTTGTCGTTGCGCAAGTTGCCCGAGACGCTGGCGCCAGGGGTGGGCTGGCCGTCGGACTCGGTCACGCTGTTGGCGTTGTTCGTGGCATCCGGCGGATCGTTCTGCGCCGTGATGTTGACGACGATGGTGGCATCCCCCGTGAGCGCCCCGCCGCTGCCCTGCTTGCTGTTGTCGTTTGCATCATCGAAGCGGAAGCGCAGCGTGACATTGGCCGGAGGCGTATCGGAGCGGTTGGCGTAGGAGATGGCGCTGGCCACGGTGTTGATCGCGGCGGCGTCGGCACTGGCGTTGAAGGTGATCACCAGTTGCCCACCCACGTTGGTGAAGCTGCCAACCGTGCTGCCGCCCACCACGAGGTTGCTGCCGGACACCAGGGCCGGATCGTTGAAGCCCAGCACATCCTCGCTGGCGGCGTTGAACCCATCATTGGTGGCGTTGCTGCGGCCGATGGTCAGCGTGGTGCCACTGAAGTTGTCCAACTGGCCTGGGTCGCGGTGCAGTTCGGGGTCCGTGATGGTCACCGGGCCCAGGTTCACCGGTGCACCCAGCACGTCGCGGTCTTCCCCGAGCGGATCGCTGCCGGTGCGGTCCACGCCCTCGACGAAAGTGACCGAGCCGTTGGTGATGGTGACCACCGGCGCGTCGTTGACCTGCAGATAGCCCACGTTGCGGTTGACCGAGGTGGTGCCTTCTCCCAATGTCACGCTGATGGTGCCCAGCGTGCCAGCGTCGGCATCCCACCGAGGCGACAAGGCATCCGTGTCGTCGGCAATCGCACCGCCCGGAATGGTCAGCGTGACAGTGGCCGGCGCGGTGATGCGGTAATTGCCCGACACCAGCCCTGTTCCAGGCAAGGCGCCGAAGCTGTACTCGCCGCTCGCGTTCGTGGTGGTGGTCATCACTCGGTCGTCGGCGTTGCCGAAGATGCCGTCCGCTCCGGCCCAGCGCAGCTCCACGGTCTGGTTGGCCAGACGGATTTCACCCGCATCGATGGCGCCGTCGCGGTCGTTGGTGTCGTCCCACAAGACTCCGCTGATGGTGCCGTAGCCGGCCGGATCGCTGCGGGTATAGGTGTTGGGTGCCGTGCCGCTGCCGTCGCGCTCGCCGCTGGCCGAGGCATCCGTACCTACCGTCGAGCCCGCGAAGCCCGTGCTCGAGATGGTGCCAGCACCGTCCGGCAGGCTGCTCCAGGTCACCGTGGCATTGGTCGGCGCCGTGGCCGACTGTTCCGCGTTGGTGGGAACCTCCACCGTATAGCGCAACTCGACGCTTGTCCCTGGGGCCAGCCGGTCGAAGTTGACACTGACGCCCGTGGCGCCCACTGTCCATGTGATGCCTGCAGCAGCGGCCGCAGCCGTGTCGGCCGATGTGTAGGCCGTGCCGCCCACCACCAGGCGCTCAAACACGTAGGAGCCGCTCTCGCCGCTCGGAAAGTCGTCCGTCAGCACCACGTCGTAAGCCGGCGCCGCATCCGTGCTGCCCGTGTTGAACGCATTGCGCACCGTGATGGTGGAGGTGGCGCCCTGCGCACCCGCCGCGGTATCGACCACATCCTTGGTGATAGCGCTGATCTGCGGCTCGACCACGTTGTCTGTGGTTTCGTTGGTTTCGCCCAACTCGGTGGTGCCGCTGCGAACGGTGACGGTGGTCACGAGGTCCGTCCCGGCCGTGTTGCCTGCCACGTTGCGCACCACCGCGTTGAATTCGAGGATCAGGTACTCACCGTCGGCATCGCGGTCAAGGTTCTCGATGTTGCCCAGCACAAACACACCGCCCGTGTGGCTGATGGATGTACCGGGGCGACCGGCAGCACCCGGTGTGTTGCCGCTGTTGAGAGAGTTCTCGATGTAGCCTGCGGAGTTGCCATTGACAACGTTGCTGGCGCCAGAGCCATTCACGTTGAATCCGGCGTCATTGCCCACCAGCGCCCAGGTGGCACCGGTGTCCAGGAGTTCGTAGCCCGCAGGCAGGTTGGGTGTGATGTTCAGATTGTTGACGTTGCCCTCGGGCACGCGCATCACCAGACGGAAACGCACGATCTCGCCCACCGCCACGTCCTGCGCATCCACTGCCGTGTCCACCGCCGGCGCTGCCGTGTCCGCCAGCCCGCCCACGCGGCTGAGTTCGTAGACGCTGTTCACGTTCACCTGCGCGCGATCGTGGCTCACATAGTTGTTCAGCAGACTGGAGGCGCTTTCCCCGTCACTGCCGTCGCGCTCATTCGCGTCACGCACGCCAGCTGCGTTGCTGGTGCTGTCGATGCTGCTCCAGTACACATAGGCATCGCCCTCGTCGAAGGAGGAGACGCCCGCCACCCCGGGCGCGGTCACACCGGTCACCGCAATGACGATGCTTTCACCAGCGGCCAGATCCAGGTTCGCGCCGTCGCTGATCCTCAGCTCATAGCCATTCCACTCGAACCTGTCAGACACGTCACCCAGTGTCGAGTGCATCACGGTCAGGCTGCTGTGATCCAGATTCACATAGCCCGTATAGGGATCGGTGAACTTCAGGTCAAAGGCGTTCACGCCGCCAACGGGGTTGGAAATGGTCGTGCGATACCTCACCTCGTCACCCGCATCGATCCCGGGCTCCGCGTCGTCGTAGTCGCCGTCGAGGTCGGTGTCCACCGCCTTAACAACGGTCAGCTGCGGCTCGACCACCGTGATGGTTGGCGTCCCGGTGCCTACGACCGTGGAATTGGTATTGAGACCCGCTTCGTCGTAACTCAGGCGGGTGCCCATGGTGCGCGTGGTGCCGCTCTGGTTGTCGTTGGCACCATCGTTGGTGTTGGCCACGATCACACGCACGCGGATGACGAAACTGTTGTCACCCGTGGCGTTGTTGCCCGTTGTGGTGACGTCGCCGAAGGAGAAACGCGGGTCGGCGCCGACCACACCACCGCCGAGAGAGGCCGTCGTCAGCCCCACGGTACCGGCGAAGTTGTTCGCCAGCGCACCGCTGCCGCCCGCGCCCGCGCCCGCGCCCGCCACCGTGATGATCTCGTAGCCCACGGCGTTGTAGCTGGTGTCCAGCATCATGCCCGGCGGCACCAGCGCATTGACGTTCAGGTCGTGCGTCGTGCCTTCGGGCAGCGTCACCACGATGTCGTAGACCATCGATTCGCCGATGACCATGTTGGCACCCGTGGTGTGCCCGGCGCTGGAGTCGTCGTTCGTAGCAGCGCCGCCGTCCTTGAACACGATGCTGACGGTGGGCGTCTTCGTGGCGGCGGTGGCGTCGTCGGAGATCACGTTGGCGCCAGGAAGGAAGTCGTCGCCTGCACCCACACCGCCGTCGCGGTTCGAATAGTCCGCCACGGAGACCGTCGATGTGGTGTCCAGACCAGCAGCTATACCGGCCACGGCCACCGCGTCGTACGTGATGACCAGCACATTGGAGCCGTTGGCGGTCGGCGTATCTCCCGCGCGACCGGGGGCGAGCGCCGGGTTACCGGCCACGTCGATCAGGGTGATGACTCCGCCCGCGACGGTGTAGTGCGTGCCGGCCACCAGCAGCGTGCCGTCGCCCAGCCGCACCTGGAGGTTGGCGTCGGCAAGGTTCGCCACCTCGACGCCAGCGGCATTGGTGAAAGCAAAGCCTGATGGCGCGGTGATGGCACTGGTGCTGATGTCGAACGCGCCATGGCCACCGGTGTTGATGACACCCACGCCGAAACGCACGCGGTCGCCCGCATCAATGCCAGTGATGTTGCCGTCGATGCCGCTGATGTCCGAAATCGTGCCCGCAAAAGATGCGCCGGTGGTGCCCGGACTGGACCAGCTTCCGGTCGTGCCAGTCAGGGTGTTGTCCCCTTCGGAATCGATGTGGGAGACGACACCGTGGCGGATCTCCAGGTGCGGCTCATTGAGCTGGAGCTGGATGCTGTCCTGGTGCGTGGCCGACTCACCCGGGGTGTTGTTCTCCGAAGCCTCGGCCTGTGTCGTGAGATAGAGGCCGTCGGCGAACGGTGAGTCGTTCACCCGGACGGTGAACCGGATCACCACCTGGGTGGGCAGGTTGTTGCTGTCCTCGCGGCTGCCCAGGTCGAAGCTCAGACCATTCGAACCCGCCGCAACCGACAGGCTGGCTGTTCCGTTGATGTCGATGACGTTGCCTGCCCCATCGATCAGCACCCATTCCCCCGGCCCCGGATAGGTGGCGGATGTCCCTACAGACCCATGGGCCCACCCGCTGGAAGTGCCATCGGCGCCCGGATCGCCCACATTGAACACCGGCTTGGGCAGAAAGGCGTCGAGTTTGAGGTGTTCGAAGTCGCCCGTGCTTAGGTTGTAGGTCAACTCGTAGGTGACGGTGTCGCCCGGCCGGATGCCGGCGCTGCCACCGCTCGCGGCACCATTGATGCCCACGATCTCCAGCGTCAGGCCTCCGCTGGCGATCTCGACATCGGTGGCTGTGCTGTCCTGAACGTCACTGCCCTGATCGCCATTCGCCTGGACCACCGTCCCGGTGATCACCGCCGAGGTGGCCAGGCGGTCGCCGTGATTGATCTGCGCATCGCCGCCTCCGACGGGAGACTCGAAGGTGTTGTCGATGGTGGCCGTGTAGGTGATGACCCCGAACGTCCCGCCCAGATCGGTCCCATTGAATTTCCCGCCTGTCAGGATGCCTTGGGCCAGGTCACCAGACAGCCCTGCGTTTCTCAGCGCTTCGGAAATGTCGAAGGTCCGGGTGATGTTGTGGGTAGACGGATCGGTGACATCGGTGAAGTAGCCGGCCAGGGAGACGACCACCGGCGTGCCTTGGTGCGTCAGGGTCAAGGTCGGCGTGCCCGTGGGTGTATGCCCATCGTCGATGACATCCGTGATGACGACATCGTCGAAGCGGAAGTAGTCGGACACCTGGAAGTTGATGGTGTACTCCAGCGTCTGGCCAGGGCTGTTCTGGCCTCCGGGCGTGATGTTCTCGACCTCCTTTTGCACCGCGAGCGAGCGAATCGTGTGCTGGAGCTCGACACCCGCCGGGTCGTAGTCAACAGTTTCCTCTGTGTCGCGTGCATCCAGCGGATCCCAGTCGCCGGTCCCCGACACCTGAAACTGCACCGTGCCCGCAGAGCCGGAAACCGGATCCAGCACGTTGGCGGAAGCGGCGTCCACATCGGGCACGTAGTACTGGATGGTGACAGCCTGGGTGCCGCTGATGTCCCCGACGGGATGGGACAACGTGCCTCCCGTGACGGGAGCGCCCAGCGTCACGCCGTTGATGCCGGTCACGACAATGTTGCCCGGCACATCAATCACAAGGCTGTAGTCGGTCAATGTCTGACCCGCCGCCACCGTGATGGTGGTGGTCATTTCGCGCGGGAAGTTCGGGCCCGTGGCGGTCTCGCCTTCCGGGCCGTTGAACGTGTGCGTGTACTCCACCAGCACCGGTGTGATGCTGGCCGTGACCAGGGCGCCATCCACGCTGGGGTCGGTCGCGTAGTCGGCTGTGGGCGTGTGGCCGTAGCGGAAGCCGGCCCGGGCGGCGATCTCCAGGCCGGTGCCCCGGTCGGCCAGATTGGACAGCGAGGCCTGGACCACCAGTTCGGCCTCAGGCTGACCGTTGGTGTAGCTGCCGAAAGGCAGTTCGATCACGACCACCGTCTGTCCGGGTTGGCCATTGATCACGCCCGGCTGGTTGGTGTTGTCGCGGAAATACGGATGTTCTGCCGTGCCACCGGCACCGATGGTGACCAGCTGGTAATTGACCGGCGTGCCCAGGTAGGTGATGGCGCCGCTGGGGGCGATGGTGACGCCGTCGTCGCCATCGGCACCCAGCGGCAGGAACAGGTCGATGTAGGGGCCGTAGCCGTCAGGGTTCGGTGCCGTGCCCGGGTTCGTGAATGCCAGCGTGAAGGTGAAGTCCTCGCCGATGAGCACTTCGCCAGCGGTCGGCAGCCCTGTGATCGTCACCGTGGGGGCCGCCGTCAGCAGGCTGTTGAAACCCGCCACCGAGAGCGCCGTCGCCTCGATGGCGCCGGTGGACAGCTCCAGGTCCCAGTCGCCGCCCTTGTCGGCCGCGCCGGTGGCGTCGGTCGAGGCGGCGATGTCGGCACCGGTCAGGTGCGCCAGCTCGGTGATAAAGGCCTCGCCTTCGCTGTCGGCGGCCACGTCGCAGCCGTAAAGCAGGATGTCGGCCTCGTCGGTGAGGTACGGCGCCCAGCCCCGCAGCATCTCGCGTTGCGCCTCGCTCAGGCTGCCGCCGCCGATGACCTCGTTGCCCAGCATCAGGCTGCCGGGCGTGCCGTGGCTGATGATGTGAATGGTGTCGTACTGCCGGCCGGCGTCGTTGGCGAGTTCGCGGCTGATGGCGTCGAGACCGGATTCGTCGCGCTCGACCACGCGCACCATGACATTGGCGGGCAAGTCGAGGGTGAAGCCCTCTTGCTCGGCCACACGTGCGTCCACCACCACAAGGGTGGCGAATCTTTCTTCAGGAGCGTCCAGAGCCGGCGGGTCGGTGTCGTCGTCGGATTCGGCGTCGGCCTGACTGCTCGCGTTGTCGACGGCGTCGCTGCCTTGCGCGCTTTCGCCCTCACCTTCGATGCCGCCTTCGTCGTCTGCCGCAGCCGCGGTGGAAGACGGCGTGGGGACTTCGTTTTCGTCTGTGTCCCCGGAGGCGTTGGCGGGTTGCGGCTCGTCAACGCCGGGGACGGGTGCCTGGCCCTGCACCTCTGGCGCTGCGGCGTCGGGCGCGCTTGGCTGCGGAGGGCTGGGTTCGGGCGCGGCCCGATCGGGGAGCACATCGGCCACAGCCACGGCACCTGCGCCGTCAAACAGCAACCGCGGCTCCAGCGCCATGGCCTGGCTTGCAGGCCGAAAACGAAGTTTGTTTTCTTCTTTCTTTTCTGTTCGCATGGTGACCCTAGCTATCGCCCGAGAGATGTACCCAAATCCTACCGATACGCAGGAAAACGCCACACTCTAGACGAAAGGCCTACTCGTTTGCCGCGCTGAATCGCTGCAAAGTTCACAGGCTCAGGTCGCGCGTTCGGCTATCACCCAGCCAACACGCCCGTCAAGATTAACGAGCAAAAAACCCAACGCCACAAGACGAACGGTCTGATTTTCAGAACGAACGGCTCTGAGAACGAGGAATTTCCTTCAGGGAACGCAACAACAGCCTCAAAGACGCATATTCAGTCGTTGCAAATCGACCACAAAAAGCTTCGCAACAAAACCGGATAAGCGTGCGGATGTCACAGCCAGGGGACCAGGGAAGGCCCCTGCGAGAGCGGTGCGTCGCCAGGGCCCTGGAGAAAAAGCTCTGCGTCAGAGCTTCTGCAGCGCGGCGATGCGCTCTTCCATCGGCGGATGGGTCGAGAACAGCTTGCCCAGGTTGCCGGTGATGCCCATGGCCTGCATGGTCTTGGGCAGTTCGCCGGGGGTCAGGCCGCCCAGGCGGGCCAGCGCGTTGATCATCGGCTGCTTGCGGCCCATCAGCTGGGCGGCGCCGGCGTCGGCGCGGAACTCGCGCTGGCGCGAGAACCAGGCCACGATGATGGCGGCGACGAAGCCCAGCACGATGTCCAGCACGATGGTGGTGACCATGTAGCCGATGCCCGGGCCGCTGTCGCGGTCGTCGCTGCGGCGCAGGAAGCTGTCGACCGCGTAGCCGATCACGCGGCTGAGGAACACGACGAAGGTGTTCATCACGCCCTGGATCAGGGTCATGGTGACCATGTCGCCATTGGCGACGTGGGCCACCTCGTGGCCGATCACGGCCTCGACCTCTTCACGCGTCATGCTCTGCAGCAGGCCGGTGGACACCGCCACCAGGGCCGAGTTCTTGAAGGCGCCGGTGGCGAAGGCGTTGGGGGCACCGTCGTAGATGGCGACCTCGGGCATGCCGATGCCCGCCTTCTCGGCGAATTTCTGCACGGTCTGCACGATCCAGGCCTCGTCCGCCGTCTGCGGCTGGTTGATCACGCGCGCACCGGTGCTCATCTTGGCCATGGTCTTGCTCATGAGCAGCGAGATGGTCGCGCCGCCGAAACCCATGATCAGCGAGAAGCCCGCCAGTGCGGTCATGTTCAGGCCGTTGGCCGTGAGGTAGCGGTCCACGCCCAGGATGCGCGAGGTGACCATCAGCACCGCCATCACGGCGAAGTTGGTCAGAACGAACAGGAAGATGCGTTTCATGAAGGCTCCGTGGCAAAGAGGGACGGATGATAGTGGGGGTGGGTCGACCCCGTTTCAAGATGTGTTCAGACCTGGGGCAGCAGGTAGCGCCGTTCCCAGGCGCTGATCTCTCGCAGGTAGTGGTCGTGCTCCAGCGTCTTGACCGCCAGGTAGCCGCGCACGAAACGCTCGCCCATCAGCCGGCTGGCGGTCTGGCTCCGCGACATCTGATCCAGCGCGCCGTCAAAGGTTCGCGGCAGGCTGCGCGCCTGGTCGTAGCCGTTGCCGCTCACCGGTTCGGCCGGTGCGATCCGCCCTTCGATTCCGGCCAGACCGGCCGCCAGCGTCGCCGCAATCGCCAGATACGGGTTGGCGTCGGCGCCGGCCAGGCGGTTCTCCACCCGGCGCGCGGCCGGGCCGCTGACCGGCACGCGCAGGCCGGCGGTGCGGTTGTCGTGGCCCCACTGCACATTGGTCGGCGCCTGGCTGCCGGCCACGTAGCGGCGGTAGCTGTTGACGGTGGGCGCGTAGACCAGCATCAGGTCGGGCGTGTGGGCCTGCAGGCCGCCGATGTAGTGGAAGAAGGCTTCGCTGGCCGAGCCGTCGGCCTGGCTGAACACATTGCGGCCCTGCGCGTCCACCACGCTCTGGTGCAGGTGCATGGAACTGCCGGCCTGGCCGGCGATGGGCTTGGCCATGAACACCGCGTTCAGTCCGTGCTGCAGCGCGATCTCGCGCGCCGCGGTCTTGAACAGGAAGGCCTGGTCGGCCACCGCCACCGGGTCGCCGTGCAGCAGGTTGATCTCGTACTGGTTCTCGCCCACCTCGTGCAGCCAGGTGTCGGCGCGGATGCCCAGGCCGTCGATGGCGGCGTGGAAGGCGTCCCAGAACGGCGCCAGCTCGTTGAGCGCGTTCAGGCTGAAGGCCGACTGACCGACCTCGGGCCGGCCGCCCTTCCCGGTGGGCGAGGCCAGCGGCTGGGCCGGGTCGGTCATGGCCGCGGTCAGGTAGAACTCGATCTCGGGCGCCACCACCGGGGTCAGGTCGGCGGCGGCGTAGCGGGCCACCACGTTCTTCAGCACCGAGCGCGGCGCGAACTCGCACAGCGAGCCATCCAGCTCCAGGCAATCGTGCACCGCCAGGTAGCGCGGCACGCTGGCCCAGGGCGAACGCTTGAGCGTGGCCAGGTCCGGCACCAGGCGCACGTCCGGGTCGCTGTCGGGGAACACGGGGTCGTAGCTGTACTCGCCCGTGACGCACTGCATCGGGATGGCCTGGCAGATGCGCAGCTCGGTCCCACCCGCGAAGCTGGCGGCCGGCATCAGCTTGCCGCGCGGGTAACCGGTGACGTCGGCGAACAGGCACTCGACGTCGCGCACGCCGGTCTCGCGGAAGTGGGCGACCAGGGTGGCGCGGTCGGCGTCCAGCGAGAGGTTCAGGTGGGACCAGGAGGGCGAGGCGGAAGAAGTCATGTCGTCGGTGCGAAAGCGGTTCGGGGCGGCCGGAACACGGTGGCGTCGTCGTAGAACGCCGGGTCCTGGTTCGCCGGCCACCAGCCCGGCACCCCCAGCACGGGCAGCGGGGTGAAGGGTTTGGTCGCCAGCTCGGCCGCGGTCAGGCGCGCCGCCAGCCAGCGGTCCCAGGCGGCCACATCGTCCCCCAGTTCGGGGGGCACGGGCGCCCGGTAGACATGCCCGGTGATGGACTTGTAGGGGGAGACCAGCTTCTCGGTCAGCGCGTGGCCGAACAGTACCAGCCGGGTCTGCCCCCACAGGGACCGCAGGTCCACAAAGAGCCGGGTCCACTCGCGCGCGATCAGGGCGTCCCAGATCGCGTCGGGCGCCTGCAGCAGCACGGCGTTTTCGTCGAACAGGGTGATCGCGTCGCGCACCGGCCCACGCACCTGGCCCACGCCGGCCTGGGCGATCTGTGCCGCCTGCAGGCGGTTGAGCAGGCGCTTGGTGGCGGGGAAGCGTTGCCAGACCAGGCCATTGAAGAAGTCGTGCAGGCCCTCGCGCGTCGGCACGGCGCCGGTCTCGAAGATGAACTGCTCGTAGGCCACGCCCTCGGGCAGCTCTGCTTGCGGCACAAAGCGCGGGCCGGCGGTACCGATGTGGTGGTTCAGCGCCTGCGGCAGCGGAACGCCCCGCTCACAGGCTGCACGCACCGCCGCCCCGTCGGCCGCGAAGGGCGCGTTCCAGGGCTGTGACCAGTCGGGCGCAGGCCAGCCGGCGACGGCGTTGCCGACGGCGCACATGCCCGGTCAGCCCACCAGCTGCCAGGGCAGCGCCTCGCCCGAGCGCAGCGGCTTGAGCTCGGCCTCGCCGAAGGCGAAGCTCTCGGGCGGGGTCCAGCTCTGCTTGCGCAGGGTGATGGTGCCGCTGTTGCGCGGCAGGCCGTAGAAGGCCGGGCCGTTGAAGCTGGCGAAGGCTTCGAGCTTGTCCAGAGCACCCGCAGCTTCAAACGCCTCGGCGTACATCTCGATGGCGGCGTGGGCGGTGTAGCAGCCGGCGCAGCCGGTGGCGTGTTCCTTCAGGTGGGCCGGGTGCGGCGCGCTGTCGGTGCCCAGGAAGAACTTGGCACTGCCGCCCGTGGCCGCGGCCACCAGGGCCTGGCGGTGCGTCTCGCGCTTGAGCACCGGCAGGCAGTAATAGTGCGGGCGGATGCCGCCGGTGAAGATGGCGTTGCGGTTGTAGAGCAGGTGGTGGGCGGTGATGGTCGCGCCGAGGTGGGCGTCGGCCTCGGCCACGTACTGCGCGGCTTCTTTGGTGGTGATGTGTTCCATCACGATCTTCAGGCCCGGGAAGTCCTTGCGCAGCGGTTCGAGCTGCTGCTCGATGAACACCGCCTCGCGGTCGAACAGGTCGATGTCGGGGCTGGTCACTTCGCCATGCACCAGCAGCAGAACGCCGGCCTTCTGCATGGCTTCCAGCGTTTTGTAGGTCTTGCGGATGTCGGTCACGCCCGCGTCGCTGTTGGTGGTGGCGCCGGCCGGGTAGAGCTTGCAGGCGACCACGCCGGCGTCTTTGGCACGGGCGATCTCGTCGGCCGGCAGGTTGTCGGTGAGGTACAGCGTCATCAGCGGCTCGAAGGCCACGCCCGCCGGCACGGCGGCGCGGATGCGCTCGGC
Organism: Hydrogenophaga sp. H7; assembly: GCF_002025745.1. Lineage (NCBI taxonomy): Bacteria > Pseudomonadati > Pseudomonadota > Betaproteobacteria > Burkholderiales > Comamonadaceae > Hydrogenophaga > Hydrogenophaga sp. H7. Next base: position 340,398 of record NZ_MCIC01000001.1, on the reverse strand, counting down.
GTAGGCCAGGGCCTGGGCCGCGGTGGTCACCGGCGGCTTGAGGTTGGGCATGATGATCGCGCGGCCGAACTGGGCGGCGGTGTGCGGCACGACGGTGTTCAGAGCGGCGCCGTCGCGCACGTGCAGGTGCCAGTCGTCGGGGCGGGTGATCGTGAGGGAGGTGGTGGGGGCGTTCATGCCCCGATTTTCCCACCCCGCGCGGCTCACTTGCTGTGGGTCGCCAGGTGCCGCTCGAGATCGTTCCAGAACGCGTCCACCGAGCCCTTGGCCTTGCGGGTGCCGGGGCGTTCACGATAGATGCGGATGTCCAGCGTGGTGTCCAGCCCCTCGCCCGCGCTCACCAGCCGCTTGGCGCGCAGTTCGCGCCGCACCGCGCTGGCCGGCAGGAAGGCGATGCCATGGCCTTCGAGCGCCATGGCCTTGAGGCCTTCGGACATGTCGGTTTCGTAGATGCGGTCCAGGTGCACCGGCGTGGGGCTGCTCTTGAGCACCTGCTCCACCGCGCGGCCCATGTAGGCCCCCGGCGCATAGGCCAGGTAGGGCAAGGGGTGCGCCGTGGTGCCCGGCAGGCGGAACATCGGCTCGCCGTGCTCGTTGGGCTTGACGTAGGGCGAGAGCGTCTCGCGGCCCAGCGGCAGCATCTCGTAACGCGCGGCGTCCAGCTGGATCGGCTGCGACGTGTGGTGGTAGGCGATCAGCAGGTCGCAGCTGCTCTCCACCAGGCGCATCACCGCGTCGTGCACATTCATCGCAATCAGCCGGCTCTTGATCGGCCCGCAGCTCTCGCGCAGGCCCGAGAGCCAGGACGGGAAAAACGTGAAGGCCAGCGTGTGCGGCACGGCGAACTCGATCACGTCCTGCGCCGCCGCGGTGTGGGCTCGCAGCATGGCGCGCGTGCTCTGCAGGGCCTGCAGCATCTCCAGCGACTGGTCGTACAGGGTCTGACCGGCGGGGGTCAGGCGCGTCGGGTAGGACGAGCGGTCCACCAGATCGGTGCCGGCCCAGGCTTCGAGGGACTGGATGCGGCGCGAGAACGCAGGTTGCGTGACGTGGCGCAGCTGCGCGGAGCGGCTGAAGCTGCGCGTCTCGGCCAGGCTCACAAAATCTTCCAGCCACTTGGTTTCCATGGCGGCGGATTATGCGCGCCGTGCATGGGCGCACATCCCCCTGTTTTTCCGGGTTTTGGAGCCTGCCCGGTTCCGTTACGATATCCACAACCTAGGGTTAACCCTAATATTGCATACCCATGACCCAGAACCCGCCCGCCATCCTCCCGTCCCGCATCGCCCACGCCGGGTTGCGCCAGAAAATCATGTCGGCCGACGCGGCCGCCGCCCTCATCCACCACGGCGACCACGTCGGCATGAGCGGCTTCACCGGCGCGGGCTATCCCAAACTGGTGCCGCAGGCCCTGGCGCGCCACATCCAGCAGCAGCACGACGCCGGGCACGAATTCCGCATCGGCCTGTGGACCGGCGCATCCACCGCGCCCGAGCTCGACGGCGCGCTGGCCAAGGTGGGCGGCATGGACATGCGCCTGCCCTACCAGTCCGACCCGACCTGCCGCGCCCGCATCAACGCTGGCGACATGGCCTACACCGACATCCACCTCTCGCACGTGGCGCAGTACGTGTGGTTCGGCTTCCTCGGCAAACTGAACGTGGCGGTGATCGAGGTCGCCGGAATCCTGGAAGACGGCCGCCTGATCCCGGCCACCTCGGTGGGCAACAACAAGACCTGGCTGGACCAGGCCGACAAGGTGATCCTGGAAGTCAACCATGGCCACCCGCTGGCGCTGGAGGGCATGCACGACATCTACTACGGCACCGAGCGCCCGCCGCACCGCAAGCCGATCCCGATGACGCACGCGGGCGACCGCATCGGCACGCCCTACCTGCACTGCGACCCGGCCAAGGTGATCGCGGTGGTCGAAACGAACCTGCCCGACCGCGACACCCGCTTCGCCGCCCCCGACGAGGCCTCGCGCCGCATCGCCGGCCACCTGATGGACTTCTTCCAGAACGAGGTGAAGCACGGCCGCCTGCCCGAAGACCTGCTGCCGCTGCAGTCGGGCGTGGGCAACATCGCCAACGCGGTGCTGGAAAGCCTGAACGACGGCCCCTTCACCGGTCTGCAGGGCTACACCGAGGTGCTGCAGGACGGCATGCTCGCCCTGCTCAAGAGCGGCAAGATGCGCATGGCCTCGTCCACCGCCATTTCACTCTCGGCCGGGGTGATGAAGGAGTTCACCGAGAACCTGGACTTCTACCGCGAGCGCATCGTGCTGCGGCCGCAGGAGATCAGCAACCACCCCGAGGTGATCCGCCGCCTGGGCCTGATCGCCATGAACGGCATGATCGAGGCCGACCTCTACGGCAACGTGAACTCCACCCACGTGATGGGCACGCGCATCATGAACGGCATCGGCGGCTCGGGCGACTTCGCGCGCAACGCCTACCTCTCGATCTTCATGACGCCGTCCACCGCCAAGGGCGGCAGCATCAGCTGCATCGTGCCCATGGTCAGCCACGTGGACCACACCGAACACGACGTGCAGATCGTCGTCACCGAACAGGGTCTGGCCGACCTGCGCGGCCTGTCACCGCGCCAGCGCTCGCGCCTGATCATCGAGCGCTGCGCCCACCCGGACTTCCGGCCTGCGCTGCTGGACTACGTGGGCCGCAGCGAGGCCAACGCGAAGGCCGGCCATGCGGGCATGCACACGCCGCACCTGCTGGAAGAAGCGCTGAGCTGGCACGCCCGGTACGAGCGCACCGGCAGCATGAAGCCTTAGTCGGAGCCGGACTGCTGCAAGGCCCACATGCCGGCGTAGGTACCAGCCTTGGCCACGAGTTCGGCGTGGGTGCCGCGCTCGACGATCTCGCCGTTCACCAGCACCAGGATCTCGTGCGCGTCGACCACCGTCGACAGCCGGTGCGCGATCACCAGCGAGGTCTTGTTGCGCGCCGCGCTCTTGAGCTCGGCCTGGATGGCCCGCTCGTTGGCCGAGTCCAGCGCGGAGGTGGCCTCGTCGAAGATCACGATGGGCGGGTTCTTGAGCAGGGTGCGTGCGATCGCCACGCGCTGCTTCTCGCCACCCGAGAGCTTGAGCCCACGCTCGCCGACGGTGGTGGCGTAGCCCTTGGGCAGCTTCTCGATGAAGGCGTGGATGTGCGCGGCCTTGGCCGCTTCCACCGCCGCCTCGTGGCCCGCGTCCGGCCGGCCGTAGAGGATGTTGTATTCGATGCTGTCGTTGAACAGCACCGTGTCCTGCGGCACGATGCCGATGGCCTGGCGCACGCTGGACTGGGTGACCTCGCGGATGTCCTGGCCGTTGATGGTGATGCGGCCACCGCCGTGGGGACCGCCGGGCTCGTGGTTCGTGACGTCGTAGAAGCGGTAGAGCAGCCGCGCCAGCGTGCTCTTGCCTGAACCCGAGGGCCCGACCACCGCCACCGTCCTGCCGGCCGGAATCTCGAAGCTGATGCCGTGCAGGATCTCGCGCGCCGGCTCGTAGGAAAAGCGCACGTTCTCGAACTTCACCGCCGGTGGCCCGTCCAGCACCAGCGGCTGAGCGCCCGGCGCATCGGCAATCTCGCGCTCCTTCTCCAGCAGCACGAACATCTTGTCCAGGTCGGTCAGGCTCTGCTTGATCTCGCGGTAGAGCACGCCCAGAAAGCCCAGCGGGATGTAGAGCTGGATCATGAAGGCGTTGACCATCACCAGGTCGCCCAGCGTCATGTGACCGTCGGCCACGCCCTGGGTGGCGCGCCAGAGCATCAGCACCAGGGCCACCGCGATGATCAGCTGCTGGCCGGTGTTCAGCAGCGACAGCGTGGTCTGGCTCTTGATGCGCGCCTTGCGCAGCTTCTCCAGCGACTCGTCGTAGCGCCGCGCCTCGAAGGCCTCGTTGTTGAAGTACTTGACCGTCTCGTAGTTGAGCAGCGAGTCGATGGCCTTGGTCTGGCTGGTGGACTCCAGCTCGTTCATCTCGCGGCGGAACTTGGTGCGCCACTCGGTCACCGTGACGGTGAAGACCACGTACAGCACCAGCGCCACCAGCGTGATCCAGACATAGCCCATGTCGAACTTCGTGCCCAGCAGGGTGAGCACGAAGACCACCTCGATCAAGGTGGGGAAGATGCTGTAGAGCGAGTAGGAGATCAGCGACTGCACCCCGCGCGTGCCGCGTTCGATGTCGCGCGTCATGCCCCCGGTCTGGCGCTCCAGGTGGAAGCGCAGGCTCAGCGCGTGCAGGTGGCCGAAGACCTGCAGCGCGATGGAACGCGTGGCACCTTCGGTGGCCTTGGCGAACACCAGTTCGCGCAGCTCGGTGAACACGCTGGTGGACAGGCGCAGCAGGCCGTAGGCCACGATCAGCCCCAGCGGCACCACCAGCAGCGCCATGGCACTGCCGGGTTTGATGGTCATCGCGTCCACCAGCTCCTTGAGCAGCAGGGGCACCCCGACGTTGGCGCCCTTGGCGGCCACCATGAAGGCCAGCGCGGCGATCACGCGCCACTTGTACTGCCAGAGGTAGGGGAACAGGCGGCGCAGCGTCGCCCAGTCGGAACGGGCGGGCGCGGGACCGCTGTCGGCGGTGGGCACAGGATAGGCGGCCCGGGAGACGGACGAAGGGCGCATGCGGGACAATCGTGGGAGTTTTCAAGAGATTGTGCCCATGTCCACCGAATCAAGCCCCCGCCCCCACACCGATCTCCCCGAAGGCCGCGAGCTGGTGCTCAAGGTCATCCCCATGCCGGCCGACACCAACGGCAACGGCGACATCTTCGGTGGCTGGGTCATGGCCCAGGTCGACCTAGCCGGCGCGGTGCTGCCGGCGCGCTACGTCAAGGGTCGCATGGCGACCGTGGCGGTCAACCAGTTCATCTTCAAGCAGCCGGTGCGGGTGGGCGACATCCTGAGCTTCTATTCGCACGTCACCCGCGTAGGCAACACCTCGATCACGGTGCAGGTGGAGGTGTTCGCCGAACGCTTTTCCGCCCAGGGCCAGTACGTCAAGGTGACCGAGGCCAGCCTGACCTACGTCGCCATCGACCACGAGGGCCGTCCGCGCCCGATCCCGCGCGAGGGCCTGCCGGCCGGCATGGCCTGAGCCCGCCCGCCGTTCAGCGCGGCCAGCGCGCGCGCCAGCGGCCGTAGATGCGATCCGCCAGCGCCTGGCTGGTGGTCAGGTGGTCACGGGTGCCTGCGCGCATGGCTGCGGGTGTCTGCACCGTGGCGGGATGCGCCGCGCAGGCCGGAGCGTAGCCGGCGCCCGGCACCGCGATCCAGTCTTCCACCTTGCGTTCCGTGATCTCGATGTGAAACTGCATCGCCAGGTGCTGGCGCAGCACGAAGGCCTGGTGCGGACAGGCCGCCGAGCCGGCGACGAGCTGTGCGCCCGGCGGCAGTTCGGTGAAGCTGTCGTAGTGCCACTGGTAGACCGTCGCGTCCGGCGCGTCGCCCAGCCAGTCGCGCGCCGCCGCGCTGCCGTCGTGGCGGATGGGCAGCCAGCCGATTTCTGGCGTGTCGAGCGTCTGCACCTGGCCGCCGAAGGCGCGCGCAATGAGCTGCCCGCCCAGACAGTGGCCGATGACCGGGATGCCCAGCGCGTCGGCCTCGCGGATCAGCGCCTCGGCCTGGCGCAGGCTGGGTCGGTCGTCGTTGGCGCTCCAGGCGCCGCCGAGCACGGCCAGTCCTTTCAGCCCCCGCACCGTCGCTGGATAAACCTCACCCGCCTCGGTGCACAGCACGCGCCAGCGCACACACTGCGCGTTGAGCCAGTCACCCAGGTGGCCCGGGCCGTCTTCGTGCAGGTGCTGGAGCACCAGCACCTCGGTGTCGTGGGAAGTCGGATCGTTCATGGCCGGGATGATCGCCAGCCGGCCGGCCCGGCGGAGGGCCAATCCGGGCCACTCAGAAGGTGCCGTGGCGGCCTTCGCCGGCCGCGAAGCGCGCCGCGCCCTCCAGCGCATCGGGGATGCGCGCCCGGCCGCGCTGCCACTCCTGCTGCAGCGCCTCGCCCAGCGGCAGGTCCCACTGCGCATACGCGCTCTCACGGTCGGCGCGCATCGTGGCCTGCGGGAAGGCGGCGAGCTGCCGCGCCAGCGCGATGGCGGCTTCGCGCGCATGCCCCGTGGGCACCACGCGGTTGGCCAGTCCCATCTTCAGCGCCTCGGCTGCATCGACCTTGCGACCGGTGAGGATCAGGTCCATCGCATGCCCCATGCCGATCAGGCGCGGCAGGCGCACCGTGCCGCCGTCGATCAGCGGCACGCCGAAGCGCCGGCAGTAGACGCCGAAGTAGGCGTCCTCTTCCATGACGCGCAGGTCGCACCACAGCGCCAGTTCCACGCCGCCCGCCACCGCCGCGCCGCTGACCGCCGCGATCACAGGCTTGGACAGGCGCAGACGCGATGGCCCCATGGGGCCGATGACGCGGGCGTCGTCGCTGTGGAAGTCCAGCGCGTCCATGCCCCCAGCGCCACCCGAGGCCGCCAGGCGGGCGCCGTGCTGCAGGTCCCAGCCGGCGCAGAAGTGGCCGTGCGCACCGTGGAACACCGCGACCTTGGCGGCCGGGTCGTCCTCGAAAGCGAGGAAGGCGGCGTGCAGCGCCTGTGCGGTGTCGCCATCGACCGCGTTGCGCACCTCGGGGCGGTTCAAGGTGACGACGTGGATGTCGCCCAGGATCTCGATGGTGACGGCGGTCATGTTTCACCTCCCCACCATCCGACGCGCTGTTCGTTCAGCGTGGCGTCGAGCTCGTCCGCCGACACCTCGATCTCCATCCGCAACAGCGCCCCCGCCATGGACTTTCCCAGGTTGTCCAGCCGCAGGTTGCGGGCGCCGCCACCCTGCAGCGCGCCCTTGAGCACCAGCTTGAGCGCGAGGATGTTGGGCAGCGGCCAGCGGTCCACCTCGCCCGGCAGCCAGGGCGCGAAGTGCTGCCGCACGCGCTCGGCCGTGACCTCGCGTTCGAGGATGCGGTAGCCCGCCTCGTTCCAGGCGAACAGCCCGAAGTCGACCCAGTCGGCCTTGTCGCCGCTGCGCGCATGGGCGATGCGGACCAGGGGTATGCGAACTCCGTTCATGCGGCACCTCCCAGCATCTCGACCCGCACATTGGGCTCCACCTCCGCCCGAGGGATCAGCGTCGGCCAGATGCCCAGCAGCTCGCTGGTGTTGTGCAGCCCGGTGAAGCCGCAGGTGTAGGCCGGGCCGCTGAGGCCGATCCAGGGGAACAGGCGGCCAAAGCCGTCGGCGGCGGCTTTCACGTTCGTGCGCAGCACCAGCCGCGTCCAGACCTCGTTCATCTGGTTGAGCTGTTCCGGCGGCGGCAGCGGTGCCAGCGGGCCGTGCGCCGAGTTCAGGCCCGGGTATTCGATGTACAGCTCCTCGTGCGGCACGCGCCGCTCGGCCAGCTGGGTGCGGATGGTGGCGATGGCCGCCTGCGCCTTGTCCCAGGCGTCGGGCCAGGAAAAGCCCCAGGTCACCTCGGCCCTGAAGCCGTCGCCGAAGCCGGCGACCACCTTGAGCTGGTCGCCCGGTGCTGTGCCGCGCGCCCCGGTCAGCCGCACGCGGTCGTGGCCCTCGTCGTGCAGGTGGATGCCGCCCATGTCCAGCACCACGTCGGGCGAGCGGTAGGCGTGCGGGTCGTGTACCTCGTACAGCAGCTGCTGGCGCACGGTGTCGAAGTTGACCCGCCCGCCGGTGCCCGGCGCCTTGGTGATGAGGGCCGTGCCGTCGTCCCAGACCTCGGCAATCGGAAAGCCGATGTGCGCCAGATCGGGAATGGCCTGCCACGCGCCCTGGCTGCCGAAGTTGCCGCCGCTGCCCTGGCCCGAACATTCGAGCAGGTGGCCCACGGTGAGGCCCTGCGCCAGCCGGTCCAGCCCCGCCGCGTCGGTGGCCTTCAGGTCCCAGCCCAGGTGGTGGGCGATGGGGCCGAGGAACAGCGCTGCGTCGGCCACGCGGCCGGTGATCACGATGTCCGCGCCCCGGTCCAGCGCCTGCACGATGGGCGCCGCGCCCAGGTAGGCGTTGCCGAACACCAGCCGCTCGCGCACCGCCGACACCGGCTCGCCGCTGAACAGGTGGGCCAGCGCGGCGTCGGGCACCGACGTGTCGAGCAGCCTCGGCAGCACATCGTCGCCCGTCACCACCGCGATGCGCGGCGCCATGCCCTTGGCCGCCAGCGCGGCCTGCACCGCCTGCGCGGCCCCCAGGGGGTTGAGGCCACCCGCGTTGCAGACGAAGCGCACGCCGCGCGCCCGCATCAGCGGCCACAGCCGCAGCAGCATGGGCACCACGTCGCGCGCGTAGCCCAGGGCCGGGTCGCGCTGCCGGTCTTTCTGCAGGATGGCCAGCGTGAGTTCGGCCAGGTGGTCGCTGGCGATGAACTGCACATTGCCACGTTCGATGCTGGCGACCACGGGCTCCCAGTGGTCGCCATAAAAGCCGAGACCGGCGCCGATGCGGATGGACTTCATGCGGCCAGCATACGGGCATTCCCTATTTTTGCAAAGCGATTGCTTGCTGAAAATAAGGCGCAGAAAAACTGCCGCCTGCGCGACTCGGGCTCGGGTCTACCCTGACGCCGGTTTCAGACAAGGCCGATATAAAACCCGCACCACAGCTGGACCCTGCGCCACAGCATTTGCAGCGCCCTGTGTCCACAACAACAAAGGAGACAGTGCGTGCAACTGCTGCAACTGCTGATCGGCGGTGTGGCCCAGGGATGCATCTACGGACTCATTGCCCTGGGTTTCGTGCTGATCTACAAGGCCACCGAGACGGTGAGCTTCGCGCAGGGGGACCTGATGATGGTGGGGGCCTTCGGTGGCCTGCTCACCATGACCCTGCTGGGGTTTCCCTTCTGGGTCTCGGTGCTGGCGGCGGTCATCGGCATGGGCCTGTTCGGCGTGCTGCTCGAACGCATGGTGATCCGCCCCATCCTGGGCCAGCCGGCGTTCTCCATCGTGATGCTCACCATCGGCGTGGGCTACGTGCTGCGCGGCGTGATCACCATGATCCCCAACATCGGCACCGACACCCATTCTCTGGCCGTGCCCTACGCGGGCGAGGTGCTGAACATGGGCGGCCTGGTGCTGGCGGCCGAGCAGTTGGTGATCATCGGTGTGACCGCGGTGCTCTGCGGCGGCCTGTTCGCCATGTTCAAGTACAGCAAGCTGGGCATCGCCATGCAGGCCTCGTCGCAGAACCAGCTGGCGGCCTACTACATGGGCATCCCGGTCAAACGGCTCAACGGCCTGGTCTGGGGCCTGGCGGCCGGTGTCGCCGCCATCGCCGGCCTGCTGCTGGCGCCCATCACCTTCGTGCACGCCAACATGGGCTTCATCGGCCTCAAGGCCTTTCCGGCGGCGGTGGTGGGCGGCTTCGGCAGCCTGCCCGGCGCGATCGTCGGCGGGCTGGTGATCGGCATCGTGGAGGCACTCTCTGGCTTCTACCTGCCCGAAGGTTTCAAGGACATCGCGCCCTACATCGTGGTGCTGCTGATGCTGGTGCTCAAGCCGAACGGCCTGTTCGGCGAGAAGCTGCGCAAAAAGGTCTGAACCGATGCGTTTCATTTTCAAGACCGACTACGACCAGGACATCCGGCTGGCCAAACACGGTGGTCATGTGTTCTGGTACAGCCTGCTGGGCCTGTTCCTCGCGGTGGCGCCCTGGACCCTGCCCGAGTACTGGCTGGCGCAGCTGACCTTTGTGCTGATCTACGCCATCGTCGGTCTGGGGCTGATGCTGCTGGCCGGCTTCACCGGCCTGTTCTCGCTCGGCCACGCGGCCTTCCTCGGCGTGGGCGCCTACACCGAGGCGGTGCTCACCAACGCGGGCTGGCCTTTCCCTGTCTCCATCGCCTGCGCCGGCCTGCTCTCCGCCGCGGTGGGCATGGTGGTGGGCCTGCCGGCGCTGCGCGTCAAGGGCATCTACCTGGGCATGGCCACGCTGGCGTTTGGCTTCATCGTCGAGGAAGGCCTGGCGCGCTGGGAGCATGTGACCGGCGGCAACGCCGGCCTGGTGGTCAACCCGCCGGCCATCGGCGGCTGGACCATCGACTCCACTGAAGGCTTCTACTTCCTCTGCCTGGTGCTGACCGTTGGCGCCACGCTGGCCATCGTCAACCTGCTGCGCGCGCCGACCGGCCGCGCCTTCGTGGCCATCCGCGACTCCGAGATCTCGGCGCAGAGCATGGGCATCCACCTGGCGCGCTACAAGACCCTGTCGTTCGCGCTCTCGGCCGCGCTGGCCGGCATCGGCGGCGCCCTGTACGCGCACAAGATCCAGTTCCTCTCGCCCGACCAGTTCTCGATCATCCAGTCCATCGACCTGCTGCTGATGGTGGTGATCGGCGGGCTGGGCTCGGTCCACGGCGCGTTCCTGGGCGCCATCTTCCTGATCGTGATGCCGCAGCTGATCGCGCTGGCCAAGGACTTCCTGCCCGAGGCCATCGGCCAGTCCACCGGCCTGCAGGGCACGGTCTACGGCGCGGTGCTGATCGCCTTCGTGCTGTTCGAGCCCATGGGCCTGTACGGCCGCTGGCTCAAGGTGCGCACCTGGTTCCAGCTGTTTCCGTTCTACCGCAAGGGCATGTTCAAGCGGCAGAAGTCGTTCCAGAAATCGGACCGTCTGAAATGAGCGCCATGAACGACGACATCCTCCTCTCGGCCCGGGACCTCAGCGTGCGCTTCGGCGGCGTGCTGGCGGTCAACAAGGTGAGCTTCGACGTCAGGAAGGGCGAGGTGTTCACCCTCATCGGCCCCAACGGCGCGGGCAAGACCACGGTGTTCAACCTGATCAGCCGCATCTACACGCCCACCAGCGGCGAGATCCACTTCGCCAGCCACCAGGGGCCGCTGAAGCTGACCGACCTGCCGCCGCACAAGGTGGCCGGCCTGGGCATCGCACGCACCTTCCAGAACATCGAGTTGTTCGAGCACGCCACGGTGCTGCAGAACCTGCTGATCGGGCGTCACACGCACCGGCAGACCGGGCTGTGGAGCGAGCTGCTCTTCACCGGCAAGACCCGCGCCGCCGAGATCGCCGCGCGCGAGAAGGTGGAACAGGTGATCGACTTCCTCGACCTGCAGCACCACCGCGAGTCGATGGTGGCCGGCCTGCCGTATGGCGTGCGCAAGGTGGTGGAACTGGCGCGCGCGCTGTGCACCGAGCCGCGCCTGCTGCTGCTGGATGAACCGTCTTCCGGGCTGAACGTGGAGGAAACCGAAGACATGGCGTTCTGGATCAGCGACATCAAGAACGAGCTGGGCGTGACGGTGCTGATGGTGGAACACGACATGACCCTGGTTTCCAAGGTGTCCGACCGCGTGCTGGCCATGAGCATGGGCGCCGAGCTGGCCACCGGCACGCCGGCCGAGGTGCAGAGCCACCCGGGCGTGATCGAGGCCTACCTCGGCACGGTGGACGACGTGTCCAGCCTGCGCCGCGAGAGCCATGTGGGGGCCGGGGCATGAGCACACCCGTATCGGACCAGGCCGTGCTCAAGCTGCTCAACGTCGAGAGCGCCTACGGCCCCATCAAGGCCATCCGCGGCGTCAGCCTGCAGGTGCGGCGCGGCGAGATCGCCACCGTGCTGGGCAGCAACGGCGCCGGCAAGACCACCATCCTCAAGACCATCAGCGGCATCATCGACCCGCGCAAGGGCAGCATCGAGTTCAAGGGCAACGACATCACCGCGCAGGACCCGGCGCTGATCGTGCAGCAGGGGCTGATGCACGTGCCCGAAGGCCGCGAGGTGTTTCCGCTGCTATCGGTGCGCGACAACCTGCTGATGGGCGCCTACACCCGCAGCGACCGCGACGGCGTGGCGCGGGACATGGAGCTGGTCTTCAACTACTTCCCGATCCTGCGCGAGCGCGCCGCGCAGGACGCCGGACTGCTCTCGGGCGGTCAGCAGCAGATGCTGGCGATCAGTCGCGCGCTGATGGCCAACCCCGACCTGATCCTGCTGGACGAACCCAGCCTCGGTCTCTCGCCCAAGCTGACCAAGGAGATCTTCGAGATCGTGGTGCGCATCAACCGCGAGCGCGGCACCACCATCCTGCTGGTGGAGCAGAACGCCAACATGGCGCTCAACGCGTCCGATTACGGCTATGTGCTGGAGAACGGACGCATCGTGATGGAAGACACCTGCGCCCGCCTGCGCGAGAAGGACGACATCAAGGAGTTCTACCTCGGCATGAAGGAAGCCGGCGTGCGCGCCGACCGGCGCTGGAAAAAGAAGAAGAACTGGAGGTGAGCGCATGAGTTACTTGTGGGATCTCTCCGCCATCCGCCCGCAGACCGAGGTGGTCATGCCCGGCGACACCATTCCCGCGATCTTCTGGAACGCGGTGCAACAACGCGGCCCCGACATCTGGTTGCGGCAGAAAGAATTCGGCATCTGGCGCAGCTGGACCTGGACCCAGGTGGGCCAGGCCGTGCGCGAGATCGGCCACGGCCTGCTGGCCATCGGCTTCGATGCGCGCGAAACTGCGTCCATCCTCTCCAACACCAATGTGGAGTGGGTGCTGTGCGACATCGCAGTGCTCAGCGCCAACGGCGTGTCGAATGGCATCTACCCGACCGACGCGGCCGAACAGGTGCAGTTCCTCAGCGAAGACTCGGGCACCACCGTGCTGTTCGTGGAAGACGATGAGCAGCTGGACAAGGCGCTGGAGGTGCGCGAACACCTGCCGCGCCTGAAGAAGATCGTGGTGTTCGACATGGACGGCCTGCGCGACTTCCACGACCCCATGGTCATCAGCCTGGACGCACTGCGCGAGCTTGGCCGCCAGCACCTGGCCCAGCACCCGAAGGCGCTGGAGCAGCGCGTGGCCGCCGTGAAGCCCGACGACCTGGCCATCTTGGTCTACACCTCGGGCACCACCGGCAAGCCCAAGGGCGCCATGCACGCGCACCAGGGGCTGGTCTACACCGTGCGCGGCTACAACACGCTGATCGCGCGCGACCAGCACGACGAGTGCATGTGCTTCCTGCCGCTGTGCCACATCGCAGAGCGCATGGGCGGCGAGTACTTCTCTCTCTACACCGGCGCCAGGCTCAACTTCGTCGAGAACCCCGAGACCGTGCCCGAGAACGTGCGCGAGATCGCGCCCACCGTGTTCACCGCCGTGCCGCGCGTGTGGGAGAAGTTCTATTCGGGCGTGATGATCGCGCTCAAGGAAGCCAGCAAGCTGCAGCAGGCGGCCTACGCCTGGGCCATCGGCGTGGGCCAGCGCGTGGCCGACCACGTGCTCAAGGGTGAGGCCGTGCCCGGCAGCCTGCAGTGGCAGTTCCGCGCCGCACGCCTGCTGGTGCTGGACAACGTGCGCAAGCTGATCGGCATCCACCGCGCGCGCTTCCTGGTCACCGGCGCGGCGCCGATCTCGCCCGAGCTGGTGCGCTGGTACCTCGCCCTGGGCGTGCCCATGCTGGAGGTCTGGGGCATGACCGAGACCTGCGGCGCCTCCACCGGCATCCCGGCCGAGCGCATCAAGCCCGGCAGCATCGGCCCGGCCGCGCAGTACAACGAGGTGAAGCTCGACCCGCAGACCGGCGAGATCCTGGTGCGCGGGCCCAACGTGTTCATGGGCTACCTGAACCTGCCCGAGAAGACGGCCGAGACCATCGACAAGGACGGCTGGCTGCACACGGGCGACGTGGGCGTGGTGGATGAGGAAGGGTTTTTCCGCATCACCGACCGCATGAAGGACATCATCATCACCGCAGGGGGCAAGAACATCACCCCCAGCGAGCTGGAGAACGAACTCAAGTTCTCGCCCTACATCACCGACGCGGTGGTGATCGGCGACAAGCGGGCCTACCTCACCGTGATCATCATGATCGACCAGGAGAACGTGGAGAAGTTTGCACAGGACAACGACGTGCCCTTCTCCAACTACGCCAGCCTGACACGCTCCCCCGAGGTGCAGCAGCTGATCCAGGACGTGATCGACGCCACCAACAAGAAGTTCGCCCGCGTCGAGCAGATCAAGAAGTTCTGGCTGCTCGACACCCAGCTGACCGCCGAGGACGAAGAACTCACGCCCACCATGAAGCTCAAACGCAAGCTGGTGCAGCAGAAATACGCCGAACAGATCGAGGCCATGTACCGCTGATCCGGCCGCCCCGTTTTTTTCCACCCAGGAGACATGCCCCCATGAAAGCCCGACTCACTCTGACCGCCGCCGCGCTGGCACTCACGGCCGGCGCCACCCTCGCACAGTCGCAGGGCGTGAGCAAGAACGAAATCGTCCTCGGCTCCATTCAGGACCTCTCCGGCCCGCTCGCCGGCTTCGGCAAGCAGGCCCGCCTGGGCATGATGCTGCGCGTGGACGAAATCAACGAGCAGGGTGGCGTCAACGGCCGCAAGCTCAAGCTGCTGGTGGAAGACAGCAAGTACGACCCCAAGACCGCCGTGCTGGCGGCGCAGAAGCTGGTCAACCAGGACAAGATCTTCATGATGGTCGGTCACATCGGCACGGCGCAGAACATGGCCGCGATGCCGGTGCAGTTCCAGAAGAACGTGATCAACTTCTTCCCCATCACCGCCGCGCGCGAAATGTACGAGCCCTTCCACAAGCTCAAGTACTCCTTCGCGGCCACCTACTTCGACCAGATGAAGAACTCACTGCCGCTGGTGGTGAAGGAAAAAGGTGCCAAGAAGGTCTGCACCGTCTACCAGGACGACGAGTTCGGTCTGGAAGTGGTGCGCGGCGCCAAGGAAGGCCTGAAGTCCATCGGCATGGAAATGGCCGAAGAAGCCAGCTTCAAGCGCGGTGCCACCGAATTCGGTTCGCAGATGCAGAAGCTGGCCGCCGCGCAGTGCGACTTCGTCGTGCTCGGCACCATCATCCGCGAGACCGTGGGCACCGTCGCCACCGCGCGCAAGCTCGGCTTCAACCCCACCTTCATGGGCTCCAGCGCGCTCTACACCGACCTGATCCACAAGCTCGGCGGCCCGGCCATGAACGGCATCTACGCCACCATGACGGTGCAGAACCCCTATCTGGACGACGCCTCGCAACCCGTGCGCTTCTGGGCCAACAAGTACAAGACCAAGTTCAACGAAGACCCCACCGTGTTCTCGGTCTACGGCTACAACATCATCGACACTTTCGCCAAGGTCGCGGGCAAGGCCGGTGCCAACCTGAGCACCGACAGCTTCATCAAGGTGATGGACACGATGACGATCCCCACCGACATCTTCGGCAGCGCGCCCGCCAGCTTCGGTCCGCAGAAGCGCCTGGGCAGCAACGCCTCGCGCCTGTCGCAGATCGTCGACGGCAAGTGGAAGGTGATCTCGGACTACCCGAAGAACTGATCCCCGCTCAGAGCTGCGCGCCGCCTGTCTGAACAGGCCATGCGCGCAAGCCGCCTCGCCCCGTGCGATGGCGGCTTTTTTTGTGCCTGCGGCCCTGGCCTACGAGGAGCATAGGACCTATCCTACGGACACGGAATGCCGGCCCGGGTCCAATGGTGCCACCGGGCCGACCGTCCTCATTTCAGGAGCCAGCACCATGGGAATCGCACGCATCGCCGCATTGATCGTCATCGTCGCCGGGATCGCCGCCCTGGTGTACGGCGGCTTCTCGTACACGACGGAAAGCACCGCCGCCAAACTGGGACCGCTGGAACTCAAGGTCAGGGAAGAAAACCGGGTCAACATCCCCGTGTGGGCCGGCGTGGCCGCCATCGTGGCGGGCGGCCTGGTGCTGCTGGTCAGCGCGCGCAAGTGACGCCGCCCGCACCGATGCGGGACGGCTGGTGACCGGTCCCGCGGTGCCCGGTTTTCTCGCAGGGCCACCGCTGGCCGGGGTGAGCCGGAGGATGAGCCGCAAGTAGACTCGCAGTCATGTCGTTGCTCTTGCTGCTGTCTCTGCCTTTCATCGGAAGCCTGGTCGCTGCGCTGCTGCCCACCAGCGCGCGCAACATCGTGTCGCTCTGGGCGGCGGCCGTCGCTCTGGTGATTGCCGCGAACGTGGCCTGGCTGTACCCGGCGGTGAGCGCGGGCGCCGTGGTGACCGAGCGCCTGGCCTGGCTGCCCAGCCTGGGTATCGATGTCGTCATCCGCCTGGACGGTTTCGCGTGGATGTTCGCGATGCTGGTCAGCGGCATGGGCCTGCTGGTCATCGTCTACGCGCGCTACTACCTGTCGAGCGACGACCCGGCCGCACGTTTCTATTCGCTGCTGCTGGGCTTCATGGGCGCCATGCTCGGCGTCGTGGTTTCGGGCAATCTGGTGCAGCTGGTCGTGTTCTGGGAACTCACCAGCGTGTTCTCGTTCCTGCTGATCGGCTACTGGACCCACCGCAAGGACGCCCGCCGCGGCGCGCGCATGGCCTTCACCGTCACCGCCACGGGTGGTCTGGCCTTGCTGGCCGGCGTGCTGGTACTGGGGCACATCGTGGGCAGCCACGAGCTTGAAGCGGTGCTGCGCTCGGGCGATCTGGTGCGCGCCCACCCGCTCTATCCGCTGGCGCTGTGTCTGGTGCTGCTGGGCGCGCTGACCAAGAGCGCGCAGTTCCCGTTCCATTTTTGGCTGCCGCATGCGATGGCCGCGCCCACGCCGGTCTCGGCCTACCTGCACTCGGCCACCATGGTCAAGGCCGGCGTGTTCCTGCTGGCGCGCCTGTGGCCCGTGCTCTCCGGCACCGACGAGTGGTTCTGGATCGTGGGCGGTGCGGGCCTGGTCACGCTGCTGCTGGGCAGCTACGTGGCCATGTTCCAGAACGACCTGAAGGGCCTGCTCGCCTACTCGACGATCAGCCACCTGGGGCTGATCACGCTGCTGCTGGGCCTGAACAGCCCGCTGGCCGCGGTGGCCGCGGTTTTCCACATGATGAACCACGCCACCTTCAAGGCCTCGCTGTTCATGTCGGTGGGCATCATCGACCACGAAAGCGGCACGCGCGACATGCGCCGCCTCCAGGGCCTGTCGCGCAGCCTGCCTGTCACCGGCACCCTGGCCATCGTGGCCTGCGCGGCCATGGCCGGTGTGCCGCTGCTCAACGGCTTCCTGTCCAAGGAAATGTTCTTTGCAGAAACCGTGTTCGTGAGCGCCAGCCCGGTCATCGAGAACGGCCTGCCGGCGCTGGCCACACTGGCCGGCGTGTTCGCGGTGGTGTATTCGCTGCGCTTTGCCCACGGCGTGTTCTTCGGCCCCCCGCCACGGGGCCTGCCGCGCAATCCGCACGAGCCGGCGCACTGGATGCGCGTGCCGGTGGAGCTGCTCGTGCTGGCCTGCGTCGTCGTCGGCACACTGCCGGCCTGGTCCATCGGGCCGGTGCTCGCGCTGGCGGCGCAACCGGTGGTCGGCGGCACCCTGCCCGAGTACAGCCTTGCGGTCTGGCATGGATTCAACACCCCGCTGGTGATGAGCCTGGTGGCCACCGTGGGTGGTCTGCTGGTGTACCTGCGGTTTGCCAGCCGCCTCAGGCAGCGCCGCCAGCGCGGCGCACCGCTGCTGCAGCGGCTGGACGGCAAGCGCCTGTTCGAGAACGGGCTGGCCCGCGCCTCGGGCGCGGCCAGGCACCTGACCCGCTGGCTCGGCACCCGCCGACTCCAGCCGCAGCTGTTCGCGATGCTGCTGATCGCAGGCCTGGCCGGCCTGGGCTCGGCGCTGATCGTGCCCCTGACCTGGGGCGACCGCGCGCGCGTGCCGGCCACGCCCGAATTCGTGCTGCTCTGGCTGATCGCTGGCGCCTGCGCCATCGGGGCGGCCAACCAGGCCAAGTTCCACCGGCTGGCCGCGCTGACCATGCTCAGCGTCGTCGGCCTGGCGATGTGCATCACGTTTGCGTGGTTCTCCGCGCCCGACCTCGCGCTGACGCAGCTCTCCGTCGAGGTCGTCACGCTGGTCCTGTTCCTGCTGGGCCTGCGCTGGCTGCCCAAGCGGCGGGAGCTGGACGACCCGCGCACGGTCCTGCACACCCGGTGGCGCCGGCGCCGCGACATGCTGCTCGCGGTGCTGATCGGTGTCGGCCTGTCGGCGCTGTCGTATGCGCTGCTGACGCGCCAGGCGCCGCAGTCGATTTCACCGTTCTTCATCGAGAAGGCGCTGCCCGAAGGCGGGGGAACGAACGTGGTCAACGTGATGCTGGTCGACTTCCGAGCCTTCGACACGCTGGGCGAAATCACCGTGCTCGGCATCGTCGGCCTGACGGTCTATGCGCTGCTGCGCCGCTTCCGGCCGGCGCGCGAAACGGTGGACCCGACCGAGCAGCAACAGGTGCACGTCGATGCCGCCGGCGCCGACCTGATCGATCGCGACGGCGATGGCGACGACCACCTGCCGCCCTACCTGGAGGTGCCGGCGGTGCTGGTGCGGCTGCTGCTGCCGGTGGCCGGGCTGCTCGCCTTCCACCTGTTCATGCGCGGGCACAACGAACCCGGCGGCGGGTTCGTCGCCGGACTGGTGGTGGCGATTGCCTTCATCGCGCAGTACATGGTCAGCGGCACGCGCTGGGTCGAGGCGCGGATGCACCTGCTGCCCACGCGCTGGATCGCCACCGGCCTGCTGGTCGCACTGGTCACCGGGCTGGGTTCCCTGGCACTGGAACACCCCTTCCTGACCACCCACACCGCGCACGTGACCTGGCCTCTGGTCGGCGAGGTGCACCTGCCCACGGCGGCCCTGTTCGACCTCGGTGTGTTCGCGGTCGTCGTGGGCTCGACCCTGCTGCTGCTGACCGCCATCGCCCACCAGTCGCTGCGCGCGCGCCGCCGGCAAGGTGTGGCCGTCGACGATAGAAAGGACACCGGATGGAAACCGTGATCTCGATCGCCATCGGCGTGATGGCCAGTGCGGGCGTGTGGCTGATCCTTCGGCCCCGGACCTTCCAGGTGCTGATCGGCCTGACGCTGCTGTCCTATGCGGTCAACCTGTTCATCTTCAGTGTCGGCAGCCTGGCCATCGACCGCGAGCCCATCGTCAAGCCGGGCGTGGTGGCCGACCTGGTCAACTACAGCGACCCGCTGCCGCAGTCGCTGGTGCTGACGGCCATCGTCATCGGCTTTGCGACGACGGCGCTGTTCCTCGTCGTGCTGCTGGCGCTGCGCGGCCTGTCCGGCGGCGACCATGTGGATGGCCAGGAGGAGCGCCTGTGACGGAAGGTTTGAACCACCTGCTGGTCGCGCCCATCCTGCTGCCGCTGGCCACCGCCGCGCTGATGCTGCTGCTGGGCGAGGGCCGGCGCGGGCTGAAGGCCGTGACCAACGTGTTGTCCACCGCCCTGGGGTTGGTGATCGCCGTCGCCCTGCTGCTGGATGTCGCCGGACGCGATGCGCCGGCGGCCTTCGGCATCTACCTGCCCGGCAACTGGTCTGTGCCCTTCGGCATCGTGCTGGTCGCGGACCGGCTGTCGGCCCTGATGGTGGTGCTGACGGGTGGCGTAGGCCTGGCCTCGCTGCTGTACGCGCTGGCGCGCTGGCAACACGCCGGGGTGTACTTCCATGTGCTGTTCCAGCTGCAGCTGATGGGGCTGTACGGCGCCTTCCTCACGGCCGACCTGTTCAACCTCTTCGTCTTCTTCGAGGTGCTGCTGGCCGCCAGCTATGGCCTGCTGCTGCACGGCGGCGGGGGCGAACGCGTGCGCGCCGGCCTGCACTACATCACCATCAACCTGGTCGCCTCGCTGCTGTTCCTGATCGGCGTGGCGGTGCTCTACGGCGTCACCGGCACGCTGAACATGGCCGACATCGCGCAGAAGCTGCCGGCGGTACCGGCGAGCGACCGCGGCCTGCTGCACGCCGGGGCCGCCATCCTGGCGATCGCCTTCCTGGCCAAGGCCGGTCTGTGGCCGCTGAACTTCTGGCTGCCACCGGCCTATGCCGCGGCCAGCGCACCGGCCGCGGCGGTGTTCGCCATCCTGACCAAGGTCGGCGTGTACGCCGTGCTGCGTCTGTGGACGCTGTGTTTTCCGGCAGACGCCGGCGCTTCGGCCGGCTTCGGCGGCGGGGTGCTGGTCT
Source organism: Hydrogenophaga sp. H7 (assembly GCF_002025745.1). Taxonomy (NCBI): domain Bacteria; kingdom Pseudomonadati; phylum Pseudomonadota; class Betaproteobacteria; order Burkholderiales; family Comamonadaceae; genus Hydrogenophaga; species Hydrogenophaga sp. H7. Next base: position 320,410 of record NZ_MCIC01000001.1, on the reverse strand, counting down.
GGGGCGGAATCGCCACGCTGGTGTTCGGGGCCGTGGGCATGCTGGCCTCGCAGCAGCTGGCGCGGCTGGCGGGCTACTCGGTCATCGCCTCTTCGGGCACGCTGGTGGCCACCATCGGTTTCGATGAGCCGGCGCTCAGCGGCGGCGCGCTGTTCTACCTGGCCAGCTCCACGCTGGCGGGTTGCGCGCTGTTCCTGCTGGTGGAACTGCTGGATCGTGCGCGCGAGGTCGAAGCAGGCCCGCAGCAGGTCGACGACGGCAACTACGCCCTGCCCGCCTTTTTCGACGCCGAGCCACCGCTGGGCACCAACCTCGACGACGATGAAGAGGCTCTCATCGGCCGCGCCATCCCGGCGGCACTGGCTTTTCTGGGCCTCACCTTCACGGTCTGGGCGATGGTGACGGCCGGGCTGCCGCCGCTGTCCGGATTCGTGGCCAAGCTGACCATGCTCACCGCGCTGCTCGACCTGCGCACGCCTGCGGCCTGGACGCTGTTCGTGCTGCTGATCCTCTCGGGGCTGTTCGCCGCCATGTCGCTGATGCGGGTGGGCATGCGCCACTTCTGGACCACGCAGGACCGACCGCCGCCGCGCCTGCGCGTGATCGAGACCCTGCCGATTGCGGGCCTGCTGGCCGCCTCGCTGGCCATGGTGCTGCAGGCCGAAACCGCGCTCACCTACACCCGGGCCGCGGCCGAGGGGCTGCACGCCCCCGACCTCTACATCAACGCGGTGATGGGTGCCCAGCCGGTCCCCCGCGCGACGGGAAGTGCGCCATGAAGCACCTGCTCCCATCGCCCTGGCTCTCGCTGGGCCTGTTCGGCGGCTGGCTGCTGCTGACCCGCAGCTTCAGCCTGGGCCAGGTGCTGCTGGGCCTCGTGGTCGCCGTGGTGATGCCGCTGCTGATGGCGCCCCTGCGCCCTCGCCCCGGGCCCCTGCGGCGCTGGGGCGTGCTGCTGCGCCTGATCCTGCGCGTCGGCCGCGACGTGCTGCGTTCGGCGGTGCAGGTGGCGTTCGGTGTGTGGCGGGGGCAGCGCCGCCCGCCGCGCGGCGCGTTTGTGGCCGTGCCGCTGGACCTGCACGACGTGCACGGCCTCGCGGCCCTGGCCATGATCACCGCCGTCATCCCGGGCACCGTGTGGTCGGAACTCGCGCCCGACCGCAGCGCGCTGCTGATCCATGTGTTCGATCTTGACGACGAGGCGACCTTCATTGCGCACTTCAAGTCCGACTACGAACAGCCGCTGAAGGAGATCTTCGAATGAGTCCACTGCTGTCGATCGCAATCACCACCACCCTGGTTCTCTACGCCGCCGCCATGGCCGTCGGCGTGATGCGGCTGTTCCGCGGGCCCCACGCGCAGGACCGCGTGCTCGCAATGGACTTCGTCTACGTGGTGGGCATGCTGGTCCTGCTGGTGCTGGCCATCCGCTACGACAGCGAGATGTACTTCGAAGGCGCCCTGGTGATGGTGCTGTTCGGCTTCGTCGGGTCTGTCGCCATGGCCAAGTTCCTGCTGCGTGGTGAGGTGATCTGACCATGCCCCCCCTGGCCGACATCCTGGTGGCAGTCCTGCTGGTGTCCAGCGGCGTGCTGGTCCTTGTGGCCGCGCTCGGCCTGTGGAGACTGCCCGACTTTTTCCTGCGCATGCACGCACCGGCGCTGGCGTCCACGCTCGGCGCCTGGATCGTCACCCTGGCCTCCATCGTGCACTTCAGCACCCGCGGGGCGGGGCTGAGCCTGCACGTCTGGCTGATCATCATCGTGCTGTCGATCTCAGCGCCGGTCACGACCATCGTGCTGGCACGCGCCGCACTGTTCCGCCGGCGCCAGGCCGGCGACCCGCTGCCAGCGCCGCTCCAGCGGCGCCGTTGACCACGCGACCACACACCGCCCGGCAGGCCACGAAAGACGCACCCATGATCACGGACATCGAGGACTTCTTTGCCAAGGGCTGCGGCCGCTGCGAGCGTTTCGCCACCCCCGCCTGCTCCGCCAACCAGTGGCACGACGGCCTGGTTGCGCTGCGCGCCCTTTGCCGCTCGGCCGGCTTGGTGGAAACCGTGAAATGGGGCCACCCCTGCTACATGCACGCCGGGCGCAACATCGCGCTGATCGGTGCGCTGCAGGGCAACTTCCGGCTCAACTTCTTCAACGCCGCGCTGATGAAAGACCCCGAGGGTCTGCTGGAGCGGCAAGGCCCCAACACGCAGCACCCCGACTCGATCCGGTTCACCACCACCGAGCAGGTCGATGAACGGGCCGCCGCGATCCGCGCCTACCTGTTGGAAGCCATGGCCTATGCCGACGCCGGCATCCGCCCACCGAAAGTGGTGCAGGCGCTGGAACTGCCCGACGAGCTGGTCGACGCGATGGACGCCGACCCCGAACTGGCAGAGGCCTTCCACCGCCTCACCCCGGGCCGCCAGCGCAGCTACGCGATACTTCTGAGCTCGGCAAAAACGGCGGCCACGCGCGTGTCGCGGATCGAGAAGGCGCGCCCACACATCCTGGCGGGCAAGGGCGCGAACGAGCGCTGACAGCCGCTTCTCATCCTGCTTCGGGCGCAGCACCGACGGCCATGCCCCCCGCCACCGCAGCCCATCTCGCCGACGCCCTGATGGCGCTGCATGCGGGCGTGGTGCTGTTCGTCGTCGGGCTGCTTCCACTGGTGCTCATCGGCGGCGCGCGGGGCTGGCGCTGGGTGCACCACCGAGGCCTGCGTGTCACGCATCTGGGGCTGATCCTGTTCATCGCTGCCCAGACCTGGCTCGGCCAGCTCTGCCCGCTGACCGTGTGGGAGCAGGACCTGCGGCACCTGGCCGGGCAAGGCGGCTACCCGGAAGGATTCATCGAACACTGGCTCGCGCGCCTGCTGTATTGGGACGCACCCTGGTGGGTGTTCGAGGCGGCGTACACGGCGTATGGCCTGCTGGTGGCGGTGGCCTGGTGGTGGGTGCGGCCACGCTCAGGCTGACGCACGGCCTGCGCCCGCAAAGCCCGAACAGACCGATGACCCGAAAGCGCTGCCCGTGGCTGGCGGCGCTCCCGACCGGCACCGCGGGTGGATGAAACACCAGCTTTGACAATGGCGCCGACTCAGGCATGCTCGACATCGTTTGACGCGGTTCAAGAAACGCCGGCGCCGCCGGGTGGATGCACGCAGCATGCAGACCGCCATCACGAGGTCCGACGGATTGGGAACGACAGTCGAGAAGGAAGGTGCAAGGCATGAAGCGCAAGACCCCCCTGACGGAACGCGAGACCGCCGCGATGAAGGCCGTGCCGGAAACCGCGGATGCGGTGGAGGAACAGATCGTCAAGCGGCCCGACGGTTATTACAGGACCGCCCCGGATGGCAAGCAGGAGATTGGCCCCTTCAGCAGCTACGAGGACGCGTTGGCCGACCTGCAGGCTGCCGACCTCGAAGCGCCCGAGCCTGGCGAGAGCCTGCGCGAGGCTGAGAGTGAACTTGGCATTTCGGACTGGATCGACCCCGAGACCGGTGAACCGGCCGAAGGCCTCTCGCCCCCGCACCTGGACGGCGACTGAACGTCGTGCGCGCGAGCAGCGTGAGGGAGGGCAGGGGTGGACAAAAGCACACGATGAAACCTCCTGGGTGGTACCCGCGCCGGTCTTCTCTGGCACCTGGATGTTTGCCATCCGCATGGTCGTGGGCAAGGGCGGGCAGGCGCCTGTGCCTGGATGCCTGATTTCTGCAGAGAGGAAACCATGAACACCTTGACAAAACTCGCCCTGGGTGTGCTGGGGCAACTGCACGGCCAGCCCGCCAGCGGCGCGGTGCTTGGAGAAATGGCGCTGCCCCCGGCACGGACCACGGGCGGCCTGCCCTTGATGCAGGCCCTGCAACAGCGCCAGTCCCAACGCGACTTCCGCCCTGACGCGCTGGAGCCGCCAACCCTGTCGGACCTGCTGTGGGCCGCCGCCGGCATCAACCGTGCCGAGCACGGCGGCCGCACCTCGCCCTCGGCCATGAACGCACAGGAGGTGGACCTGTACGTGGCACTGCCGCAAGGCCTGTACCGCTACGAGCCGCAACGCCACGTGCTGCTGCTCATCAAGGCCGAAGACGTGCGCCGTGTGACGGGTTACCAGGACTTCGTCGACAACGCGCCGCTGGACCTGGTCTACGTGGCGGACCACGGCCGCATGAAGATGGTGCCCGCCGCGCAGCGTGAGGCCTACGCCTCGGTGGCGGCGGGTGCCATGGCGCAGAACGTGTACCTGTTTTGTGCCTCGCATGGGCTGGGCACGGTGGTGCGGGCCTGGTTTGACCGCCATGCGCTGACGAAAGCGATGGGGTTGACGAACGATCAGCAGATTCTGCTGACGCAGACGGTGGGCTACGCGAAGCGCTGATCTTCATTGGCGTGGCACCCGGATGACCGCCGCGGAGCAGAAACCGGGACGTGACGGCACGGCCGCGACTTCACACCGCCCAACGGGGTTCATCCCCCACCCAACCGCCGCGCCTCCACCTCAAACGGGTTGTCCCAGTAGGCATCCCGCCCGCGCAACCACTGCCACGCCCCGGCCAGCAGATACGCCGGCAGAAACAGCGGCCCCCAGCGTTCGCACTGACGCACATGCACCCGCTCGTGCGCGCGCAGGCGCTGCAGTTCCTGCGCATGGGTGCCGAGCACGACGTGGCCGAAGGTGATGGCGGCGAACGGCCAGCGGCGGCGGGGTGGCGCGCGGCGCGCGGCGATCTCGATCACGCCGTCCACGATGCGCAGGCGCGCGCCAAACGGCACCAGCAGCAGGCCTAGCGCGAGACCGAGCAGCGTGTTGGGCGAGGCCCAGAGCCGCCGCGCCCAGCGCCCGAGGCGACCGGCCGGCCGGGGCCTGCGGCGTGACATGGCGTCAGGACACGATGTACGCGCCCGAGCCGCAGGACAGCAGCTTGCCGTCCGCGCCACGGAACTCCATGCGCGTGGACGCCACGCGCGAACCCAGGCGCAGCACCTCGGCGCTGAGTTCGAAGTGCTCGCCGATGCCGGGGCGCAGGTAGTCGATGCGCAGGTCGATGGTGCCGAGCTTGCCGAAGCGGTGCAGGCGCTGATCGGGCGTTTCGTCCATGTGGCGCGCGCCGATGGCGGCCATGCAGGCCAGGCCGCCCATGGCGTCGAGCCCGGCGCTGATGACGCCGCCGTGCACGCGGTTGTGGCTGTAGTGCCCGATCAGTTCGTGGCGCATGTCGATGCGCGCGGTCACGCGCTCGGGCAGCAGGCTGGTGATCTTCAGCCCCAGCACCTGGTTGAACACGATCTTCTCTTCGAAGATGGCCTTGAGCCCGGCGATGAACTCGGGCTCGAACTCGGTGGGCAGCGGTGGTGGGGTTTTGCTCATAGTCCGGATTGTCGCGCGGCGAGTTCTTTCATGATTTCTTCGGCGCCGCCGCCGATCATCATGACCTTGACCTCGCGGTAGATGCGTTCGCTGGCGGTGCCGCGCATGTAGCCCATGCCGCCGAGGATCTGCACCGCGGCGTCGGCGCAGAACTGCATGGCCTGCGTGGCGTGGTTCTTGAGCAGGCAGACATGCGCCACCCAGTCCGGGCCTGTGTCGCCCGCGTCGGCGCGCGCGGTGACGGCGTCCACCCAGGCCTGGGTGGATTCGATGCGCATGCGCATGTCCATGAGCTTGTGGCGGATGACCTGGCGTTCGATGAGCGCGGCGCCGAAGGTCTGGCGCTGGCGCGCCCAGTCCAGCGCCTCGTCGTAGCAGGCCTGGGCAAAGCCGAGCGCCATGGCGCTCATGGCCAGGCGCTCGCCGTTGAAGTTGCCCATGATCATGCGGAAGCCCGCGCCCTCTTCGCCCAGGCGGTAGCGCACCGGCACGCGCACACCATCGAAGCGCAGGTGCGCGGTGTCAGAGCAGTGCCAGCCCATCTTCTGCAGCGCGCTGCGCGAGACGCCGGACCGGTCCATGGGCACCACCACCATGCTGATGCCGCTGGCGCCCTTGTTGCCAGCATCGGTGCGGACGGCGAGCGTGAGCCAGTCGCAGCGCATGCCGGAGGTGATGAAGACCTTTTCGCCGTCGATCACGTACTCGTCGCCCTCGCGCCGCGCGGTGGTGCGCAGCACGGCCACGTCGGACCCTCCGCCGGGTTCGGTGATACCCAGTGCGGCGATCTGCTCGCCGCGCAGCACGGACGGCACCACCTCGGCCTGCAGCTCGGGCGTGCCGTGCGCCAGCACCGGCGGCAGGCCGATGTTGAGCGAGAACAGGCTGGCCATGAGACCGCCGCTGCTGCCGTGGCGCGCCAGGGTTTGCGACAGCGCGTTGCGCGCGCGCCAGGGCGCGGGCGTGCCGCCCAGGTGCTCGGGGTAGCCCAGGCCGAGCAGACCGAGGTCGGCGGCTTCGCGGTACAGCGCGCGCGGGACTTCTCCTGCGGCCTCCCAGGCGTCGAGATTCGGGCGCACGCGTTCCAGCGCGAAGCGGCGCACGGTGTCGACCAGCGCCTGCAGGTCGGCGGTGTCGAAGTGGTTGGCGGCAGCGGTGCTCACGGGTTCTCCTCACCGAACACGAGCAGCACCTGGCCGGGCACCAGCTGCTGCCCCGCGACCACGGTCACACCGGACACGGTGGCGTCGCGCGGCGCGCCGATCTGGTGTTCGATCTTCATGCTCTCGATGGTCAGCAGCACCTGCCCCTTGGCCACACGCAGGCCGGGCTGCACCATGAGCGACACCAGCTTGCCGTTGAAAGGAGCACGCAGTTCGCGCGCCGCGGGGCCCTGGCCACCGCTCCGCGCGGCGGACAGGCTCAGGTCCTGCAGGGGCAGGTCGTGTGCGCCCCAGCGCACATGGCAATGGCCGTCGGCGTGGCGCACCACCGCGGTGGGCTGCGCGACGCCATCGAGCGCCACGGTGTCCTTGCCGATGTGTGCGCTGTACCCGCGCTCGCCAGCATGCACCTGCAACGCCCCGCGGCCGAGTTCGCGCGCACCCAGGTCCAGCGTGGTCTCTCCGAGCTTCACGCGCAGCGGCCGCACAAAGGGGCTGGGCAGAGCGGTGCCCGTGCGGCCCAGCCAGGTCGCCGCCAGCGCAGCGGCCACACAGGCCCCGTGCGGCGGCTGGATCGCCTCGCGCAGCCTGTCGCCCTGCTCCGCGAGGAAGGGGATGGTGGCCTCGCCCGCACCAAACACCGGATGGCGCAGGCAGGCCGCCAGGAAGGCGCGGTTGCTGGGCAGGCCGAGCAGCACCGTGTCGTCGAGCGCCTGCGCGAGTTGGGCGATGGCCTCGCCGCGGGTCGGCGCGTGGGCGATCAGCTTGCCCAGCATGGCGTCGTAGTGCGGCGTGACCACGCCGCCGTCTTCGAGCGCGTGGTCGAAGCGCAGGCCGTCGCTCAGCGGTGGTTCGGCGAAACGCTGCACCGTTCCGGCATGCGGGGTGAAGTGTTCGTCTTCGGCGCAGAGACGGACCTCGATGGCGTGACCTTGGAGCTGCACCTTGTCCTGTGTCAACGGCAGCGGCTCGCCGCGCGCCACACGGAGTTGCCATTCGACCAGGTCCAACCCGGTGAGCATTTCGGTGACGGGGTGCTCGACCTGCAGCCGGGTGTTCATCTCCATGAGGAAAAACGCTTGGCCCTCCAGCAGAAACTCCACTGTGCCCGCGCCCACATAACCCGCGCCCTGCGCCAGCGCCACCGCGCAGCGGCCCAGCTCGGCGCGCAGCTCGGGCGAGACCGCCGGGCTCGGCGACTCCTCGATGATCTTCTGGTGGCGGCGCTGCACCGAACAGTCGCGCTCGCCCAGGTGGATGCAGTGGCCGTGGGCGTCGGCGAACACCTGCACCTCGACGTGGCGCGGGTTGAGCAAAGCACGTTCGATCAGCAGGTCGCCATTGCCGAAACCGGCCAGCGCCTCGGACCGCGCACTCTGCAGCGCGGCGGGCAGCCGGTCGGCGCTGTGCACGAGGCGCATGCCGCGCCCGCCACCGCCGGCCACGGCCTTGACCATGACCGGGTAGCCGATGCGCTGCGCCTCGGCTGCGAAGGTCCCGTCGCGCTGGTCGTCGCCGAAATAGCCCGGCAGCACCGGTACGCCCTGCCGCAGCGCCACCGCCTTGGCAGCCGATTTGCTGCCCAGCGCGCGGATAGCCGCAGGCGGCGGGCCGACCCAGGTGAGGCCGGCGTCGATCACGGCCTGCGCGAAGTCGGCGTTCTCACTGAGGAAGCCGTAGCCGGGGTGCACCGCGTCGGCGCCGCTGGCGCGCGCGGCGCCGATGAGTTTGTCGATGTGCAAATAGCTGTCGGCCGAGGCGGTGCCGCCCAGCGCCACGGCCGTGTCGGCTTCGCGCACATGCAAGGCGCCGCGATCGGCGTCGGAAAACACCGCCACGGTCGCGACGCCCATGCGGCGCGCGGTGCGGAGGATGCGGCGCGCGATCTCGCCGCGGTTGGCGATCAGCAGGCGCCTCATGAGCGGCCCCCGGTCCAGGGCGCCGGCTGCTTGCACGCGAAGGCCTTGAGGCCAGCGGCCGCCTCTGGCCCGCGCAGGGCCGACGCAAAGGCGATGGCGGCTTCGTCGCGCAGGTCGGGCAGCGGGCTGTGCAGGCGGCGCAGCAGCTGCTTGGTCGCGGCCAGGGCACCGGGTGCGGCCACGCGGTGGCGCGCCAGCGTGTCGGTCAGCGCCGCTTCCATCTCGCCGTCGGCCACCACGTCGTTGACCAGCCCCAGGTCGCGGGCCTCGCTCGCACCGAAGTGGCGCCCGGACAGCAGGCAGTTGCGCGCCGCGCGGTCGCCCAGGCGCCGCCAGACGAAGGGCGCGATCTGCGCCGGCGGCAGGCCCAGCGTGACCTCCGGCGTGGCGAACACCGAGCGCTGCGTGGCGAGCACCACGTCGCCGCAGCAGGCCAGGCCGAAGCCGCCGCCCATGGCCGGCCCGTCCACCGCCACCACCAGCAGCTGCGGCAGTTCGGTCAGCGCGTGCAGCACGTCGCCGAACGCGCGGTTGGCGGCGATCAGCGGGTCGTGCGCGCCCTCGGCCAGCGGCTGGCCAATGGCGCTGGCGAAGTGGCCCAGGCTGCCGCCCGCGCAGAAGGCGCCACCCGCGCCGGTCAGCACCACCGTGCGCAGGCTGGCGTCGGCCTTGGCCCGCAGGCAGGCCTCGAACAGGGCGACCACCATGCCGTCGGACAGCGCGTTGCGCGTGGCCTGGTCATCGAGCGTCCAGCGCTCGGTGTCGCCCTGCCGCACCACCAGAAAGTTGCTCATGTCACGCCCTTTCAGTGCGCCGGGCGTTTGGCGATGCCCATCATCTTGGTGAGGATGCCCAGCATCACCTCGTCGGCCCCGCCGCCGATGGAGGCCAGGCGCCCGTCGCGGTACATGCGCGAGACCTTGTTGTCCCAGGTGAAGCCCATGCCGCCCCAGAACTGCAGGCAGGTGTCGGGCACCAGGCGGTTCAGGCGCCCGGCCTTGAGCTTGGCCATGGTGGCCCACTCGGTCACGTCTTCGCCGGCCACGTAGTGCTCGCAGGCCTGGTAGGTCAGCGCGCGCAGGCTCTCGACCTCGGTCTTGAGCTCCGCCAGCTTGAACTGCACCCATTGCTGGTCGGCCAGCGAGGCGCCGAACAGCTTGCGCTCCTGCGCGTACTCCACCGTCCACTGGATGCAGTTGGTGAGGCTCTGGATGCAGCTGGCCGCGGCCCACAGGCGCTCTTCCTGGAACTGCTGCATCTGGTAGATGAAGCCCGAGCCCTCGGCGCCGATGCGGTAGCGCTGCGGTACACGCACCTCGTCGAAGAACAGCAGGCCGGTGTCGCTGCTGTTCATGCCGATTTTTTTGATTTTCTGGCCGACCTCGAAGCCCTTCACGGTCTTGCCGTTCTCGCGCAGCGGCACCATGACCAGGCTCTTGTTCTTGTGCGCCGGGCCCTCGCTGGTGTTGACCAGCATGCACATCCAGTCGGCCTGCAGGCTGTTGGTGATCCACATCTTCTGGCCGCTGATGACGTAGTCGTCGCCGTCCTTGCGCGCCACGGTCTTGATGGCCGACACATCGCTGCCCGCACCGGGTTCGCTCACGCCGATGCAGCCCACGGCGTCGCCCGCAATCGCCGGCGCCAGGAACTGCGCCTTGAGTTCCTCGCTGCCGAAGCGCGCCAGTGCGGGCGTGCACATGTCTGTCTGCACGCCGATGGCCATAGGCACGCCGCCGCAGTGGATGTGGCCCAGCGTCTCGGCCATGGCCACGCTGTACGAGTAGTCCAGCCCCATGCCGCCGTAGGCCTCGGGCTTGGTCAGGCCCAGCAGGCCGAGCCGGCCCATCTGCTTGAAGACCTCGTGCGCCGGGAACATCTCGGCCGCTTCCCATTCGTCCACGTGCGGGTTGATCTGCTCGTCGATGAAGCGCTTGAGGGTCTTCTGGATCTCGCGGTGTTCGTGGGTGAACTGCATGTCGTGTCTCCTGTCGTTGTCTGGAATGCGGTGGTCACATGCGCGCGACACCGAACGGCATGGGCCTCGGCTGGCGCAACGCCGCCTCGGCCACGGTGTCCAGGCAGAAGCGGAGCACGGCGCGGGTGTCGCGCGGGTCGATCACGCCGTCGTCCAGCACCAGACCGCTCGTATAAAAAGCATCCGCCTGCGACTCGAACTTCTGCACGATGGCGTCGTACTGCGCCTTCATCTGCGCCTGCACCTCGGGCGTGTCGGTGGGAATGCCTTTGCGCGCCATGCCGGCCTCGGCCACGATCTGCATGGTCTTTGCGGCCTGCTCGCCGCCCATGACCGCGGTGCGCGCGTTGGGCCAGCTGAACAGGAAGCGCGGCGCGTAACCGCGGCCGCACATGCCGTAGTTGCCCGCACCGAAACTGGCGCCGCACTGGATGGTGATCTGCGGCACCGTCGCATTCGTCACCGCCTGGATCATCTTGCTGCCGTGCTTGATCATCCCGGCCTGCTCACTGTCCTTGCCGACCATGTAGCCGGTGGTGTTCTGCAGGTAGACGATGGGGTGGCCGAGCTGGCACATCCACTGGATGAAGTGCGTGGCCTTGTTCGCGCCGGCCACGTCGATGGGACCGTTGTTGCTGATGATGCCGACCGCGTGGCCGCCGATGTGCGCCTGGGCGCAGACCGTGGCGGCGCCGTAGAGCGCCTTGAACTCAAGGATGTCGGAGCCATCGGTGATGCGGGCCATGACCTCGCGCATGTCCACCGGTTCGCGGTGGTGCGCGGGCATCAGGGACAGCAGGTCCTCGGCGTCGAACCGGGGTTCGGGCGCCGTCGGTCGCTGAGGCATCTGCCAGCCGGTGCGCGCCACGATGTCGCGCGCCAGGCCCAGGGCCTCGCGGTCGTCTTCGGCCAGGTGCTCGCCCAGACCGGAGACCGATGTGTGAATCTCGGCCCCGCCCAGCTCCTCTTCGGTGGCGATCTCGCCGGTGGCGGCCTTGAGCAGCGGCGGGCCGGCGAGGAAGGCGCGCGAGCGGCCGCGCACCATGACCACGATGTCCGAGAGGCCCGGCATGTAGGCGCCACCCGCCGTGCCCGAGCCGTGCTGCACGGTGATGACCGGCAGGCCCGCGGCCGAGAGGCGCGCGAGGTTGCGGAACAGGCCGCCGCCGAGCACGAAGCCTTCCACCTGGTACTTCATCAGGTTCGCGCCCGCGCTCTCGACCAGGTGCACGAAAGGCAGCCGGTTCTCCAGCGCCATCTCCTGCACCCGCAGGATCTTCTCCAGCCCGCGCGCCTGGATCGCACCGGCCTCGATGCCCGAGTCGCTGGCCACCACCATGCAGCGCACGCCGCCGATGAAGCCGATGCCGGCCAGCATGCCGCCGCCCGGCACGGATTTCTCCGGGTCTTTCGTGTCCTGCAGGAAGCCGGCCAGCGAACACAGCGGCAGGTAGGGCGCGCCCGGGTCCAACAGCAGGCCCACGCGCTCGCGCGGCAGCAGCTGCCCGCGCTTGTGGAACACCGGCGCCGACTGGGCCGAGGCGGCGGCGGCGCGCTCTTCCAGCACCCGCAGCTGGGCGATGCGCGCGAGCATGGCGTCGCGGCGTTGCGCGGCCTGTTCGCTGTGCGGGTTGAAGCTGGAAACATAACTCATGACTGGAACACCTTGGGCGTGACCGCGCGGTGGAAACCGTCAAAGGGTTTCACCGCGTCTCGCAGCTGCACGTCGTCGGACGCCGCGACCTGGCCCCAGCCCATGCGCACCTGGGGCCGTGCGCCGTCCACACGCAACACCGTGCCGCTGATGAAGCTGGCCGCGGGCGAGAGCAGAAAGACGATGGCGGCCGAGGTCTCGGCCTCGTTGCCGAAGCGGCCCAGCGGCACGGTGGTGCGCATCTCGCGCAGCATCGGCCCGGCCTCTGGCGGGTAATGGTCCATGCCGCTGGAGGCGATGTATCCCGGTGCGACCGCATTGACGCGCACACCGCTCCTGGCCCACTCCATCGCCGCCGTTTCGGTGAAGCTCACCATGCCCATGCGCGCCGCGCCGCTGTGCCCCATGCCGGGCATGGAGCCCCACATGTCCGCGACGATGTTCACGATGGCGCCGCCCTGCGCCGCCATGCTCTGCAGGTAGCACTCGCGCGCCACCAGGAAGCCGCCGGTCAGGTTGGTGTCGATCACCGCCTGCCAGCCCTTGGCGCTGATCTTCTCCAGCGGCGTGATGTACTGGCCGCCCGCGTTGTTGACCAGGGCGTCGATGCGGCCATGCGCCTGCACCGCGTCGGCCACCATGGCCTGCACGCCCGCCTCGTTGCGGATGTCGCAGACGTGGAAGCTGGCGCGCCCGCCGTCGTCGGCGATCTCGATGGCCGTGGCCTGCAGCTTCTCGGGGTTGCGGCCCACCAGCACCACCATGGCACCCAGCCGGGCCAGCTCGTGCGCGGTGCAGCGGCCGATGCCCGAGCCGCCACCCGTGACCATCACCACGCGACCGGCGAACAGGCCGTCGCGGAACACCGACCGGTAGGGACCGCTCATATGGCTTCCTTCAAGAACAGTTGCAGCGCCGCCTCGGTCAGGTCGTCGAGCGAAGACCGGCGGCCCGGCTCGAACCACTGCACCGCCCAGTTGAGCGCGCCGAAGATCATCAGCCGCGCCAGGCTCGGGTCGCCCTGCAGCTCGCCGCTGTCGTGCAGCGCCTGCAGCACCGGCACCCAGACGGCCTCGTACCCGCGCCGCAGCTCGTTGACCGCCTGGCGCTGCACCTCGGACAAGGAGCGCCACTCGTAGAGCATCACCGGGATGAAGTCGCTCTCTGCACCCAGCAGCACCTCCAGGTGGTTGCGCACCAGCACACGCAGGCACTCGCGCGCGCTCAGCGTCTGGCCCGCGGCGGCGGCCGCGGCGTGCATGGCACCGGCCTGGCGCCCGGTGGCGCGCTGCATGCCTTCAAGCATCACGGCGGCCAGCAGCGCCTCCTTGTTTTCAAAGTGGTAGAAGGGCGAGCCCGAGCGCATGCCTGCGGCGGCCGCGATGTCGCGCGTGCTCGTGGCGGCAAAGCCCTGCTGGCGGAACAGGCGGGCCGCGGCGCGCAGCAGGTCCTGGCGGCGGTTGCCGTCGTCGCGCTCGTCGGCGGTCTTGCGGGGTCGCCCGCGGGCGCGCCGGGGCGCCGGGTCTGTGCTGTGGTCGGGGGTGTCCGGGATCATGGGGAGGCACCTTAGCAGCGGCTCTTATTTTTAGCAAGCATTTGCTTTGTATAAATAGACTTCGCTGTCACCGGCCCGACATCTGCCCCCGCCAGCGCCCACAATCCCCGGAACCTCACCACCCGATGCGCCGTTCATTCATGAGCCCACCCCACGCCACCCGACGCTCCCACCGTTTGCTCGCACCATGAACCTCTGGTCTTCCCTCGGTCCGCTGGTCGGAGGTCTGGGCCTGTTTCTGCTGGGCATGGGCATGATGACCGATGGCCTCAAGCTGGTCGCCGGACCGGCCCTGCACAACATCCTGAGCCAGTCCACGCGCACCCGCTGGCATGCGCTGGGCACCGGCGTGCTGGTGACGGCCCTGGTGCAATCTTCCACCGCGGTGGGCGTGGCCGCCATCGGCTTTGTCAACGCGGGTCTGCTGGGGCTGGCGCCCGCGGTGTGGGTGGTGTTCGGTGCCAACGTGGGCTCCACCATGACCGGCTGGATCGTGGCCCTGGTGGGTCTGAAGTTCGGGATGGAGGCGCTCGCGCTGCCGCTGGTGGGCCTGGGCGCGTTGATGCGCCTGAGCGGCGAGCACCAGCGCCGCGGCGCCCTGGGCACGGCGCTGGCCGGCTTCGGGCTGCTGTTCCTGGGCATCGGCCTGCTGCAGCAGGCGTTCGTGGGCCTGGCCGGGCAGATCAGCCTGCCGCAGGGCACGGACGCGCTCTCGGTGCTGGCCCAGCTGGGCATCGGCCTGATGATGACGGTGCTGATGCAGTCGTCCAGCGCAGCCATGACCATCACCCTGACCGCGGCCCAGAGCGGACTGATCGGACCCCAGGGCGCGGCCGCGGTGGTGATCGGCGCCAACATTGGCAGCGCGGTGACCACCGCCCTGGCCGGCATCGGCGCCACCCCCAACGCGCGCCGCACGGCCGCCGCCCACGTGCTGTTCAACCTGCTCACCGGCGCGGTGGCACTGCTGCTCCTGCCCTGGCTCGTCGACGCGCTGTCGGCGGCACGCGAAGCGCTGTCGCTGCCACCCGACCCGGCCACCAAGCTGGCGCTGTTCCACACCACATTCAATCTGCTGGGCGTGCTGCTCATGTGGCCGCTGGCCGACCGCCTCACGCACTGGCTGCTGCAGCGCTTTCGCGCCCGGGAGGAGGACGAGGCGCAGCCCCGCTTCCTGGACGACAACGTGCTGGCCGTGCCCACGCTGGCACTGGACGCGCTGGAGCAGGAGATCGCGCGCCTGGGCAAGCTGTGCGTGCACCAGGCGGGCGCCGTGCTGAAGGTGGCCACGCCCGAGGCGCTGGCCAGCGGCCAGACGGTGCTTTCGCAGCTCGACGCCGCCGTGGAGCGCTTTGTGGAGCGCATGGGCCGCAGCGCACTCACACCAGCCTCCACCGAACGCCTGGCGGAGCTGCTGCGCATCCTGCGCTACTACGAAACCTGCGCCGAACAGTTGCGGGTCTCCGCACCGCTGGTGCCACCCGGCGCCGCGGACCCCCGGCTGCCCGATGCGCACCAGCGCTTCGTGTCCACGGCCATCTCCCTGCTGGCCGAACACGGCCGGGTGGTCCCGGGCCCCCGCCCTGCACTCGACCTCCTGCCCATGGAGGCCGCCTACCAGCACCTCAAGGCCACGGTGCTGGCCGCAGCGGCGGCGGGGCATGTGCCGCTGGCGGACATGGAGGCGTCGCTGGAACGGTACAGCGCGATGCGCCGCGCGCTGCAACAGGCGGTCAAGGCCCACACACGGCAGCAGGCCCTCCACCAGACCTGAGCCATCGCATACATTCCTTCTTTTTAAGAAGATATCTATCTGTTTATATGCTTTTTCGGGATTGAATCGTCGCTACCCTAGTCGTTCTTCAATTTCCTTCAGCAGGAGACCTCTCATGAAAAAACTGCTTTCCCTGCTCGCCGTCGTGCTGACGCTGGGCCTGGGCACCGCCCACATGGATGCCGAGGCCAAGCGCATCGGCGGCGGCAAGTCGCTGGGCATGCAGCGCCAGGCCACCCCGCCTGCCAAGGCGCCCGATGCCACGCCGAACGCCGCGCCTGCCGCAGGTGCCGCGGCCGGTGCCGCCGCCGCGCCCAAGCGCAGCTGGATGGGCCCGGTGGCCGGTCTGGCCGCCGGCCTGGGCCTGGCCGCGCTGGCCTCGCACCTGGGCTTCGGTGAAGAGCTGGCCAACATGCTGATGATCGGCCTGATGGTGATGGCCGCGCTGGCCGTGATCGGCTTCATCATGCGCAAGCGTGCCGCGGCTTCGCAAGGCGGCATGGCATACGCCGGCGCCGCAGCCGGTGCAGGTTCGTCGAACAACACCTTCCGCATGCCCGCCAGCCCGGTGCAGACCGGTGGCGCAGCGGCCGGCGGTTCGATGATCGGCGCCAACCTCCAAGGCGCGCAGCCGCGCATTCCGGCCGACTTCGACGTGGCCGCCTTCGAGCGCAACGCCAAAGTCAACTACATCCGCCTGCAGGCGGCCAACGACACCGGCAACCTGGACGACATCCGCCAGTTCACCTCGCCGGAAATGTTCGCCGAGCTGCAAATGGACATCCGCGACCGCAACGGCGCCACCCAGCACACCGACGTGCTCAGCCTCAACGCCCAAGTGCTCGAAGTGGCCGAAGAAGGTGCTCTCTACGTGGTGAGCGTGCGCTTCACCGGCGAGTTGCGCGAAGACGGCGTGACCAGCCCGGTCGACGAGATCTGGCACCTGACCAAGCCGCGCCAGGGCAACGGCGGCTGGATCCTCTCGGGCATCCAGCAAGGCGTCTGACCGATTGTTGTTCCACGAGAACTCCTCGCTTGCCCCGGCCCATCGCCGGGGCTTTTTTTGCCGTTCAGGTGGCCTTGAGCCCGTAGCGCCGCAGCCGCGCGGCGATAGCCGAGTGCGAGGTGCCCAACCGCTCGGCCAGCTTGCGGGTGCTCGGGTAGTCGGGCAACAGGCGCTGCAGCAGATCGCGCTCGAAGCCGGAGACCGCCGCGTCCAGCGTGGTGACCTCTTCCTGCGCAACCGACATCGACACGTCGTTCACGTCGGCCCCGGCCAGTTCCAGCGCCGGCACATCGATCACCGCCGCGTCGCTCAGCGTGACGGCGCGGAACACCACGTTTTGCAACTGGCGCACGTTGCCGTGCCAGGGATTGGCCAGCAGGGCCTCGCCCGCGGCTCGACTGAGTCTCGCCTTGGGCCGGCCGATCTGCGCGCAGGCGCGTTCGAGGAACACCTGGGCCAGCGGCAGGATGTCTTCGGTGCGCTCGCGCAGCGGCGGCAGGTTCAGCTGCAGCACGTCCAGCCGGAACAGCAGGTCCTGACGAAAGGCGCCGCTGGCCACCATGTCCTCCAGCGCCCGGTGGGTCGCGCTGATGATGCGCACATTGACCTTCAGGTCGCGCTCGCCCCCCACGCGGCGGAAGCTGCCGTCGTTGAGGAAGCGCAGCAGCTTGGCCTGCAGGTAGGGCGACATCTCGCCCACCTCGTCGAGGAACAGCGTGCCACCGTCGGTCAGCTCCAGGAGGCCCGGCCGCCCGCCGCGCAGCGCACCGGTGAAGGCGCCGCTGGCGTAGCCGAACAGCTCGCTCTCGGCCAGGCTCTCGGGCAGGGCCGCGCAGTTGAGCGCGAAGAAGGGCTGGTCGCGCCGCGGGCTGCCCGCATGGCAGGCCTGTGCCACCAGCTCCTTGCCGGTGCCGGTCTCGCCGCGGATCAGCAACGGCGCGTCCACCTGCGCCATGCGCATGGCGCGCTGCTTGAGCGCACGGATCGCGGGCGACTGACCCAGGATGGCCTCAAAGCCACCGGCGCCGTGGTTCTGCAGCGCGCTGATGCGCTCGCCCAGGCGCTGCGGCGCGTGCAGCGTGAGCACCGCGCCGGCCACGCTGCCGCCCGCGTCGTGCAACGCGACGGTCTCCATCAGGAAGCGCTGCCCGCCCACCTGCACCTCGCTCACCGGCAAGCGCGCGCCCTGCGCCACCAGCGCGTCCACCAGCGCGGCATCGCCCGTGAGTTCGCGCAGTGAGCGGCCGGCCAGCTCGGCCTCGGGCATGCCGCACACCGCCACCGCCGCCGCGTTCGCCAGCACCACCACACCCCGCCCGTCGACCGCGAGCACCGGGTCGGTGAGCGAGGCCATGAGCGCGTCCAGGTAGAGCCGCCGCCGCGCGCCCGGCAGCATCTCCAGCTCGGCCACCGAGAGCACACCCGCCACCCGCAGCAGCGGCTCGCGCAGCGCGGCCAGGTCGTCGGCGCCGAGCGTGGGCGCTTCTATATAGATGTGCGGCGGCTCGACCTCGACCGCCGAGACGTTGAGCGCGCGGCTGGCGAGCGCGGCGAGGATTTCCTGGGCAATGCCGACCCGGTCGGTGAAGTGGACGTCGATGCGCATGGTGTGTATCGGTTTCGATCCATTGTATTTATTTCAATCCACCCGCACCCCTCTTCCGTAACGATTTCAATCCAACTCGATAAGACTCCAGTTACTTTTCTTTTCAGATCAAGCACTTGCGATCACGCGCCCGGTGGCACGGCGCTTGCAAAACGCATTGCATCGGGCCACCAGCGGCGCCATCGCGCCGCGGGCCTCATCGGAGAACAACATGCGGGTACTGGTTCTGGGCAGCGGTGTCATCGGCACCACCATCGCGTACTACCTGGCGCGCGACGGCCACGAGGTCGAGGTGATCGAGCGCCAGCCCGGCCCGGCGCTGGAAACCAGCTACGCCAACGCCGGCGAGGTCTCGCCCGGCTACTCGGCGCCCTGGGCCGGCCCGGGCGTGCCGGTCAAGGCGATCAAATGGCTGCTGATGCACCACAGCCCGCTGGTCATCAAGCCCATGCTCGACCCGGCCATGTGGCGCTGGGGTCTGTCGATGCTGCGCAACTGCACCGAGGCGCGCTACCAGGTCAACAAGGGCCGCATGGTGCGGCTGGCCGAATACAGCCGCGACTGCCTGAAGGAACTGCGCGCCGACATCGGCATTCAGTACGACCACCGCGAGCAGGGCACGCTGCAGCTGTTCCGCACCCAGAAGCAGCTCGACGGCACGGCCAAGGACATCGAGATCCTCAAGGAATACGGCGTGCCCTACCAGGTGCTCGACCGCGCCGGCTACCTGCAGTACGAGCCGGCGCTGGCCGACGTGCAGGAGAAGTTCGTGGGCGCGCTGCGCCTGCCCGGCGACGAGACCGGCGACTGCTTCAAGTTCACCAACGCGCTGGCCGAGAAGGCCAAGGCCCTGGGCGTGCAGTTCCGTTTCGGCGTGAGCATCGACGTGCTGGAGCGCAACGGCAACCAGATCACCGGCGTGCGCACCAGCGAAGGCCTCAAGACCGCGGACTGCTATGTGCTCGCGCTGGGCAGCTACTCCACCGCCATGCTGGCACCGCTGGGCATTCACATCCCGGTCTACCCGGTCAAGGGCTTCTCGATCACCGTGCCCATCACCAACGCCCACAAGGCACCCGAGTCGACCATCATGGACGAGACCCACAAGGTCGCCGTCACACGGCTGGGCGACCGCATCCGGGTGGGCGGCACGGCCCAGCTCTCCGGCTTCGACCTCGAACTCAACGAGAGCCGGCGCAAGACGCTGGAGTTCGTGGTCACCGACCTGTTCCCCAAGGGCGGCGACGTGGCCAAGGCCGAGTTCTGGACCGGCCTGCGCCCCATGACGCCGGACGGCACGCCCATCGTCGGCGCATGCAGGTACGACAACCTGCTGCTGTCCACCGGCCACGGCACGCTGGGCTGGACCATGGCCACCGGCACCGGCCGCGTCATGGCCGACCTGATCGCCGGCCGCACGCCGGAGATCAGCATGGAAGGCCTGACCGTCGCGCGCTACGCCTGACCGCCGGCCTCAGGCGGTGGTCTTCCCGCCCGGCAGGGCGGCCTTGTAGACCGAGCTCTTCGGCACCGCCATCAGCCGGCGCAGCATGGGCTCGAAGTGGCTCAGCGGCAGCGCCTCCATCGCCGGGTCGAAGGCCGGGTTGTCGTAGCGCTCGACGAACTCGGCCGCGCGCTGGTAGTGCGGATGGTCCTTGAACATGTCGCGCATGTTGCGGTCCAGCCCGATGTGGTGGAAGAAGTTGTAGCCTTGGAAGATGCCGTGGTGCTGCACCATCCACAGGTTCTCCTCGCTCACGAAAGGCTTGAGGATCGCAGCGGCGATGTCGGGGTGGTTGAACGAGCCCAGCGTGTCGCCGATGTCGTGCAGCAGCGCACACACCACATATTCCTCGTCGCGCCCGTCCCGCTGCGCCAGCGTCGCGGTCTGCAGGCTGTGTGTCAGCCGGTCGACCGGGAAGCCGCCATGGTCGCCATCGAGCAGCCGCAGGTGGTCGAGCACCCGGTCGGGCAGCGTCCTGGCCATCGCCATGGCCTCGGGAAGGATGCAGGCCCAGTCTTCGCGGGTGCTTTCTTCCATGCGTTTGAAGGTGGCGCGGTTCGGCATGTGGGTCTCCTGGCGTTGCGGTCGACAGATCGGGCAGCGGCCATGCTGTCCGATCGCTGCCCGGCTGACAAGGGTGGGCCCGTCGCCTGGCCGACACCCCGGCGGTGACCACCGCCCTCCGTGTCGCCCGGCGCGCGCTCAGCGCAGGTTCATGCAGTTGGCATAGAAGGTGGTGGTGGCCGGCCAGTCGGAGAACACGCCGACCACCCCCACCTCCTTGGCCAGCACGTGCAGCGCCTGCAGCATGTCGCCCTCGGTCTTCACCGCGCTGTCGAAGGTCTGGTGGTACCAGCCGTTGTTGCCGTCGGCCAGGATGCCCGAGCGCTCCAGCGTCCAGGTGATCAGGCCCAGACCCGCGGCCCTGGCATCCTTCGCGGCCTGTGAGGGGACGATCTTGCCGCCCTCGGCGGCCAGCAGCGCGAAGGTGGGTGGCGCCCAGAAGTGGATGCCCTGTGACTTGTAGCCCGCCAGGGTCTTGAGGTCGGGCAGGTCCGCGACCGAATTGGCGTCGTCCAGGTACACCGCCTGTTTGCCAAACGAGGCCTCGTTGTTCACCCAGTACAGCACGTCGCCGATGTCGAAGGACTGCGGGAACACGTCGCGCGGCGGCACCTTGGCGGCCTTGTACTCGTCGATCATCTTCTGCGCATAGGCCTGCTGCGTGAAGCCGTCGAACGGCATCGCCACGCTCGGGCTCTTGAGCTCGGGCGTCATCTTCACGCCCAGTTGCTTGAACAGCTCGATCGACTCGGCGTGGGTCATCAGCGTGCCGCTGCTCGGCCCCGAGTAGAGGTCGGTGCGCCAGTTGGCCGTGCCGCCCAGGTACTGCTCGGGTGTGCGCGCCGCCGGGTTGAAGGCGTCCATCTTGCCGCGCAGGGTCTTGAACTCGGCGAGCGTGATGTCGCTGGTGCGGCACTCGGCCTTGGCCGGTGTCACCACCTTGCCGTCGGCGTCGAGCACGGCGGGCACGAAGGGCTGGGTGCACTTGGCGGCCAGCGGCGTGACCAGGATGTTGGTGGTCGTGTGCAGGTCGTTCTGCGCATGGCGGCAGACCAGCGCCTTGTCCTTGGTGAAGGTGACGTCGCATTCCACGATGCCGGCGCCCATGCGCGCGGCGGCCGTGTACGACTCCCGCGTGTGCTCGGGGAACTGCATGGCGGCGCCGCGGTGGCCAATGGAAAAGTCGCGCGGCGTGAAGTCGCCGCGCTTGGCGCAGCGCTGCAGATCGCGCTTGAGCGGACCGTCGGCCATGTCGTCGACCAGGAAGAACGGGCGCGGGCCGAGCTGCACATGCGAAGGCCGCTCGGCGCTGCCATGAGAGGCGTGGCGATGGGCCGCGGCGGGCGACTGGGCCAGCGCCATCGAGGCGGTCAGGCCCAGCAGGGCCAGACCCAGGAGACGGGACAGGAACGACATGGGGATTCCCTCCGGTGAGATGAACGGATGATCGGTGGTGCTGCGGTGCGCCATCAACAGGCGCCCGACCGGCGGATCATCGGGAGGGGGTGTGACGGGGGTGTGACGGGCCACCCCTCTTTCCAGGCGAGGATCGCGCGGCTACCGAAGTCCCATGTCCTTCAGAAATCTGTCGACAGCGGCGGACCACAGGTCACGGCCGACGAAGATGAGCTCATGTCCGTCCGCATTGGGCACAGGCGGCGTCGCAACGAAGACCGCGCCCGGGCTTCCTTCTGCAAACGCCGCGTGCCATTGCTTTGGAACGTCGGCGCCCCAGAACCTGTCGTTTTCCGCATAGAGCCACAAGCCTGGAACGCGCGTTGTCTTGCCATACCGCGAGAACGCGTCACGCACCAACTCCGGGGCGCAGCTTTTACCGGGCGACTGGTCAGGATTGCCCGCAACCCCGCCCGCAAAGTTGATGTAGGCCACGACGCCTTCCGGATCTGTCGCAGCGAGCGCCGCGGTCGCGAGGCCTCCGACCGAGTTACCCGCCAGTACGATCTTTGACCGCACCGCCCACGGCTGCTCCCTCGCCCAGGTGACAGCCGCCTGAGTGGCCGCTGCAGCGACCGTTGCGACACGCGCAGGGTCTGGCGCACCGAGGCATGCCCCGCCAGGCCCCCATCGGTGCCCCGGCACCTCGCGGTCACTGCCGCCCGTCTTGCCGTAGCCCGGTCGCGCAGGCGCCACCACCGCGAAGCCCTGCTCTGTCCAGTAGTTCAGGAACTGGCGCGGAACGACCTCGGTCATGGCGCTCCGCTCTTGCTGAGTTCCGGATCTGCCGTGGGCATACACAAGCACCGGGAACGGCCCGTCCCCCGCCGGCTTGAAAACCTCGGTGTGCAGCTCCAGGGTGGAGCCGAAGGTTCCGGCGCCCTTCATCGGCACCTTTGCAATCTGGGCTTCTGGTGGCGCTGCGGTTCCCGCCTGGGCCCAAGCTGGCGCCACACCGCCGACAAGGGCAAGGACGATGGAAGCGGCATCCGCACGAAGCCGTCGTGGAAGCAAGCGTCGCAATACAGGCATGGGGATCTCCGTTGATGTCCTGACACCGATGCATATCGGCCGAACGCCGGAAAACCAAAGCCACGCCCATGAGACAACAGCCCAACCCGACCAGGGTCAAACATTGCGCCCTCTCACAGACGGTCGCACACTGCCGACTTCCGATGGTGCCCTTTCCCCTTCCCTGCGAGGCCCTTCATGACCCCGACTCCCGCACCGTTCTTCTCACGTGCCTTGCTGCAGCTGGCCGCTGCAGCCTTGGGGCTGTTGCTGGCCCTGCCCGCCGCCGCCCACCACGGCTGGGTCTGGGCCGAGGACGTGAATTCCGAACTCACCGGCACCATCGTCGCGGCCAGGCTCGGCAACCCGCACGGCGAGCTGACGCTGGCCGTGGATGGCGCCAACTGGATCGTCGAGGTCGGCCAGCCCTGGCGCAACGAGCGCGCCGGCTTGAAAGACGCGATGCTGGTCAAGGGCGTGAAGCTGACCGTCTCGGGCCACAAGCACAGCGACCCGAAAAAGAAGGTCTTCAAGGCCGAGCGCCTGGTGATCGACGGCAAGACCTACGACCTTTACCCCGACCGCAACTGATGCTGGAGCCCCTGGCCGCCGCACTGCAGGCCACTGGCCTGTCGGAGGTGCTGCGCGCTTCGGTCTGGCTCTACCCGCTGGTCAACACCGGTCATGTGGTCGGCATCGCGCTGCTGTTCGGCGCCATCGTGCCGCTGGATCTGCGGCTGATCGGAGCGTTCCGGTCTGTACCGCTGGAGCCGCTGGCGACCACCCTGGTGCCCGTGGCCATCACCGGGTTGCTGCTGGCGCTGGCCACCGGCGCGCTGCTCTTCGCCACGCGCCCGCTCGACTATGTGGTCGAGCCACTGTTCGGCATCAAACTGGCGCTGCTGGCCGCGGCGGTGCTCAACGCGCTGTGGCTGCGGCTCGATCCGCACTGGCGGCGGCTGGGCGCCGCGGTCGGCGTGCCGCCGCGCCCGGGCTGGCGCTGGCACGGTGTGCTGTCGGTCCTGCTCTGGCTGGGGGTGATCACCGCCGGGCGGTTGATCGGTTACCGGTAGGCGCCGGCCCATCGGCACGCGCGCGCAGCAAGGCCTGCTCACGCTCATTGCCGGCGGATGCCGCCGCTTGCAGGAACGCCGCCCTGGCCTCGTCGTGCCGTCCGAGTTTCTCCAGCAGGTCACCTTGCACCGCGGGCAGCCAGTGGTAGCGCGCCAGCGCCTTGTCCTGCAGCAGGGTCTCGACGATGGCCAGGCCCGCGGCCGGCCCCTCGGCCATGCCCACCGCCACCGCGCGGTTGAGCTCCACCACCGGAGAGGGCGCGACGCGCATCAGTTCGGCGTAGAGCGCGGCGATCTGCTTCCAGTCGGTGTCAACGGCGCGCGGCGCACGCGCGTGGCAGGCCGCGATCTGCGCCTGCAGGCGGTAGCGGCCGACCGGCTGACCGAGCGCCTGCGCACGGTCCAGCGCGGTCAGGCCGCGGCGGATCAGCAGCCGGTCCCAGCGCCGGCGGTCCTGGTCGGCCAGCAGGATGGGCTGGCCCTCGCGGTCGGTGCGCGCCGCGGTGCGGGAGGCCTGGATCTCCATCAGCGCGAGCAGGCCCAGCACCTCGGCCTCCTGCGACGCGAGTTCGGCCAGCATGCGCCCCAGGCGCAGGGCCTCGTCACACAGCGCGGGGCGCATCCAGTCGGCGCCGCTGGTGGCGGTGTAGCCCTCGTTGAAGACCAGGTAGACCACCTCCAGCACCGAGGCCAGGCGCTCGCCCAGCTGCTCGGGCGGCGGCAGTTCGAACGGCACCCTCGCATCGGCCAGGGTTCGCTTGGCGCGCACCAGGCGCTGCGCGAGCGTGGCCTCGGGCACCAGGTAGGCACGGGCGATTTCGGCGGTGGAGAGGCCGCCCAGCAGCTTGAGCGTGAGCGCCACGCGCGATTCGGGCGGCAGCACCGGGTGGCAGGCGGTGAAGATCAGCCGCAGCAGGTCGTCGCCCAGCACGGCGTCTTCGCGCCGGCGGTCGAGGCTGTCGCTGAAGTCTGGAACCACGTGGGCCTCCATCGCTTCGAGGTCGCTGGCGATGTCACCGTGCCGGGCGTCGGCCATCTGGCGGTGGCGCAGGTGGTCGAGCGCGCGGTTCAGGGCGGTGGTCATGAGCCAGGCGGCGGGCCTGTCGGGCAGACCATCGAGCGGCCAGCGCTCCAGGGCCGCGACCAGGGCGTCCTGCGCCAGTTCTTCGGCCACGCCCACGTCGCGCACGCGCCGCGCCACCGCCGCCACGATGCGGGCGGATTCGAGGCGCCAGACGGTGGCGATGGTGTCGTGGATCGCGGAATGCACGCGCCGTTTCTACACCCCTGCCGTCACATCTGCGCGGGCGCGGCCGCCTCGTCCATCCAGAACACCTCCCACTGGTGGCCGTCGAGGTCGGCGAAACCGTCCTGGAACATGAAGCCGTAGTCTTTGGGCTCCGGAATGCGGGTCGCCCCGGCGGCCACGGCCTTGCGCACCACCTCCTCCACCTCGGCGCGGCTGTCCACCGACAGGGCCAGGATGACCTCGGTGCTCTGGTGGGCGTCGCTGATCGGCTTCTGGACAAAGCCCTGGAAAAAGGGCTTGACCAGCAGCATGGCGTAGAAGTTCTCGCCGATCTCCAGGCAGGCGCCCTGCTCGTTGGTGAAGCGCGGATTGAACGTGAGGCCCAGGGCCTTGAAGAAGGCCTGGGAGCGGGCCATGTCCTGGATGGGCAGGTTGACAAAGATCTGGCGAAACATGGGGGTTCTCCTTCAGGGTTGTGGGGCGATGCCGTCGATGGCTTTCATCTGGTCGAGCGCGGCGCTGGGCGGGAACTCGTCGAGCTCGATCAGCTGGCGCAGCTCGATCACGGCGGGCCTGCCCTTGCCGGCGGGGTTCGGAAAGCGCCGGCTCCACTCCATCGCCTCTTCGCGCGAGCGCACCTGGATCAGGGTGTAGCCGGCGATCAGCTCCTTGGCTTCGGCAAACGGGCCGTCGACGACTTTGCGGCCGCCGGCCTCGTCGTAGTGGATGCGCCAGCCGGTGCGGCTGGGGTGCAGGCCGCTGCCGTCGAGCAGCACGCCCGCGCGCGCCAACTCCTCGTGGTAGGCGGCCATCTCGGCCATGAGTTCCTCGGGCGCCTCGGGCATGAGCTCGGCCTCGAACTCGGGGCAGCTTTTGACAATGATCATGAATCGCATGAGAACGGTCCTCTGGTTTTCAGTTTCGAGAACACCGCGGAACTGGCTTTGCCAGGCCGCAGGTGTTGCCCCCTTGAGGGGGTCGTGCGCAGCACGGCGGGGGTGATCATGTTTTGCAGGCGGGGGGTTGCATGTCCGGTTCCATCATGCTGTTGTGGTTGCCCTCGGTGTCGCGGAACACCACGTACTGGCCCACGCCGGGAATGGCCATTGGCTCGCCGATCACCTCGCCGCCCGCGTCGCGCACCCGCTGCATCGCAGCGCGGATGTCGGGCACGCCGATCACCACCGACGGGTGCTGCATCGGCCAGTCGGCGTTGAACGGGAACAGGCCGCCGTTGATCGAGCCCAGTGCGGCCTCGGGCGGCACAGGCGGGCGGGCGCCGGCCGGCGCGGTGTTGACCAGCATGTAGTCGCCCATCTCCGGACCGAGGAACTGGTGGGTCCAGCCGAAGGCGGCGGCGTAGAAGCGCGCGGCGCGCTCGCGGTCCTTGTAGGGCATTTCAAAGTGCACGACGGCGCACATGGGCACGGTGGTGGTGGTCATGGGACTCTCCTCAGGTGGGGGTTTCACAGATGTTCTTGAGCGCCTGCAGCGCCTTGGGCCAGGTCTGGTTCATCCAGTCCTCGTAGCTGCCGAACACGTCGCAGTCGACGCGCAGGCGCGTGCCGCCGGCCTCGTCGGTGAAGCTGTAGTTCTCGAAGCACGGCGCCCAGGCGCGCACCGCCTCGCTGGTGGTGTCTTCCACGCCGTTGCTGATCGTGCCGAGGTGGCGGATCGAGACGAACTCGGCCGGCCGGTGTTCGGCGATCTCCGCCACCATGCCGTCTCCGTTGGGGCCCAGGAAGCGGATGGGCGTTCCGGCCTCCCAGCTGCCGTCGTAGCGCGAGCCTTCACAGAAGGTGGCGGTCCAGCGCTCGTAGGTGGGCGTGTAGAGCATGGTGCGCCAGACGCGTTCGCGCGGCGCGGCGATGTGGATGTCGAAATGCAGGGTGGGCATGGCAGGACTCCTTGGTGGCGACAACACCACGACGAAGCAGCCTGCGCGATTTCGACAGGCCCGATCTACGGGAAAACCCGGATCAGGCGTGGCTTTCGTCGAAACAGGGCGCCAGCGCCCGCACCTCCACCGTGCACCACTGCGCGGCCGGGCACTCGTGGGCGAGCGCGATGGCCTGCTCGCGGTTCACGTTCTGCAGCAGGAAGAAGCCTCCGATCATTTCCTTGGCCTCGGCGAAGGGCCCGTCCAGGGTCTGGGCCTGCCCGCTGGCGTGGCTCACGCGCACCGCGCCGTCCAGACCCGCCAGCGACTCCACCGCCTTGAGCCGCCCCTCGGCCGCCAGCCGCTCGCCGAACGCGACCATGGCGGCGTAGGCGGTGCGGCCCTCGGCTTCGGTGCGGGTGGCGCGCTGGCCAACGGGTTCGTGGATCAGGAGCATGTAGGACATGGCGGGCCTTTCGGGTGTCGGGACGCAGGACCGACGATGCTACACAGACCCGGTGGGCGGCAAACCCCTACCCCCGCAAGGCCCACACGGCCGTGCTGCAATGGTGAGCAGCGCGCAGACAGGAGAACGCCATGCCCAAGACCTTTGAAACATTCAAGAGCGTCGCCCTGGCCGAAGGCTTCGACGAGGTGCTGGAGCGGGTGTGGGCACCGGACACGGTGCTGGAAGAACACACGCACCCCTTCGCGGTGAAGGCCAAGGTGGTGCAGGGCGAGATGTGGTTGACCGTGGGTGGCGAGACCCAGCACCTGAAACCGGGCGACCTGTTCGAACTGGAGCACGGCGCGCCGCACTCGGAGCGCTACGGTCCCGAAGGCGCGACCTACTGGGTGGCGCGACTGAACTGAAGCCCCCACACTCCGCCGCTGCGCGGGTCGCTGCCCCTCGAGGGGGCTGATTCGCCTTGGGGCGGCCCGGCGGCGAATCGCCTGATCAGAGTTTCGAGAAGTCCGGCTTGCGGCGTTCCATGAAGGCGCCAAAGGCTTCCTTGGCGGCCGGCTCGCCGAGCATGCGGCCGAAGCTCGCGCCCTCTTCGGCCATGGTGGCCATCACCAGCGCGGCGTTGCCCTTCTTCATCAGGCGCTTGGTCTCGACCAGCGAGGCCAGCGGCTTGGCGGCCAGCTTGCGCGCCACCGACTGCGCGTAGCCGGTGACCTCGCTCGGCGGCAGCACGCGGTTGACCAGCCCCACTTCCAGCGCGGCCTCGGCCATGAAGGGCTCGCCCAGCAGCAGCGCCTCGGCGGCGCGGTGGTAGCCCAGCATCTGCGGCACCAGCAGGCTGGACGCGGCCTCGGGGCACAGGCCCAGGTTCACGAAGGGCATGGAGAACGCGGCGTTGTCGCCTGCGTAGACCAGGTCGCAGTGGAACAGCAGCGTGGTGCCGATGCCGACGGCCGGGCCACACACCGCGGCCAGCAGCGGCTTGGGAAATTGGGCGATGCCGCGCAGGAAACGGAACACCGGCGAGTCTTCGGTCGCGGGCGGGTTGTTGAGGAAGTCGCCGATGTCGTTGCCGGCGCTGAAGGTGGTTTCGTTGCCCTGGAACACCACCACGCGCACGGCCGGGTCGGCGGCTGCGGCGGCGATCGCGTCGGCCAGCGCGCCGTACATGGCGGCGGTGATGGAGTTCTTCTTGTCGGGGCGGTTGAAGGTCAGCGTGGTGATGCCGGCTTCGGTGTGGACGAGGATGTCGGACATGGTGTGGAGCTCGCTCTGGGGTGGCAAAAAGTCGGCGCAAGGTAACACGAAAGCGCCGCACGGCGTGGGGTGGCCTGCCCAATCCGCGACACGCCGGCGCCGCGCTCCTACACTCGGTCGCATCCTGCCGTCCGTGAGCGTTCCGATGCACCAACCGACCCTGTCCCTCTGGCTGCGCGCCCTGCTGGCCGCGCTGTGGCTGCTGCTGTCGTCCAACGCCGTGAATGCACAGGCCCCGGCGCCGGCCGCGCCCCCGCCCGCCGTGCAGAAGCCCAAGGTCGCCCTGGTGCTCTCGGGCGGCGGCGCGCGTGGTCTGACGCACGTGGGCGTGCTCAAGGTGCTGGAAGAAATGAAGGTGCCGGTGGACATGATCGTCGGCACCTCGATGGGCGCGATCATCGGCGGCCTGTACGCCGCCGGCATGAGCGCCGACGACCTCGAACGCGAGCTGCTGAAGGTGGACTGGGGCGACGTGTTCGAGCGCCGCGTGCCGCGCCAGCTGCTCTCGCAGCGCCGCAAGGAAGAGGACTTCGAGCTCTCGCCGGTGCTGGAAATCGGCTTCCGCGACGGCGAGTTCCGCCTGCCCACGGGCGCGGTGTCGACGCGCTCGCTGGAGCTGCTGCTGCGCCGCTACACGCTGTCCACGCGCCTGCTGGCCACATTCGACGGGCTGCCCACCCCGTTCCGTGCCGTGGCCACCGACATGGAGACCGGCAAGGCCGTGGTGCTGGACCACGGCGACCTAGCCGCCGCGATGCGCGCGAGCATGTCGGTGCCGGGCGTGTTCGCGCCGCTGGATCTGGAGGGCCAGATCCTCGGCGACGGCGGCCTGGTGAACAACCTGCCGGTGGACGTGGCGCGCCGCATGGGTGCGGACGTGATCATCGCGGTCAACATCGGCACGCCGCTGGCCGGGCGCGAGACCCTGGGCAGCCTGCTGGGCATCACCACGCAGATGGTCAACATCCTGACCGAGCAGAACGTGCAAGCCAGCATCGCCACGCTCACGCCCGCCGACCTGCTGATCCAGCCCTCGCTGGGCAAGCTGACCTCGGCCGACTTCGAGAAGGCGCCCGAGCTGGTGAAGATCGGCCTGGACCACGCGCGCAGCGTGGCCGAGGCGCTCAGGCGCTTCTCAGCGGACCCGGCCGGCTACGCACAGTGGCAGGCCAGCCGCGGCATGAACGCGCAGGCCTACGCCGAACGCATGGGACAGATCAAGGCGGTGCGCTTCGAGGGCGTGCCCGAGAGCCGGGTCGAGCCGCTGGCGCTTGCGCTGGACACCGCACCCGGGCAGCGGGTCAACGTGCCCCAGATCGAGGCCGACCTGCAGAAGCTCTCGGCCACGGGCGACTACGACCGCGTCGACTACCGGCTGGAACGGGTGCGCGACAACACCGACGAGACGCTGGTGATCGGCCTGCGCGAGAACGACTGGGGCCCCAACTACCTGCGCCTGGGCCTGGACCTGCGCACCGACTTCGATGGCCGTGGCGACTTCAACCTGCTGATCGGCCACAACCGCCACTGGTTCAACGACAGCGGCGCCGAATGGCGCAACCGGCTGCAGATCGGCGCCTCGCTGGCCGCCTTCTCGGAACTCTACCAGCCGCTGGGCCGGGCCAACGACAGCTTCGTCGCGGGCTATGTCGACGCCAGCCTCAAGCGGCTGGAGGTCTACGGCGCCGACGGCCAGGCGCTGGGCACCGGCACGCGGCAGGGTCTGAAGCTGGGCGCCGACTACGGCTGGCCGATCGGCCTGCTGGGACGCTACGGCGACCTGCGCCTGGGCGTGCAGCTGGGTCTGCACAAGGCCACGCCCGAGCTGGTCTCGCGCGAGGTCGACGACAGCGAGGTCATCGCCACACAGAAATGGCGCGACGTCGGTGTGCGCGCCGCGCTGATCTCGGACCAGCTGGACTACGCCAACTTCCCGTCGTCCGGTTACCGCTTCCAGAGCGAGCTGGCGGCGGGCCGGCGGCGCCTGGTCTCGGGGGGCGACGACGTCTCGTTCAACCGGCTGGAAATGAACGGCAGCACGGTGCACTCCTGGGGCGCACACACGCTGAACGTCGGCGCCCGCTTCGCCCGCGCCACGCGGGTGCCGGTGGGCGCCATCGACGAGTTTTCGCTGGGGGGCTTCCAGCAGCTCTCGGGCTACCGGGTCGGCCAGGTCGCGGGCAACTACCTGCTGTTCGGCCGCCTGACCTACTACCAGCGCCTGCCCTGGAACGTGGGCGTGGCGCGCGCGCTGTTTGCGGGCGGTTCGCTGGAGGGCGGCAACGCCTGGGCCAGCCGGCGCGACATCAGCATCCACGGCCTGCGCTGGGGCACCAGCCTGTTCATCGGCGCGGACACGGGCATGGGGCCGCTGTACCTGAGCGTGGTGAGCGCTCCCAAGGGGTACACGGGGCTGTACCTGTTCCTGGGCCGCCCCTGAACAGAACGCACCCCACGCCCCGCCGCTACTCCTTGTAGTAGACGACCTGGTGGCTGGAGCACAGCAGGTGCCCGGCCTCGCTCCAGAGCAGCGCCGTCTGGTCGAAGAAGCCGTTGCGGAAGGCCTGCGCGCGCGCCTGGCCCAGCACCCAGCCGTGGCCGACCTCGGCCAGCTGCGCCGAACCAGCGTGAAAGTACACCGTCATCGACACCGTGCCGGCCGGCACATAGGTCGCACGGCGCAGCCAGATGCGCGGGAAAAACACATCGGCCAGCGCGGCCAGGCCGCACAGGTCCAACGCACGCGGCACAGCCTCGCGCATCCACAGACGCGAGCGGCTGTCGCTGCCGGTGCCGTCCCAGGTGCGCGGGATGGCGCCCTCGATGGGTCGCATCTCGTAGCGCCGGATCCATTCCACCGGCGAGGGCACGGTATAGGGCTTGACCTCGTCGGGCCTGCGCACCGCGGGCATGGGCTCGTCGTCCACGCTCCAGGTCTCGCGCCGGGCCGCGGTGACCACCGTCGCGGTGGCCACGGTCTCGGCCTCGCCCGAAGCACCGGCCTGGGTGACCAACACCACCCAGTGCTGGGTGGAGCGGTTGGTGCGCACCGGCTGAGCTGAGACCTCGAACGCCCCGTCGGCCAGCGCCGCGCAGTAGTTCACCGTCAGCGACAGCGGCTCGCCCAGCAGGGACGGGTGCAACATCACGGCGTTGAGCATCGTCGCGGCCGTGATGCCACCGAACGGCCCCACCATGTTGGCGTAGGCGGGTGAGGTGGCGCCGGTGTAGAGCCCGTTACCCGTGGAGGTCAGCGCAATCGCTTGATCAAATACGTGAGCGCTCATACAGACGTGTCTCCTTCAAGGGCACCGCGGAACCGGCTTTGCCGGGTCGCCAGTGCCGCCCCCCTCTGGGGGGTGACGCGAAGCGGCGCGGGGGGCGCGTGGTCACACGCGTTCAAATACTCCGGCGGCGCCCTGCCCCATGCCCACGCACATCGTCACCATGCCGTACTTCTTGTTGTGTCGCTTGAGCGCGTGCACCACGGTGGCGGAACGGATGGCACCGGTCGCGCCCAGCGGGTGGCCCAGCGCGATGGCGCCGCCCATGGGGTTGACCTTGGCCGGGTCCAGGCCCAGTGTGTTCATCACGGCCAGCGACTGCGCAGCGAAGGCTTCGTTGAGTTCGAACCAGTCGATGTCGTCCTGCTTCAGGCCGGCGTACTTCAGCGCAGCGGGGATCGCCTCGACCGGGCCGATGCCCATGATGTGCGGCGGCACACCGCGGCTGGCGTAGCTGACAAAGCGCGCCAGCGGCGTGAGGTTGTAGCGCTTGAGAGCGGCCTCACTCACCAGGATCAGCGCGCCCGCGCCATCGCTGGTCTGCGAGCTGTTGCCGGCGGTGACGGAGCCACGCGCGGCGAACACGGTGCGCAGCTTGGCCAGGCCTTCGAGCGAGGTATCGGGGCGCGCACCTTCATCCAGGCTCACCACACGTTCGGTGACCGACACCTCGGCCGACTCGAGGTCCACGCTGCGCTCCTGCACCGTCACCGGGGTGATCTCGTCCGTGAACTCGCCGTTCTTCATGGCGATCACGGCGCGCTGGTGCGACTGCACGGCGAAGGCATCCTGCGCGTCGCGGCTCACCTTCCACTGCTGCGCCACCTTCTCGGCCGTCAGGCCCATGCCGTAGGCGATGCCGTAGCTCTCGATGTCGTCGGTGTTGCGGAAGATGGTCGGCGAGAGGCTGGGGCTGTTGCCCATCATGGGCACCATGCTCATGCTCTCGGTGCCGGCGGCGATCATCACGTCGGCTTCACCGACGCGGATGCGGTCGGCCGCCATGGCCACGGCCGACAGGCCGGAGGCGCAGAAGCGGTTGACCGTGATGCCGCCCACCGAGTTGGGCAGGCCGGCCAGGATGGCGCCGATGCGCGCCACGTTCAGGCCCTGCTGGGCTTCGGGGATCGCGCAACCGGCGATCACGTCTTCCACCGCCTTCGGGTCCAGGCTGGGCACCTGGGCCATGGCGGCGCGCAGCGCGTGGGCCAGCAGGTCGTCCGGCCGCAGGTGCTTGAAGGAGCCCTTGTGTGAACGGCCGATGGGCGTACGGGTGGCGGCGACGATGTAGGCGTCTTGAACTTGTTTCATGTCGCTTCCTCAGTTGCGGACGGGCTTGCCGGTGTTGAGCATGCCCAGAATGCGCTCTTGCGTTTTTGGGTGGACGATCAGCGAGCAGAAGGCCTGGCGCTCCAGCGTCATCAGGTATTCCTCGCTCACCAGCGTGCCGGCTTCGACGTCGCCGCCGGTGACCACGTTCGCAATCAGCGAGGCGATGTGGAAGTCGTGCTGGCTGATGAAGCCGCCGTCGCGCATGTTGACCAGGCTGCCCAGGATGGTGGCCTTGCCGTCGCGGCCGGCGACCGGGAACAGGCGCTTGTGCGGCGCGCGATAGCCGCCCGCGAACAGGGCCTTGGCTTCGTTGATGGCGACAAACAGCAGCTCGTCCTTGTGGGGCACGATCAGGTCGGAGTGCAGCACGTAGCCGAGCTTGCGCGACTCGATGGCGCTGGTGCCGACCTTGGCCATGGCCGCGGCAGTGAAGCCTTCGGTCAGGAAGGGCAGCAGGTCTTTGCCCGTCGAGGTCTCGGCGTTCTCGGCCGCACGGCGCGCGATGTAGGTCAGGCCGCCGGCGCCCGGCACCAGGCCCACGCCCACTTCCACCAGACCGACGTAGCTTTCCATGTGCAGCACGCGGCGCGCGCTGTGCACCGCCAGCTCGCAGCCGCCACCCAGCGCCAGGCCACGCACCGCGGAGACCACCGGCACGTTGGCGTAGCGCAGGCGCAGCATCATCTGCTGCATGAAGCCCTCGGCGTCTTCGATCGCCGCCACGCCCACGGCCATGAAGGCCGGCAGCATGGCCTGCAGGTCGGCGCCGGCGCTGAAAGGCTCGTCACCCGACCAGACCACCAGGCCCTGGTACTCGGCCTCGGCCAGGTCGATGGCGGCCATCAGGCCTTCACACACCTCGGGGCTGATGGCGTGCATCTTGGTCTTGATGCTGGCGATCAGCACGTCGCCATCCAGCGTCCAGACACGGATCGAATCGTTCTCTTCGATGGTGGTGCCAGCCGTCTCAAACTTCGGCCCGGCTTCGCCCAGCAGCAGTTCGGGGAAGTGCTGGCGCTCATAGACCGGCAGGCTGCGGCGCGCTTCAAACACGCCCTTGGACGGGTTCCACGACCCCAAGGCGGTGTGCACGCCACCGGCCTCGGCCACGGGGCCTTTGAAGACCCAGTCGGGCAGCGGCGTCTTGCACAGTGCCTTGCCGGCGTCGATGTCTTCCTGGACCATCTTCGCCACCTCCAGCCAGCCGGCTTCCTGCCACAGCTCGAAGGGGCCCTGCTTCATGCCGAAGCCCCAGCGCATGGCCTGGTCCAAGTCGCGCGCGGTCTCGGCAATCGAGGCCAGGTGCACGGCGGCGTAGTGGAAGCCGTTGCGCAGGATGGCCCAGAGGAACTGGCCCTGCGGGCCTTCGGCGTTGCGCAAGAGCTTCAGGCGCTCGGCGGCCGGGCGCTTGAGCATGCGGCCATAGACCTCGTCCGCCTTCTCGCCCGCGGGCACGTACTCGCCGCTCTCCAGGTCGAAGCGTTGGATGTCGCGGCCGACCTTCTTGAAGAAACCGGCCTTGGCCTTCTGGCCCAGGTTCCCCATCTCGATCAGCTTGGCCAGCACGGGCGGCGTGCCGAAGCTGCCGTAGAACGGGTCGGTCTGCTCGTTCAGGTTGTCCTGCAGCGTCTTGATGACGTGGGCCATGGTGTCCAGCCCCACCACGTCGGCGGTGCGGAAGGTGCCGCTGGACGCGCGGCCCAGGCGCTTGCCGGTCAGGTCGTCCACCACGTCGTAGGTCAGGCCGAAGTTCTCAACCTCCTTCATCGTCGCCAGCATGCCGGCGATGCCGATGCGGTTGGCCACGAAGTTGGGCGTGTCCTTGGCGCGCACCACGCCCTTGCCCAGACCGCTGGTGACGAAGGCTTCCAGGTCGTCGAGGATCTGCGCTTCAGTGGTCGGGGTGTTGATCAGCTCCACCAGCGTCATGTAGCGCGGCGGGTTGAAGAAGTGGATGCCACAGAAGCGCGGCTTGATCGCCTCGGGCAGGCCTTCGCTGAGCTTCGTGATCGACAGGCCCGAGGTGTTGGACGCGACGATGGCGTGTTCGGCGACGAAGGGGGCGATCTTCTTGTAGAGATCGAGCTTCCAGTCCATGCGCTCGGCGATGGCCTCGATGATGAGGTCGCAGCCACGCAGCTGTTCCAGGTGCTCCTCGTAGTTGGCCTGGCCGATCAGGTCGGCGTCCGCGGCCACGCCCAGCGGCGAGGGCTTGAGCTTCTTGAGGTTCTCGATGGCGCGCGTGACGATGCCGTTCTTGGCGCCCTCCTTGGCCGGCAGGTCGAACAGGACGACCGGCACCTTGACGTTGACCAGGTGCGCCGCAATCTGCGCGCCCATCACGCCCGCGCCGAGTACGGCGACTTTTTTCACTTGGAATCGTTTCATGTTGGGTCCTGTTGGGAAGACAGATCGTTTCACTCGACGCGGTGCCACACCTGGGTCCGGTAGAACGGCCCGATGTAGCCGCGCATCTCCAGCTTCTTGCCACCATCCACCGGCTTGAGGCGGGCGCGGTAGACCTTGCCGTTGTTCGGGTCGGTGATGTCACCGCCGTCGTACACGGCCTTGTCATCGGCGTTCTGCTTGAGGTTGCGCAGGATGGTCATGCCCAGCACCGGCTTGTCTTTCCGTTCGTCGGTGCACTTTTCGCAGACGGTGTCGGGCTTGGTGTCGGGGTCGAGCAGCTTCTCGATGCGACCGGAGAAGAGGCCATTGCTTTCAGTGATGCGCACCAGCGACTTCTCCTTCTTCGAGTCGTCGTCGATGGTCTTCCACAGGCCGGCCGGCGACATCTGCGCAAAGGCGGACACGGCGGCGAGGCCCAGCAAGGAGGCAATGGCGGTCTTCTTCATGTCTGTCTCCGGTGTTGTTGAATGACGTGAATCAGGCCAATGCGGCGTCGGTGTCCATCAGCACCTTGCTGCCTGCGCGCGCGGTGCGCATCAGCGTCGCGGTCTCGGGGAACAGCTTGGCGAAGTAGAAGCGCGCGGTCTGCAGCTTGGCGGTGTAGAACGGGTCGGTGCTGCCCTCGGCGATCTTCTGCAGCGACACCTGGGCCATGCGGGCCCAGAAGTAGCCGAACACCAGGTGGCCGGCCACGCGCAGGTAGTCCACCGCGGCGGCGCCCACCTCGTCGGGGTTCTGCAGGCCCTTGAAGCCGATCTCCATGGTGAACTTGGTGATCTGCTCGCCCAGCACCGCCAGCGGGTTGATGAACTCGGCCATCTTCTCGTTGACGCCCTCTTCCATCACCAGCGCGGTCACCAGCTTGCCGAACTTCTTGAGCGTCGCGCCGTTGTTGCCCAGCACCTTGCGGCCCAGCAGGTCCAGCGACTGGATGGTGTTGGTGCCTTCGTAGATCATGTTGATGCGGGCGTCGCGCACGAACTGCTCCATGCCCCATTCCTTGATGTAGCCGTGGCCGCCGAAGACCTGCTGGCACATGGTGGCGGCCTGGTAGCCGTTGTCGGTCAGGAAGGCCTTCACGATGGGCGTGAGCAGCGACAGCATTTCGTCGCTGTCCTTGCGCACCTTCTCGTCGGGGTGGTGGTGCACCTTCTCCAGCAGCACCGAGCTGAACATCGCCAGCGCGCGGCCGCCTTCGGCATAGGCTTTGGCGGTCAGCAGCATCTTGCGCACGTCGGGGTGCACGATGATCGGGTCGGCCGGCTTGTCCTTGGCCTTGGCGCCGGAGAGGCTGCGCATCTGGATGCGGTCCTTGGCATAGGCCAGGGCGTTCTGGTAGGCCACCTCGGTCAGGCCCAGCGACTGGTTGCCCACGCCCAGGCGGGCGGCGTTCATCATCACGAACATGGCCTGCATGCCTTTGTGCGGCTGGCCCACCAGGGTGCCGATGGCGCCGTCGATGACGATCTGCGCCGTGGCGTTGCCGTGGATGCCCATCTTGTGCTCCAGGCCACCACAGTAGATGCCGTTGCGCGCGCCGAGCGTGCCGTCGGCGCTGGCCAGGAACTTGGGCACCACGAACAGGCTGATGCCCTTGATGCCGGGGGGCGCGTCGGGCAGGCGGGCCAGCACCAGGTGCACGATGTTGGCGGCCATGTCGTGTTCACCGGCGCTGATGAAGATCTTGTTGCCGGTGATCTTGTAGGTGCCGTCGGCCTGCGGTTCGGCCTTGGTGCGCATCAGGCCCAGGTCGGTGCCGCAGTGCGGCTCGGTCAGGCACATGGTGCCGGTCCACTCGCCGCTGACCAGCTTGGGCAGGTACAGGGCTTTCTGCTCGGGCGTGCCGTGCTCGTGCAGCGCGGCGTAGGCACCATGGCTCAGACCGGGGTACATGGTCCAGGCCTGGTTGGCCGAGTTCATCATTTCGTACAGGCACTGGTTCACCACCAGGGGCAGGCCCTGTCCGCCGTATTCGGGGTCGCACGACAGGGCCGACCAGCCGCCGTCGGTGTAGGTCTTGTAGGCTTCCTTGAAGCCGACGGGGGTCTTGACCTCGTGCGTGGTCTTGTCGAGCGTGCAGCCCTCGGTGTCACCGCTGATGTTCAGCGGGAAGATCACCTGCGAGGCGAACTTGCCGGCCTCTTCGAGCACGGCGTTGATGGTGTCGGCATCCATCTCGGCGTGCTGGGGCATGGACTGGAAGTCGGCGCTGACGTTCAGCACCTCGTGCATCACAAACTGCATGTCGCGCAGGGGCGGGTTGTAGACGGGCATGGGTGAACTCCTGTGGAGGGTTTGTGAAGAAAGGGAAGGTCAGGCGACGCGCGGTTTGCGGGCCGTCTTGCGAGCGGGTAAGGGGTCGGTGGCGTCGCCCGCGCTGTAGCGCAGCACGATGCCCTCGAAGGCGGTGACCGCGCGCTGCAGCGAATCGGGCGCGCGCAGGAAGCGGGCCTCGTAGTGCAGCGCAAGAATCAGGGAATGGATCTCGAAGCGCATCTGGTCGGCGTCGGTGTCGGCGCGCAGGTGGCCCTCTTCGATGGCGAGCTCGATGGCGCGCTTCATGGCCGCCAGCCAGGTGCTGACCGAGCTGGCCAGCGCGTCGCGCACCGGCCCTGGCCGGTCGTCGAACTCCACTGCGCCACTGATGTAGAGGCAGCCCGAGTCGATTTCCACCGAGGTGCGCTTCATCCAGTTGTCGAACAGCGCGCGCAGGCGTGGCAGGCCGCGCGGCACCGACATGGCCGGGTAGAAGACCTCTTCCTCGAAACGGTGGTGGTACTCGCGCACCACCGAAATCTGCAGCTCCTCGCGCGAACCGAAGTGCGCAAACACGCCCGACTTGCTCATCTGCATGACCTCGGCCAGCGCGCCAATGGACAGGCCTTCCAGGCCGATCTGCGTCGCCAGACCGAGCGCCGCATCGACGATGGCGGCCTTGGTCTGCTGGCCTTTTTGCAGCGACCGCGTGAGGGCGGCGTCGCTGCGCGGGCGTTTGGAGGAAGTGGTGGCGCTCATGCGGTGATAAAAAAAGAAGACCGCCCACAAATCGAACGGTCGTGCTATTTTTACCGCAAAAGAATGACCCCAGGCGCAACCTGCGGCGTGCAACGGGAATTTTGTCTAGGGGCTGCGCCCTAATGCGCGGCGCCCAGCGCCGGCATCTGCGGGTTTACCCGCACACCCGGACCCGGGAGGTCACAGGCGCCCGTCGGGCAGCAGCAGGCGCAGGCCGTGGTCAAGGTTCTCGCTGGGCGGGCGCTTGAAGCCGCTGCGGGCAAAACGCTGCAGCCGCCCCATGCAGAAGGCCGTGATGACCGAGGCATCGGCCTGGGCATCGACGGTGGGGGTGGTCGCCGACGAGAGCACGGCGATCTCGCGCAGGTTCTGGCGCAGCGCCGACTCGATCTTGTCGAAGAACAGGTTCATGCGCTGCTGCAGGCGCTCGTTCTCGTACACCAGGGCATCGCCCACCATGACGCGCGCCATGCCGGGGTTCTTCTCGCCAAACTGCAGCAGCAGCGTGACCAGCTTGCGCGAACGCAGCACCGGATCGGGCTCGCGCTCGCCCAGCTGGTTGACCAGACCGAACACGGACTGTTCGATGAACTCGATGAGGCCCTCGAACATCTGGGCCTTGCTGGCGAAATGGCGGTAGAGAGCAGCTTCACTGACATCCAGCCGGGCGGCCAGCGCGGCGGTCGTCACGCGCTCGGCGCCGGGCTGTTCCAGCATGGTCGCCAGCGCCTGCAGGATCTGCACCCGGCGCTCACCGGGCTTGGGCCGCTTGCGGCCACCGGACTCGGTGCTCTCGGCGCCTTCACTGGCGGCATCGGGAGAGGCGGCGGCCGTGGACGAGGAAGCGCTGGAGCTCATGGGTGGTCGGGTCCGTTGGTGTTCAGCAGTCGGGCTGGCCATGCGTCCGGCCCGTGGTGTGTCATCCCTCCGGTGATTCTCGCACAGGCCTCCCGCCGGCCCGGACCGCCTCGAACACCACGCGCACGCGCAATCCCCGCCCGTTTCCGCCGGTCAGCAGCTGCAGCTGGGTGTGGTGGGATCGGGCGATTTCGTCGGCAATGGCCAGCCCCAGTCCGTTGCCATCGGCCTGGGTGCCGGGCAGGCGGTAGAAGCGTTCCAGCACCCGCTGTCGCTCGTCTTCGGCAATGCCAGGACCATCGTCCTCGACCTCGATCCAGGCCTGTGGCGGCTCGGCCGCGAGGTCCTGGCCACAGCGCAGCGTGATGCGTCCGCCCGGCGGGGTGTACTTGACCGCGTTGTCCACGATGTTGATCAGCAGCTCGCGCAGCAACCAGGCGTGGCCACGGGTCTGGGCCGGCGCGGCCTCCAGTCCCAGGTCCATCTGCTTGTCGGCCGCGGCATCCAGATGGAGTGCCAGGATGTTCTCGCACAGCTCCTGCAGGTCGACCTGCTCCATCGGGTGGGTGCTGGCGCTCACGCTGTCGGCGCGCGAGAGCGCCAGCAGCTGGTTGGCCAGCTGCGAGGTCCGGCGCGTCGCGTCCCGCAGGCGGTGCACCTGCTCGACCCGGAGACTGAGCGCCTCTGTGCCACCCATCGAACGGGCCGCCTGCGACCAGGCCTCGACCTGCGCCTGCAGCCCGGCGAGCGGCGTGCGCAGCTGGTGCGCGGCGTCGGCCACGAAGCGGCGCTGCGCCTGCGTCTGGTCGTTCACCAGCGAGAACAGCCGATTGAGCGAAGACACCAGCGGCCGCACCTCGGCCGGGGCGCTCTCGGCATCAATGGGGCTGAGGTCGCGGGGCGAGCGGCGCTCGACCGCTTCCTTTAGGTCGATCAGCGGGCGCAGGGCCCGCGCCACCGCCCAGGTCACCGCCACCGCGGCCACCACCATGAGCAGCAGGTTGGGCAGCAACACCCGCAGCAGCACCGTGTCCAGCCACTGCTGGCGCCCATCGGAACCGTCGGCCAGCATGATGATGAGCTCGCCCGCCGCGGTCGGGCTGCGCTGCGCCACCACCCGGTAGGTGATGCCGCCGTCGACCACGCTGAGGAACTCGGCGTCTTCGGTGGAGGGCAACACGGTCGGCAGCCAGTGGTCCCCGAGCAGCAGACGGCCGTTGGCATCCATCACCCCGTAGCCGGCATAGCCCTCGCGCTCCTTGAGGAACACGTCCACCGGCGGCGCCAGCAGCAGGGCCAGCCCAGGGTCGGCGTC
The DNA here is from genome assembly GCF_002025745.1 of Hydrogenophaga sp. H7. Classification (NCBI taxonomy): domain Bacteria; kingdom Pseudomonadati; phylum Pseudomonadota; class Betaproteobacteria; order Burkholderiales; family Comamonadaceae; genus Hydrogenophaga; species Hydrogenophaga sp. H7. The sequence continues at coordinate 279,715 of NZ_MCIC01000001.1, read as the reverse complement.
GATGTCGATCGGTCGGGGGGCGTCGCGGGGCAAGGTCACCACCACCGAGTCGGCCAGCATCGGCACCAGCCGCAGCAGTTGCTGGTCCTGCTGCAAGGCCGCGGTGCCTGCGCTCTGGTAGTGGAAATAGACACTCACCAGCCCGACCAGCCCCAATGGGAGAAACAGCAGCACCAGCAGGCGCCGCTGCAGCCCCCAGATCAGGCCTTCGGCCGACCGGTGTTCAGGGCTCGCGCGCATGGGCGGACGGTGGCAGCAGTTCGAGCCGGTAGCCGAAGCCGCGGATCGAGCGCAGCGCCACCCCGGCCGGCTCCAGCTTGGCGCGCAGGCGCGAGACGTAGACCTCGATGGCGTTGGGCGTGATTTCCTTGTCCCAGCCGGTCAGCGCCGCCAGCAGCTTGTCCTTGGCGGCCGGCTTCGGGGCCTGCAGCAGCAGGTACTCGAGCACGGTCCACTCGCGCGGCCCCAGCTCCATGGTCTGACCGGCCAGGTTGACGCGGCGCAGTGCGGTGTCCATCTCCAGCGGTCCCAGGCTGAGCACCGCGGTGGTCGCGGCCTGCGAGCGCCGCAGCAGCGCACGCAGGCGTGCCAGCAGCTCGGGCAGCTCGAAGGGCTTGAGCATGTAGTCGTCGGCGCCGAGGTCCAGCCCCTGCACCCGGTCGTGCAGCGCGTCGCGCGCGGTCAGGATCAGCACCGGCATGGCCCAGCCCCGCGCGCGCAGCCGCTGGGTCAGCTCCAGACCGTTGATGCCGGGCAGTCCGATGTCGACGATGGCCAGGTCGAAGCTGTCGTTCTCCACCGCCTGCTCGGCCCGCTCGGCGCTGCCGACCCAGTCCACCGTGTAGCCGGCGTTGCTCAGCCCCAGCTTGATGCCGCTGGCGACCATCACGTCGTCTTCAACCAGCAGCAGCCTCATGGTCAGTGGCTTTTGATCATCGTGCCGAACGGCTGGTCACCCAGAACCTCCAGCAGCAGCGCATGCGGCACGCGGCCATCGATGATGTGCACCGCGTTCACGCCGCTCTTGGCCGCGTCCAGCGCGCCGGCGATCTTGGGGATCATGCCGCCGCTGATGGTGCCGTCCTCGCACAGTTCGTCGATGCGGCGCGGCGTCAGCTCGGTCATCAGGTTGCCGGCCTTGTCCAGCACGCCGCGGATGTTGGTGAGCATCAGCAGCTTCTCGGCCTGCAGCACGGTGGCGAGCTTGGCGGCCACCACGTCGGCGTTGATGTTGTAGCTCTCGTTCTTCTCGCCGAAGCCGATCGGGCTGACCACGGGAATGAACTGGTCATCCTGCAGTGCCTTCACCACCGAGGGATCAATGGACACGATGTCGCCGACCTGGCCCACGTCGTGTTCGCGGCTCGGGTCCTGCTGGTCGGCCAGGCGCAGCTTCTGCGCGCGGATCATGGCGCCGTCGCGGCCCGTCAGGCCCACGGCCTTGCCGCCAGCGGCGTTGATCAGGCCCACGATGTCCTGCTGCACCTCGCCGCCCAGCACCCACTCGACCACCTCCATGGTCTCGGCGTCGGTCACGCGCATGCCCTGGATGAACTCGCCCTTCTTGCCCAGGCGCTGCAGCAGGGTCTCGATCTGCGGACCGCCGCCGTGCACCACCACCGGGTTGATGCCGACCAGCTTGAGCAACACCACGTCTTCGGCAAAGTCCTGCTGCAGGGCCGGGTCGGTCATGGCGTTGCCGCCGTACTTGATGACCATGGTCTTGCCATGGTACTTGCGGATGTACGGCAGGGCCTGCGCGAGCAGCTCGGCCTTCTCGCGCGGCTGGATGTGGGACAGATCGACGGGGGTGTGGTTGGGGCTGGTCATGGCGGGTGGGTGGAGAGAACGGGAACCCCGAAATTCTAGGTCCCCACCCGCCCGATCCCCAAGGTCAGAAATGAATGCCGCGCATCATCTGCTGCATCGCGATGGCTTCCGGCGACAGCTGGGGCTTCGCCCCCTTCTCTCCCTTGGCGGCCGAGGAGTCGGGGAACATGCGGAAGCTGGTGTTCATCACGATCTGCGCGATGCGCGGCACGAAGGCGTGCAGCACCTGACCGGTCACCCCCAGGCGCGTGGCGATGCGCACCGGCTTGAAGATGCAGGCCTGCGCGATCATGTCGGCCGCCTCTTCGGGCGAGAGCGTGGGCACGTTCTTGTAGATCTGCGTCGGTGCGATCATGGGCGTGCGCACCAGCGGCATGTTGATGGTCGTGAACGAGATGCCCTGGTCGGCGAACTCGGACGATGCGCAGCGGGTCCACGCATCCAGCGCCGCCTTGCTGGCCACATAGGCCGAGAAGCGCGGCGCGTTGGTCAGCACGCCGATGGAGCTGATGTTCACGATGTGACCCTTGCGCTTGGCCACCATGCCCGGCAGCAGGCCCATGGTCACGCGCAGGCAACCGAAGTAATTGAGCTGCATCGTGCGCTCGAAATCGTGGAAGCGGTCGTAGCTGCTTTCGATGGCGCGGCGGATCGAACGGCCGGCGTTGTTGATCAGGAAGTCCACGCCGCCATGGTTCTGGATCAGCAGCTGAACGAAGCGGTCGCAGTCGGCCATGTCGGCGATGTCGGCCGGGTAGGCGATGAACTGGTAGCCCTTGGCCGTGGCTTCGGCGCAGGCCTCGTCGAGCTTGTCCTGGTCGCGCCCGCAGATGATGGTGACCGCACCCGCTTCAGCGAACTTGTGCGCCGCCGCCAGACCGATGCCCGAGCTGCCGCCGGTGACCAACACGACCTTGCCGGCCACGGTGCCACGCAGGCTGCGGTCGATGTGCAGGTCCGGGTCGAGATGCCGCTCCCAGTAGTCCCACAGGCGCCAGGCGTAGTCCTTGAGGTCGGGGCAGGCGATGCCGCTGCCCTTGAGCGCGGCCGTGGTCTCGCGGCAGTCGAAGCGCGTGGGGTAGTTGACGAAGGTCATCATGTCCTCGGGCAGACCGAGGTCCTGCATCACCGCGCGGTAGACGCGGCGCACCGGGGCCAGGGCCATCAGGCCCTTCTTCACGCTCTTGGGAATGAAGCCCAGCAGCGCCGCGTTGACGAACAGGTTCATCTTGGGCGCGTGCGCCGCCTTGCTCAGGATGTCGAGCACGTCGCCGACGCGGTAGCCCATCGGGTCGACCAGGTGGAAGCAGCCGCCGCTGGCGCGCTTCTGGTGGCTGATGTGGTCCAGCGCGTTGACCACGAAGTCCACCGGCACGATGTTGATGCGACCGCCCTCCAGGCCCACGCTGGGCATCCACGGCGGCAGGATCTGGCGCATGCGCTGGATGAGCTTGAAGAAGTAGTAGGGCCCGTCGATCTTGTCCATCTCGCCGGTGCGGCTGTCGCCGACCACGGCCGCCGGCCGGTACACCGTCCATGGCAACTTGCATTCGAGGCGCACGATCTTCTCGCTCTCGTGCTTGGTCATGAAGTACGGATGGTCCAGTCCCTCGGCCTCGTCGAACATGTCCTCGCGGAACACGCCTTCGTACAGGCCCGCCGCGGCGATCGACGACACATGGTGGAAGTGCCCGGCACCAATCGCCTTGGCGAACTCGACGGTGTTGCGCGTGCCGTCCACATTGACGACGATCTGGCTCTCGGCATCGGCCTCCAGGTCGTACACCGCGGCCAGGTGGTGGAAGTGGTCGATCTGGCCCTTGAGCGCCTTGATGTCCTCGGCGCTCACGCCCAGCTTTTTCGCCGTCAGGTCACCGAACACCGGGATGGCCCGGGTCGCGCCCACGCCCCAGAACTCGCGCAACCCTGCCACCTTGCCCGCACTTTCCTTGCGCAGCAGGAAGTGCACCACCGCGCCCTTGCGCTCCAGCAGTTTCTTGACGAGCCGTTTGCCGATGAAGCCGGTGGCGCCGGTGACGAAATAGTGCATCGAGGTACTCCTGGATTTGTGGGTATCGGGAACAACCGTTCATTGTTCACCACTAGCCGATGGCGCCGGTTCAGCACAAACCCGTGGCGCGCACCCCAGTTTTTAGTCGCTGGCCCCTACACAGGCATGGCGCCACAGCCGTACAGTCCCATCACCCTGAGGCATTGCCACGCCTCCATCCCGATCCACCCCGTTCACGGAGCTTCCATGGTCACCAAGACTCGCAAATCCGGCACCGCCAGCACCGGTGCATCCGCCGCCGCCTCGCCGCTGTCCGGCGCGATCAAGGATTCCGCCCAGCAGATCTGGCTGGCCGGCCTCGGCGCTTTCTCCAAGGCCCAGGCCGAAGGCGGCAAGGCCTTCGAGACCCTGGTCAAGGAAGGCCTGTCGATCCAGCGCAAGACCCAGGCTGTCGCCGAAGAACGCCTCAACGAGGCCACGCAGCGCATGACCAACATGGCCAGCGATATCGGCAGCAAGGCCGCGGGCCAGTGGGACAAGCTGGAGAACATCTTTGAAGACCGCGTGGCCAAGGCCCTGAACAAGCTGGGCGTGCCCTCGGCGCGCGACATCGAGGCGCTGATCGAGCGCATCGACGCCCTCAGCGCCGCCGTGGCCGGCGAGGGCGGCAAGACCGTGAAGGCCGCCGCACCGCGCAAGGCCGCCGCACCGAAGGCCGCGGCCAAAGCTGCCACGAAGACCAGTCCGAAAACCGCCAGCGCCAAGCCCGCCCGCAAGGCACCGGCGCGCGCCAAGAAGGCGGCCTGAGCGGCCGGGGCCATGCGCCGCTCGGCTGAGCAGGAAGGGGCGCCCGGCGCCCCTTTTTTTCGTCCGCGCGGACTGCTGCAACGCAACACCTGCCGCCTTCGTGGCGGTCTACACTCGACCGCATGACGCCTTCCCGCCCCCGTTCGACACGGCGTTCCCGCCCCACCCCCCGCATCGCGCTGGCCTTTGCCGGCGGCGGGCCTCTGGGTGCGATCTACGAGATCGGTGCCCTGTGCGCCCTGGAAGACAGCCTGCACGGACTGGACTTCAACGGTTGCGACCACTACATCGGCGTGTCGGCCGGCGGCTTCATCGCCGCGGGACTGGTCAACGGCATCACACCGCGCCAGCTGTGCGATTCCTTCATCGAGGACCGCCTGGGCGATGACCGCTTCGACCCCGCCTGGCTGATGCGCCCGGCCTGGCGCGAGTTCATCGAACGGGCGCAGCGGGTTCCGGCGCTGATGGGCGGTGCGCTGTGGGCCTGGGCCGCCCAGGGCAAGCGCTTCACCAACGCCTTCGAGCGCATGGGCGCCGCGCTGCCCACCGGCGTGCTGGACAACGAAGGCATCCACGAACAGATCCAGCGCCTGTTCAGCAAACCCGGCCGCAGCAACGACTTCCGCCAGCTGCGCGCCCGCCTGACCCTGGTGGCCACCGAGCTCGACACCGGCGATGCCACGCCTTTCGGACGCCCGGGCTGGGACCACGTGCCGATCTCGCGCGCCATCCAGGCCAGCGCCGCCCTGCCCGGCCTGTTCCCGCCGGTGGTCATCGACGGCCGGCACTACGTGGACGGCGCGCTGAAAAAGACCGTGCACGCCACGGTGGCGCTGGACGAGGGGGTGGACCTGCTGCTGTGTCTGAACCCGCTGGTGCCGTTCCACGCCGGCGCCGCCAGCGAACACATTCCTTCCCTGGTCGAAGGCGGGCTGCCGGCGGTCATGAGCCAGACCTTCCGCTCGATGATCCACTCCCGTCTGGCACTGGGCTTCAAGCACTACGAACGCACCTACCCCGACACCGACATCGTGCTGATCGAACCCGACCAGCGCGACGCCGAGCTGTTCTTCGCCAACACCTTCAGCTACCGCCAGCGCCGCGAGCTGGCCGAACACGCCTTCCAGCAGACCCGCCAGCTGTTGCGCGACCGGTCCGGCCACCTGGGTCCGACGCTGGCGCGGCACGGGATCACGCTGGACGGGGCCGCCCTGCGCGACCCGCACCGGCGGCTGCTGCCTGCGGAACCGGTGCGGCGCGAGACGGCCCTGGAGCGACTGGACAGCGCCCTGGAAACCCTCGAACACCGGCTGCAGACGCAGCGCGCCTGACATGACCCGCAAAGCCCCCCGACGCACGGCCGAACGCATCCTGGAAGTCACCCTCGCGCTGTTCAACCGCTTCGGTGAGCCCAACGTCTCCACCACGCTGATTTCCTCCGAACTCGGCATCAGCCCCGGCAACCTGTACTACCACTACCCGGCCAAGGACGAGCTGATCAACTCGCTGTTCGAGCGCTACGAGAAGGCGCTCAACGAGCTGCTGCAGGCCAGCGACGGCGTGCGCAATGTGGAGGACGCCTGGTTCTTCCTGCACTCGCTGTTCGAAATAGTCTGGGAATACCGCTTCCTCTACCGCGACCTCAACGACCTGCTGTCCAAGAACCGGCTGCTGGAGACGCGCTTCCAGGCCGTGCTCAAGAACAAGATCCGTTCGGTGCGCAGCCTGCTCAGCGGCATGTCGCGCGCCGGCGCCATCGACCTCGATGCGCGGGAACTCGAACCCACGGCCAACTGCATGGTGGTGCTGCTGACCTACTGGCTGAGCTTCGAGTACGTGCGCGACCCGCGCCATGCGCTGGAGCCGGACAACGCGCAGGCGGCGCTGCTGCGTGGTGCGCAGCACGTGCTCAATGTGCTGGCACCTTACCTCGAAGCCGGCCAGCGCCAGCATCTGCTGCAGCTCACGGGCGCCTACCGCACGGCGCCCTGAGCCCGGGGCCGCCGCCTGGGCCTATTGGGGCGGGCTGCGGCGCAGCCCGTCCACCGCCTGGAACAGGGCCTGGCGGGCCTGGGACACCACCTGGGCCCGCCAGTCGTCGGTGTTGACATAGAACGCGTCCCGCACCCGTTTCTGGATCACGGTACGCAGGCCGGCCGGGGCATCCGGGTGCAGGCGCATCCACTGGTCGCCGCGCAGGGCGTTGAGGACATCCAGCAGCGGCAGGGTGCCGTATTCCAGCGCGATCCCGGTGTATTGGGCCTGCGGGCACTCTTCGTAGACCGCGTTCCACATCAGGCCGGTCAGGCGGGCCGAGGCAGAGCTGCCGTCGTAGATCGAGGTCACGGGCGTCTGGCCGTCGCCACCCCACCAGGCGCGGGCGCGCTGCAGGGCCGCGTCGTCGTCGCGGCAGGCGAAGATGCGCTCGCCCAGGCCGCTCGGGCCCAGCCCGGTGTGCAGGTCGATCCAGGCGATGTGGCGCGCGCTGCGCCCATGTTCGCGCAACACCTCGCGCAGCGTGCGGTGGCTCCAGGTCGGCGCCGTGCCGCCGAAGAACAGACCATCGGGGTGGCTGTGCTGGCCCTGGGAGACCGCGCTCTGGTACGCGCCCAGCCCCTTGCGCCCGATGAAGTGGGCGATGACCGCCTCGTTCTCGGCCACGGGCGGCCAGACCGCCGGCAGCAGGAACGGGTGCAGTTCGTCATAGGCCGGGTTCGCCGGCAGGGGCTGCGAGAAATCCTGGAAGTTGCGGTTGAGATCGACGTTGTCCTCGGTCACCCGGCGCAGGTGCGAGAACCCGTAGGGATTGAGCGCGTGGATGTACAGCACCGCGACCCCGGCGGCACGGGCGTGCGCGCGCCAGTCGGCGTCGTGGGTGGCAAACACCTGGATGCCCGAGCCACAGAACCCTTCCACGCCGTGGCAGGCGCTGCTGACGATCAGGAGTCGCTCGGCATCCGGCGGTCCGTCCAGGGCCACGTCCATGGCCAGGGTTTCCTGGTCGCGCCCGGGCAGCGGGTGGTTGTGGCTGCGGATGGCCATGCCGGCGGCGGCGGCCCCCTCCAGAAACTGCACGCGGGCCCGGGCATAGGACGACGCGAAAGCGGACTGGGGATTGATCATGCGGCGTCCTTGCGCGGTTGCGACAGCCACTGCTCGGCCAGCCGCACCCAGTAGGTCGCGCCCAGCGGGATCAGGTCGTCGTTGAAGTCGTAGCTCGGGTTGTGCAGCGTGCAGGGGCCGCCGCCGTGGCCGATCTCGCGGTGCGCGCCCTCGCCGTTGGCGATGAAGATGTAGCAGCCTGGCCGCGCCTGCAGCATGTAGGCGAAGTCTTCGGCCCCCATGGTCGGCTCCTGCACCAGCACCTGGTCGGCGCCGACGATGCCGGCCAGCACCTCGCGCACGAACGCGGTCTCGGCCGGGTGGTTGACGGTCGGCGGGTAGTTGCGGCGGAACTGGAACTCGCAGCTGGCGCCGAAGGCGGCGCAGGTGTGCTCGGCGATCTCCTGCATGCGCCGCTCGATCAGGTCCAGCACCTCGTAGGTGAAGGTGCGCACCGTGCCCTGGATCTCGCAGCTGTCGGGCACCACATTGGTCGCTTCGCCGGTGTGGATCATGGTCACGCTGATCACGCCGGCGTCCACCGGCTTCTTGTTGCGCGAGATGATGGTCTGGAAGGCCTGCACCATCTGGCAGGCCACGGGCACCGGGTCGATGCCGTTGTGCGGCAGCGCGGCGTGCGAGCCCTTGCCGCGGATGACGATGTGGAACTCGTTGCTGGAAGCCATCACCGGGCCGGCGCTGGCGGCAAAACTGCCCACCGGCAGGCCCGGCCAGTTGTGCATGCCGAACACCGCCTCGACCGGGAACTGCTCGAACAGGCCGTCCTTGATCATCTCGCGGGCACCGCCGCCGCCCTCTTCGGCCGGCTGGAAGATCAGGTAGACAGTGCCGTCGAAGTTCCGGTGTTTCGAGAAGTGCTGCGCCGCCGCCAGCAGCATGGCGGTGTGGCCGTCGTGGCCGCAGGCGTGCATCTTGCCGGCGTGCTGGCTGGCGTGCGCGAAGTGGTTGTGCTCCTGCATGGGCAGCGCGTCCATGTCGGCGCGCAGGCCGATGGCACGGCCACAGGCCCCGCCGTCGCGGCCGTGCACGATGCCGACCACACCGGTGGTGCCCATGCCACGGTGCACCGGGATGCCCCACTCGGTCAGTTTGGCGGCGACCACCTCGGCGGTGCGCACCTCTTCAAAACAGAGCTCGGGATGGGCGTGGATGTCGCGGCGCACGGCGGCGATGGCCGCGGACTGGGTCAGGATGGAGTCGATCAGCTGCATGGTGTCCTCATCTGCAAACGGCCATGGTAGCCATGCACGGCCCTGGAGACAGGTCCGTTCGCGACAACCCGGACCGGACCGGGGATGTCGGCCCTGCCCGCGTCAGCGGCGCACCCGGCCGTCTTCGGTCAGCAGGGTCAGTTCGACGAAGCGGGAGCCGGCGTGCTTCTGCGGCCCGAAGTCCAGCGGAAATCCACCGATGCTCACATCCTTCATGCCCCCGATGGCATCGATGAAGGCCTCCCGGCCGGCGCCTCGGGCGCGCTTGAGCCCCTCCACCAGCACCTTCGCGGCCACAAAGCCTTCGATGCCGGAGTAGTTGGGCGCCACACCGCGCTGGTCCTTGAGCGCGGCCAGGTACTCACCCGAGATAGGCGTTGCAGGCGAATAGGGAAAAGGCATCACCTGGCTGACCGCCACACCCTTGGCCACCGCCCCCAGTTCGTCCAGCAGCGCCTGCGTGCCGACGAAGGAGACGTTGTAGAAGTTGCCAGGGTAGCCCTGCTGGCGCGCCAGCCGGATGAAGGTGGCACAGGCCTTGTACGAACCGATCTGCACGATGGCCTCGGGCTTGACGGCCATGATGTCCTTGAGCGCCGGCGCCACCTCGTTGCTGTTGCGCTCCACCGTTCCCACCGCCGCCGGCTCCATGTTGAGCGCCTTCAGGGCGCGCTCGACACCTTCGAGCCCGGCCTTTCCGTAGGCGTCGTTCTGGTAGAACACCGCCACCCGCTTGACGCCGATCGAGGTGACCTGCTTGACGATGGCGGCGGTTTCGTCAAAGTACGAGGCCCGCACATGAATGGCGTAGCGGTTGAACGGCTCGCGCAGGGCCTGCGCCCCGGTGAAGGGCGCAAAGAAGGGCAGCTTGGCTTCAGTGGCCAGCGGCAGGGCGGCGAGGCTGGTGGGGGTACCGACGTAGCCGAACAGGGCGAATACGCCGTCGGCGATGAACTGCCTGGTGTTGGCCACGCAGCGCTCCGGATCGTAGCCATCGTCCAGCCGCTTGAGTTCGATGCGGCGCCCGTTGACGCCCCCGGAGGCATTGACCTGGTCAAAGTACAGCTGGGCCCCCAGGTTGAACTGCAGCCCCAGCTGCGCGGACGGCCCGGTGAACGGCGCCGACTGTCCCAGCACGATGGCCCCCGATCCGCCAGCCGCCTGGGCCCACGCGGAACCGGCCACGCCGGCCAGGGTAGAAGCGCCCAGACAGGCACCCAAGTAAGAAAGAACCCGACGACGTTGCATCCAGTGACTCCTGATATGCTTTTTTGAGCTGGTCGGATGTCACCTCGTTCGTAACAGGGCGTCACCAGACTTGCGAAGCCTACTACATAGGCCCCGCCCCGCCTATACGCCATTCACCGCATTTCATGGCCCACAACCCCAACGAATTCACGGTCCGGGGCGCTTGCCCCCACGACTGCCCCGACACCTGTGCCCTGGTCACCACAGTGGTGGACGGCAAAGCCGTGCGCGTGGCCGGCAACCCGGCACACCGCCACACCGACGGCGCGCTGTGCACCAAGGTATCGCGCTACCCCGAACGCACCCACCACCCCGAACGCATCCTCACGCCGCTGCGCCGCACCGGCCCCAAGGGCAGCGGGCGGTTCGAGCCCATCGGATGGGACGAGGCACTGGATGACATCGCCGCGCGGCTGAAAGACATCGCCGCGCGCAACCCGCAGGCCATCGTGCCCTACAGCTACGCCGGCACCATGGGTCAGGTGCAGAGCGAGGGCATGGCGGCGCGCTTCTTCAACAGGCTCGGCGCCTCTTTCCTGGACCGCACGATCTGCGCGGCCGCCGGCGGCGAGGCCCTGGTGCACACCCTGGGCGGCAAGCTGGGCATGAAGGTCGAGCACTTCGCCGAGGCCAAGCTGATCCTGATCTGGGGCAGCAACTCCATTGCCAGCAATCTGCATTTCTGGCGCCTGGCGCAGCAGGCCAAGCGTGACGGCGCGCGCCTGGTCTGCATCGACCCGCGCCGCAGCGAAACCGCCGACAAGTGCCACGAGCACATCGCGCTGCGCCCCGGCACCGACGCCGCACTGGCGCTGGCGCTGATGCACGAACTCATCAGGAACGACTGGCTGGATCACGACTACATCGCCCGCCACACCCTGGGGTGGGAGCAGCTGCGCGAACGCGCCCTGCAGTGGCCGCCCGAGCGTGCGGCCGAGGTTTGCGGCATCCCGGTCGAACAGATCGAACGGCTGGCGCGCGACTACGGCACCACGAAGCCGGCCGCCATCCGCCTGAACTACGGCATGCAGCGCGTGCGCGGCGGCGGCAACGCGGTGCGCGCCATCGCCTGCCTGCCGGCGCTGACCGGCGCCTGGCGCCACCGCGCGGGCGGTCTGCTGCTCTCGGCCTCGGGCCACTTTCCTGTCGACCGCGCCGCGCTGCACCGCCCCGACCTGCTGGCCGGCCGCACGCCACGTACCATCAACATGGTCACCATCGGCGACGATCTGCTGCGCGAATCCTCGCCAGCGTTCGGCCCGAAGATCGAGGCGCTGATCGTCTACAACAGCAACCCGGTGGCGGTCGCGCCCGAGTCGCCCAAGGTGGTGCAGGGTTTTGCGCGCGAAGACCTGTTCACCGTGGTGCTCGAACACTTCATGACCGACACCGCGGACCACGCCGACATCGTGCTGCCCGCCACCACCCAGCTGGAGCACTGGGACATCCACACGAGTTACGGCCACACCGACGTGCTGCTCAACCGGCCCGCCATCGCGCCGGTCGGGCAGGCGCGACCCAACACCGAGGTGTTCCGCCAGCTGGCTCAGCGCATGGGCTTCGACGACCCCTGCTTCGCCGACGACGATGAAACCCTGTGCCGCCAGACCTTCGGCGACCGGGTGGACTTCCAGCAACTGCTCGACCAGGGCTTTGCCACGCTGTCGGTGCCCGAGGCCCCGTTCGCCGAGGGTGGCTTCCCGACGCCCTCCGGCAAATGCGAGTTCTTCAGCGCACGCCTGGCGGCGCAGGGGCTGGACGGCCTGCCCGACCACGTGCCCAACCACGAGCCGGCCGGCAGCGACCCGCGCCACCCGCTGGCCATGATCTCGCCGCCCGCGCGCAACTTCCTCAACTCCAGCTTCGTGAACGTGAAGAGCCTGCGCGACATCGAAGGCGAACCACTGCTGGAGATCAGCGCGGCCGACGCCGCCCCGCGCGGCATCGCCGACGGTGACCTGGTGCGGGTGTTCAACCAGCGCGGCAGCTACCGCTGCACCGCGCGCCTCTCGACCCGGGCACGCGAGGGCGTGGTCAACGGACTGGGCATCTGGTGGCGCAAGCTGGGCCTGGACGGCAGCAACGTGAACGAACTGACCAGCCAGAAGCTCACCGACCTGGGCCGTGCACCGGTGTTCTACGACTGCCTGGTGCAAGTGGAAAAGGGATGACCCCCCCTGCGCCGCCTCACGGCTTCCTCCCCGGAGGAAGGCACCGCGCCAGAGGCCCGGCGAAGCCGGTTCCTCGGCGCGTGCTGGTGGTGTGTTGTCTGGCGGGTTTGCTGTCCGGTTGCGCTTCGTCCGACGCCGGCCCCGGCTACTACTGGCAGTCGGTCACCGGCCACCTGAAGCTGATGCACGCGGCGCGGCCGGTGCAGGACTGGCTGGACGACCCGGCCACACCACCCGCGCTGCAGCACAAGCTGCAGCTCACGCAGCGCATCCGCACCTTTGCGGTCACCGAACTGGGTCTGCCCGACAACGCCAGCTACCGGCGCTATGCCGACCTGCAGCGCAAGGCGGCGGTCTACAACGTGGTCGCCGCGCCCCCGCTGTCGCTGCGCCTGCAGCAGTGGTGCTTCCCGGTGGCCGGCTGTGTCGGCTACCGGGGCTACTACGACGAGGCCGAGGCCCGGTCGTTTGCGGCCGGGCTCGGCAGCGACCTGGACGTGGCGGTCTATCCGGTGCCCGCCTACTCCACGCTGGGCTGGATGAACTGGGCCGGTGGCGACCCCCTGCTCAACACCTTCATCGGCTACCCCGAGGGTGAGCTGGCACGGCTGATCTTTCACGAGCTGGCCCACCAGGTGGCCTACGCCTCCGGTGACACCGTGTTCAACGAGTCCTTCGCGACGGCGGTCGAGCGCATCGGCGGCGCGCGCTGGCTGGCCCAGGCCGACGAGACAGCGCGCCAGACCTACGCCGGCTTCGATGAGCGCCGCAAAACCTTTCGTGCGCTGACGCGCGAGACCAGGGAACGGCTGCAGGCACTCTACGACGACGCCACGCTCGACGACACCGCCAAACTGGCCCGCAAGGCCCAGGTGCTGCACGACTTCCGCCAGCGCTACGCCGGCCTGCGCCGAGGCTGGGGCGGCTACAAGGGCTACGACGCCTGGGTCGCCCGGGCCAACAACGCCAGCTTCGGTGCCCAGGCCGCCTACGACCAGTGGGTGCCGGCATTCGAGGCGCTGTTCGAGCGCGAGGGCCGCGACTTTGCGCGGTTCTATGATGCGGTGCGCGCGCTGGCCCGCCAGACCGCGGCCGAGCGCCAGGCCGCCCTCCAGGCCCTCGATCCCGCCGCCCGGCCACCGTCAACCCTCTGAACAACGCGAACACCATGGCGAACATCCACATCCGGCGCAACCACCACCTCGGCATCTCCGGCGCACGCAAGGTGGCCTGGCAATGGGCCGAACAGGCCGAGGCCGAGTTCGACATGCAGTGCGCCTACGAAGAGGGTGTGGATTGCGACGAGGTGCATTTCTCGCGCACCGGTGCCAAGGGCACGCTGCGGGTCACGGCGGATCACTTCGAGCTGGACGCTCAGCTCGGCTTCCTGCTCGGCGCCTTCAAGGACCGCATCGAGAGCGAGATCGTCAAAAACCTGGACGAGCTGCTGGCGGCCAAGAAAAAGCCGGCGGCCAAAACGGCCACCGGCTCGAAGAAAAAGTAAGACAGGCCCCGCGCAGCAGCGGAGCGTGGGAGCTCAGCTCAGCGACGCGATCAGGTCGATGTACTGCTGCTGCGCATCGTCCTGAGACGTGCCCTTCAGGCCGTTCCAGGCGTCCCACTTGGCGCGGCCGACCATGTCACCGAAGCCGGGCTTCTTCTCGGTGTTGTCGCCCACCGTGCCCTGCTTGTACAGGCCGTAGATCTTGAGCAGCGTGGCGTTGTCGGGGCGCTCGCTGAGGTTCTTGGACTGGGCAACGGCGGCATCGAAGCGGGACTTGAGGTCGGACATGAAGGTCTCCGTGAGTGAGGGGGTGGCCCGGACCCGGGCTAGGGGAGGCCCGGTATCTTACGGTTGCGACTGCCCCCAGAATAGACGCCGCCACCCAATCACAACCAGCCCCCAACCCCGGGGCCTCGCAGGAGACACCATGGTCACGCGCATCCGCAAAGGCACGCCGAAATCCCCACCCGAGGGCCGCAGCACCCTGCAGTCGGTGGCCGGCGTCCTGGGCCTGGAGGGCGAGCGCATGAGCAAGGTGGACACCGCCTGGCTGCGCATGGACTCGGACACCAACCTGATGATGATCGTGGGCGTCTGGATCCTGCGACCCGGCATCACGCGCGAGGCGCTGGCTCAGCGGGTGCAGGACAAGCTGCTGGGCTACCGGCGCTTCCGGCAGACCGCCCAGCAGGACGCCGCCGGCGCCCACTGGCGCGACGACCCCGACTTCTCGCTCGACCGCCATGTGGTCACGCACACGCTGACCCGCCGCCGCGGTCAGGAAGCCCAGGCGGCGCTGCAGGCGCGCGCCGGCGCGCTGGCCATGGTGCCGCTGGACCCGGCGCACCCGCTGTGGCAGTTCGAGCTGATCGAGGACTACGAGGGTGGTTCGGCGCTGATCGCGCGCATCCACCACTGCATCGCCGACGGGATCGCGCTGATCAGCGTGATGATGAGCCTGGTCGATGGCGGCACCGAACCGCCCAAGCGAAAGCCCCGGTCGCACAAACAGGGGCTGGAGGCGGCCGAGGACTGGGTGGCCGACACGCTGATCCGCCCCTTCGGTGACATCGCCGCACGGGCGCTGGACGCCGCCGGTGGCGGGGCGGCGAAGTCGCTGTCGATGCTGGCGGCGCCGCAGCAAGGGCTCGGGGAAACACTGGACCAAGCCATGGAGGTGGCGCGCCTCGGAGGCCAGCTCGCCAGCGATCTGGCGGCACTGGCCCTCATGCCCGACGACTCACCCACGCGGCTCAAGGGCGCACCCAAGGGTGAAAAGCGGGTGGCCTGGTGCCAGCCCATCCCGCTGACCGAGGTCAAGGCCATCGGCAAGGCGCTCAACTGCTCGGTCAACGACGTGCTGCTCAGCTGCGTGGCGGGCGCGATCGCCGGCTACCTGCGCCACCATGGCGACGACCCGGCAGGCAAGGAGATCCGCGCCATGGTGCCGATCAACCTGCGGCCGATGGAGGACGCCTGGAAGCTGGGCAACCGCTTCGGCCTGATCCCGCTGGTGCTGCCCGTGGGCATCGCCAACCCGATCGAGCGCGTGTACGCGGTGCGCGCGCGCATGAACGCGCTCAAGGGCAGTCTGCAGCCGCTGCTGACCTTCGGCCTGCTGTCGGTAGCGGGCCTGCTGATCAAGCCGGCGCAGGACGCGATGCTCAGCCTGTTCGGCCGCAAGACCACCGCCGTGATGACCAATGTGCCCGGTCCCGGCGAGAAGCTGAAGTTCTGCGGCGCGACGCTGGAGCAGACCATGTTCTGGGTGCCACAGACCGGCACGGTGGGCCTGGGCGTCTCCATCCTGAGCTACGGCGGCGGCGTGCAGTTCGGCGTGATCGCCGACAGCGCGCTCTGCCCCGACCCGCAGCGCATCATCGACGCCTTCGAACCGGAATTTGCGCAACTGCTGGCCGTGACCCTGATGCTGCCCTGGGGCGAGGTCTAACCGAACCGCTTGTGGGCGATTTCGAGCAGGCCGTCGAAAATGAGGCTGTCCACCAGCTCGCAGGGCGTGGACATGCTGGGCGCCATCTTCCAGCCCGCGCCGCCGGTCATGTAGCAGACCGGGTCTTCGCCGCAATGGCCGCGCAGGTTGTCCCACATGCGCTGCACCGCACCGGCGATGGCGAAGGTGCCACCGCTGGTGAGGGCGTCGCTGGTGTTGGTCGGGAAGTCGCGCACCTCGCCGGTGGGCACGTGCAGCCCGGCGGTGCCGGACTCCAGCGCGCGCAGCATGATGCCGTGGCCGGGCAGGATGATGCCGCCCAGGAAGCGGCCGGCCGAATCGATCGCCTCGACCGTCACCGCGGTACCGACCATGACCACGATGCAAGGCCTGGCCGGCCCCTTCTGCAGCAGGCGCTGGCGCGCGCCGATCATCGCAACCCAGCGGTCGGAACCCAGGCGGGCCGGGTGGTCGTAGCCGTTGCTCAGACCCGCCTCCGACGCGCTGGACACCACCCACTGGGGCGTCACGTCCCACTGTTCGAGCTGTTCCTCGACCCGCCGCTTCACAGCGTCGCCCGCCACGATGCAGCCCAGCACCCGGGTGGGTGCGGACAGGCTGCTCCAGTCGCCCTCGGCCAGTTTCTCGATGTTCTCCAGGAACTGTGCACCATGCGCCAGCAGGCGCCCTCCCACACGGGGGGCGTCGTACAGCGCCCATTTCAATCGCGTGTTGCCAACATCCAGCGCCAGTAAAGTCATGCGGAAGATTATGAACAAGGCCTGGCAGGCACTTTGCGGCGATGCAGCATCCTCATCGCGACATCACCGGCGTCAGATCAACCCGATCCAGCAGGCCCGCTGCACCGCAGAGAGCTTGTTGTCGGTCTTGAGTTTGGCCATGGCATTGGCCAGGTGGTAGTTGACGGTGCGCTCCGAGCAGTCCATGCGCTGCGCGGTTTCGCGCGCGGTCAGGCCTTCGAAGGCGTAGTTCAGGCTCTCCTGCTCGCGGGGGCTGAGCGTGACCCGCTGCTCGGCGATGGCGCGGCGCAGCATCGGCCAGATGTTGTAGGCCGACCAGGCCAGGGCCGCGGCCTCGGAGCGGTCCGCGAAGGCCCGGGGGCTGAACATGAAGCACTCGAACGCGCGCCCCGCCGGCAGGCTGAAGGCCACCCGCACCAGGGTCTGGTGCCCGTGGGCCAGCCAGAGCCTGCGCCAGCGGCTGGACGGCTCGGCATAGGCCGCCTTGGAAATGTCCTGCCAGGCCACCAGGGGTGCATCGCTGTCGCGCCAGCTGGCGCCAAAGTCGGTGCTGGCGGCCAGGGCCTCCGCGGCACCGAGCAGGCGCGGCGGATGCACGGCCAGCACCTCGCGCTCGTCCCGCCCCCCCATCGGATTGGGCCCCATCACCAGCACCGCCTCGACCCCGGAGTCGCGCAAGGCGCGAACCCAATCGGCCAAAATGGCGTCCACGCCCACGCTGTCAAAGTTGACAGGAAGGGTCATGACGGGCGACGCCCCGTTGCCGGGACAATGGACCCGCCCGCCACAAGACCACGGGCTGGCAACGTCGGTCGACGCTGGAAGGAATACATGTTGCAGTGGGACCGTCTCAGGGTTCACAACGCCAGGCTGAGGTTCTGGCGCTGGGTGGTGGACGAAATTGTCCATGCACCTCTGGAGCCTATTTTGCATCCTTCGACGGCCCGCCTCCAATGGCTGGGCGTCTTCACCTTCGGCGGCCACTTCATCTTCGGGTGGCTGTGGGGCCAGGCCCTGCCGCAGCCCTACGAGCTGTTTGCGGTGCGCGTGGTGCTGGCCCTGACGGGGCTGCTGCTGCTGCATCCGCGCGTGAACCGGGACCTGCAGTCCAAGACCAGCGTCTGGGTGTACGGACTGATCTTCTGGCTGCAGCTGCCGCTGTTCTTCGGATGGATGTTCCTGATGAACGAGGGCAACAAGGTCTGGCTGGCCAGTGTGTGCAGCATGATCCTGATCTATTTCCACATCACCGACTGGCGCCTGGCCTCGCTGGGCTGCATCACCGGGTTCGCAGTCGCCGCGGGCCTGTTCCTGCTCACCGGCACACAGCAGACCTGGGTCGGCATCGAGCCCGAGAACCTCACCCTGATCGGCTTTGCCCTGGGCATGAGCCTGATGCTGGGCATGTCGGGCGCCAACCTGCGCCGGGTCCGGCTGATCAACACGCTCAGCACCATGGGCGTGATGGCGCACGAACTGCGCACGCCACTGGCCACGGTGAACCTGGTCGGCGACGTGCTGCGTGGCCTGGCCCAGCACGACGTGCCCGAACCCAAGCGCAAGAAGCTGGAAGAGCTGGCGCAGCGGCTGCAGAACCTGGTGCGCAGCATGAACCGGCAGATCGACACCCAGATCTCCAACGCGCAGCTGCTGAGGCTGCCCCGGCCCACCGCCCATCTCACCGCGTTCGAACTGGTGCAGGACGTGCTCGGCCAGTACCCGTTCCGCTCACCGCGCGAGCGCGAATGCGTGCAGCTGGCGCTGGAAGAGGACTTCGGCTTCCTGGGGTCTCGTGCCCAGTTTTCACAGGTTCTGGTCAACCTGATCAAAAATGCCATGCATGCGCTGGCCGCATCCGGAGACGCCCCCAAGCCGGGCGACCTGCGCGTGGAGGTGACGGTCAAGGACGGGCTGGGCAGGATCGTGGTGACCGACAAGGGCACCGGCATTCCGCTGCAGAAACAACACCGCATCTTCGAACCCTTTTTCTCACTGCAGAGCAGTGTCGGCAACGGACTGGGGCTGACGTTCTGCAAAAACGTGGTGGAGGCGTCGGACGGTCGGCTGCTCCTCCAGTCCCAACCCGGTCACGGTGCCTCGTTCACGATCGTGCTGCCCCTGCGGGACGAGCGTGCCCCCTTCATACCGCCCACGAGCACACACTGAGCCATGGCCTTCAACTTTCCGCTGTACCACCGTTCGGGAAGCCTGATCTTTCTGGACGACGACATCGACTATCTGGAGATGCTGGGCATGGTCGTGCCCAGCTTTCTGCAGGTCGAACTGTTTTCACGACCGGCGGCTTTCATCGCCCGGATGAACGACGAGCCGGCGCGCTGGGAGGCCGACGCGGGGCACCACCTGCAGATGATCGACCGCTGGCGCCACGGCCACCATCTGCTGCCGCAGGTGCTGCGCTACTGGGGCTCCAACCCGGCGCGCTACCAGCTGGCACAAACCTGTGTGGTGGACTTCGCCATGCCAGGCATCGATGGCCTGAAGGTGCTCGAAACCCTGGTGGACTGGCCGGGCTCGCGCATCCTGCTGACCGGGCAGGCCGATGAGCAGATCGCGATCAAGGCCTTCAACAACGGCCTGATCGACCAGTTCATCCCCAAGCAGACGGCCGACATCGCCGGGCGCCTGATGACCACCCTGATCAAGCTGGCCCGGCGCGCCCATCCGCGGCTGAACACCGTCTGGCGCACGGCCATGCAGTCCCACCACCAGGCCCTGCTTGAGGTGCCATCCATCATGGAGGCGCTGCTGACCCGCGCCCGCTCGCACTGGATCGAGTACGTCGTGCTCGATGAACCCTTTGGCATGCTGGGCCTGACGCCGGAAGGCCTTTGCGAATGGCTGCAGCTGGAGCCCGCCTCCGGCCTGAAGGACGTGGCCGATCTGGCCCGGTCGGCGGGACTGGGGTTCGACGTCGTGCAGGCCATCCAGAAGGGGCTGCTGCTTCCGGCGGTCGAGCTGCACCAGCAGCTGGGCCTGCGCGGGCCGATCCGGACCGAAAAGGCCTTTGCGGTGGGCGACGACGGACAGCTCATCGGCGCCCTGTTCCTGCTGGCGGAGACCGACCTGCCGCTGCCGATCTACCCGTACCGCAACTTCCTGGACATGCAGGGCGTGCGGACCATTCAGGACAGCTGAGCACCACCGCGCTGGCGGCGGGCGGCCGCCCATTCCCAGGGCCGGACCCGGTCGGCGACCAGGCGCGCAGCCGACTCGACGTGTTCGAGCTCCGCCTCGGTCAGCGCCGAGTGCAGGGTCATCCGTGCCAGGGACCGGTTGCGGCTGGTGGCCGGTGCACCAAAGAACGCGGTGTGCACCCCCAGCGCATCCAGCTCGTCGCGCACCTGGATGGTGGCGGGCTCCGGCCCCGCTTCGAGCGCGATGATCTGCTCGGTGCCCTGGTCGATCGGATACCCCATACCGGTCAGCGCGCTGCGGATGCGCCGGGTCACCAGCCGCAGGTTCTCGCGCGCGGCGTCGGCCTGCTGCAGCACGTCCACCGTGGCCGCCAGGCCGGCCGCTTCGTGCGGCAACACGCAGGAGCTGAAGATGTTGGGGAAGCTGGAGGTGAGGATGTGGTAGCGCAGGCGGTCCGGCGCGGTGAAGAAGCCGGCCCGCCCCGCCATGGCCTTGGCCAGGCTCGCGGAGATGAAATGCACCCGGTCCGTCACCCCCAGCTGGGCGCACAGGCCGGCGCCCGAGGGACCGTGGGTGCCCAGCGAGTGCGACTCGTCGACCAGGATCATCGAGCCGTGCCGCTCCACCACGTCGAGCATCTCCAGCAGCGGGCACACCGCGCCGGTGGTGCTGTAGACCGAGTCCACCGCCACCAGTCCCGGGCCGTGCCGGCTCATGAGCTTGTCCAGGTGCTGGGGGTCGTTGTGCCGGAACACCTGCGAGGGTGCGCGGGCCGCGTGGGCACCTTCCCACAGCGAGGCGTGGGCCTGCCCGTCCAGGTACACCGGCGTCTCCGGATTGGCCACCGACTGGATCAGGCCGACATTGGCCGCGTAGCCGGACTGGCACACGAACCCGTCCTCCTTGCCCACCCAGCGCGCGAGCTTCAGTTCGAGGTTGCGGGTCGGGTGTTCGTCGTGCATGAACACCCCGGACTGCACGGCGAAACTGCCGCTGCGGGTCAGCGCCTCCACCTGGGCCCGCACGATGTCCGGATGGCCAGACACCGACAGGTAGTCGTTGCCGTCCAGGCGCACCGAGTTGGGGCCGGGGCGTGCGCCCTGCACCGCAAACCGACCCTGCCACAGGTCGTTCCAGCGGGGCACGAAATCCTTCTGGATCCGCGCCTCCAGCGCGGCCGTCAGGCGGGGAGAAGGACGTTGCGCTTCAAGGGTGTGGTCCAGCAGTTCCATGGGGTGCTCCTGTTAAAGAAGAACCCATTGAAAAAACTTGTAGGATGAAAATCGCCCCCTCCCTGTCAGCATTAGCAGGGGTGGTTACGCTTTCTTCTCAAGTCTGACGCTGTTTATCCGATAAGCGGCGCGCCAGCGGATGGCAGCGGTCTCTCTGATCTCAGTTCTGGCGCCAGGGCAGCCCGTGGTACCGCCAGCCGCCCTTGCGCCCGCGCTGGCCGTGGCCGTCGGGATCACCCTCGAAGCCTTCGAGGATGTTGTAGGCCTCCAGGCCCAGTTCCGTGGCACGCCGCGCGGCCGCGACCGAGCGCACACCGCTGCGGCACAGCAGCACCAGCTTGCGTCCGCCATCGGCGGCGGCGCGCACCGCCTCGTCGAACCCGGCGTTCATGGCCATGCCCGGCCACTGCTTCCAGGCCACCGGCAGCGCGCCGGGCACAAAGCCCACCCATTCGCGCTCGGCGTCGGTGCGCACATCCACCAGCACCGCCTCGCCCTGCTGCACCCACTGCCAGGCCAGCTGGGGCGACACATCGCCCGCGTAGCCGCCCTGCCCGGTGCGCGGCTGCATCAGCTGCACCCCGTCGGCGTCGTGGCGCAGCCCGGACGTGAGGTTGGCCGGCACGGCCTCGTCGATGCGGCGCGGCCGGGGCAGGTTCAGGCTGTCCATGATGGCCACGAATTCGGCCTCGGTCTTGCCGGCCACGCGCGGGTTGCTGGTCTTCTCGTTGCCGATGGTGGACGAGGTGCGGCCCTGGTAGTCGTGCCCGGGCCAGACGGTGGTGTCATCGGGCAGCGCAAACAGCACTTGTGTGAGGCTGCGGTAGAGGTCGACCGCGCTGCCCGACTGGAAATCGGTGCGGCCACAGCCGCCGATCAGCAGCGCGTCGCCGGTGAACACATGGTCGCGCCAGAGGTAGCTCATGCTGCCGGCCGTGTGGCCCGGCGTGTGCAGGGCGCGCAGGCGCTCGGCACCGAACTCAAGCTCGTCGCCATCCTGCAGCTGCCGGCCCGCGGTGCCGATGCCGCAGCCCGCCGGCGCCGCCGTCCTGGCGCCCGCCAGCTCGGCCAGCTTGCCGGCGCTGGTGATGTGGTCGGCATGGGCATGGGTCTCCAGGGTCCAGACCAGGCGCAACCCATACTCGCGCAGCACCGCCAGGTCGCGCTCGATCTGCTCGTCCACCGGGTCGATGATCACGGCCTCGCGCGTGGCCTGGTCGAACAGCAGGTAGGTGTAGGTGCTTGACGCCGGGTCGAACAGCTGGATGGGTTTCATGGCAGGACCTGAAGGGCGGTGGGTCAGGAAAAACGGGCCAGCATGTCGGCCACGTCGTCGGGCGGCACGTCGCCCTGGGCGATCACGCAGCCGACCATGGCAAAGAAGCTCTTGTCCAGGGCCTTGCGGGCGGCGGACAGCTGCTGGGCCACCGTCTCGCAGTCGGCGTCGGACTCCAGCAGCTTCTGGATGCCGCGCAACTGCCCTTCGACGCGCTTGAGGCGCAGCACCAGGGCACGTTTGCGTTCGGGGTCGTGGACGGTGGGCATCGGTTTCTTTCTCTCTGGGCGACGGCCGAAAGATTCTAGGCCTCCAGGCCTGGGCGGGCTTCCCCCATGGTGTATCCGGGCGGCCTGCGTTAACATTCGAATTTACGTTTACGTAAACGTCAATCAACCATACGGACACCTTCATGAACACCCGGAACGGCAAAGACCAGGCGCTTTTTCAGGCGCTGCGCGCACCGGCGGACAGCCCCTGGGCTCGGTGGCAGGTCGGGCCGGGCCGGCGCCAGGTTCGGCTGAAGGACTTTGACCCTGGGGACAAGCCTTTCTCGAAGGGCAGCAAGGCCGAGGACCAGGCCCGGGTGCTGGCCCTGGCGCGCGAGATCGACGAGCTGCAGAACCTGTTCTACGCCGATGGCCGGCACAAGCTGCTGGTGATCCTGCAGGGCACCGACACCTCGGGCAAGGACGGCACCATCCGCGGCGTGTTCGGCCAGACCAGCCCGCTGGGCGTGCACACCGTGGGCTGGAAAGCGCCCACCGAGCCTGAGCGTGCGCACGACTACCTCTGGCGCATCCACCAGCAGGTGCCGGCCGCGGGCCACATCACCGTGTTCAACCGCAGCCACTACGAAGACGTGCTGGTGCCGGTGGTCAATGGCTGGATCACCCCGGCGCAGACGAAACAGCGCTACCAGCACATCAACGACTTCGAGCGCCTGCTGGCCGAGACCGGCACCGTGGTGCTGAAGTTCATGCTGCACATCGGCTTCGACGAGCAGCGCGAGCGCCTGCAGGAGCGGGTGGACGACGTCACCAAACACTGGAAGTTCAGCCTCGGCGACCTCGAAGTGCGCAAGCAGTGGGCGCAGTACCAGCAGGCCTACGAGGACCTGCTCGAAGCCACCAGCACGCCGTGGGCGCCCTGGACCGTGGTGCCCGCCAACAGCAAGACGCACCGCAACCTGATGATCGCGACCACCGTGCGCGACACGCTGCAGGCGCTGGACCTGCGCTTTCCTCCCGAAGACCCGGCCCTCAAGGGGCTGCGGGTCGAATGACCGCTCATCCCGACAAGACCACCCGAGAGAGACCCCACCATGACCGACCTGTCCGCCGACTTCAAGGCCCTGGCCAGCTACCGCCCCACGAACAAGGTGCGCTTTGTCACCGCCGCGAGCCTGTTCGATGGCCACGACGCCGCCATCAACATCATGCGGCGCATCCTGCAGGGCATGGGCGCCGAGGTGATCCACCTGGGCCACAACCGCTCGGTGGACGACGTGGTCACGGCCGCGCTGCAGGAAGATGTGCAGGGCATCGCCATCAGTTCGTACCAGGGCGGCCACGTCGAGTACTTCAAGTACATGGTGGACCTGCTCAAGCAGCGCGGCGGTGAGCACATCCAGGTGTTCGGTGGCGGTGGCGGCGTGATCGTGCCGGCCGAGATCCGCGAGCTGCACGCCTACGGCGTGGGCCGGATCTACAGCCCCGAAGACGGCCAGCGCATGGGCCTGCAGGGAATGATCGGCGAGATGGTGATGCGCTGTGACCGCGACATCAGCGGCTATGCACCGAAGGCGATCGAGGCTATCGAGGGCCATGGCGAGATGAACTGGCGCGCGCTGGCGCAACTCATCACGGCGCTGGAGAACGGCAAGGCCGACGCCGCGCTGGTCGAGGCCATGCGCACCGCAGCGACCGGCAAGACCGTGCCCGTGCTCGGCATCACCGGCACCGGCGGCGCCGGCAAGTCCTCGCTCACCGACGAGCTGATCCGCCGCATCCGCCTGGACCAGGACGACGCGCTGCGCGTGGCGGTGATCTCCATCGACCCCAGCCGCCGCAAGAGCGGCGGCGCCCTGCTGGGTGACCGCATCCGCATGAACGCCATCACGCCCTGGCAGAAGGGCCCGCGCGTCTACATGCGCAGCCTGGCCACACGCGACACCAGCAGCGAGATCAGCGCTGCCCTGCCCGACGTGGTGGCGGCCTGCAAGGTGGCGGGCTTCGACCTGATCATCGTCGAGACCTCGGGCATCGGCCAGGGCGATGCGGCCATCGTGCCGCACGTGGACATTCCGATGTACGTGATGACGCCCGAGTTCGGTGCCGCCAGCCAGCTGGAAAAGATCGACATGCTGGACTTCGCCGAGTTCGTGGCGATCAACAAGTTCGACCGCAAGGGCGCGGCCGACGCACTGCGCGATGTGGCCAAACAGGTGCAGCGCAACCGCGAAGCCTTCACCGTCATGCCCGACCAGATGCCGGTGTTCGGCACCATGGCGGCGCGCTTCAACGACGACGGCGTGACCGCGCTCTACCAGGCGCTCAAGGCCCGGCTGATCGAGAAGGGGCTGAAGCTGACCGACGGCCAGCTGCCGCTGGTGAACGTTCGCCACAGCACCAACCAGACGCCCATCGTGCCGCCGGCGCGCACGCGCTACCTGGCCGAGATTTCGGACACCGTGCGCGGCTACAAAAAGAAGGCTCGGGAACAGGCGCAGCTGGCGCGCGAGATCCAGCAGCTGCGCGCCGCCGCTGCGATGCTCGCGGTGGACAAACCCAACCGGCCCAAGGCCTCCGAGGCTGCCATCGACCTCGCGCAGACCCGCGAGCTGCAGCAGGACCCGGCGGCCCGCAAGCTGCTGGCCCAGTGGCCCGACATGCAGAAGGCCTACGCGGGCGACGAGTACGTGGTGAAGATCCGCGACAAGGAAATCCGCACCGCGCTGACCACGAAATCGCTCAGCGGAACCACCATCCGCAAGGTCGCCTTGCCGCAGTACGAGGACCACGGCGAGATCCTCAAGTGGCTGATGCTGGACAACGTGCCCGGCAGCTTCCCCTACACCTCGGGCACCTTCGCCTTCAAGCGCGAGGGCGAGGACCCGACCCGCATGTTCGCCGGCGAAGGCGACCCCTTCCGCACCAACCGCCGCTTCAAGCTGGTGAGCGAGGGCATGCCGGCCAAGCGCCTGTCCACCGCCTTCGACTCGGTCACGCTCTACGGCAACGACCCCGACCTGCGGCCCGACATCTACGGCAAGGTGGGCAACAGCGGTGTGAACGTGGCGACGCTGGACGACATGAAGGTGCTGTATTCGGGCTTTGACCTGTGCAACCCGACCACCAGCGTGTCGATGACCATCAACGGTCCGGCGCCGTCGATCCTGGCGATGTTCATGAACACCGCCATCGACCAGAACCTGGAGAAGTTCAAGGCCGAGAACGGCCGCGAGCCGACCGACACCGAGGCCGCCAAGATCCGCGAATGGGTGCTGGCCAATGTGCGCGGCACGGTGCAGGCCGACATCCTCAAGGAAGACCAGGGCCAGAACACCTGCATCTTCTCGACCGAGTTTTCATTGAAGGTGATGGGCGACATCGCCGAATACTTCGTGCACCACGACGTGCGCAACTTCTACTCGGTGTCGATCTCGGGATACCACATCGCCGAAGCGGGGGCCAACCCGATCAGCCAGCTGGCCTTCACGCTGTCCAACGGCTTCACCTTCGTGGAGGCGTACCTGGCGCGCGGCATGCACATCGACGACTTCGCGCCCAACCTGTCGTTCTTCTTCAGCAACGGCATGGACCCGGAGTACACGGTGCTGGGCCGCGTCGCCCGCCGCATCTGGGCCGTGGCGATGAAGGAGAAGTACGGCGCCAACGAACGCAGCCAGAAGCTCAAGTACCACATCCAGACCTCCGGCCGCAGCCTGCACGCGCAGGAAATCCAGTTCAACGACATCCGCACCACGCTGCAGGCGCTGATCGCGATCTACGACAACTGCAACTCGCTGCACACCAACGCCTTCGACGAAGCGATCACCACGCCGACCGAAGACTCGGTGCGCCGCGCGATGGCGATCCAGCTCATCATCAACCGCGAGTGGGGACTGGCCAAGAACGAGAACCCGAACCAGGGCAGCTTCATCATCGACGAGCTGACCGAGCTGGTGGAAGAAGCCGTGCTGGCCGAGTTCGAGAAGATCGCCGAACGCGGCGGCGTGCTGGGCGCGATGGAGACCGGCTACCAGCGCAGCAAGATCCAGGAAGAGAGCATGCACTACGAGATGCTCAAGCACACCGGCGAGTACCCCATCATCGGCGTCAACACCTTCCGCAACCCCAAGGGCGACCCAGTGCCCGAGTCCATCGAGCTGGCTCGCTCGACCGAAGAGGAAAAGCAGAGCCAGCTGCAGCGCCTGGCCGACTTCCACGCCCGACACGCCGCCGAGGCGCCGATGCAGCTGGCGCGCCTGAAGCAGGCGGTGATCGAGAACCGCAACGTGTTCGAGGTGCTGATGGACGCGGTGCGCTGCTGCAGCCTGGGCCAGATCACCAGTGCACTGTTCGAGGTGGGCGGGCAGTACCGCCGGAACATGTGATCGCCCGCCCGGGTCCGGGTTGCTAGACTCCCTGTGACCCATCTGGGTCCACGCACAGCAACCCACCCTTTCATGGCCTCACCCAGCGAGCCGACCACCCCCCCGTTCCGCAGCGACACCCGACCCTGGGGGCTGGTGGCGCTGGTGCTCGTGTCCATCGGCCTGCTGGTCGCGCTGGTCACCGTCCTGCTGCTGGCCCAGCGGGATGCAGCCCTGGACCTTGCACAGGCCCGGGCGCAGCGGGAGGTCCGGCGCCTGGCCGCAGAACTCGACCAGTCCCTCCGGCTGGGTCGCGCCGCCATCGAGGTCAGCCGCCCTCCGTCCGGGTTGCAGCCGCTCAATCTGCTGGGAGACCACCGCCCGCTGGTGGACTCTCTGAGCCTGCCGTTCGAACTGCACCGCCGCCCCCCCGGCGACCGGGCCGCCCCCGCCATTCCCGAACGGGCGTGGGTGCCGGAGCTGGCCCGCCAGGAAGGCGGGCGCTGGGTGCTGCCCTTCCTGTGGCGCCAGCCGGGGGCCGGTGCCCCCGAGACCTACGAGCTGTGGTTGCCACGAGACGCCCTTCTGGGGCGCTTCGAATCCGAAGGCCTGCCCGAGGGCGGCAGCATGAGCCTGTTCCGGCTGGAGCCCGACGGGGCCACCACGCTGCTGGTGCGCCATCCCATGGTGGCCGAGGAGCAGGGTCGCAGCTTCCGCGGCCATGTGGCCACCGCGCTCGACCACCAGCCCGGCGGTGTGTTCCGGGCCGCGGCCATGCTCGACGGCGTGGAACGCATCGTCGGCTACCAGCGCCTCGGCGGCGAGGCCGACCGCGTGGTCTTGGTGTACGCCCTGTCGGTCGACAGCGTGCTGACCGGCTGGCGGACCATCCTGCCGCTGGCCTGGGGCCTCACCCTGCTGGTGGCCGCAGCCATGGCCTACGGCGCGTGGCGCCTACACCGCTCGATGCGCGCACTGGCCCGCAGCGAGCACCATCTGCAGACCCTGACCGACCACATGCCCGATGTGGTCGTGCGCTACGACAGCGCCTGTCGCGTGCTGTATGCCAACCCGGCCATCGAAGTGGCGACCGGGCTGAACCCCGGTGCACTGATCGGCCGCCCCATCAGCGCCCTGGGCGGCTCCCCCGACAACGAAACGCTGTGGACCGCCTGCCTGCAAAGGGTGTTGGCCAGCGGGGAGGCCGAGACACTCTACTTCAGCCACCCGGGACCCGGCGGCATGAGGCACTGGGAGTCCCAGGCCCGCCGGGAGCCTGCGCCGGCCGGCGAAGCCCCCACCGTCCTGGTCATCACGCGCGACATCACCGAGCGCCATGAAGCGGAAGCCTTGCGGCACTCCGCGCAACAGCTCTTCGAGACCGCCTTCCAGGCCGCCCCCGAGGCCATGTCGCTCAGCGAGTGGCACAGCGGCCGACTGCTGCTGGTCAACGACACCTTCTGCGAACTGTTCGGGCGATCACGCGAACAGCTGATCGGTCAGCCCTCGGCCGGTCTGGGGCTCTGGAACTCCGCCATCCGCCACCAGAGCCTGATCGATGCCCTGGAGCATGGCGAGAAGGTGCGCGATGTCGAGGGCAGCAGCCACCGGGCCGACGGCCAGTTGATCCATGTGCGCTACAGCGCCGAACGGGTGCAGCGGGACGGCGGTGACTGCCTGTTGCTGATGTTCCGCGACGTCACCCAGCTGGAGAGAGACCAGCGGGCGCTCAAGCGCAACGAGCAGCGATTCCGGCTGGCCGCCTCACATGGGCAGGTCTGGGAACGCGACTTCCTGCGCGACCTCATCCTGCCCAGCGACGAGTTCTTCCTGAACCTGGGGTACCAGCCTCCTGCGCAAGAGCAGATGGAGAAGGTCGTCATGGGGCTGATCCATCCGGAGGACCGCCGACGCGTGCGCGAGACCCTGCTCCGTTTCCTCCGGGGCGAGGCCGATTTCCGCATCGAGTTCCGTGCCGTCGACTCCCAGGGCCGGGTGCGCTGGCTCGACACCCGGGGCAGCGGCCTGCGCAACGCCATGGGCCGGGTGACCTACATGGCGGGCACCACCTTCGAGATCACCGACCGCAAGGCACTGGAAGAAGCGCAGCGTCAAACCCTCAAACACCTGGACACGGTGGCCAATGCCTCGGCCGGTCTGGCCTGGACCGTGGACGACCAGAAACACCCGGACTGGCTCAACCAGGCTTGGCTCGACTTCACCGGCCGCGACCTGGCCACCGAATGCGAGACCTTCTGGCTGGAGGACCTGCATCCGCAGGACCGGGACCGCTGCGAGAAGATCTTCGACGAGAGCTTTGATGCGCGCCGGCCCTACAGCATGGAATACCGCCTGCGCCGCCACGACGGCGTGTACCGCTGGGTGCACGAACAGGCCAGGCCCCGCTACGACGCCGACCAGCGCTTCATCGGCTACGTCGGCTCCTGCCTGGACGTGACCGATCTGCGGGAGGCCGAGGCCACCGCACGCGAGCGCGACGCCACCCTCAAGCAGGTCTTCGACGTGCTCCGGGACTTGCTGTTTGTGGTGGACGCCCAGGAGCGCTTCGTGTTCTACCAGGCAGGCGCCGACCAGCTCTATCGCCGGCCCGAGGAGTTCCTGGGGCGCACCATCCGCGAGGTCATGCCCGCGCCGCTCGCAGCCACCATGCATTCGGCCATGGCCAGGGCGCGCACCGACGGACTGCAGGAGCTGGACTACAGCATGGAACTGTCCGATGGCGCCCACTACTTCAACACCCGCCTGGCCTGGCTGCCGGGCGGCGACCAGTGCATGTTCCTGGTGCGCGACACGACCGAGCAGCAGCAGGTCCAGCGCGAGCGGGAGCACCTGAACGACTTTGTGCTGCTGCTGTTCCGCCTGGCCAACCGCTTCATCAACCTGCCCCTGCAGCAGATGGACCAGGCCATCCTGGAAGCGCTGGGCGATCTTGGAAGCTTCGTGGCCGCCGACCGCGCCTACCTGTTCGCCTACGACTTCCAGACCCGCACCAGTTCCAACACGCACGAGTGGTGCGCCGAGGGCATTGCCTCCGGGCAGGCCCTTCTGCAGAACCTGCCGATGGGCCGGGCCCAGGACTGGGAGGCGGCCCACCAGCGGGGCGAGATGGTGTATGTGCCCGATGTGCAGGCCCTGCCCGAAAGCACCCTCAAGGACCTCATCATGGCCCAGGGCATCCGAAGTCTCATGACCCTGCCCCTGACAGGGCAGGACGGCTGCCTCGGCTATGTGGGCCTGGACTCGGTCCGCAGCACGCACGAGTACGACGAGGAAAAAATCACGCTGCTCAAGCTGTTCGCACAGATGCTGGTCAACCTGCAGGAACGCAGCCGCGCCCAGGCCCGGCTGCGCGAACTGGCCGAGCAGCTCGAACAGAAGGTGCAGGAGCGCACCCAACAGCTGCACGACAGCGTGCAGCGGCTGCAGGTCGTCAACCGCGAGCTGGAGTCCTTCACCTATTCAGCCTCGCACGACCTGCGCACGCCGCTGCGCGGCATCGAGGGGTTCAGCGCCCTGCTGCTGGAGGAGCACGCGCAGCAGCTGGACGAGCAGGGCCGCGACTACCTGCGCCGCATCCAGCGCGCGACGCTGCACATGTCGCGTCTGGTCAGCGACCTGCTGGCCTACTCCCGGCTGCAGCAGATGACGGAGCAGATCGGGCCGGTGGGTCTGGCCGCGTGCGTGCGGGACGTGGCGACGCCGTTCCGCGACGAGCTCGAAACCCGCCAGGGCGTGCTGGAGACGTCGGTGCCCGACGACCTCCAGGTGCAGGCCGACCCCAAGGGCTTGGCCATCGTGCTGCGCAACCTGATCGACAACGCACTCAAATTCACGCCCGCGGGCCAGGCGCCGCACATCCGCATCGAGGCGCAAATCCACGGCGACCGGGTGTTGCTGAGCGTGACCGACCAGGGCATCGGCTTCGACATGAAGCACCACGACCGCATCTTCGGCATGTTCCAGCGCCTGCACCGGCAGGACCAGATCCCGGGCACCGGCATCGGGCTGGCCCTGGTGCTCAAGGCCGTGGAGCGCATGGGCGGGACGATCCGCGCCGAGAGCGCCCCCGGCCAGGGTGCGCGCTTCGAAATCGAACTGCCTCTGGCCTGAATGCGGGAAAGCCTGCTTGAACGTCCCGCCGCCGTTCCTACACTGACCCGTCTTCCATCAGCGAACCGACCATGAACCTACCCGTCAGCCTCATTGGCGTTCCCACCGACATCGGCGCCGGCGCGCGCGGCGCCTCCATGGGGCCCGAGGCCCTTCGCGTGGCCGGCCTGCAAGCGGTGCTGGAGAGCCACGGCCTGCAGGTGATCGACCGTGGCAACCTGGGCGGCCCGTCCAACCCCTGGCAACCGCCGGTCGACGGTTACCGCCACCTGCCCGAGGTGGTGGCCTGGAACACCACACTGCACGACGCGGTGCACACCGAACTCGCCCAGGGCCGACTGCCCATCGTGCTGGGGGGCGACCACTGCCTGGGCATGGGGTCCATCAGCGCGGTGGCCCGCCACTGCCGCGAAACCGGCAAGCAGCTCCGCGTGCTGTGGCTGGACGCGCACGCCGACTTCAACACCGCCGAACTCACCCCCAGCGGCAACGTCCACGGCATGCCGGTGGCCTGCCTGTGCGGCCACGGCCCGGCGGTGCTCACCGGCATCGGCGGCCACACCCCGGCCATCACAGCCGACGTGGTGCGGCAGATCGGCATCCGCAGCGTGGACCCGGGCGAGAAGCGCTTTGTGCACGAGGTGGGGCTGGAGGTGTTCGACATGCGCTACATCGACGAGATGGGCATGCGCCACACGATGGAGCAGGCGCTGATGGGGCTGGACGACAGGACCCACCTGCACGTGAGCTTCGACGTGGACTTCCTCGACCCGGAGATCGCGCCCGGCGTGGGCACCACGGTGCCCGGCGGCCCGACCTACCGCGAGGCCCAGCTGTGCATGGAGATGATCGCCGACACGGGGCGCCTGGCCTCGCTGGACGTGATGGAACTCAACCCGGCGCTCGATGTGCGCAACCGCACCGCCGAGCTGGCGGTGGACCTGATCGAGAGCCTGTTCGGCAAGTCGACACTGATGAGGAAGAAATAGGCTCCCCCCGCGCCGCCTTCGGCGTCACCCCCCCCGGGGGCGATGCGAGCGGCCCGGCGAAGCCGGTTCCTCCGCATCACTGGAGCAGGCACGCGCTCCGTATGCGTTGTCTTTCAGCTCTTGCCTACGAGTTCGAGGTGCTCGACCACCGGCGGCTGCAGGAAGAACGGGCCGACGATGCTGCGCCACTCGGCAAAGGCCGGCGACTGGCGGAAACCCACCGTGTGGTCTTCCAGCGTGTCCCAGTAGATGTTCAGGATGTAGCGGCCCGGGCTTTCGATGCTGCGGTTGACCTTGAAGCCCTGAAAGCCTTTGGCCTGGGCAATCACGGTGCTGGCCCCGCGCAGGATCGCGGCTTCAAAGTCGGCCGCCTTGGCGGGGTCGATGCGGATGTCGGCGTGTTCAAGAATCATGTTCGCTCCTGCGGGTTCAGGCCACGGCGGCCCGGCGGTCGTCGCGAATCATATCCACGGCCTTCTCAGCCATCATGATCACCGGCGCATTGGTGTTGCCGCCGACCACGCTGGGCATCGCCGACGCATCGACCACGCGCAGCCCGTCCACGCCGTGCACCTTCAGCCGAGCGTCGACCACGGCACCCGCCGCCGGGTCCGGCCCCATGCGGCAGGTGCCGACCGGGTGGTAGATGGTGTCGGCGTGGTGGCGAACGAACTGCTCGATCTGGGCATCGCTCTGAGCGTCGCGCGAGGCGACCGATTCGATGCCTCCATGGCGCGCCAGGGCCGGCTGCTGCAGCAGGGCGCGCATGCGCTTGAAGCCCAGCACCAGCCGCGCCACGTCGTCCGGGTCCTGCAGGAAAGCCGGGTCGATCAGCGGCGCCACCTGCGGGTCGCTGCTGGCCAGGCGCAGCGTGCCGCGGCTCCTGGGGCGCAACAGGCAGACGTGGCAGGAATAGCCATGGCCCAGCACGGTCTTGCGGCCGTGATCGACCAGCTTGCCGACCACGAAGTGCAGCTGCAGGTCGGGGATCGCCTCCTCGGGTGAGCTCTTGATGAAGCCGCCGGCCTCGGCGAAGTTGGTGGTCAGCATGCCGCGGCGGCGGCTGCGCCACTCGAAGACGCCCTTGACCATGTCGGCGATGCCGCTCGGGGAGATGCCGAACAGTGAAGTCAAACGAGGGGCGTTCACCACCATCACCACGTCCGGGTGGTCGTGCAGGTTGCGGCCTACGCCGGGCAGTTCGAGCACTGAGGCAATGCCGTGCTCCGACAGGTGCGCGGTCGGCCCGATGCCCGAGAGCATCAGCAGCTGCGGCGAACCGAAGGCGCCGGCGCTCAGCAGCACCTCGCCACCCGGGTTCAGGGCCAGGGTCTGCGGCGCGCCGCGGCCGCCATCGGGCCGGTATTCGACGCCCACCGCCACGGGGCGCCCACCCCGCTGTTCCGTCACCACGCGCGTGGTGAGCGCGCTGGTGATCACCCGCAGGTTGCTGCGCCCCAGGTGCGGCGTGAGGTAGGCCTTGGCGGCGCTGAAGCGCTCGCCATTCTTGTGCGTGACCTGGTAGACGCCCACGCCCTCCTGCTCGGCGCCGTTGAAGTCCGCGTTGACTGGGTAGCCCGCCTGACGCCCCGCCTCGACGAAGTCCGGCAGCACCGGGTTGGGCGAGCGCAGGTCCATCACGTTCAGCGGGCCGCCGCTGCCGTGCCAGTCGTCGGCCCCGCGCTCGTTGTGCTCGGCGCGCTTGAAGTACGGCAGCACCTCGCTGAACGACCAGCCCGGATTGCCTTCGGCGGCCCAGGCGTCGTAGTCCTGCGCGTGGCCGCGCGCATAGATCATGGCGTTGATGGAGCTGGAGCCGCCCAGCACCTTGCCGCGCGGCTGGTAGCCCCGCCGGCCGTGCAGCCCCGGCTGCGGCACGGTGGAATAGTCCCAGCCGTTGAGCTGGTACTTGGCCATCACCGCCAGCCCCCCGGGGCAGTGGATCAGCACGCTGCGGTCCGGCGGCCCGGCTTCGAGCAGCGCCACGCGCACGGCCGGGTCTTCGCTCAGGCGGCCGGCCAGCACGCTGCCGGCGGACCCACCGCCCACGACGATGTAATCGAACATGTTGACTCCTGGCGTCGCGCGCCTGTCATGCCGTTGCAGGACGCTGCGCGACAATGCGGGGCAAGGTAGCACAGGGCTTTTCGCCGCAGTAGGCTGGCCCGCCTAGAGCGCCTCCGTCTTTACCCTCATCTTCCAGGAGTGATTCCCACATGAGCAGCATCCAGACCGTCGGCATCATCGGCGCCGGCACCATGGGCAACGGCATCGCGCAGGCCTGCGCCGTCAGCGGCATCCGCGTCGTCATGGTCGACGTGGCCCAGGCCGCGGTGGACAAGGGCCTGGCCACGGTGGCCGGCAGCCTGGACCGCCTGATCAAGAAAGAGAAGCTGACCGCCGAAGGCAAGGCGGCGGCGCTGGCACTGATCACAGGCTCGACCAGCTACGACGACCTCAAAGGCGCGCAACTCGTGATCGAGGCCGCGACCGAAAACGAAGGCCTGAAGGTCAAGATCCTGCAGCAGCTCGACGGCATCCTGGCGCCCGAAGTCATCGTCGCCACCAACACCAGCTCGATCAGCATCACCAAGCTGGCCGCGGCCACGCAACGCGCCGACAAGTTCATCGGCATGCACTTCTTCAACCCGGTGCCCATGATGGCGCTGGTGGAGATCATCCGCGGCCTGCAGACCAGCGACGCCACACACGACGCCGTCAAGGCCCTGGCCGAAGCCCTGGGCAAGACACCGATCACCGTGAAGAACGCCCCCGGTTTCGTGGTCAACCGCATCCTGGTGCCCATGATCAACGAGGCCTTCTTCGTGCTGGCCGAGGGCATCGCCACGCCCGAGGACATCGACGCCGGCATGAAGCTGGGCACCAACCAGCCGATCGGCCCGCTGGCCCTGGCCGACATGATCGGTCTGGACGTCTGCCTGGCGGTCATGAACGTCTACATGGCCGAGTTCAACGACAGCAAGTACCGCCCGGCCCCGCTGCTCAAGGAGATGGTGGCGGCCGGCTGGCTGGGCCGCAAGACGGGGCGCGGGGTGTATACGTACTGAGGCACCCACGACAGAAGGGTAGTTGATCCAGTGGCACCGCGGAACCGGCTTCGCCGGGCCGCCAGTGCCGCCCCCCGGGGGTGACGCCGAAGGCGGCGCGGGGGGAGCCATTTCTTGAGGCAGATCAATGGGCGGCGGCGCCGCGTCTCCAGAATGGCCTGAACGCCATCAAGGAGTCTCCCATGAGCGCAGCCCCCGTCTCCATTGCCATCTTCGAGTTTCTCGACAGCACCCACCAGGACATCCAGGACCATGTGCGGCAGCTGCACGGGCTGGTGGACGCCATCGAGTCCGACGGGCTGAACGCGGCCACCCGGGCGCTGGCCCGCCGCGTGTTGAACTACTTCAACACCGAGGCGCGCCAGCACCACCTGGACGAAGAAAAGCACATCTTCCCGGCGCTGCTGGCCAGCCAGGACGCCGAGGTCGCGCAGGCGGCCGAGCACCTGATCCAGGACCACGGCTGGCTGGAAGAGAACTGGATCCAGATCGCCCCTTCTCTGGAAGCGGCCACCAACGGCAACCTCTGGTTCGACCCGGCCGAGCTGCGGCATGCGCTGAAGGTGTTCGAGGCGCTGTACCTGGACCACATCCTGCTGGAAGAGTCGCTCGCCTACCCGGAGGCGAAGAAGCGCATGAAGGGCATCGACACCATCGGTATGGGCCGTGAGATGGCGCGGCGGCGCGTGATGGCCCAGGACGAGGTGCGCGCCCTCGCCTGAGAGCCCCTGCTCGGAAGGAGCCAAGAGGTGCCCTCGTACACTGACCGGCTTCCTGTCCTGCACCTGAAGCCATGAGTTCTTTCGACTTCGACCTCTTTGTCATCGGCGGCGGCAGCGGCGGTGTGCGTGCCGCCCGCATGGCCGCCGGGCGCGGCGCCCGCGTGGCGCTGGCCGAAACCCTGGGCACCGACGGCCTGGGCGGCACCTGCGTCAACGTGGGCTGCATCCCCAAGAAGCTCTACAGCTACGCGGCGCACTACCACGACGCCTTCGAGGAGTCGCGCGGTTTTGGCTGGGAACTGGACGCCGCCCCCACCTTCAACTGGTCCACCCTCAAGGCCAACCGGGCCAAGGAAATCTCGCGCCTGAACGGCGTCTACGCCAACCTGCTGCGCGGCTCGGGCGTCACCGTCATCAACGGCTTTGCGCGCATCGACGGACCGCACGCCATCACCGTGGCGACGCTCAACGCCGATGGCTCGCCGGGCCACCAGTCCTGCACCGCCGCGAACGTCCTCATTGCCACCGGTGGCACGCCCTTCGTGCCGCACTTCACCGGGCGCGAGCACGTCATCACCTCCAACGAGGTGTTCGACCTGGAACCGTTCCCGCAGCGCCTGCTGGTGGTCGGCGGCGGTTACATCGCCTGCGAGTTCGCGTCCATCTTCAACGGCCTCGGCGCCAAGGTCACCCAGCTCTACCGGGGCGAACAGGTGCTGCGCGGCTTCGATGACGAGATCCGCCACTTCGTGGCCGGCGAGATGCAGAAGTCGGGTGTGGACCTGCGCCTGAACGCCGGCGTGGTGGACATCCGCAAAACCGCGGACGGTCTGCGCGCCGAGCTGGAAGACGGCAATGTCGTCATGGCCGACGCCGTGCTCTACGCCACCGGCCGAAAGCCCAATGTGCAGGGACTGGGCCTGGAGGCCTTGGGCGTGGCCCAGGGCGCGCAAGGTGAGGTCATCGTGAACGAACACTACCGCACCAACGTGCCCAGCATCTGGGCCGTGGGTGACGTGACCAACCGGGTGCAGCTCACGCCGGTGGCGCTGGGCGAGGCCATGGTGGTGGTGGACCAGCTGTTCGGCCCGGCCCCCGGCAAGGCGCCGCGCAGCATGGGCTACGAGTTCATCCCCACCGCGGTGTTCACCCACCCCAGCATCGGGACCGTGGGCTACAGTGAGGCGCAGGCGCGCGAGAAGTTCGGCGCGGTCACCGTGTTCCGCAGCGAGTTCAAGGCGCTGCGGCACACGCTCTCGGGCAGCAGCGAACGCACGCTGATGAAGCTGATCGTGGACACCGCCAGCGACCGCGTGGTGGGCCTGCACATGGTGGGCGCCGAGGCCGGCGAGATCGTGCAGGGCTTCGCCGTGGCCATGAAGGCCGGCGCCACCAAGGCGGTGTTCGACAGCACCATCGGCATCCACCCGACGGCGGCCGAAGAGTTCGTGACCATGCGCGACCCCGTCAAGAGCTGAACCACAGCAACCCGGCCGCCACCAGCACGGTGTGCAGCCAAAGGCCCGGCGCCAGCCAGCGCAGGTAGGCCATGCCCCCGGTGAGCCCGGCGGTGACGCTCTTGCTCGCCGCGTGCACCAGCAAGGCCAGCGCCACCGCCCACACGCCGGCCGGCCCCGACACGGGGGTGGTGGCGGAGAACACCGCCGCCAGCGCAGAATGCAGGTCGGCCAGCGCGGCCACCAGCGCCCCCGCCACCAGGCCGGCATCGCCCAGCCAGCGCTGCAGGGCGTGCACCACCAGCTGCACGCTGCTGAGCAGCACGGCCACGGCCGCGGCGCCGCGCAGGCTGAACATGCGGTCGTCGCCGCGCACGGACAGTCCCTCGATGCGCGGCGACGACACCACCAGCCCGTCGCCATCGGTCGGCGCACCGCGCAACAGCACCCAGCCCCACAGCGCCACCACCCCGGCCCCCACCAACGCCGGCAGCCACAGCCGCGCCAGCCAGGCCGGCTGCATGGCCGCGGCCACCAGCAGCAGCTGCACCTGGGTGGACACACAGGACAGCAGGCCGCCGCCGGCCATCAGGCGGGGCTGGGCGCCCTGCTCGCGCACAGCCAGCCCCAGGGTCGCGATGGTGGCCGTGCTGGACACGAACCCGGAGGCCAGCGCCGACACCGCCACCGCATGGTGGGCCGCGAGCAGCCGAGCCGCGAGGTGCGCCACCGACTGCACGCCCAGCAGCAGCACCAGCAGCTGCACCACCTTGTGCGGGTTCAGCGGCGTGCCCCACAGCGGCTGGTCGGGCACCAGTGGCAAGGCCATCAGCGCCAGCGCGGCCAACACAATGCCATCGCGCACCTCGCCCGGGCGCAGCCAGTGCAGTGCGAACCGGTGCAGGCGCTCGCGCCCGGCCAGCAGCGCGGTCAGGCCCACGGCCAGGCCCGCCGCCAGCGGGGGACTCCACACACAGAGCACGCCGGTCAGGTAAATCAGCAGCAGCGCGATCTCGGTCGTCGTTCCGGGGTCGTCGGAGCGGTCGCGCTGGTAGGCCAGCAGGGCGAGCCCGGCCACCAGCAGAGCACCGGCGACCACCAGCCCGCCGATCTGGGTCAGCGCCGCCGCCGCGCCGGCCACACTGGTCACCGCAAAGGTGCGCAGGCCGGCGAACGACCGGTTCGGGCCACTGCCCTTGCGCCGCTCGCGCTCGATGCCCACCAGCAGGCCGCAGCCGAGGGCGACCGCCAGCACGGCGGCGGCAGGTGTATCGGGCACAAGGCCCCAGGGATCGGTCATGGACATGGCGCAGCGGAAGGACCCAGGCTGCCGCCACTGTAGCGCCACCACTGTCATGCGAAGCCCGTCACACATGGCCACAATAGCCCCATGCACAAAACCCCGACCTTCATCGCCCCCCAGCTGTTCGACGACCCGGCCGCCGCGCTGGCGCAGGTGCAGCACATCTACGACAGCAGCGTCGCCTTCCTGCGCGAGGCCATGCACGACTTCGTGGCGGGTGCCGAACCGGGCGGTGCCCGCATCCGCGCCTGCTACCCCTTCGTGCGCCTGCACTCGCGCAGCGTCTCGCGCCAGGAGGCCGGGCTGCAGAGCCGCCTGAGCTACGGCTTCGTCGCCGGGCCGGGCCGCTTCGAGACCACGCTCACCCGTCCCGACCTGTACGCCGACTACTACCTGGAGCAGTTCCGCCTGCTGCTGGCCAACCACGACGGCAAGCTGGAGGTGGGCACCAGCACGCAGCCGATCCCGATCCACTTCTCCTTCGCCGAGCATGAACATGTGGAGGGCGAGATGGGCCCCGAGCGCCGCGCCCTGATGCGGGACGTGTTCGACCTGCCCGACCTGACCGTCATGGACGACGGCATCGCCAACGGCACGCACGAACCCAAACCCGGCGAGCCGCACCCGCTGTCGCTGTTCACCGGCCCGCGGGTGGACTATTCGCTGCAGCGCCTTCGCCACTACAGCGGCACTTCGCCCGACTGGTTCCAGAACTTCGTGCTGTTCACCAACTACCAGTTCTACATCGACGAATTCATCAAGCTCGGCCACGCCGAGATGGCCGACCCGCGCAGCGACTACATCGCCTTCGTCGAACCGGGCAACCTGGTCACGCGCCGCGCCGGCCTGTCGGCCCAGGCCATCGACGCGCTGGGCAAGGCCCTGCCCCGCCTGCCGCAGATGCCGGCCTACCACCTGCTGCGCGAAGACCGCTCGGGCATCACCATGGTCAACATTGGCGTGGGGCCCGCGAATGCCAAGACCATCACCGACCACATCGCCGTGCTGCGCCCGCACGCCTGGCTGATGCTGGGCCACTGCGCCGGCCTGCGCAACGGCCAGCAGCTGGGCGACTATGTGCTGGCCCACGCCTACGTGCGCGAAGACCATGTGCTCGACGAAGAACTGCCGCTGTGGGTGCCGATCCCGGCGCTGGCCGAGATCCAGGTGGCGCTGGAGCAGGCCGTGGCCGACGTGACCGGTGTGCCACCGCAGGAGCTCAAGCGCATCATGCGCACCGGCACCGTGGCCAGCACCGACAACCGCAACTGGGAGCTGCTGCCCGACAACACGCCCCAGCGCCGCTTCTCGCAATCGCGTGCCGTCGCACTGGACATGGAAAGCGCCACCATCGCCGCCAACGGTTTCCGCTTCCGCGTGCCCTACGGCACGCTGCTGTGCGTGAGCGACAAGCCCCTGCACGGCGAGATCAAGCTGCCCGGCATGGCCAACCACTTCTACCGCGAGCGCGTGGACCAGCACCTGCGCATCGGCATCCGCGCGGTGGAACTGTTGCGCGCCGGCGGGGTCGACCAGCTGCACAGCCGCAAGCTGCGCAGTTTTGCGGAAGTGGCTTTTCAATAAGGCGCAGCGCGCCACCCCATACCCCTCATGCTCACGGAACAACTGCAAACCCTCATCGGCGTCGAACTGTGGCTGGCCTCGGCGCTGGTCATTCTTTTCATCACCCTGCTGGTAGACCAGGCCCTGCGCCTGGTGCTGCGCCGCATCGAGCGCTGGACCCACGCATCCAGCAACCTCTGGGACGAATCGCTGCTGCGATCGGCACGCCGGCCACTGCAGGCGATGGTCTGGCTGGTGGGCCTCAGCCTGGTCGCACGGGCCGTGCATGCGCGCTGGCCCGAGCACGACTGGCTGGGCACCGTGCTGCTCTGGCGCGACATCGGCTTCATGGTCTGCGTGGCCTGGTTCCTCTGGAAGCTCATCGGCGAGGTGACGCAGACCAGCATCCGCCGCCGCACCGAAGCCGGTGAAGACTTCGACCTGACCACCGCGCTGGCGCTGAGCAAGCTGCTGCGCCTGGTGGTGGTGGTGGTCTCCGTCATGACGGCCGCACACGGCCTGGGTTTCCAGATCGGCGGGCTGCTGGCGCTCGGTGGCGTGGGCGGTATCGCGGTCGGCCTGGCCGCCAGGGACCTGCTGGCCAACTTCTTCGGTGGCCTGACCATCTATCTGGACCGCCCCTTCAGCGTCGGCGACTGGATCCGCTCGCCCGACAAGAGCATCGAGGGCACGGTGGAATACATCAGCTGGCGCCACACCCGCATCCGCGCCTTCAACAAGAACCCGATCTACGTGCCCAACGCGGTGTTCACCAGCATCGTGGTCGAGAACCCCTCGCGCATGAGCCACCGGCGCCTGAACGAAGTCATCGGCCTGCGCTACGACGACTTCGCCCAGGTGCAGTCGGTGTGCGACGACATCCGCGGCTATCTCCAGCAACACCCGGCCATCGACACCACGCAGACGCTGATCGTCAACTTCAACCGCTTCGGCGCGAGCTCGCTGGACATCATGGTCTACGCCTTCACGCTCACCCGCGCGTGGGCCGAGTACCAGAAGCTCAAGCAGGAGCTGCTGCTGGCGATGGGCGGCATCATCGAGCGCCATGGCGCGCAGATCGCCTTTCCGACGCAGACCCTGCACCTGGCCACGGACGCTGGCGAGGCGGCCCCACCCCATGAACGTGGCGCGTGACGCGCAACGCCGACGGCGGCTTTACCTTGGCTTGACATTTCTGCGGTGTGGCAGAACCACTGGCCCCACACAATGCGACCGACATGAACAGAATCCATCTCCCTGATGCGGCCCACCGGCCAGCGCTGCACCGCGCGAGTCTGGCGGCGGCGCTGGCGTTGAGCCTGTCGGCCTGCGCCCACCTGCCGTCCCCGCCAGATCAAGCCGGCAGCAACGGCATGCTGCCGGTGGCACCGACCCAGTGGACCGCGGCGCCCGCCACCGAAGGGGTGGCAGCCACCGCGCTGACCCAGTGGTGGCAGCGCTTCAACGACCCCGCCCTGGGCGCGCTGGTCACCCAGGCGCTGCAGGCCAACTCCGGCGTGCGCAGCGCACAGGCCGCGCTGCAGCAGGCGCGCGCCCAGCGCGACGTGCAGCAGGCAAACAACGGTCCCTCGCTCAGCGCCTCGGGCTCTGCCCAGCGCAGCCGCTCCGGCACGGCCGACGCCAGCAGCCGCTTCCAGGCCGGCTTCGACGCCAGCTGGGAGCCCGACGTCTTCGGCGGCAACCGCGCCAGCCTCGACGCCAGCGAGGCCGACGCCCGCGCCTCCGAAACCAGCCTGGCCGATGTGCAGGTGTCGCTGGCGGCCGAGGTGGCCGCGTCGCTGATCGAGCTGCGCGGCCTGCAGTCGCGGCTGGACATTGCGCAACGCAACCTGGCCGCGCAGTCCGAAACGCTGCAGATCACGCGCTGGCGGGTGCAGGCCGGCCTGGCTTCCTCGCTCGACCTGGAACAGGCCATCGCCGCGCAGGCCCAGACCCAGGCCCAGATCCCCGCACTGCAGGCCAGCCTGGCCCAGGCCCGCAACGCGCTGTCGGTGCTGACCGGTCAGGCACCCGGCGCGCTGGACGCCACACTGGGCGCGGTCGCGCCGGTGCCGCAGCCGCCCGCGGACATCGCACTCTCGCTGCCGGCCGAGACCCTGCGCCAGCGCCCCGACGTGCGCACCGCCGAACACCGCATCAGCGCCGCGCTGGCGCGGGTGGCGGCCGCCGACGCGGCGCGCTACCCGAGCTTCCGGCTCGGCGGATCGCTCGGCCTGTCCGCGCTCACGCTGGGCACGCTGACCGACGGCGCCTCCGTGGTGCGGTCGCTGCTGGCCAGCGTGTCGGTGCCGCTGCTGGATGGCGGCGCGGCGAAGGCCCAGGTGCGCGCACAGGAGGCGGCGCTGGAACAGGCGCGTGCCGGCTACGCCAGCACGGTCCTGACCGCGCTGCAGGACGTGGAGGACGCGCTGGTCGCCATCCAGGGCGACCGCGAGCGCCTGGCCCACCTGCAGACCGCCGCCGAGGCCGCCGTCACCGCCGAGTTGCTGGCGCGCCAGCGCTACCAGAGCGGCCTGATCGATTTCCGCACCGTGCTCGACACCCAGCGCACCCTGCTGTCCGCCCAGGACAGCGTGGCCAGCGCCCAGGCCTCGCTGTCCACCGGCCACGTCCGCCTCTACAAGGCCCTGGGCGGCGGCTGGACCCCGGACACCGGCGCGCCGAGCGCCGCCCGCTGACCGATTTATCCCGATGACCATGAACGCCAAGAAGACCTCCACCCCCGCCGACGCCCAGGACCTGCTGGGCGATGACCGTCCGCCCCGCTGGTGGCAGCGCGCCTCGACCTGGATCGCGGTCGCGGCGCTGGCGCTGGCCGGCGGCGGCCTCTATGTGTGGCAGTCGCAGAAGAACGCCAAGGCCGCGCCGGTCTAC
This sequence comes from Hydrogenophaga sp. H7, assembly GCF_002025745.1. Classification (NCBI taxonomy): domain Bacteria; kingdom Pseudomonadati; phylum Pseudomonadota; class Betaproteobacteria; order Burkholderiales; family Comamonadaceae; genus Hydrogenophaga; species Hydrogenophaga sp. H7. The sequence continues at coordinate 236,709 of NZ_MCIC01000001.1, read as the reverse complement.
GTGACCGAACCACTCAAGACCGGCGACATCACGCTCACGGTCGCGGCCAACGGCACGCTGCAGCCGACCCGCTCGGTCAACGTGGGCAGCGAGCTCTCGGGCACGGTCAAGCGCGTGCTGGTCGACGTGAACGACCGCGTCAAGGCCGGCCAGGTGCTGGTCGAGCTGGACACCGCCAAGCTGCAGGACCAGGTGACGCAGGCGCGCGCCGGGCTGGCCTCGGCCCAGGCGCAGCTCGCACAGGCGGTGGCCACGGCCCGCGAGGCCCGTGCCACGCTCGCCCGCTTCGAGGAGGTCGCGCGCCTGTCGGGCGGCAAGGTGCCCTCGGCCACCGAGCTGGACAGCGCCAAGGCCGCCGTGGACCGCGCCGTGGCCGCCGAGGCGGCTGCCCAGGCCTCGGTCAACGAGGCCCGTGCCGCGCTGTCCACCAACGAGACCAACCTGTCCAAGGCCTCGATCCGCTCGCCCATCAGCGGCGTCGTGCTCTCCCGCTCGGTCGACCCGGGCAACGCGGTCGCCGCCTCGCTGCAGGCGGTCACCCTGTTCACCCTTGCCGAGGACCTGGCCCAGCTCAAGCTGGACGTGGCGGTGGACGAGGCCGACGTCGGCAACGTGAAGGTCGAGCAGAAGGCGACGTTCACCGTCAGCGCCTTTCCGGCGCGGCGCTACCCGGCCACCATCCAGCGCGTGGCCTTCGGCTCCACCAAGACCGACAACGTCGTCACCTACACCACCACGCTCAACGTCGACAACGCCGACCTGAGCCTGCGCCCCGGCATGACCGCGGCCGCGACCATCGTGGCCAAGGAGGCCAAGGGCGTGCTGCTGGTGCCCAACACCGCGCTGCGCTTCTCGCCCGCGTCGTCCAACGGGGCTGCCGCCGCCAGCGGCGGCAGCATCCTGTCGAAGATGATGCCGCGCCCCCCGAACACCCGCCCCAAGACCGCCGGCATGGACCGCCGCGGTGGTGGCCCGCGCCAGCTCTGGGTGCTGGAGAACGGCCAGCCCGTGGCCAAGGAAGTCCGCACCGGCATCAGCGACGGCCGCAACACCGAGGTCAGCGGCGAGGGCCTTTCAGAAGGCATGGCGGTCATCACAGAGCAACGCGCCTCCGGAGCGGCCCAGTGAGCGACACCCCGCTGATCCGCCTGTGCGGCATCACCAAGACCTACGGCGAAGGCCACACGGCCTTCCAGGCGCTCAAGGGGGTCGACCTCGACATCCAGCAGGGCGACTTCGTGGCCATCATGGGCCCCAGCGGTTCGGGCAAGTCGACCGCCATGAACACCCTGGGCTGCCTGGACGTGCCCACCACCGGCGAGTACCTGTTCCGCGGCGTGCACGTGGAGACGCTCTCGCGCGACCAGCGCGCCCGGCTGCGCCGGCGCTACTTCGGATTTGTGTTCCAGGGCTTCCACCTGCTGGCGCGCACCTCGGCCCAGGAGAACGTCGAGCTGCCCCTGGTCTACCGCGGCGAACCCGCGGCCCTGCGGCACTCGGCGGCGCTCGCGGCGCTGGAGAAGGTCGGCCTCAAGGGCTGGGAGCACCACACCCCCGGCGAGCTGTCCGGCGGCCAGCAGCAGCGCGTGGCCATTGCGCGCGCCATCGTCACCGAGCCGCAGGTGCTGCTCGCCGACGAACCGACCGGCAACCTCGACACGCAACGCAGCCACGAGATCATGGAACTGCTCTGGCGCCTGAACGCCGAACAGGGCATCACGGTGCTGATGGTCACGCACGAGCCCGACATGGCCGAGTACGCGCGCCGCATGGTGCGCTTCGTCGATGGTGTGGTCGCCAGCGACGTGCGCAACCCGGTGCCGCACATGCTGCGCGAAAGCCAGTCCGAGGGAGGCAGCCATGTGGCTTAACACCCTGGTCCTGGCGCTGCGCTCGATCCGGCGCAACCTGCTGCGCTCCTTCCTCACCATCCTGGGCATCGTGATCGGCGTCAGCGCCGTGATCACCATGGTCACCGTCGGCAACGGTGCGACCGCGGCGGTGCAGAACCAGATCGCCGGCCTGGGCACCAACCTGCTGCAGGTGCGGCCCGGCCAGCGCATGGGGCCGGGGGGTGGCGGCGGCGGTGCGCCGGCGTTCAAGGAGAGCGACGGCGAGGCCATCATGGGACAGGTCAGCGGCATCCTGGCGGTGGCGCCCGAAGCCCGCACCGGCACCACCCTGGTGGCCAATGGCCGCAACTGGAATTCCAGCGTGATCGGCAGCACCAACGACTGGCTGGTCACCGGCAACTGGAAGATCGCCGACGGCCGCAACTTCAGCGACGACGAACTGCGCGCCGGTGGGGCGGTCTGCCTGATCGGCCAGACGGTGCAGCGCGAGCTGTTCGGCAACACCAGCGCCGTGGGCGGCCAGCTGCGGGTCAAGGCCATGAGCTGCGAGGTCGTCGGCACGCTCGAATCCAAGGGCCAGGGCGCCTTCGGCAACGACCAGGACGACATGGTGCTGATGCCGATCAAGACACTGCAGCGCCGCATCGTCGGCCACACCCGCGTCAACACCCTGCTGGTGTCGATGAGCGATGGCGCCGACGCCGCGCGCGTGACCGCCTCGATCACGCAGCTGCTGCGCGAGCGCCGCAAGCTGGCCGAGACCGACGAGGACAACTTCAACGTGCTCGACACCAAGCAGCTGGCCGAAACCCTCTCGGGCACGACCAGGATCATGACCATGCTGCTGGGCGCGGTGGCCGCCGTCAGCCTGCTGGTGGGCGGCATCGGCATCATGAACATCATGCTGGTGAGCGTGACCGAACGCACCCGCGAGATCGGCCTGCGCCTGGCCATCGGCGCGCTGGAGCGCGAGGTGCTGCTGCAGTTCCTGATCGAGGCCGTGGTGCTGGCCGCGCTCGGCGGCCTGGTGGGCATCGTGCTGGCCACCGGCGCCTCGGTGGCGCTGTCGGCGGTGATGGACGTGCCCTACCAGTTCAACCTGGGCGTGAACCTGCTGAGCTTCCTGTTCTCGGCCGCCATCGGCGTGCTGTTCGGCTACTTCCCGGCGCGGCGCGCGGCGCGGCTCAATCCGATTGACGCATTACGTCATGAGTGAAGTCAGACCTCGCGGGGCCTGACCTTGCTCGCGGCCAGCTTGGCGTTGGCGCGCGCCGTGTCGGTGTCCGTCGCCCGGGCCAGCGCGACGCCCATGCGGCGCTTGGTGAAGCTCTCGGGTTTGCCGAACAGGCGCAGGTCGGTGCCGGGCACACGCAGCGCCTCATCGACGCCGTCGAACACGATGCCCTGGGCCTCGACACCGCCGTAGATCACGGCGCTGGCGCCCGGGTTGCGCAGGGACGTGTCCACCGGCAGGCCGAGGATGGCGCGGGCGTGCAGTTCGAACTCGCTCTGGTGCTGCGTGCACAGGGTCACCAGGCCGGTGTCGTGCGGGCGCGGGCTGACTTCGCTGAACCAGACCTGCTCGCCCTTGACGAACAGCTCCACGCCGAACAGGCCCAGGCCGCCGAGGTTGTCGGTGACGGCCTTGGCGATCTGGCGCGACTTTTCAATGGCGGCCGGCGTCATCGCCATGGGCTGCCAGCTCTCAACGTAGTCGCCGCTCACCTGCACATGGCCAATGGGTTCGCAGAAATGCGTCTCGACCTCGCCACTGGCGCCCCTGGCGCGCACGGTCAGCTGGGTGATCTCGTAGTCGAAGTCGATGAAGCCTTCGACGATCACGCGGCCATGGCTCACGCGGCCGCCGGCCATCGCGTAGTCCCAGGCTTTCTGCACATCGGCCGGGCCGTCGATCTTGCTCTGGCCCTTGCCGCTGGAACTCATCACCGGTTTGACGATGCAGGGGTAACCGATGCCGGCGTCAATGGCCGCCTGCAGCTCGGCCAGCGAGTCGCAGAACTGGTAGGGGCTGGTCGGCAGGCCCAGGGTCTCGGCCGCCAGGCGACGGATGCCCTCGCGGTCCATGGTCAGGCGCGCGGCGCGCGCGGTCGGGATCACCGTTACCGTGCCGGCGGCTTCGAGCTGCTCCAGCATGGGCGTGGCAATGGCCTCGATCTCGGGCACCACCAGGTGCGGGCACTCGGCCTCGATCAGCGCCTTCAGCTGCGCCGGGTCGCTCATGGTGATGGTGCGCGCGTGGTGCGCCACCTGCTGGCCCGGCGCGTTCTCGTAGCGGTCGACCGCGACGGTCTCCACGCCCAGGCGCTGCAGCGCGATCAGCACCTCCTTGCCGAGTTCGCCGCTGCCCAGCAGCATGACGCGGGTGGCGGAGGGCGAGAGGGGTGTACCAAGCGTCGTCATGAGGGTCCTCGAAAAAACGTCAGGGGGCGGCAAGGCCCATGGCCTCGCCCATGCGCACCGGCCGACCGGCCGCCCAGCGCGGGTTGAAATCGATGGTGTCCTTCGGCCAGAGCATGACGACCGTGGAACCCAGCAGGAAACAGCCCATCTCCTCACCGCGCTGCAGCAGGCAGGGCTCGTCGTCGTAGGTCCATTCGCGCACGTTGCGGGTGCGCGGCGGATTGACCACACCGTGCCAGACCGTGGCCATGCTGCCGACGATGGTGGCGCCCACCAGCACCAGCGCAAACGGACGGGTCTCGCCGTTGACACCGTGCGGCACGTCGAACACGCAGACCACGCGCTCGTTGCGTGCGAACAGACCGGGCACGTGCGCCGCCGTCACCGGGTTCACCGAGAACAGCTCGCCGGGCACGTAGATCATGCGCCGCAGCCGCGCGTTGCTGGGCATGTGGATGCGGTGGTAGTCCTTGGGGCTGAGGTAGATCGTGGCGAAGGAGCCGCCGCGGAACTGCGCGGCCAGGCCGGCGCTGCCCCCCACGAGCGCGCGGGTGCTGTAGCGGTGGCCCTTGGCCTGGTAGATCTGGTCGTCCTTTATGGCACCGAGCTGGCTGATCGCGCCATCGACCGGGCAGACAAATCCGTCGCGCGCGAGCGGGCGCACGCCGGCGCGCAGCGGCCGGGTGAAGAACTCGTTGAAGGTGGCGTAGCTGCGCGGATCGGGGTTGACCGCCTCGTCCATGTTGACGCCGTAGCGCTTGATGAACCAGGGAATCACGTTGTGCGTCCACCAGGTAGCGCGCGAGTGGGCGCACCAGCCGGCAAACCGCGTGATCGCGGTCTTGGGCAGCAGGTATTGCAGAGCGACGGCGGGGGGAAGGGACACTTTGGAGCGAGCCGGACGCGGCGTCAGACGACCGTTCGGCCGGGAAGCCGGCATTGTAGGACGGCCGTTTTCACCCGCCATTTCCGCCCGCAGGGGCACGGCGGGCACGGCACAATCGGCCGCCATGAGTGAACTGCTGTTCGAGTGCCGGGACCTGGTCAAGCGCTACGGCGGCCAGACGGTGGTCGACCGCCTCTCGTTCGGCATCGCGCCGGGCGAGTGCCTGGGCGTGATCGGCCCCAACGGCGCCGGCAAGACCACCACCATCCGCATGTGCCTGGGCCTGACGGCACCGGACGCCGGTGCGGTGACCGCCTTCGGCCTGTCCATGCCGCAGGAGTCGCTGGCGGTCAAGCAGCGCCTGGGCGTGGTCAGCCAGATGGACACGCTGGACCCGGATTTTTCCTGTGCCGAGAACCTGCTGGTGTACGGCCGCTACTTCGGCCTGAAGGACGCGACCATCCGCGCGCGCATCCCGCAGCTGCTGGAGTTTGCGGCGCTGTCGCACAAGGCCGGCGCCAAGCCCGGCGAGCTCTCGGGCGGCATGAAGCGGCGGCTGTCGCTGGCGCGCGCCCTGGTCAACGACCCGCAACTGCTGCTGCTCGACGAGCCCACCACCGGGCTGGACCCGCAGGCGCGGCACCTGATGTGGGAGCGCCTGCAGCTGCTGTTGCAACAGGGCAAGAGCATCCTGCTGACCACCCACTTCATGGACGAGGCCGAGCGCCTGTGCTCGCGCCTGCTGGTGCTGGACCACGGCCGCAAGATCGCCGAGGGCCGGCCGCGCGAGCTGATCGCGCAGCACCTGGAGCCCGAGGTGGTGGAGGTCTACGGTGCCGGCGCGCTGGCGCTGCACAACGCACCGGCACACGCCGCCCTGCGCCAGCTGGCCGGGCGGGTCGAGGTGAGCGGCGAGACGGTGTTCTTCTACACACATGACGCCCGGTCGCTGCTGCAGGCGCTGGCGCCGATGCACGACCTGCGCACCCTGCACCGGCCGGCGAATCTGGAGGACCTGTTTCTGAAACTGACCGGCAGACAAATACGGGAGGACGGCTGATGAGCAACCCATCCCATTGGTCCGTCCCGCGCCTCTCGATGCGCTGGTGGCCCGTGTTCCAGCGCAACCTGCTGGTGTGGAAAAAGCTGGCGCTGCCCAGCCTGGTCGGCAACATCGCCGAGCCGCTGATGTGGCTGGTCGCCTTCGGCTACGGCATGGGTGCGCTGGTGGGCCAGGTGAGCCTGTCCACGCCGCAGGGGCAGCAGGCCGTGCCCTACATCCTGTTCCTGGCCAGCGGCAGCATCTGCATGAGCGCGATGAACGCGGCCAGCTTCGAGGCGCTGTACTCCGCCTTCTCGCGCATGCATGTGCAGAAGACCTGGGACGGCATCATGAATGCGCCCGTGCGGCTGGACGACGTGGTGCTGGCCGAGATGCTGTGGGCGGCCTTCAAGGCCCTGTTCACGGTGCTGGCCATCCTGGGCGTGATGCTCGCGCTGGGCATCAGCCACTCACCGAAACTGCTGCTGGTGCTGCCGGTCCTGCTGGTGGCGGGCATCACCTTCTCGTGCATCGCCCTGGTGTTCAACGCGCTGGCCCAGGGCTACGACTTCTTCACCTACTACTTCACGCTGTTCCTGACACCGATGATGTTCCTCTCGGGTGTCTTCTTTCCCCGGGAACAGCTGCCGGGTCTGGTGCGCGCCATCTCCGAATGGCTGCCGCTGACCAATGCCGTCGCGCTGGTGCGCCCCCTGTTCATGGACCAGTGGCCCGATCGGCCTCTGGTGCACCTGGCGGTGCTGGCGGTCTACGCGGTCGGCGCGTTTTGGGTCGCGCTGGCGCTGACCCGCAAACGCTTTGCGAAGTGATCAGTGCACGGCGAGCTGCAGGGCCGGCTGGGCTGCGGCGTAGAACTCGACGCCCGAGTCCATGAAGGCCTCGTTGTCGATCGCTGCGTCGTAGGCACGGACGGCCTTGCGCTGTGTGAGGGTGCGGTGGGTGATCGGAATCAGGGGCTTGTCCAGCGGGCGGCACACGCGGTGGCGCAGGCCGCGCAGGTCGCGGCTGCTTTCCATGGCCGTGATCACGGCTTCCGGATCGAGCATGAGGACGAAGGGGTTGAGGCTGGCGGTGGAGTTCATGGCGGTGTCCTGGAGAAAACGGGGTGAAAACAAGGCGTTTGTCGATGTCACAAACTGTATTCACCCTGTTTCAAGACGTTAAGTCGGCGCCTTGCCATTCGCGTTGTAGGAAATTGCCTGACAAGCTGCGAGATAAGCGGTAATCACCTGTCAGTTTTCCGCCGAGCGGGGACCCGGCCGGCCCCACCTCGCGGCCCCCTCAGGCGCGCAGCGCGTCCACCGCCGCCGCCACCACCCCCTGCACGCTGCCGCTCTCGGCGTAACACTTGCGAAGCCAGGTGGCGTGGTTGCCGTCGCGCGCCGCGGTGCGTTCGACCTCGTCCAGCGCGGCCTGCGCCTCCAGCACATCGGCGTGGTGGCCGAGCTTGCGCAGCGTGGCCAGGATGTCCTCGCGGATGCTGATCTGCTCGCGCGTCTTGGGGTTGACCATCATGCCGTCGAGACCAAAACGGCAGGCCTGGAAGCGGTTGTAGGTGTAGACGAGGTAGTCGTCCTCGACCGGCGGCGGTTCGTCGCGCTGCAACAGGTGGCGGCACAGGCACTGCAGGTAACAGGCCAGCGCCGCGGCGCGTTCCACCGTCAGCGGCGTGTCGCAGACCCGCAGCTCGATGGTGCCGTACTCGGGCTTGGGCCGGATGTCCCAGTAGAAGTCCTTCATGGACTTGACCACGCCCGTGCTCTCCATCTTGGTGAAGTACACGTTGGCGAACTCGTCCCAGCTGAGCGTGAAGGGAGCGCGCCCCGAGAGCGGGAAGGCGAACACCGAGTTCAGGCGCGCCGAGTCGAACAGCGTGTCCACACCCTGGAAGAACGGCGAGGACGCCGACAGCGCGATGAAGTGCGGCACATAGCGGTTGAGCGAGTGCAGCAGGAACAGCGCCTCGTCGGGCGAGCTGCAGCCCACGTGCACGTGCTGCCCGAACACGGTGAACTGCTTGGCGAGATAGCCGTACAGCCCCGAGAGCTCCTGAAAGCGCGGCTTGGAAAAGATGCGCTGCTCGAACCAGCGCTGGAACGGGTGGGTGCCGCCCCCGGCGAGCGCGATGTTGAGGCGGTCACCCGCATTCACCAGGGTGTCGCGGATCTCGCGCAGCTGCGCCAGCAGCGGGCCGTGCATGTGCTGCACGTCGGTGGCGATCTCGATCATGCTCTGCGTCATCTCAGGCGTGACCACGCCCGGGAAGGGCTTGCGCCGCAGCAACTCCAGCAGGTCGTTGGCGCTGCTGGAGAGGTCCATGTCGTAGGTGTTGACGAGCTGCAGTTCGAGCTCGACGCCCAGCGTGAGGGATTCGGAGGCCTTGAAAGTTTCCAGCGGCATGTCTGCGTCACTCCCGGGTCACATGCGTTTCGCTCGCCGCCTGCAGGGCGCGCTGCGTCACCAGAGGGCCGAACAGCTCCTGCAGCACCATCATGAACGCCAGGACCATCAGCACCTGGCGGGCGGGTTCGAAGCCGTAGAGGCGGCTCTGTTCCAGCAGCAGGATGGCGAAGGCCGACATCGGCGTGAGCGCCAGGCCGGTCAGCAGACCCTTGCGCTCGGTGCTGCCCGACAGGCGCGCCGCGGCCACGTTGCACACCACCTTGGTGGCGATGCGCACGACGATCAGCACCAGCCCCAGCAGCAAGCCGCCACCGATCTCGCTCCAGTCCAGCAGGGCCGCGATGTAGACGAACAGGAACAGCGTCAGCATGTCGCCCGCGGTGCCGAAGCCGCGCTGGGCGTTGGTGAGGTGCACGCGGCGTTCGCGCGCCACGATGCCGAAGGTCAGCGCGGCCAGCAGCGGCGAGAGCTTGAGGCCGTAGGCCATGGTGGTCAGCAGCACCACCGCGAGCGCGAACACCAGGGTCACGTCGCGCTCCTGGATGCGCTGCGAGCGCAGCAGTGCGGGCATGCCCACGCCCAGCAGCGCCCCCACGGCGACCGAGGTGACCAGCACGTGCACGCTGCCGAAAGCCGCCAGCACCAGGTCGCCCGAGGTCGAGAGGTGCCAGTAGCCGATGACCAGTTTGAGCGCCAGTACGGCCACCAGGCAGTTGATTGCGCACAGGTGCAGCACGCGTTCGGTCACCTGGCCGGCGCTGCGCATCTCGTTGGCCACCCGCACGATGCCGGCGGGCGAGGCGGACACCGACAGCGCCGCGATGATCAGCCGGGTGTCTGTGGGCAGCGTGAACAGCCCCGACACCCAGTACACCGTGGCGAAGGTCAGCACCGACTCCACCAGCCCCAGCGCCAGCACCCAGGGGTTGTGGCGGAACCAGCGCAGGTGGATGCGGTAGCCCAGCTCGAACAGGATCAGCGACAGCGCCACGTTGGCCAGGAAGGGCAGGCCCGGCACGGCGTCGGTCAGCCCCGGCAGGTTGATCAGGCTGGCCACCAGGCCCACCGCCACATAGCTGGTCACCCGCGGCAGGTTGGCCCATTCGTGCAGCCGCTCGCCCAGATACCAGGCCACCAGCAGCACCAGGGGCCAGGCCATGGACTGAAGAAGAAAGGGAAAGTCGGTCACCATGCAGAAAAAGAATGGTTGGAGGGCGGCGCCCCGGCCCCCGGGTGTACCACCCCGGGAAGGTGCTGTCATGTAACAGGACGAAACCCCTCAGGGGGCGGCGGCCTCTTGACGCCAGTGAAAACGCTGTTCCAGCAGGCGCGGTTCGTCGAAATGGCGGCGGCCAACAAAGGCCGTCGGGTGCCGCCCCCACTGCCGCATCGCGCCGGGGCTCTCGATGCCCATGGGCCAGAACAGGACCCGTTCGCCGCGCTCGGTACCCGGCATGATGCCATGGGACCCGAACGCACTGCGATGGCCGCCGTCCGCCGTGGGCAGACTGCGCAGCTGGTCCTCGTGCTCCAACGAATAGGTCGTCCCCGCCGCGCCTCCCTCATCGGCGGCCACACCGACCAGCTGGTGGTCCGATGCGCTCAGATGCACCCGCAGGCGCTGGCTCGGCGCGAGCTCGGGCAGTGTGGCCGGCACGAACGCCCATTCGATGCGCGCCGACGGCGGCGGGCGCAGGTCCATGCTGCGCGCCGGCACGAACACGTGGTAGCAGCCGCAGCCGTGGATGCTGTCGAGCATCAGCGGCCGACCGCCTTCGTCCAGGGTCATGCGCAGCACCACCGCATCCACTCGACCGGCCAGCAGGTCCAGCCCGTGGCGCGCCGGCCGCTCGGGAAACCACAGGCTGTAGACCAGCTGCAGCAGCACCCGGTCGCCGTAGCGCGTGTGGGCGATGCGCTGGTAGAGCACCGGCTGCGCGGTCTGGACCTCGGGCGCCGGGCCCTCGCCCCAGCGCAGCCAGCCGGGCCGGTCGGCGTCGGAACGGGTCTCGATGTGCACCACCGGCGCGTAGGCCTGCAGCAGGCGGCGGGCGGTGTCGGCGTCGGGTGCCGGAATACCGAGAGCGTCCACCGGCAGCGGCGTCCACGGCACCGTCGCTGCGGCCCCGGTCGCGGGCCGGTAGCGGGCCCAGCCCGGTGCGTCCGCGGGCGGCGAGGCCATCCAGCGGCTTTGCCAGTGCCGCAGTTCGCGCTCCACACCCGAGAAGAACGGCCACTGGCTCAGCGGGTAGAGACCCAGCGTGCGCAGCGCAACGCTGTAGTCGTCGGGCACCAACGCGGCGTCGCGCAGCCGGCGCCGGGCGGCCTCGTCGGCCGACAGCGCCTGCCAGAGCAGCGGGCCGCAGGCCTTTGCGCGCGCCTGGAGGTCCTCGCGGTCCACGGCGCCCAGCGCGTCCACGGCGGCGCGCGGCAGGTTGCGAATCTCGGCCCTGCGCGCCACCTGGTCCAGCGCCATCAGGCGGTCGCCCCAGGCCTGCCAGCGCGCAGCATCCTGCAAGGCCTCGTCGCGGAAAGACGCCAGCAGGCGGTCGACGCGGACGAAGGGGAAGCCGGCGATGCGGGCCGCGCCGCCGTCGCGCACCGCATGCGCATCGGTCTGTTCGTCGAGCTGCTGCAGCCACCGCTGGCAGGCGGCCACCGGTTCACCTTCGTCGGCGCCGCGGGGCACAGGCGACGCGCACCCTGCCAGCACCACCACGGCGGTGGCGAGCAGGCGCGAAATCACGGGCTTGCAAACCATCGCACGATGGTAGCGGCCGGCCTCGCCAGCGCCGAAGGTCTGGTTACACGCCCGCAATGGCGCAGGGTTACCATGCCGCATGACCCCAACCCGACGCCTTTCCCTCGCCCGTACCGTTGGCCTGCCGCTGCTGCTGTCGCTGACCGCCCTCGCGTCCCACGCCCAGTCCACCCCCGCCACCGCCCCTGCGGCCGCCGCGGCGCCCAGCCCGGCCAAGAAGGAGCTGATCCAGCGCGTGCTCAAGCTGCAGCAAGGCGGCATCGAGCGGCTCGCCACGGCCATGACCGAAGAACCCGCACTGCTGCTCGCCGACCGAGCCTCCGAGATCATTGCCGCCAAGGTGCCCAAGGATCGGCAGGAGACCGTCGCCAAGGAAGTCCAGTCCGAGCTGCAGAAGTACCTCAAGGACACCGTGCCCCTGGTGCGGCGCAGCGCCCAGCAACTGGCGCCAGCCACCATCGGCGCGGTGCTGGAAAGCAAGTTCAACGAGGACGAGCTGCGCGAGATCGTGGCGATGCTGGAGTCCCCCGCGTACGGCAAGTACCAGCAGCTCAGCGGTGAGATGCAGCAGTCGCTGCAGGCCAAGCTGGTGTCCGACACCCGGGCCACCGTCGAGCCCCGCGTGCAGGCGCTGGAGAAGACCCTGGGTGAGCGTCTGAAGGCCGCCACCTCCGCGGCGGCCGCCACACCCGCCAAGCCCGCGGCCAAGCCGGCCGCCAAGTAAGCCCCTGACCTGAGCCCGCACGCCGCACACGCGGCGCGGGCCTCAGACCGCGAAGCGCTCGCGCAGCGGCTGCAGGCCCAGTTCGTCGACGATCTGCAGCAGGCGCTCGCGGGCGCGCTGCCGCTGGCCCTGCGGCCCGTCGTGGCGGCGCGCCAGGATCAGCTCGTTCTTCATCGAGTGCTCCCAGCCCACCAGTTCGGTGACCGTGACCTGGTAGCCGTGGGCTTCGAGCTGCAGGCAGCGCAGCACGTTGGTGATCTGGCTGCCGAACTCGCGTGTGTGCAGCGGGTGCCGCCAGAGTTCGGCCAGCGGTGTTCGGGCGAGTGACAGCGCCTTGTGCTGGCGCATCACCGAGGCCACCTCGGCCTGGCAACACGGCACCAGCACCATGAAGCGGGCCTGCTTGGCCAGACCGAAGGCGATGGCGTCGTCGGTGGCCGTGTCGCAGGCGTGCAGCGCCGTCACCACGTCGATCTGTGCCGGAAGATCAGGGTGGTCCAGCGCCTGCTGCACCGTGGTCGCCAGAAAACCCATGCGCGCGAAGCCCAGCCGCTGCGCCAGCGCGCGCGACTTCTCCACCAGCTCGGCGCGCGTCTCGACCCCGTACACCCAGCCGACCGGCTTCGACTTGAAGAACAGGTCGTAGAGGATGAAGCCGAGGTAGGACTTGCCCGCGCCGTGGTCGGCCAGGGTCACGTCGCCGCGGTCCTGGAGCACCTCGGCCAGCAGCGGCTCGATGAACTGGACCAGGTGGTAGACCTGCTTGAGCTTGCGGCGGGTGTCCTGGTTGAGCTTGCCCTCGCGCGTGAGGATGTGCAGCTCCTTGAGCAGTTCGACGGACTGGCCCTCACGCAGTTCGGGCAGTTGCTCCTGCAGGCTGGGGGCTTCTCGGGTGCGGCGGGCGGCTTTGGGCATGGCTGGATTGTCGCAGGCGGTCACAATCGGCGCATGCACGCCACCGACCCGCGACACCCCTACGAAGCCCTCACGCCCGATGTCGTGCAGGACGCGCTGGCCAGCCTCGGCCTGTGGGGCGACGGTCGCCTGTCGGCTCTGAGCAGCTACGAGAACCGGGTCTACCAGGCGGCGCTGGAGACACCACTGGACGCCCACGCACAGGTGGTGCTCAAGTTCTACCGCCCGGGTCGCTGGAGCGAGGCACAGATCCTCGAAGAGCACGCCTTCGCGGCCGAGCTGGCCGCCGCCGATGTGCCGGTGGTGGCGCCTCTGGTGATCGACGGCCGCACGCTGCACCGCCACGGTGGCTTCCTGTTCAGCGTGAGCCCGCGGCGCGGCGGCCGGCGACCCGAGCTGGAGGACTTCGAGGTGCTGGAGTGGACCGGCCGCTTCCTCGCGCGGCTGCACACCGTGGGCGCCGCCCGGCCCTTCGTGCACCGCCCGGCGCTGGACGCTGCCAGCTTCGGCCACGAGCCGCGCGACTGGCTGCTGACGCACGAGGCCGTGGCGCCCGAGGTGCGCACCGCCTGGCGCCAGGCGCTGGACGAAGCGCTGCAGATCATCGAATCGCACCCCGCCCTGCGCCCGGTCCGGGCTTCGGCCACCGAGGACCGCGTGGCCCTCATCCGCCTGCACGGCGACTGCCACCCGGGCAACATCCTGTGGACGCCCGAGGGCGAGCCCGGCGCCGGCCCGCACTTCGTCGACCTGGACGACGCACGCACGGGACCTGCCGTGCAAGACCTGTGGATGCTGCTCTCGGGCGAGCGGCGCCAGCAGACGCAGCAGCTGGGCGCCCTGCTCGATGGCTACGAACAGATGCGCGACTTCGACCGGCGGGAGCTGGCCCTGATCGAGCCACTGCGCACGCTGCGGCTGGTGCACTACAGCGCCTGGATCGCACGGCGCTGGCAAGACCCGGCCTTCCCTATCAACTTCCCCTGGTTCGGCAGCCGCGACTACTGGCAGGGCCAGGTGGACATGCTGGTCGAGCAGATCGAGGAAATGCAGAAGCCGCCGCTGGTGGTTTGACCCTTTCTTCATAAAGGTTTCTGGCAATTAAATTGTGTGCAATTAAATTGCCAGCTACAGTTCACGCCATGCCATCCACAACACCCCTCGACGAACGCGCCCTGCTGCTGGACAACCAGCTGTGTTTCGCGCTCTATTCGGCCTCGCTGGCCATGACCAAGCTGTACAAGCCGCTGCTGGAGTCGATGGGCCTGACCTATCCCCAGTACCTGGTCATGCTGGCGCTGTGGGAGCGCGACGGCGAAACCGTCTCGGCGCTGGGCGAACGACTGCACCTCGACTCGGGCACCCTGACCCCGCTGCTCAAGCGACTGGAGGCGGCCGACCTGGTCTCGCGCCTGCGGGACACCACCGACGAACGACGCGTGCTGATCCGCCTGACCGCGGCCGGTCGACGGCTCAAGGCCCGGGCGGCGCGCCTGCCCGCCTGCGTGATGCAGGCCGCGCAGTGCAACCTCGACGAGGTCACTGCCCTGACCCGACAGATCCAGACGCTGCGCGACCGGCTCAGCGCCTGACCCCTTCACCCACCCGCTTGCTGCGCAAGCTTTTCATGAAAGACCCGACCATGGCCTCTCTCGACAAAGTTCTCTACACCGCCCGCACCCACACCACCGGCGGCCGCGACGGCGCCTCGCGTTCCGACGACGGCCGTCTGGACGTCAAGCACACGCCGCCCGGCGCGCCTGGCAACGGCACCAACCCCGAGCAGCTGTTTGCGGCCGGTTACTCGGCCTGTTTCATCGGCGCCATCAAGGCCGTGGCCGGCAAGATGAAGCTGACGGTGCCGGCCGATGTGGCGGTGGACGCCGAGGTGGACCTGGGCCCCGTGGGCCAGGCCTATGGCATCGCGGCGCGCCTGACGGTGCACCTGCCAGGCATGGACCGCGCGCAGGCCCAGGCCCTGGTCGACGCCGCCCACCAGGTCTGCCCGTACTCGAACGCTACCCGCGGCAACATCGACGTGACCCTCACGCTGGCCTGATCAGCCGCGCTTCTGGATCGTTCCGGCCAGGTGCCGCTCGCGGAAGCGGCGCATGGCCCGGAACAGCACCGGCGGCATGTAGTCCTGCGACACGCGCCAGCGCAGGCCGCCGATGCGCTCGTTCGGGCGCTCGGCAAAGATGGTCGTGTGCGCACCGTTCTTCTCTTCGTCGGGCCGCCCGTTCGTGTAATAGAACAGCGCCAGCGACTTGCGCGAGTCGCCTTCCGGGCAGGTCAGCGGGTCCGGATGGCCGTGGAAAGTGTTGCTGGTTGGCGAGAAGATCGCCAGGCGGTTGAACACCGGCAGGATCTTGGCGCCGCAGTACGTCACCTCGCGATCCCACAGCTCCAGGCTGCCGCCGTACTCTTCCTTCCAGTTCTTGTTCATGTAGAAGATGACGTTGATCCGGCGGTCCAGGAAGTTCTGGTCGTGCTTGTTGAAGTCGGCGTGCAGCTTGAGCAGGCCGCCGCGCGGCGTCTGGTGCAGACCGCCGCCCCGCATCGAAGGATCGGCAATCATGTTGTCGATGCCGGTGACCTTTTCAAGGAAGCGCAGGAACGGCGCCGAGTTGAACTGGTAGAGCATCTGGCGCGTCACCGGCCCGAACTTGGTCTCGTCCACGCACACCAGCTTGCGCTCGGCCGGGCGGTTGTAGTTGTGCCACTCGATGTCCTGCGCCCTGGGGAACTCCTGCCACATCGCCTCGGCGATGTCCTCGGGCAGGAAGTTGTCGAACGCCATGTGGTTGAACGGCGTGCCGAGCTTGTACTGGGCCTCGCCCTCGATGGCGAGTTGTTCGTAGCGGGGGTCGTCGAAGACGAAACGGTTGGACAGTTCGGGGCGGGACACGGAGGACTCCTGAGGGTGCCGGGACGGTGGTCCCGTGAAACATCCCTTCAGCGACCGGCCCCCCTTTTCAGGGCGTGGCGGCAGGCGTCTTGTGCGCTTGCATGCGGCGTCCGAGCACGCCGAGCAACACGGTCAGGGCATCTCCGAGCAGAGTGGTCAGGCGCATGCTCACGGCCAGCCCGGCGGCCACCGCAGCTCCGGTCAACGGAGTGAAGAGCACCACCATCATCGCCTCGCGCACCCCGAGACCACCGGGAGAGCCTGGCACCACATAGCCCACCACCCAGGCGCTGCTGTAGAGCAGCGCGATGCTGAACCAGTCAATGTCGGGACTTGCGAATAAGTATTCCGACTGCAATTTCACTACATAGCCCTGCTGCATGAAGTTGATCAAGATCAACAGGGACACGAACAGCGCGGTGCGCAGTTGCGGCAGGCGCAACAGCCGGCCGCCGCCAATCTTCATGCTCAGCCTGGGCAGCAGGGTGTTGAGCACCTTGATGCCCAGCCAGGGCGCCACCAGGGCCAGCGGCAGGATCCAGACCAGCTTGGAAGCGAAGGCGGGTGCTGCCGCCCCGTCGGCGGTGTGCAGGTCCCACAGCACCACGGTGCCCAGCAGGGCGAGCAAGCAGCTGATCACCAGGTTCCAGATGCCCTCGAACACCGCCGTGCCCACCGCGACACCCACGGGAATGCCGGTGGACTTGGCCAGCACGCCGCGGCCGATGAACTGACCCACATTGCCCGGCAGGTACTTGCCCAGCTGGGAAATGAAGAACACCTGCACCGCCAGCCGCGTGGGCACGCGGTGGCCCTGGTCGGACATCAGCAGGCGCCACACGTGGGTGCCGAAGAAGTGGGCCAGCACCACGCTCATCATGCTGAGCAGGCCGACGGCCACGGTGGCCAGGTTGAGGGGAATCGGCGGCAGCTTCTCCATGTGGATCATGAAGGCGCGCACGAAGAACACGATCGACGCCACGACGGCCGCATACATCAGCCACTTGAAAACGGTCTTGGCGTATTTCATGGAAACCCGTGGGAAACAAAGCGAAGCGGCGCTACAAGGCGCCGCACAACCCCACAAGTGTAGTCGCCGGGTGGTGGCCAGCCACCACCCGGACCCTGACGCAGATCAAGCCAGGCTGCCCAGGCGCTCCATCGCGTCGGCCAGCCAGTCCTTGGGCAGGGGCTCGTCCTTGGCCGGCGCAACCATCCAGCCTTCGCCAGCCGAATGGAGGCCGAAACGCCCCTGGGTCCAGAGTTGCCAGGCCAGCCAGGCGCAGTCGTGGGCCGAGGCCGGACCACCGGCGGGTGCGGTCAGCAGGGCCGTGCAGGGCTCGGTGCGGGCGAGATGCAGCACACCGTCCCGGACCTCTGCGCCCAGGACAGCCGCCAGCTGCGCCAGCGCATGCGCATCGTCCTGCCGGGCGCCGAACCGTTCCAGCCAGGAGCGGACCTGCAGCGCCACCCCGGCGCCCCGGCGCGCCTCGGCCTGCTGCAGGTCGGCGTGGTCCCATCGGTGCCAGTCCACCGCCGGCTCCTGCGCACCCACCCACAGGGCCGCCTGCGCAAAGCGGAACAGCGCGCGCTCGTACGCCGCCGGGTCGGCACCGGCGCCGATCACGAGCAGGGACGACAGACGGCCCGACACCAGGCGAGCCTGCTGGGCCAGCATCTTGTCGCGCACCAGTTCGTCGCGCTCGCTGCGCAGGGCCGACAGCTCCAGTGCGTTCTTCAGGTCGGAGCGCAGGCTCTCCAGCTCCCAGGGCTTGGCGATGTAGCGGTAGATCTCGCCGGTGTTGATCGCATCAATGGCCTCGCCGATCTCGGAATAGGCTGTGGTGAGCATGCGCACGATGTGCGGGTAGTGGGTGCGGGCGTGGCGCAACAACTCGTTGCCGCGCTCACCGGGCATGCGCTGGTCGCACACCAGCACGGCGATGTCGGCGCCGTGCACGCTGAGCACCGCCCGCCCCTCGTCGACCGAGTTGGCGGTCAGCACCGGGGCCAGCGGCCCCACCAGCCGCTCAAAGTACTTGAGGGCGATCGCCTCGTCATCGACGTACAGGATCTTCTCGGGTTTCATCTGGATACCTCATGGTGTTGTTCTGTGTCCGTGGCACCAAAGTGCAGGCGGACCGCGGTGCCGCCAGCGGGCGGTGACCGGACCTCGACCGTCCCGCCCACGGATGCCATCACCCGCTGGCAGAAGACCAGGCCCATGCCGCTGCCGCCACTGGCCGACCGGGTGGTGACGGGCTCCCGGGTCAGCCGGGCCAGCACCTCCGGCGCAATGCCCGGACCGTTGTCACTGATTTCAATGACCGCCCGGTCCGGCGTTCCTGCGACCACGATGCGGATGCGGGGTTCGGCCGGCGGTGCCGAATGCAGGGCCAGCAGGGCATTCTTGACCACGGTGCACAGCACCAGGTACAGCAGGTCGCGCTGGCCGGGCAGGACGAAGTCCTGCAGCAGATCGCAGACCAGCCAGCCGGCCTCATCGCCATCGAAAGGATAGCCCTCGCGCACCGATCGCACCAGATCACTGGCCAGTTCGCTGGCGCTGCCGTCGGCGTGATAGGCGTCGCGCGCGGTGCGCACGAAGGTCGCCACCAGGGACTGCGCATAGTCGGTGCGGCGCAGGGCCGCGTCCAGCATCGCGCCGATTTCGCCGGGACGGCGCTGGGTGAGACAGACCAGGTCGGTGTTGCCGCACAGAGGGGCCTGCTGGCGTTCGCGCATGGCGTGCAGGTAGCCGCTGACGGTGGCCAGCGGCGTGCCCACCTCGTGCGCCAGGAATCCGAGCGTCTCTCGCAGGGCCTCGTCCCGCCGCTGCAGCAGGGTCTGCTCGCGCAATCGCTGCTGGCAGGCCGCCAGAGCCTCGCGCAAGGCCCGCCGGGTCACCGGTTCGTCCAGCGGCTTCTCCAGGATCCGCCCCACATGGCCCAGGTTGACCGCCGCCATCGCCACGTCCTTGTCGGCATAGGCCGACATCAGCAGCCGCGACACCAGGGGGTGCCGCTCCCGGACCTCGGCCAGCAGGGCCACACCGTCGCGTTCGGGCATGCGGTAGTCGGTCAGCAGGACGGCGACCTCGTGCCCCTGCCGGTCCAGCAGCTCCAGTGCCTGCCGCACGCTGGCGGCGGTTCGCACGTCGAACTCGTCGCCGTAGGAGCGCGCAAACCACTTGAGCGCCTGCGGTTCGTCGTCGACCAGCAGCACGGCACGGGCCAGCGGGGGAACGGAACCGGAACCCGGCAGGTCGGATTTCATTGGGGCGGCCTCGGCAGATCGAACGAAAACTCGGTCCATTCGCCGAACACGCTGTCGACGGACAGGATGCCGCCGTGCCGCTGCACGATGCCGTAGCTCACGCTAAGCCCCAGCCCGAGGCCGGCCCCCACGTCGCGGGTGGTGAAGAAGGGCTCGAACACCCGGCCGATGTTGGCCGGGTCGATGCCGTGCCCGTTGTCCCGCACCGAAATCCGCAGCCGCTCACCCTCCGGCGCCACCCGCACATCGATGCGCGGCTGCGCCCGCTGCACGGACTGCATGGCGTGGGCGGCATTGCTCAGCAGGTTGATCAGCACCCCGATGATGGCCGGCTCGTCACCCATCACATGGGTGTCCTGGGGCAGGTCGAGCGCCAACTCGATGCCCTTGAGTTCGTAGCCGGCCAGGCGGATGGCCGAGCGCACCGCGTGCTCCAGCAGGAAGGGCCGCTGGCTGTCGTCACCGGGCTTCTGATAGGCAAAAGTCTTGAGGTCAGAGACGATGTTCTGCACCCGGGTCAGCCCCTCGCGCGCGTCGTCCAGGCTCTCCTTGAGCATCGGGTCGGTCTTGGCCGAAGGCACGCTCAGGCCCATGTTCACCGCCATCAGGGCGTAGTTCACCGGGTTGTTGAGCTCGTGCAGCAGCCCGGCCGAGAGGGTGCCGATGGCGGCCATCTTCTCGCGCTGGATCAGCTGGCCCTTGACCTCGGCCAGGGTGCGGTTGGTCTCCTGCAGCTTGTCGTTGTTCATGGCCACCTCGTGCTGCAGCTGGAACAGGCGCAGCCGCGCCCGCTCGTTGAACCAGGTGCAGACCGCGCTGGCAATGGCCGAGAACAGGATGAACAGGCTGTTGGTGTAGAGCTTGCCGGGTTCGGCCACGCCGTCGGGGTGGAGCGTGCAGGCCATCAGGTAGAGCACCAGCGTGAGCACACCGAAGCCGATGCCCTCGAACAGCGTGATCGGCAGGATGATGCCCACCGCGTACATCGCCAGGTGCAGGCCGACAAAGTAGATCGAATCGACCCCGCTGGTCAGCCAGATCATCCAGGCGATCATCACCTGCGGCAGCACCAGCCAGGTCATGGTGAGCACCCGCACCTGCTGCGCCCCCACCCGGGTGTAGAGCAGCATCAGGATGCCCAGGGTCAGGCAGGCCACCAGCAGACGCAACAGGAAGAACTCGGTCAACCACTCCGGATAGGAGAAATAGTCCAGACCCACCCCCGCGAGCACCAAGCCGATGGAGGTGATGCTGCCGGCCTTGCTGTAGGCGAGCCGGAACGCCGACAGCTGACGCTCGTAGGACGCGGTGTCCCTGGCGATCATGCAGTGTCCAGGGGGCCGCGCCCCGGCAGCGTGGTTTCCGCGAACACGTTGACCCCGGTCTGGTCGGTGTACAGGTCGATCGCCGCCCCGACCTCGGACATCACGGACATCATCTGCGCCTCGTCGCGGTAGATCAGGTGCCACTCCAGCAGGTGCTCCATGCCATGGCGTTCGGGGTTGCTCGAGTGCACATTGGTCAGCAACATGCGCGCGCCCGGAGCGGAGCGGGACATGAAATAGCGGATCAGCCGGGTGCAGACCTTGTCGGACAGGTAGTCGAACAGGCCCGCGCAGTAGATGAAATCAAAACCCCGGCCGCCTTCCAGCGCCTGCGACTGGGCCGGGCGCTTGAGCAGGTCGTGCACCGACTCCTGGACATAGTTCACCTCGACCCGCCGGCCGGTCTCGGCCATCACCGCGTCGATGCGCTCGCGCGTGTAGTCCAGGGTCTCTCGGCTGAAATCGAGCAGGGTGAAGCTCAGGCGGCTGAGGTCCGCGCCGGAGGCGATCAGCCGCTGCAGCTCGACCGCCGGGCCGCAGCCGACGTTGAGGATGCGCACCTGGCGCCCTTCCCGCTCGCCCAGGGCCACGGCACGCCGGAGGTAGTCGACCAGGATGTTGATGCGGTTGCGGTGCGCCTCGGCCACCGCCGCCCGCAGGAAGGTCGCGTTGACCAGCTGGATGTAGGTGCTGCTGCCCTGCCGCGGGTCGCCCAGCAGCTGGTTGACCATCTCGTAGTCGCCGGCATAGCCCAGCGGCTTGGCAAAGGTGCGGTAGACAAAGGGCGCCCGCAGCACCAGCGGATGCAGCGCCGCCTGGGCGTAGCTGCGGTGCAGCAGCGCGTCGTCCGCCGGCACGCTGGCGGCCTCGCTTTCCAGCCGCACCAGGAAGCTCTTGCCCTTGGTCATCAGGGGTTCGGCCATGGCCCAGAACACGGCATCGGTCAGCCGGCCGTCCTCGCCCTTGGGCAGCGAGTCCAGCATGTCGGCCTGGTCGATCCAGCGCGCGGTCTCGGACAGGAAGGCCCGGAACTCGCTGACCGCCACCTGGTAACTTTCCTTGACCCGGAAGCGCTGCTCCCAGTCCTCGACAAAACGGGCAGCCTCCATGCCAACCTCCCGCACATTGCCACGGGCCAGATTGAGGTCCGACCACTCGTCAATCAGGGCCAGCGAGACCACCGCCATCAGGCCGGTGTTGAGCAGGCTCACCACCACCGCCTTGCCCTGGTAGATGGCGCGCTCGCCGGAGCGGATCACCAGGTCGCTGAGCACCTCGCTGACCTGGACGATGGAATAGGGGTTGTAGATCTCCATCACCAGCGAGCGGCGCTGGAGACTGGTCAGCGTGCCGCGCGCGGCTTCGCCTTGGCTGTTTCGGAAGGTGACAACAGGATCAAAGGGGCGCTGGGGTTGCACGGTGGTTGGATGTCAACGGTGGTGGGGCGAATCGCCCCGATCGGAAGCTCCCAATCTGCCAGTGTAGTCATCTGCGACCTGTTTCACGGGCGCAACTGTCGTCCAAACGCCGTTCGGGCGCAAAAAAACCCGGGCCGGATACCGGACCGGGTTTCAGACCTTATGCACTCGATTTCCGTAGCGCTCAGGCCAGCAGCGCGTTGACCCGCCGGACGTAGGCGGCCGGGTCGTCGGGCAGGCCGCCCTCGGCCAGCAGCGCCTGGTCGAACAGGATGTGCGCCAGGTCGTCGAAATGGGCCGCGCCGTCGAGCTTGCGCACCAGCGGGTGCGACGGGTTGACCTCCAGCGTGGGTTTGGCTTCCGGGGCCTTCTGGCCCGCGGCCTTGAGCATGCGGGCCAACTGGCTGGAGAGCTCGCCCTCGCCCACCACCAGACAGGCGGCCGAATCCACCAGCCGGGTGGTCACGCGCACGTCGCTGGCCTTGTCCTTGAGGGTTTCCTTGAGCTTGTCGAGCACCGGCTTGAAGCTCTCGGCCGCCTGCTCGGCCGCCTTCTTCTCTTCCTCGTCCTGCAGTTCGCCCAGGTCCACCGCGCCCTTGGCCACGCTCTGCAGCGGCGTGCCGTCGAAATCGGGCAGGAAAGACAGCGCCCACTCGTCGACCCGGTCGGTCATCAGCAGCACCTCGATGCCCTTCTTGCGGAAGAGTTCGAGCTGCGGGCTGTTCCTGGCCGCCGCCAGCGTGTCGGCGGTGATGTAGTAGATGGCCTTCTGGCCGTCCTTCATGCGGGCCTTGTAGTCGGCCAGCGACACGGTCACCGCGTCGCCGGTGGTGCTGGCAAAGCGCAGCAGCTTGGCCAGCTTGTCGCGGTTGGAGAAGTCCTCGCCCAGGCCTTCCTTGAGCACGGCGCCGAACTCGGCGTAGAAGGCGGCGTACTTGTCGGCGTCCTTGGACAGGTCGTCCAGCATGGTCAGCACGCGGCGGGTGTTGCCCTCGCGGATCGCCTTCACGTCGCGGCTTTCCTGCAGCAGCTCGCGGCTCACGTTCAGCGGCAGGTCGGCCGAATCGACCACGCCCTTGACCCAGCGCAGGTAGGCGGGCATGAGGCTCTCGGCCTCGTCCATGATGAAGACGCGCCGCACATAGAGCTTGATGCCGGCCTTGCGGTCGCGGTTCCACAGGTCCATCGGCGCCTTGGACGGGATGTAGAGCAGCTGGGTGTACTCGGTGCTGCCCTCGACGCGGTTGTGGCTCCAGGCCAGCGGGTCGGCCTGGTCGTAGCTGATGTTCTTGTAGAACTCGGCGTACTGCTCGTCGCTGATGTCCTTCTTGCTGCGCGCCCACAGGGCGTTGGCGGAGTTGGCGGGCTCCCACTCGTCGCGGGTGATGTACTCGCTCTTCTCGGCGTCCCACTCTTCCTTCTGCATCAGGATGGGCAGGCTGATGTGGTCGGAGTACTTGGTGATGAGCGACTTGAGCTTCCAGTGGCTCAGGAACTCGGTCTTGTCCTCGCGGATGTGCAGGGTGATGGTGGTGCCGCGCGCGGCGCGCTCGATGGTCTCGACCTCGAAGTCGCCCGTGCCGCCGCTGGTCCAGCGCACGCCTTCGGCGGCCGGCAGACCGGCGCGGCGCGACTCGACCACGATCCTGTCGGCCACGATGAAGCCCGAATAGAAGCCCACGCCGAACTGGCCGATCAGCTGGGCGTCCTTCTTCTGGTCGCCGCTGAGGTGGCTCATGAAGTCGCGCGTGCCGCTCTTGGCGATGGTGCCCAGGTGTTCGACCGCCTCGGCCTGGCTCATGCCGATGCCGTTGTCGGTGATGGTGATGGTTTTCGCGTCCTTGTCGAAGGCCACCCGCACGTCCAGGTTGGGCGCGTCCTCGAACAGCGCGGCGTTGTTCAGGGCCTCGAAGCGCAGCTTGTCGCAGGCGTCCGAGGCGTTGGAGACCAGCTCGCGCAGGAAGATCTCGGGGTTGGAATACAGCGAATGGGTGACCAGGTGCAGCAGCTGGGCCACCTCGGCCTGGAAGGAGAGGGTCTGTTTGCTCATGTTCTTTGAAAATCGTCAGAAGGTATGAGGGCCATGCCACCCGCTCCGGACCGGCCGGGTGGCACTCGCGAGGGCGCAATTATGGGCAGGCCGCGCGATTTCAAGCCGGGGTGTCAAGCCGGCGCGGCCAGCCAGGTCTGCAGCTGGGCCGCCACCTTCGGGCTGGACAGCAGGTCCAGGTGCCCGGTCCGGAACACCGTGCACTGGTGCTCGGGCGCCAGCGCCAGCCGCATCGACGGGTCTTCGTGGCGGCCCAGCGCGCTGTCCAGCGGCACCAGGCCGTCGCCGGTGAGGCGCTCGGCCAGCCGGCTGCGTTGCCCGGCCAGCGTGGCCGCCACCGCATAGCAGGCCACGCCCTCGGGCAGCGGCAAGGGCTGGCGGTGGTCGGCGCCCGAGGCAAAGCGGTCGCGGCCCTGCCAGTCGGCGTCCTGCACATGGCCGTGGCGCAGGTCGGTGATGCCCGCGCTGCGCAACTGGCCCAGCCGCGCGAACGGTGCGGTGAAGGGGTTGGCGGCCAGCAGCCAGTCGGCCCCGTGGCCGGCGCGCTCCAGCGGCGCGCCGTGGTGCGGCGTGCCCAGGAAGACCAGTTCGCGCAACAGCTGCGTCCACGACAGGCCCGCCGCCTGGCCCACCGCCACCGCCGAACGGGCCACCAGCCCGCCCATGCTGTGGCCCACGATCGTGATGCGCGCCGGCGGCACGGGCCAGGCGGCCACCAGCTGCTCCAGCAGCAGCGCCAGCGCGCGCCCGCTGACCGAAATGTGCAGGCCGCTGTTGTAGCGCAGGTAGATGGGCGTGGCGCCCAGCGCCTGCGCCAGGAACGCCCCATGGTCGTGCCCGCTGCGGCGCCATTGCGCGTCGTTCATGCACAGGCCATGAACGAGCAGCAGGATGTGCGGACCGGCGCCGGGCAGCTCTTCTTTCAGCGAACCAGGCGACAACGACAGCGGCACGCCGCCGGCGCGCAGCTCCATCGCCTGCGCCAGCGGGTTGCCCAGTGCCTGCAGCCGGTCGCCCAGCACGCCGTTGAGTGCGGCCAGCACCGTCTCGCGCTGCGGCGAGGCCTCGGGGTGGGTCGCCGGGTCGTCCAGCAGCGGCAGCAGCACGCCCAGCGCCGCGTTCGTGCCCCAGCCCGCCAGCCGGGCCACGCCGCGCACGGCCTGGTAGATCTGCCCCGTCAGGCCACCGGTCTGCTCACCCGTCGTGCCACCGGACAGCCCCAGCCGCCGGTGCACCGCCTGGTGCACGCCTTCGGCGATGTTGATCACGCCGTGGGTGCCCTGCACCGCCAGCTGGGCCGCTGCCTGCAAGTCGGTCGGACGCACGTGGCGCAGCAGGGCCTGGCGCAGCGGTCCGGTCGGAGTGGGCTTGGTCATGCGATCGTGGGCGCCGGGCTCAGAACCGTTCGTCTCCGCCCAGGTAGCGCCACTGCCCCACCGGCAGATTGCCGAGCATCACGCGGCCGATGCGGATGCGCTTGAGACCGACCACATGAAGGCCGACCTGCTCGCACATGCGGCGGATCTGGCGCTTCTTGCCTTCCCTGAGCACGAAGCGCAGCTGCTCGGGGTTCTGCCAGTCGACCTGCGCTGGCTTGAGGGGCTGATCGTCGAGGCTCAGGCCGTGGCGCAGCAGGGCCAGGCGCTCGGCGGGGAACACGGCTTGCACGTCCTGCGTCACCACGCCGGCGCCCTTGGGGCCGTTGGGCGCCCAGTGCACGCGCACCAGGTACTCTTTCTCGACGCCCGAGTCCTCGCCGATCAGCGTACGGGCGACGCGGCCGTCCTGCGTGAGCACGAGCAGACCGGTGGAGTCGATATCCAGCCGGCCGGCCGGCGCCAGCCCGCGCGTGTGCACCGCCTCGAAGCGGCGGCCGCTGCGGTCATCGCGCCAGTGGCTCTGGGGCTTGATGAGCACGGCGGCGCTCTCGTGGCCGTCTTCGGGCAGGCCGCTCACATAGCCCACCGGCTTGTGCAGCAGGATGGTGACCTGCCCGGCCTGCTGGTGGCGCGCCTGCGGCAGCACCTCGACCTGCGCGTCGGGCGGCACCGGCTGGCCCATGACGGCGGGCTGGCCGTTGACCAGCACCCAGCCGCGCGCAATCCATTCGTCGGCCTCGCGGCGCGAGCACAGGCCCAGTTCGGCCATGCGCTTGTTCAGGCGGATCTCGCCACGCACGTTGCCCACGCGGGCCAGGTCGGGCCGGGTGTCGCGCGGCGGGCGGGACGGCCGGGGTGCCTGCGATGGGCGGCGGGGTGCGGTGTCGCCCTGCGGGTTCTGCGCCGCCCAGGCGGCCTCACGCGCCGCACGTTCGGCCTTCACTTCAGAGAGGGGTCGGGCCCGGGCCGGGCCGCGCGGGCGCACGGGTGCGCGCGGGGCCGCCGGCTTCTCGGCCGGGGCTTTGGCCTTGAGCTGCAAGGTCTTGGGTTTGTCGGTCATGCCCCGATGATCCCATGGCCATGCCGGCCCGCTACAGCTCCCCGGACCGCAGCGACGAAAGGTCCAGCACCCGCAAGCCCCCGTACTCCACCCGGATCCAGCCCTTGTCGGCCAGCGCCGTCAGCGCCTCGTTCACCCGCTGGCGCGACAGGCCCACGAGGTAGGCCAGCTCCTGCTGGGTGATGCGCAGCACCCCGCCGACGTTGGGTGAGAGCAGCGGGTGGAACAGCGCCGCCAGGTTGCGCGCCACCCGCAGGTCGGGGCTGGAGATGCGGTCGATCTCGCGCGCGGCGATGAACTGGCCCAGCCGCTCGTTGAGCTGGTTCATCACGAAGCGGTTGAAGCCGATCGAGTGGTCCAGCAGCCAGTGGAAGGTGTCCACCGGCAGGCCGGCCACCCGGCTCCTGCGCAGGGCCTGGATGTTGTAGCGGTAGGCCTCGCGCTTGAGCACCGTGCCCTCGCCGAACCAGCCGCCGGGCGCGACGCCGGTGAAGGTGATCACCGCGCCCTGCGAGTCGTCGTTGCTCATCTTGAGCAGGCCGTCGAGCAGGCCGAACCAGTAGGTCGCGGGCCGCCCGATACGGCAGATCAGCTCACCCACCTGCACCTCGTTGACCACCAGGGCGTCCAGCGCGCGCTGGCGCTCGGCCGGGGTGAGGCTGTTCAGCCAGGGGATTTCGCCCAGCTCGTCCAGCGACGGCGGGCGGGCGGTGGCGCGCAGTGTCGCGCCGGAGCGCAGAGGGGTGGTGGACGGCATGACGAGGGCCTCTCACAGGGGACATCGGGGCCGGACGGCAAGGACTCACACCAGCAGCAGCGATGTGACCATCGCCAGCCCGATGCCCGCATACAGCACACGATAGCGCACTTGCAGGCGCCGTACGCTGACATGGGGCAGGCCCTCGCGCAAGGCCTGCCAGGTCCAGAAGGCGTGCACGGGATACGCCAGGGCGACCACCGCGACCAGCGCGTCGGGCACCCTCCCCTGCAGGGCCAGCGCCACCAACAGGGCGTTGGCCAGCGTGAACAGCCCGAAGGCCATCAGGAAGCAGGCACGCCGACCAAAGCAGACGGCGTTGGTCCGGATGCCGTTGCGCGCATCGGCCTCGGCGTCGCGGACTTCCTGCGTCAGGTGCCCGGCACTGAACACCACCGCAAAGAACAGCCCGATCACGGCCCCGCCGGCGTCGATTTCCCGGAACACGGCGTACCCCATCAGGAAGTGCAGCACCCCAGTGACGAAGTGCAGCAGGGAATTGGCCAGCGGCACGCCTTTGACCGACACCTGCGGCAGCGAATACAGGGCGCTCGCCATCATCAGCAGCAGCCCCAGCAGCAGCGGCGTGCGGCCCAGCCAGGCCAGCCCGGCCATGCTGAGCACGAGCGTGAGCAGCACCAGGACACCGATTTCCCGGCGGCTGACCCCGCGCTGCAGGAACACCCGCGACGCCCGGGCAGGGTCCCGGCTGTCGTGCTCGATGCCGGCCCAGTCGTTGAGCAGGAACACATGGGCCACCAGCGCGGCATTGGCCAGCACCAGCAGCACCAGGTTCCACACACGGTCGGCGTCCAGCGCTCCGATGGCAAAAACCGCACCCAGCACCGGCGCGCCCTGGAGCACCACGATCTCGTCGTACCGGATGCTGGCGAGCAGGGCCCGGCACCGGCGCGTGCCGGTCAAGCGGATGGTCATGGTCAACCCCCGGTGCCCAGGAAGATCCGCAGCCACATCGCGTAGCCGACGTCTTCCGACCAGTACCTGCGGGACACCGAGGCGCTGAGGTCGTTGTGATAGAGCATGGGCGGGTTGTTGCGCACCGCGGCGAACCGGTCGGCGGCCAGGGCCTCCAGCAGCGGCCGCGCTTCATCGGCGGTCGGCCGGTTGGTCGACCCCGGCCCCATCCGGGCGATCAGGCGCGCGGCATCGAGCCAGACCTGCTGCTCCGGGAACTCGGCCCGCACCCTGTCGGCGGGCAGAGCCAGGTCGCAGCCATGCGCCCGCAGGTCGGGCTGGCGCATCACCGGCACCAGCGGTGCCCGGCTGTAGTAGACCCAGAGCCGGTCCTGATCGACGCTGCGGCGCAGCGCCTGGCACAGTTCGCGGGCCGCGGGCGGGTCGTCCTGCGCCAGCCACATCCACACGTGCATCTGGATGCCGATGTCCGCGGGGTTCGGGTCGGCGCCGGGGTTGAGGCACTGGTAGCCGCTTTCAGGCGACAGCCAGGTGCGGTAGAGGCCCTCTGCGGTGCGGTAGGCCCGAACACCCGCCAGCGCCCGGGGGCGCAGGGAGTGGTCGCCCGGCGCGAGGCGCCAGACCAGCGCGGTGTCGTCGGCATCGGGCGTGATGGTGCACATGCCGGTCTCGCTCGCGGCCCGTCCGCCGGGTCTGCCGTGGTAGCGCACCAGGCCGCCAGGCTCGATCTGGTCGTTCAGATGCGCACGCGCCCGGTCCAGACCGGCCGACAGGCCCTCGGGGGTGCCCTCGGCCGCCAGCAGGTCCACCATCAGGGCGGTGAGGTAGGTGTTCATTTCCTCCACCGGCCGCTCGTAGGTGGTGCCGCTGGTGTATGCCGTGAACCAGTAGCCGTCGCCCTGCTGCCGGCGGTTGATCAGCCCCACCGCCAGGCGCGCACTGCGGGAGAGCCCGTCCTCGCCCGCCACGGACCTCTCCACTGAAGCGGCGGGCGCCGTCGCCGGTTCGACGCGGATCGCCCGCAGCCCCACCACCAGCCCCCGCGGATCGCCGTTGGGCAGGGGCACGACCGTCGCACGGTCCAGTGCCAGCAGGCTCAGGAGATTGCGCCCGGCGTGCAGGCGGACACGGACCACGGCCGATGTCACGCCCTCGAAGCGGCGCTCGCCGCCCACCGGCAGGTCGTTGTGGAGCAGCATGAACCGCCGCCCCGGGACAGTCATGCCGGGGCCGGGCTCCATGTCGAACCGGAGGTCGACCTCGAGCGCCCGCCGGGACCAGAGGGCAAAACCGATCCCCTGGGCATACCCTTGTCCCAGCCACAGGAAGCCGCGCTCGTCGCCGCCGAGGTCGTTGACGGGCCAGGGGGTCTGCAGGGCCGATTCGTCCACCCCCACCTGCTCCTGCAACGCGCCCGAAACACCGATCAGGGGCGCCTCGGCCGGGGCCTCGAAGCTGCGCAAGGGTGCGTCGTTGCCTCCGGCGGCGCCGGTCACCTCGTACAGCCGTTGGCCAGCCGATCGCAGCAAGACCGGCTTCAGATCTTCCTGGGCATTGAGCCAGCGCACCATCCCGCGCGTGTCGACCGGGGGAAACCAGCGGAACAGCGCGCGTGCATCGTCCTGGATCAGCACATGGGTCACCCGCTCCGAAACGATCAGGCGGCGCATCCGCTCCTCGTCAAACGGCGCCGTTCCCCAGGGGACCACGGCGTTCGAATACCCGGTGCCAGGCGAGAACAGCGGGTAGTCGCGCACATCCTGGTGGCCCACCAGCAGCACCCGCGAACCCGGCGGCATGGCCGAACGCAGCACCTCGTCGAAGGGCTCGTTGACGTCGATGCCTGGCAGCGGATCGGTCATTGCCTGGCGCACCTCCTTTGCGAGACTCCGGACCGGCGGGTACACCGCATACACCAGCAGCAGGGCCAGCAGCCCCTGGACCAGGCGCCTGCGGGCCAGGCCGGCGGTCAGGCGCGGTGCGACTATCGCAAGCCCCAGCGGCAGCGCCAGGGCAAAAGGGCCGCAGAGAAACCGCGCGGGCACCTCGGAGTGGGCCATCCAGCGCGCGCCGAACAGCACCGCCCCCAGCAACGGAATGGCCAGCAGCGCCAGCGCGGCCACCCCGTCGAGCCGTCGGCGCGCCCTCAGGTGCCCGGCCAGCCGCCAGGCGGCGGCACCCAGCACCGGCAGCCACAGCAGCCCCCACAACGAGAACCGCGTGGCCTGTTCGGGCAGGGCGTACACGTACCGCCCCGGCCATGGACCCTCCGCCTCACCCGCCAGAGGCTGCCCGGCTCCGACCGCCGAAATGAGCCGGTTGGCGGTGGCGCTGAAGCCGGCCCGAACCTCGGGCGACCCCGGCGCGGCCGGCAACTCCAGCAGCAAGGACACGAACCGGATGGCATGGGTGTAGGCCACCTGCGGCGTGGTTTCGGCCTGCACCACCCGACGCACCTCCGGGGGCCCCATGGGGTGGTGGTAGCGGACCGTGTTGAAGGCCAGGGGAATGAGCAGGGTGCTCAGCACCCCCGCCCCCAACAGGCCTGCACCGAAGGCCTTGAGCCGCGCCCCGACGCCGGCCGCCCCGGGGGCCCACCACAGGATCAGCAGCAGGCCAGGCAGCAGCGCCGCAGGAAACGACCGCACGTTGGTGCTCAGCGCGACAAACACCCCGAGGAAGAAACAGCGCAGTCCCGGCCTGTCTGCCCCGTCGCAAAGCGTCACCGCCCAGTAGGCCAGGCCCAGCAGCGAGAGCACCGACCAGACCTCCGGCTTCAGACCCGAAGCACTGGAGACGATCAGCGGCGTCGAGACCAGGATCAGCACCCCGGCCAGCGCGGCCGTCTGCCCCAACCGGAATGCCCGCAGCAGCAGGTACTGCCCTATGGCCGCCAGCGGCAACGCCAGGCCGAACACCAGCCGACCGACCACCTCTGACTTGGTCAGCAGCACCGGCCACAGGAAGAACAGCTCGCTGCCGAAGGGCACCAGGTTCTGCCGGATGTTGTGGGTCTCGAAGGGGAATACCGTCGCGTGCTGTATCCAGTAGAGGGCCCGCGAGGCGTGGTACATCCGGTCATCGAAGTGGTACAGCGGTTCCAGCGCCTGCCGCACCAGCGCCAGCAGGAGCACACCGACGATGGCGCACAGCAGCAGCAGGCCCCAGGCCGTGAGTCCTTTGAAACTGGTGACCAGGGCGGCCCGCAGCCCCGTCCCGCCCGACAGCGACCCAGCCACGCCGCCCCGGCGCCAGCCGCCGGTGAGCGGAGCAGTGGCCGCCGCCATGAGCACCTGGAGCACGAGCCAGCCCGCGGGGGTCAGCTGGTGCGCCAGCGAGGTCAGACCGGTGATCGCACCGACCTGCAGCAGGGCGGTGCCGACGAAGATCCAGTAGCGGTCGGCTGGCGCATCGGAGAGGTGGCGGGCCCAGCGCAGGGACACCCAGGCCAGCAGGAGCAGGGAAACAGCAAAAGACATGAAGCAGGCAAGGTCAGGCGGCCGGTTCGCGTGGCGCAGCGCCGTGTTGATTCACTCCCTGGATTCCATTGCCACGGCCACTGCAGCGACCACGCCGCACCAGAACGCCCAGACTGGCGGGCACCTGACAAACATCGGCGCACCGTGCCGGATTTTCCTAGGGAAAGTCCTAGCAGGGTTGACCCCTCAATTGTCGTCGCACCGACAACATGACGTCAAACATCGGCCTACTATCCGCCCCATTGAATCAGGCGGTCACCGTCTTCCTGCCCGCTCGGCGGAAGACCCAAGGAGTCAAGCACATGCAAACCACCTTCCCCCGGCTGCTGCTGGACCACGCGACCCGGCGCCCCGACGCGCCGGCCATGCGAGAGAAGGAATACGGCATCTGGCAGACCACCAGTTGGTCGGGCATGGCCCGGCTGGTCGAGGCCATCGCCTGCGGCCTGCACCAGGCCGGCCTGACCCGCGGCGAGCACCTGGTGGTGATCGGCGCCAACCGGCCCCGCCTCTACGCCACCATGCTGGCAGCCCAATCGCTGGGCGCGATCCCCGTGCCGCTGTACCAGGACGCGGTGGCCAACGAGTGTGTGTTCCCGATCAACAACGCCGAGGTGCGCTTCGCGGTGGTGGAGGACCAGGAGCAGGTCGACAAGATGCTGGAGATCCAGCCCCAGTGCCCGCAGCTGGCGCACATCTTCTACGACGACCCGCGCGGCCTGCGCAACTACGACCAGCCCGGCCTGGGCGGCCTGGAAGAGCTGGTCGGTGCGGGTCAGGCCTTTGCCAAGGCACACCCCGGCTTCTTCCGCGAGGAGGTCGAGAAGGCGCAGCCTGGCGACGTCGCCGCCATGTTCTTCACCTCGGGCACCACCGGCAACCCCAAGGGCGTGGTCCACACCCACAGCACCCTGATCGACCGCGCGGCCGTCGGCGCGCGCTTTGACAAGCTGACCGAAAAAGACGAGGTGCTGGCCTACCTGCCGCCGGCCTGGATCGGGCAGAACATCTTCAGCTACGCCCAGTGGCTGGTGGCCGGCTACGTGGTGAACTGCCCCGAGTCGGGCGCCACCGTCACCATCGACCTCAAGGAGGTCGGCCCCACCTACTACTTCGCCCCTCCGCGCGTGTTCGAAGGCCTGCTCACCACGGTGATGATCCGCATGGAAGACGCGGGCGCGCTCAAGCGCAAGATGTTCCACGCCTTCATGGACGTGGCGCGCCGCGTCGGCCCCGCCAGGATGGACGGCAAGTCCGTGGGCTTCATGGACAACCTGAAATACGCACTGGGCAACCTGTTCGTCTACGGCCCGCTGCGCAACAGCCTGGGCATGAGCCGGGTGCGCGTGGCCTACACGGCCGGCGAGGCCATCGGCCCCGACCTGTTCAGCTTCTACCGCAGCATCGGCATCAACCTCAAGCAGCTCTACGGCTCCACCGAAACCGCCGTGTTCGTCTGCCTGCAGCCCGACCACGAGGCGCGCGCCGACACCGTGGGCGTGCCCTGTGAGGGCGTGGAGATCAAGCTCAGCGAGACCGGCGAGATCCTGGTGAAGTCGCCCGGCCTGCTCAAGGAGTACTACAAGAACCCCAAGGCCACCGAAGAGGTGCTGACCGCCGACGGCTGGTACCACACCAGCGACGCCGGCTTCATCGACGCCTCGGGCCACCTCAAGATCATCGACCGCGTGAAAGACGTGGGCCGCATCAAGGGCGGCAGCAACGACGGCGCCATGTTCGCGCCCAAGTACGTCGAGAACAAGCTCAAGTTCTTCTCGCAGATCAAGGAGGTGGTGGCCTACGGCGACCAGCGCGAGAAGGTCTGCGTGATGGTCAACATCGACTTCGAGGCCGTGGGAAACTGGGCCGAGCGCCGCAACCTGCCCTACGCCGGCTACACCGACCTGGCGCAGAAGCCCGAGGTCTATGAGCTGATCCGCGAGTGCGTGGAGAAGGTCAACGCCGACCTCAGCCGCGACACCCTGCTGGCCGGCAGCCAGATCAGCCGCTTCCTGGTGCTGCACAAAGAGCTGGACGCCGACGACGGCGAACTCACCCGCACCAACAAGGTCCGCCGCGGATTCATCGCCGAGAAGTACAGCGTGCTCGTGGACGCGCTCTACGGCGGCAAGGCCGAGCAGTACATCGAAACCCAGGTCAAGTTCGAGGACGGTCGCACCGGCAGCGTGAGCGCCACGCTGAAGATCAGCGACGCCAAGACGTTTGCACCCGTGAAAGCCGCAGCATGAGCCAGAAAACAATCGGCGACGTCATCCTCGACGTCCAGAACATCAGCCTGCGCTTCGGTGGCGTCAAGGCGCTCACCGACATCTCGTTCAACGTCAGGGAGCACGAGATCCGCGCCATCATCGGCCCCAACGGCGCGGGCAAGAGCTCCATGCTCAACTGCATCAACGGCGTCTACCAGCCGCAGGAAGGCCAGATCACCTTCCGCGGCCAGCACTTCAAGCACATGAACAGCCGCCAGGTGGCCGAGATGGGCATCGCGCGCACCTTCCAGAACCTGGCGCTGTTCAAGGGCATGAGCGTGATCGACAACATCATGACCGGCCGCAACCTGCGCATGAAGAGCAACCTGTTCCTGCAGGCGCTGCGCATCGGTCCGGCCCAGCGCGAAGAGGAGCAGCACCGCGAGTTCGTCGAGCACATCATCGACTTCCTCGAAATCCAGGCCTTCCGCAAGACCCCCGTGGGCCAGTTGCCCTACGGCCTGCAGAAGCGCGTGGACCTGGGCCGCGCCCTGGCGATGGAGCCGCAGGTGCTGCTGCTGGACGAACCCATGGCCGGCATGAACCTGGAAGAGAAGCAGGACATGAGCCGCTTCATCCTCGACGTGAACGACGAGTTCGGCACCACCATCGTGCTGATCGAGCACGACATGGGCGTGGTGATGGACATCAGCGACCGCGTGGTGGTGCTGGACTACGGCAAGAAGATCGGTGACGGCACACCCGAGGAAGTGCGCACCAACGAAGAAGTCATCAGCGCGTACCTCGGTACGAGCCACTGAACCCGGAGACGACACCATGGGATTCTTTCTCGAAACTCTCTTCGGCGGCCTGATGGCCGGCATGCTCTATTCGCTGGTGGCGCTGGGCTTCGTGCTCATCTTCAAGGCCTCGGGCGTCTTCAACTTCGCGCAGGGCGCGATGGTGCTGTTCGCCGCGCTGGCCATGGCCCGCTTCTCCCAGTGGATTCCGCAGTGGCTGGGCATCGAAAGCAAGCTGCTGGGCAATGTGCTGGCCTTCATCGTGGCGGCCGGCTGCATGTTCATCCTGGCCTGGCTGATCGAACGCCTGGTGCTGCGCCACCTGGTCAACCAGGAAGGCGTGACGCTGCTGATGGCCACGCTGGGCATCACCTACTTCCTCGATGGCCTGGGCCAGACCATCTTCGGCTCGGACATCTACCCGATCGACGTCGGCATGCCCAAGGACCCGGTGTTCCTGTTCGAGAACGTGTTCGAGGGCGGCGTGCTGGTGAACCAGGAGGACATCATCGCGGCCGTCATCGCGGCCTGCCTGGTCGCCGCGCTGTCGCTGTTCTTCCAGAAGACCAGCACCGGCCGCGCGCTGCGTGCGGTGGCCGACGACCACCAGGCGGCGCAGTCCATCGGCATCCCGCTCAATCGCATCTGGGTCATCGTCTGGTGCGTGGCCGGCATCACCGCCCTGGTGGCCGGCGTGATCTGGGGCTCCAAGCTGGGCGTGCAGTTCTCGCTCACCACCGTCGCCCTGCGCGCGCTGCCCGTGATCATCCTGGGCGGCCTGACCTCGGTGCCCGGCGCCATCATCGGCGGCCTGATCATCGGCGTGGGCGAGAAGCTCTCGGAGGTCTACCTCGGCCCCATGGTCGGCGGCGGCATCGAGATCTGGTTTGCGTATGTGCTGGCGCTCGTGTTCCTGCTGTTCAGGCCCCAGGGCCTGTTCGGCGAAAAGATCATCGACCGCGTGTAAGGAGACAAGAACATGTTCTATCGCGAAAACGGCCAGTTCAAGACCTCCTACCGCGCCGACCAGCAGATCTTCCCGATCGCACAGGACCGCTGGGCCATCCTCGCCCTCATCGCGTTCGCCTTCGTCGGCGTGCCGATGCTGGCCGACGAATACCTGTTCCGCGCCATCTTCATCCCGTTCCTGATCCTGTCGCTGGCCGCCCTGGGCGTGAACATCCTGGTGGGGTATTGCGGCCAGATCTCGCTGGGGTCGGGGGCCTTCATGGCCGTGGGCGCCTACATGGCCTACAACACCTACATCCGCATCGAAGGCATGCCACTGATCCTGGCGCTGCTGTCCGGCGGCTTCTTCGCCACGCTGGTGGGCATCTTCTTCGGCTTCCCCAGCCTGCGCGTCAAGGGGCTGTACCTGGCGGTGGCCACGCTGGCGGCGCAGTTCTTCTGCGACTGGGCCTTCCTGCGCGTGGGCTGGTTCACCAACAACAACGCGTCCGGGTCGGTGTCGGTGTCCAACCTGCAGGTGCTGGGCATGCCCATCGAGACCCCGTTGCAGAAGTACCTGTTCTGCCTGGCCTTCCTGGTGGTGTTTGCCCTGCTGGCCAAGAACCTGGTGCGCAGCTCGATCGGCCGCGAATGGATGGCCATCCGCGACATGGACGTGGCCGCTGCTGTGATCGGCATCCGCCCCAAGTACGCCAAGCTGTCGGCCTTCGCGGTGAGCTCCTTCATCGTCGGCGTGGCTGGCGCGCTCTGGGGCTTCGTGCACCTCGGGTCCTGGGAACCGGCGGCCTTCTCGATCGACCGCTCTTTCCAGCTGCTGTTCATGGTGATCATCGGCGGCATGGGTTCGATCATGGGCAGCTTCTTCGGCGCCGCCTTCATCGTGCTGCTGCCGATCTTCATCGAACGCATCAGCCTGCTGGTCGGCCTCTCGACCGCAGCCGCCGCCCACATGACCTTCATGGTGTTCGGCGCGCTCATCGTCTGGTTCCTGATCGTGGAACCCCACGGCCTGGCCAAGCTGTGGAGCATTGGCAAGCAGAAGCTTCGCCTCTGGCCTTTCCCCCATTGATTGCCTTTTCTTTCTGTGTGTGCCTGACCTGTCCTTAAGGAGACAAAGCGATGAAAGTACGTAACCTGGTTCTCTCCGTGTCGCTGGCCTGTGCCGCCCTCTCGGGCGCGGTGGTCCCGACGGCTGCCATGGCCCAGGCCAAGGAGCAGTTCTTCCCGGTGCTGGTCTACCGCACCGGTGCCTACGCCCCCAACGGGGTGCCATGGGCCAACGGCTATGTGGACTACCTCAAGCTGGTCAATGCCCGCGGTGGCATCAACGGCGTGAAGCTCAGCTTCGAAGAGTGCGAGACCGGCTATGCCACCGACAAGAGCGTGGAGTGCTATGAGCGACTGAAAGGCAAAGGCGCCACCGTGTTCCAGCCCCTGTCCACCGGCGCCACCTTTGCCTTGACCGAGAAGGCGCCGATCGACAAGATCCCGCTGATCACGGCTGGCTATGGCCGCAGCGAATCGGCCGATGGCGGTGTGTTCAAGTGGAACTTCCCGCTGGCCGGCACCTACTGGGTGGCCGCAGACGCCATCATCCAGCAGCTGGGCAAGAAGGAAGGCGGCCTGGCCAGCCTCAAAGGCAAGAAGATCGCGCTGGTCTACCACGACAGCCCCTTCGGCAAGGAACCCATTCCGCTGCTGCAGGAACGCGCTTCGCAACTGGGCTTCCAGCTGAGCCTGCTGCCCGTGACCGCCCCTGGCGTCGAGCAGAAGGCCACCTGGCTGCAGGTGCGCCAGCAGCGCCCCGACTACGTGGTGCTGTGGGGCTGGGGCGTGATGAACTCCACCGCACTGAAGGAAGCCCAGGCCACCGGCTACCCGCGCGAGAAGATGTACGGCGTGTGGTGGGCAGGTGCCGAGCCGGACGTCAAGGACGTCGGCCAGGGCGCCAAGGGCTACAACGCCGTCACGATGCAGCACGGCACGGAAAAGGGCGCCGATGTGGTCAAGGAAATCCTGTCCAAACTGCACGACAAGGGCCAGGGCACCGGACCGAAGGAAGAAGTGGGCGACGTGCTCTACATGCGCGGTCTGATGAGCGCCATGTTTGCAGTCGAAGGCGTGCGCCAGGCTCAGGAAAAGTACGGAAAGGGCAAGGTCGTGACCGCCGAGCAGGCCCGCTGGGGTTACGAGAACCTCAACCTGACACAGGCCAAGCTCGACGCCCTGGGTTTCAAGGGCGTGATGCGCCCGGTGTCCACCAGCTGCCAGGACCACATGGGCGCGAACTGGGCCCGCGTGCACACCTGGGACGGCAGCAAGTGGCAATTCACCAGCGACTGGCTGCAGGCCGATGAACAGATCATCAAGCCAATGGTCAAAGCCGCCGCCGACAAGTACGCCGCCGAGAAGAAGCTGACCCGTCGCGCCGCGTCGGACTGCGGAAGCTGATCGGTGTCACCCCTGGTCGCTGGTTCGCCAGCGACCATCTGCAAGGCCGGTGCGCCGAGCCTTGCAAATGGTCCAGAAGGAAACACCATGAGCACCAATCCCAACATCGTTCTCAACGTCAACGGCATCGAGGTCATCTACAACCACGTGATCCTCGTGCTCAAGGGCGTTTCCCTGAACGTGCCCGAAGGCAAGATCGCGGCCATCCTGGGCGGCAACGGCGCGGGCAAGACGACCACACTGCGCGCCATCTCCAACCTGCTCAAGGGCGAGCGTGGCGAGGTCACCAAGGGCAGCATCGAGCTGCGCGGCGAGCGCATCGAGAACCTGTCGCCCGCCGACCTGGTCAACCGCGGCGTGGTGCAGGTGATGGAGGGGCGCCACTGCTTCGCGCACCTGACCATCGAGGAAAACCTGATGACGGGGTCCTACACGCGCACCGACAAGGCCGAGGTCGCGCGCAACCTGGAGAAGGTCTACAACTACTTCCCGCGCCTCAAAACGCGCCGCACCTCGCAGGCGGCCTACACGTCTGGTGGCGAGCAGCAGATGTGCGCCATCGGCCGCGCGCTCATGGCCAACCCCAGCGTGGTGCTGCTGGACGAGCCCTCGATGGGCCTGGCACCGCAGATCGTGGAGGAGGTGTTCGAGATCGTGAAGGACCTGAACACCAAGGAGAAGGTCACCTTCCTGATCGCCGAACAGAACACCAACATGGCCCTGAAGTACGCCGACTACGGCTACATCATGGAAAGCGGTCGCATCGTGATGGATGGCGCCGCCGGCGACCTGCGCAACAACGAGGACGTCAAGGAGTTCTACCTGGGCATGGGCGGCGGTGAGCGCAAGTCGTTCAAGGACGTCAAGAGCTACAAGCGCCGCAAGCGCTGGCTGGCCTGATCCCGCATCCCATCAACCCGAGGCTTCCTACACCATGAGCGAACACTTCGACGCCCTGGAAACCCGATCCCCTGCCGAGCGCGAGGCGGCGCAGATGGCCGCGCTGCCGGGGCAGCTGGCCCACGCCAGGCAGAACAGCGCGGCATTTGCCGACATCCTGCGCGACATCGACGTGTCGGGCATCAACAACCGCACCGCCCTGACGCGCATCCCGGTCACGCGCAAGAGCGAGCTGCTGGAGCGCCAGAAGGCCAAGCGGCAGCACGACGCCTTCGGCGGTTTCTCGGCCCTGGTGCGCGGCCCGGCCATGTCGCGCATCTTCGCCAGCCCGGGTCCCATCTACGAACCCGAGGGCGCGGGCAAGGACTACTGGCGCGCCGGCCGCGCGCTGTTCGCCGCAGGCTTCCGCGCCGGCGACCTGGTGCACAACAGCTTCAGCTACCACATGACCCCGGGCGCCTTCATCCTGGAATCGGGCGCACATGCGGTGGGCTGCACCGTGTTCCCCGGTGGTGTCGGGCAGACCGAGCAGCAGCTCGAAGCCATGGTCGACCTCAAGCCCAATGCCTACACCGGCACGCCCAGCTTCCTGCGCATCCTGCTGGAGAAGGCGGCCGAGGCCGGCATCGCCCTGCCGAGTCTGACCAAGGCCTCGGTGGGCGGCGAGGCCTGCCCGCCCAGCCTGACGGCCTGGTTCAAGGAGCGCGGCGTCGACGTCTACCAGACCTACGCCACCGCCGACCTGGGCCTGGTGGCCTACGAGACGCCCTCGCGCGAAGGGCTGGTGCTGGACGAGAGCGTGATCGTCGAGATCGTGCGCCCCGGCACCGGCACACCGGTGGACGAAGGCGAGGTGGGCGAACTGGTGGTGACCACGCTCAACACCGCCTACCCGCTGGTCCGCTTCGGCACTGGCGACCTCTCGGCCATCCTGCCGGGCCAGTGCCCCACCGGCCGCACCGCACCACGCATCAAAGGATGGATGGGCCGCGCCGACCAGACCACCAAGATCAAGGGCATGTTCGTACACCCCTCGCAGGTGGCCGAAATCACCCGTCGCTTCCCCGAGGTGAAGAAGGCCCGGCTGGTGGTGAGCGGCGAGATGGCCAGTGATGCCATGTGCCTCCAGGTGGAAGCCACCGAAGTCGGCGACGGCCTTCGCGAGCGCATCGAGACCGCAATCCGGGAGGTGACCAAGCTGCGCGGCGACGTGCAGGTGGTGCGCCCCGGCAGCCTGCCCAACGACGGCAAGGTGATCGAAGACGCACGCAGCTACAAGTGAGCGCAGGCGCCTCAGTCAAAGGGTTTCCACCGAGGCCTGGCTAAGTAATTTCCGCCATGACCGGCGCTGTGTGGCGCACTACCATGCGATTCTGAACATCCCATAGGAGCACCCACATGAAGAAGATCCTGGCCTTTGCCCTGACCGCCGCCGTTTCGGCCGGCGCATTTGCCCAAGGCTTCCCCAGCAAGCCCATCACCCTGGTGGTGCCCTTTGCCGCTGGTGGCCCCACCGACCTGGTGGCCCGCCAGCTCGCCGAAGCCATGCGCAAGCCGCTGGGCGGCGCTTCGGTCGTGGTCGAGAACGCCGCCGGCGCCGGCGGCACCATCGGTGCCGCCAAGGTGGCCCGCGCCGCGCCGGACGGCCACACCCTGCTGGTCTGGCACATCGGCATGGCCGCCACCGCCAGCCTCTACCGCAAGCTGCCCTACAAGCCGCTGGAGGACTTCGAGTACCTGGGCATGATCAACGACGTGCCGATGACGCTGCTGGGCTCGCCCAAGCTGCCCGCCGCCACCTACCGCGACTT
The DNA here is from genome assembly GCF_002025745.1 of Hydrogenophaga sp. H7. Classification (NCBI taxonomy): domain Bacteria; kingdom Pseudomonadati; phylum Pseudomonadota; class Betaproteobacteria; order Burkholderiales; family Comamonadaceae; genus Hydrogenophaga; species Hydrogenophaga sp. H7. The sequence continues at coordinate 195,954 of NZ_MCIC01000001.1, read as the reverse complement.
CGAGAACTACATCCGCGCCAACGGTGGCAAGCTGAACCTGGCCCACGCCGGTCTGGGTTCCGCCTCGCACCTGTGCGGCCTGATGTGGCAGTCCGCGGTCAAGCTGGACAAGGCCATGACCACCATCGCCTACCGCGGCACGGGCCCGGCCATGAACGACCTGATCGGCGGCCAGGTGGACGTGATGTGCGACCAGACCACCAACACCACCGCGCAGATCGAAGGCGGTCGTGTCAAGGCTTTCGCTGTCACCACAGCCAAGCCGCTGTCCGGCCACAAGCTGCTCAAGGACTACCCGTCGCTGCAGGAAATGGGCCTCAAGGGCTTCAACCTGACCATCTGGCACGCCATGTACGCACCGAAGGGCACGCCGGCGGATGTGCAGAAGAAGCTCAACGACGCTCTGCAGGTCGCGCTGAAGGACCCGGACTTCGTCAAGAAGCAGGCCGAGCTGGGCGCTCTGGTGGTCACCGACAACCGCGTGACCCAGGCTGGTCACAAGGCCTTCGTTGCCAGCGAAATCACCAAGCTCAAGACCGCAATCGACGCTGCCGGCGAATTCGCCGACTGACCATCCGGGACCGGGCCGCCAGCCCGGCCAACGAACGACAGCCCGCTGATGCGGGCTGTTTCGTTTCCGGGGCCCGGGGGGCTTGGAGGCGTCAAACGCCCCAGACGATCTCCACCTCGGCCTTGGCGCAGCGCTGGAGCATCTCGATGAACGGCGCGCTGCGCATGCGCAGGCTGACCGCCTCGAACTGCGGCGCCGGTTCGCCCTTGGCCAGCGCCTCTTCCTTCATCTGCTGCTGCGCCGCTTCTTCGGCCTGCACCGCGGCGCGCAGGGCGGCGATGGCGCCAGGCATTTCCTCGGGCCGGATGATGCCGGAGGACGAAGCATCCTTGCCCAGGATGTCCAGGATGTGCTTGCCGCTGGGCGCCAGCATCACCAGATCGCCGGTTTCGCGGGACTTGAATCGGTACAGGGACATTCGGGACTCCTCCACTGAGAACACTGCACAGCATTCTTGCACCGTTCGGCGGGAAGCCCGTCCGCCCCTTCCCCCCTGCGGGTTAACCCGGTTGTTCGCATTTAGTTCAAGCCTAAACTAATCAGGCATGAACACACCCACTCCTGCGCTGCGGCGCATCCTGTGCATCGGTGGCGGCCCGGCGGGCCTGTACTTTGGTCTGCTGATGAAGCGGCGCTTCCCGGCGCTGGAGGTGACCGTGGTCGAGCGCAACCGGCCCTACGACACCTTCGGCTGGGGCGTCGTGTTCTCCGACCAGACCCTGGTCAACCTGCGCCGGGCCGACCCCGAGACCGCGCAGGCCATGCAGGACGCCTTCAACCACTGGGACGACATCGAGGTGTTCTACAAGGGCGCCAGCGTGCGCTCCGGTGGCCACGGCTTCATCGGCATCGGCCGCAAGCGCCTGCTCAACATCCTGCAGGAACGCTGCGAGGCCCTGGGCGTGAAGCTGGTCTTCGAGACCGATGTCACAGACGACCAGGCGCTCGCTCAGCAGTACGGCGCCGACCTGGTGATCGCCAGCGACGGCCTGAACAGCCGCATCCGCACGCGCTACGAAAGCACCTTCCAGCCCGACATCGACACCCGGCTGTGCCGCTTCGTCTGGCTGGGTACGAAGAAGACCTTCGACGCCTTCACCTTCGCCTTCGAACAGACCGAGCACGGCTGGTTCCAGGCCCACGCCTACAAGTTCGACGACGAAACCTCGACCTTCATCGTCGAGACGCCCGAACCGGTGTGGAAGGCGCACGGCATCGAAGACATGAGCCAGGAGGAAGGCGTCGCGTTCTGCGAGAAGCTGTTCGCCAAATACCTCGACGGCAACGCCCTGATCAGCAACGCCAAGCACCTGCGCGGCTCGGCCAACTGGATCCGCTTCCCGCGCGTGATCTGCAACACCTGGGTGCACTGGCAGGACATCGCCGGCAAGCAGACCCCGATCGTGCTGATGGGCGACGCCGCCCACACCGCCCACTTCTCCATCGGCAGCGGCACCAAGCTGGCGCTGGAAGACGCGATCGACCTGGCCAACGAGTTCACAGACAACGCCGGCGCCGACATGGCCACCGTGCTGCAGGGCTACGAGGCCCGACGCAGCGTCGAGGTGCTCAAGATCCAGAACGCCGCACGCAACTCCACCGAGTGGTTCGAACATGTGGACCGCTACACCGGCATGGAGATCCAGCAGTTCGCCTACTCGCTGCTCACGCGCAGCCAGCGCATCAGCCACGAGAACCTGCGCCTGCGCGATGCGAAGTGGCTCGAAGGCTACGAAGACTGGTTGCAGTCCCGCGCCGGCGGCCGCAGCGCCGGTGGCAAGCCCACTCCGCCCATGCTGCTGCCGCTCAAAGTGCGCGGCGTTGAACTCAAGAACCGCATCGTCGTCTCCCCGATGGCGCAGTACAAGGCGCAGGACGGCGTGGTCGGCGACTGGCACCTGATGCACCTGGGCGCGCGCGCCGTGGGCGGCGCTGCGCTGGTGATGGTCGAGATGACCAGCCCGACGCCGGAGGGCCGCATCACCCCCGGCTGCCCCGGCCTGTGGAACGACGCGCAGCAGGCCGCGCTGGCCCGCATCGTGGACTTTGCGCGCCAGAACGGTGGCGCCAGGATGGGTCTGCAGCTCGGTCACAGCGGCCCCAAAGGCTCGACACAGCTCGGCTGGGAGGCGATGGACGAGCCACTGGCCACGGGCAACTGGCCGCTGCTGTCGGCCAGCGCCCTGCCCTATGGTCAGCAGAACCAGGTCCCGAAGGCCATGACCCGCGCCGACATGGACGCGATGACCGCAGCCTTCGTCGAGTCCACACAACGCGCCGCAGCGGCCGGCTTCGACTGGCTGGAGCTGCACTGCGCGCACGGCTACCTGCTCTCGGCCTTCATCTGCCCGCTGACCAACCAGCGCAGCGACGGGTACGGCGGTTCACTGGAGAACCGCTGCCGCTACCCGCTCGAAGTTTTTGCGGCGATGCGCGCCGCCTGGCCCGCCGACAAACCCATGAGCGTGCGCATCTCGGCGCACGACTGGGCACCCGGCGGCAACACACCCGACGACGCGGTCGCCATCGCGCGACTGTTCAAGGCCGCCGGCTGCGACGTGATCGACGTGTCGTCCGGCCAGACCACGCGGCAGGCCAAGCCGGTCTACGGCCGCATGTACCAGACACCGTTTGCCGACCGCATCCGCAACGAGGTCGACATCCTCACCATGGCCGTCGGAGCGATCAGCGAGGCCGACCACGCCAACAGCATAATCGGCGCCGGCCGCGCCGACCTCTGCGCCGTGGCCCGCCCCCACCTGGCCGACCCGGCCTGGACGCTGCACGAAGCCGCCAAGCTGCAGACCCGCGCCATCGACTGGCCCCTGCCCTACCTCAGCGGCCGCGACCAGCTCTACCGCGAGATCGCGCGCCAGCAGGCCCTTCAAGGCACGGTCGTCACCCAGGACCCGGCCGAAACCTCATGACCACCATCGACACCCTCGACCTCGAAGCCCGCGCCCACAGCGAACACGCGCAGGAGCTGCGGCTGTGGCTGCGCCTGCTGGCCTGCTCGCAGCTGATTGAAAAACGCGTTCGCACCGGCCTGCGCGAGCAGTTCGACACCACGCTGCCGCGTTTCGACCTCATGGCCCAGCTCGAACGGCACCCAGAAGGCCTGAAGATGAAGGAGCTGTCGCAGCGCCTCATGGTCACCGGCGGCAACGTCACCGGCATCACCGACCAGCTGGTGGCCGAGGGTCTGGTGGAGCGCGTGGGCGTCGAGGGCGACCGCCGCGCCTTCCTCGTGCGCCTCACCCCCGCCGGACGCAGCGCCTTCGAGCGCATGGCCGTGCAGCACGAGCAATGGATCGTGCAGGCCTTCGAAGGCCTCGGCCCCAAGGATCTGGACCACCTGCACAAGCTGCTCGGCAAGGTGAAGCAGCACCAACTGGACCTCGAATGAAACACCCCATCCCCGACCACAACCCCATGCGCGGCCAGTACAGCGCCATGGCCACCACCACGCCCACCCACTTCGCGCTCAGCGTGCAGGACGGTGTGGCCACCGTCACACTCAACCGGCCTGAGCGCAAGAACCCGCTGACCTTCGACTCCTACGCCGAGCTGCGCGACTGGTTCCTGGGCCTGCAGCGCGCGACCGACATCAAGTCGGTGGTGGTCACCGGCGCGGGCGGCAACTTCTGCTCCGGCGGCGACGTGCACGAAATCATCGGTCCGCTGACGAAGATGACCATGCCCGAGCTGCTGGCCTTCACCCGCATGACGGGCGCGCTGGTCAGCGCCATGCGCGCCTGTCCGCAGCCCATCGTGGCCGCGCTGGATGGCGTCTGCGCCGGCGCGGGCGCGATGATGGCGCTGGCCTCGGACCTGCGTCTGGGCACGCCCGCGGCCACGGTCGCCTTCCTGTTCACCCGCGTCGGCCTGGCCGGCGCCGACATGGGCGCCTGCGCCCTGCTGCCGCGCATGATCGGCCAGGGCCGCGCGAGCGAACTGCTGTTCACCGGCCGTGCCATGAGCGCGCAAGAAGGCCACGCCTGGGGCTTCTTCAACGCGCTGCACGAAAGCGAAGTCCTGCTGCCGGCTGCGCACAAGCTGGCGTCGCAGCTGGCGCAAGGCCCGACCTTCGCCCACGGCATGACCAAGACCATGCTGCACCAGGAATGGGCCATGACGCTGGACCAGGCCATCGAGGCCGAAGCGCAGGCCCAGGCCATCTGCATGCAGACGCAGGACTTCCGCCGGGCGTACGAAGCGTTCGCAGCGAAACAAAGACCCGTCTTTGAAGGGGACTGAAATGGTCGCCTTCGAACACCCCCATCCGCACGGCGCGCTGGCCCCCACCGCGCACCTGGAGCTGCCCTTCTTCGAGGATGCGCACCGGGCGCTGGCCAACGGCCTGGTGGCCTGGGCGCGCGAACAGCGCGTCGATGAAACCGACGACCGCGCCGCCTGCAAGGACTGGGTGCGGCGCCTGGGCGCGGCAGGCTGGCTGCGCTACTGTGTGCCCGAAGCGCATGGCGGCGCCCTGCCCGCGCTCGATTCGCGCGCGCTGGTCATCCTGCGCGAGACGCTCGCCTTCCACTCGCCACTGGCCGACTTTGCATTCGCCATGCAAGGGCTGGGCAGCGGCGCCATCACGCTGGCCGGCACGCCCGCACAGAAGGCCGCCTACCTGCCCGCCGTCGCCGCAGGCGAGAAGATCGCCGCCTTCGCCCTGAGCGAGCCCGAGGCCGGCTCCGACGTGGCCGCCATGGCGCTGCGTGCCACGCCTTCTGCCGCCGGCTGGGAATTGAACGGCCAGAAGACCTGGATCAGCAACGGTGGCATGGCCGACTTCTATGTCACCTTCGCCAAGACCGAACCCGATGCCGGCGCGCGCGGCATCAGCGCCTTCATCGTCGACGCCGACACTGCGGGCCTGGACAGCAGCGCCCACATCCAGGTGATGGCACCGCACCCGCTGGCCACGCTCACCTTCAGTGGCTGCACCGTTGCGCAGGAAGCGTTGCTGGGCAACGCCAACGGAGGTTTCAAGCTCGCCATGCAGACGCTCGACATCTTCCGCGCCTCAGTTGCCGCTGCTGCCCTGGGCATGGCGCGCCGCGCCTTCGCCGAAGCGGTGGCGCACGCCAAGCAACGCAAGATGTTCGGCCAGACCCTGGGGGACTTCCAGCTCACGCAGGCACGGCTGGGCGAGATGGGCGCGCTCATCGACGCTGCCGCGATGCTCACCTATCGCGCCGCCTGGCTGCGCGACCGCAGCTCCTCCTGCGGCGCCGGCACACCGGCTTACACCGCGGCGGCGGCGGCGGCCAAGCTCACGGCCACCGAGAACGCGCAGAAGGTCATCGACATGGCATTGCAGATGTTCGGCGGCCGCGGCGTGCAGGTGGGCACCGTGGTGGAACACCTGTACCGCGACATCCGCTCGCTGCGCATCTACGAGGGTGCGAGCGAAGTGCAACTGCTCATCCTCGGCAAACACGCCCTGAAGGCCTGAACCGGAGACCCGCATGGCCCAACACCCTTCCGCCCAGACCGACCGGTTCGTGCACGACCGCCTGCCACCACCGGACCATTGGCCCGAGTTGCGCTACGACCTGCCAGAACTGCAGGCGCTGCCCCAACAGCTCAACGTGGTGCAGGCGCTGTTCGACCGCGCCTTCGCCGCCGGCCACGCGGACCGACCGCTGTTCCGCAGCGACGAACGCACCCTGAGCTACGCCCAGGCCCGTGCCGAGGTGAACCGGTTCGCCAACGTGCTCGCCGGCCTGGGCCTGCAGCCGGGCAACCGCGTGCTGCTGCGCGGCGGCAACTCCATCGCCATGGCGCTGGCCTGGCTGGCCGTGGTGCAGAGCGGCCTGATCGCGGTGGCCACCATGCCGCTGCTGCGCGCCACCGAGCTCAAGAGCATCATCGACAAGGCCCAACCATCGGCCGCGCTGTGCGACGTGAAGCTGCAGGACGAGCTCAAGGCTGCGCTGGCGCAAGGCCCGGACACGGCCACCATGCCGCTGTGTCTGTTCAATACCGGCGACGCCGCGGTGGTGCTGGACCATTCTCTTGAAGCGCTGGCCCGCCACGCCAGCGACCAGGCCGCGCCCTGCCCCACCAGCGCCGACGACATCGCGCTGCTGGCCTTCACCTCTGGCACCACCGGCAGCCCGAAAGCGGCGGTGCACACCCACCGCGACGTGCTGGCCGCCTGCGAAACCTGGCCGCGCCATGTGCTGCGCGCCACCCCCGACGACATCGTCATCGGCTCGCCGCCACTGGCTTTCACCTTTGGTCTGGGCGGCCTGCTGGTGTTCCCCATGTGGGCCGGCGCCTCGGTGTACTTCCCGAGCATCCCGTACACCCCCGAGGCCATGGTGAAGCTGATCGGCCAGGTCGGCGCCACCATCTGCTATACCGCGCCTACTTTCTATCGGCAGATGGCGGCGTTCGCGAAGCAGCACGGCATTGGCCGATTGCGTCTCAGCGTCAGCGCCGGCGAGGGCCTGCCCGACGCGACACGCCAGCTGTGGAAGGAGGCGAGTGGGCTGGAGATGCTGGACGGCATCGGCGCCACCGAGATGTTCCACATCTTCATCTCGGCCGCGCCTGAGGATGTGAAGCGGGGCGCCATCGGGCGTGTGGTGCCGGGCTACGAAGCCAAGATCGTCGACGAACAGGGCAACGACCTGCCACGCGGCCAGGTCGGCCGGCTGGCCATCAAAGGGCCGACGGGCTGCAAGTACCTGGACGACGCCCGCCAGTCGAACTACGTGGAAGGCGGCTGGAATTTCCCCGGCGACGCCTTCCTGCAGGACGAAGATGGGTATTTCATCTACCAGGCGCGCACCGACGACATGATCATCACCGCCGGCTACAACGTGGCTGGGCCCGAGGTAGAGGCCGCGCTGCTGCAGCACCCGGCGGTGGCCGAATGCGGCGTGGTCGGCAAGGCCGACGATGAGCGCGGCATGATCATCCTCGCCTACGTGGTGCTCAAGCCCGGTCAGGCGGCCGACGCCGACCAGGTGAAGACCCTGCAGGATCACGTCAAGCACACGCTGGCGCCCTACAAATACCCGCGCGAGGTGCGCTTCGTCAGTTCGTTGCCTCGCACCGAAACCGGCAAGCTGCAGCGCTTCGCGCTGCGCAAGATGGCCTCCGAGGCCGTGACCTGAACTTCAAGAAAGACCCGTCCCCATGCAATTCCTGCAACCGCCCGGCTGGGCCATCCCCAAGGGCTACGCGAACGGCGTGGCCACCCGAGGCACCCTCGTCTTCGTTGGAGGCCAGATCGGCTGGAACGGTGAACAGCAGTTCGAAAGCGACGACTTCATCGACCAGACCAGGCAGGCCCTGCAGAACGTTCACGCGGTACTGTCCTGTGCAGGCGCCGGCCCCGAGCACATGGTTCGTATGACCTGGTACATCACCGACCGCGACGAGTACAACAGCCGCCTGCGCGAGTTGGGGACCGCATACCGCGAAGTGATGGGCAAGTGCTTCCCGGCCATGACCTGCGTGGAGGTCAGTCGGCTGGTGGAAGCGCGTGCCAGGGTCGAGATCGAGGTCACTGCGGTGGTGCCGGACTAAACCAGGAACCGCAAAAGAGCCACAAACAAAAAAGCCCGCAACTGCGGGCTTTTTGAGGAACTCTGGTTAGTTCCGGATTGGTTGCGGAGGCAAGATTTGAACTTGCGACCTTTGGGTTATGAGCCCAACGAGCTACCAGGCTGCTCCACTCCGCGTCAAGCCTTGTATTCTATCACGCTTTTGCGTCGTCGGCGGCAGGTGCAGCATCTTCTGCACGATCCACCAGTTCGACCAAGGCCATGGGAGCGTTGTCGCCCACGCGGAAGCCCATCTTCAAGATGCGGGTGTAGCCACCAGGACGGGCCTTGAAGCGCGGGCCCAGTTCGTCGAACAGCTTGACGACCACATCGCGGTCGCGCAGGCGGTTGAAGGCCAGGCGGCGGTTGGCCACGGTGGCTTCCTTGGCCAGAGTGATCATGGGCTCGACCACGCGGCGCAGTTCCTTGGCCTTGGGCAGGGTGGTCTTGATGACTTCGTGCGTGAGCAGCGAGTTCATCATGTTGCGCAGCATCGCCTGGCGGTGCTCGCTGGTGCGGTTGAGTTTGCGAAGTCCGTGTCCGTGACGCATGGTGATTTCCTTTCAGTGTTTTGCCCCCAGCCGGATCAGGTACTGGGGGTTCGTCAGACGTTGATGACGGTTCAGTGCTTGTCGAGACCAGCCGGCGGCCAGTTCTCGAGCTTCATGCCCAAGGTCAGGCCGCGCGAAGCGAGCACTTCCTTGATTTCGTTGAGCGACTTGCGGCCCAGGTTGGGGGTCTTGAGCAGCTCGTTCTCGGTGCGCTGGATCAGGTCACCGATGTAGTAGATGTTCTCCGCCTTGAGGCAGTTGGCCGAACGAACAGTGAGTTCGAGTTCGTCCACAGGACGCAACAGGATGGGGTCGAACTGCTGCGAGCTGCGTTGTGCAGGCTGATCGAACGCCGACAACTCCACGCCTTCCAGCTGGGCAAACACCGCCAGCTGCTCGACCAGAATCTTGGCCGATGCGCGCACAGCTTCCTCGGGACCGATGGAGCCATTGGTCTCGATCTCCAGAACCAGTTTGTCCAGGTCGGTGCGCTGTTCAACGCGGGCGCTCTCGACGGTGTAGCTCACACGCTTGACCGGGGAGAACGAGGCGTCCAAGACGATGCGGCCCAGCGAACGCGAAGCGTCGTCGTTGCGGCGCAGGCTGCCCGGCACATAGCCACGGCCTTTTTCCACCTTGATCTGCATGTCCAGTTTGGCACCGGCAGACAGCGTTGCGATCACGTGGCCAGGATTGACGATTTCGACGTCGTGCGGGGTCTGGATGTCGGCGGCAGTGACCACACCCTCACCGTCTTTGCGGAGGCTCAGGGTGACCTCGTCACGGTTGTGCAGCTTGAAAACCACGCCCTTGAGGTTCAGGAGCATGTTCACGACGTCTTCCTGGACGCCGTCAATGGATGAGTACTCGTGCACCACACCAGCGATCGTCACTTCGGTCGGCGCGTGGCCCACCATCGACGACAACAGCACACGGCGCAGGGCGTTGCCCAGTGTGTGGCCGTAGCCGCGCTCGAAAGGCTCCAGCGTCACCTTGGCGCGGTTGGTCGAGACTTGCTCGACATTGATGGTCTTGGGCTTGAGCAGATTGTTCAGCATTCAAACTTCCTTCAGTTCCCTCGGCTCGTTACACCGATAAGGCAGACGGAGCATGGCCCGGCCTCGCCAGAAACGACGACGACCGGGAACGAAATTAACGCGAGTACAGTTCGACGATCAGCGATTCGTTGATCTCTGCACCGAACTCGTCACGGTCCGGCGTCTTCTTGAAGACACCTTCGACCTTGTCGGCCGAGACCTCCACCCATGCGGGGAAGCCAATCTGCTTGGCCAACTCCAGGGCTTCAATCACGCGGGCCTGCTTCTTCGACTTCTCGCGCACGGCGATCACATCACCGGGCTTGACCGAGTAGGAAGGAATGTTCACCGGGCTGCCATTGACGGTGATGGCTTTGTGCGACACGATCTGGCGGGCTTCGGCACGGGTGGATGCAAAACCCATGCGGAACACCACGTTGTCCAGGCGCGATTCCAACAGGAACAGCAGGTTGGCGCCGGTGTTGCCACGACGGCGGTCCGCCTCGGCAAAGTAGCGGCGGAACTGGCGCTCCAGCACGCCGTAGGTGCGCTTGACCTTCTGCTTTTCACGCAGCTGCAGACCGAAGTCGGAGGTGCGCTGGCCAGAGGTACGGCCGTGCTGGCCGGGCTTGGAGTCGAACTTTGCCTTGTCGCTGATGGAACGGCGTGCGCTCTTGAGCAACAGGTCGGCGCCTTCACGGCGGGAAAGTTTGGCCTTGGGGCCGAGGTAACGTGCCACGTTGGGTTCCTTGTTGATAGTCTGCCGCAACCCACACCAGCCGGTGTCATTGCGGGAGCTCTTCCCTGACGGGAGAAGCGGTGGGCTTAGCAAAAATGCCACCGCAGGCGACTGCGGTGGCGCTCAAAAAAGCTTTTGATTGTAGCGCTTTCCTATCCTCCGTCACAGAGGCAGGAAGCGACCCATCAGATGCGGCGGCGCTTCTGAGGGCGGCAACCGTTGTGCGGCACGGGCGTCACATCGGAAATCGAGTTGATGCGGATGCCCAAGGCACCCAAGGCGCGCACGGACGATTCACGGCCAGGACCCGGGCCCTTGATCTCGACGTCCAGGTTCTTGATGCCTTGTTCAATGGCGGCGCGACCAGCCACTTCCGAGGCCACCTGAGCAGCGAACGGGGTGGACTTGCGCGAGCCCTTGAAGCCCTGACCACCCGACGAAGCCCACGACAGTGCATTGCCCTGACGGTCGGTGATGGTGATGATGGTGTTGTTGAAGGACGCGTGCACGTGCGCGATGCCGTCCGCCACGTTCTTGCGGACTTTCTTGCGGACGCGGGCGGCTGCCGAACTGTTGGGAGCTTTAGCCATGTTTCTCTTTCAACCGATTATTTCTTGAGCGACTGGGCGGCCTTGCGGGGACCCTTGCGCGTGCGGGCGTTGGTCTTGGTGCGTTGACCACGAACCGGCAGACCGCGGCGGTGCCGGAAGCCACGGTAGCAACCGATGTCCATCAGACGCTTGATGTTCATCGTGGTCTCGCGACGCAGGTCACCTTCAATGGTGAAGGTGCCGACCTGATCGCGCACCTTCTCGAGTTCCGCGTCGGTCAGGTCCTTGATCTTCTTGCTGTAGTCGATGCCACAGGCTTCGCAGATCTTGCGAGCGCGGGTGCGACCGATACCGAAGATTGCCGTCAGGCCGATCTCGGCGTGTTTGTGCGGCGGGATGTTGATGCCTGCAATACGAGCCATGTTGGTTCCTCTGAACTTCCGAATCAGCCTTGACGCTGCTTGTGGCGCGGGTCGGTGCAGATGACTCGCACGACACCTTTGCGCTTGATGATCTTACAGTTGCGGCACATTTTCTTGACCGAAGCCGAAACTCGCATAGTCTTCTCCTAGATATTCCAAAACATTCAATGTCGACTGGTCACTTCGCCCGGAACACGATTCGTGCTCTGGTCAGGTCATAGGGAGTCAACTCCACCTTGACCTTGTCGCCGGGGAGGATCCGGATGTAGTGCATCCGCATCTTGCCGGAGATGTGCCCGAGCACCACATGTCCGTTTTCCAGTTTGACCCGGAAGGTTGCGTTCGGGAGGTTTTCAACCACCTCCCCCTGCATTTCAATCACATCGTCTTTGGCCATACGACAGCGCCGACATCAGGATTTGAAGTTGGCCTTTTTCAACAGTGATTCGTACTGCTGGGACATCATGTAGTTCTGCACCTGGGCCATGAAGTCCATGGTGACCACCACGATGATCAGCAATGAAGTACCACCGAAGTAGAACGGCACGTTGTACTTCAGGATCAGGAATTCCGGCAGCAAGCAGACTGCAGTGATGTAGATAGCGCCAGCCAGTGTCAAACGAAGCAGAATCTTGTCGATGTAGCGGGCTGTCTGGTCACCGGGACGAATCCCGGGAATGAACGCGCCACTCTTCTTCAGGTTGTCGGCCGTTTCGCGGCTGTTGAACACGAGCGCCGTGTAGAAGAAGCAGAAAAACACGATCGCTGCGGCGTACAAGGCAACATAGATCGGTTGTCCTGGAGACAGAGCAGACGCGATGTCACGCAGCCAGCGCGTGGAATCCCCTGTGCTGATCCAGCTCACCACCGTGGTCGGCAGCAGGATGATGGACGACGCGAAGATGGGCGGAATTACACCGGCCATGTTCAGCTTCAGGGGCAGGTGCGAAGACTGACCACCGTATACCTTGTTGCCGACCTGACGCCGTGCATAGTTCACCAGAATCTTCCGCTGGCCGCGTTCGACGAACACCACGAAATAGGTGACCAGAATCACCAGCGCGATGATGAAGAGCGACACCAGGATGTTCATGGCGCCAGTGCGCACGAGCTCCAGAAGCCCACCGATTGCATTGGGGAGCCCCGCCGCGATACCTGCAAAGATGAGGATCGAAATGCCGTTGCCCAATCCGCGCTCGGTGATCTGCTCGCCCAGCCACATCAGGAACATGGTCCCTGCCACCAGACTCACCACCGCCGTCAGGCGGAACGCCATGCCCGGATCGATCACCAGCCCCGCCTGTCCTTCCAGCGCCAGGGCAATGCCCATAGCCTGGAATATCGCCAGACCCAGCGTTCCGTATCGGGTGTACGCGGTGATCTTGCGACGACCGGCCTCACCCTCCTTTTTCAGCTGCTCGAATGTCGGGACCACATAGGTCATCAACTGCATGATGATCGACGCCGAGATGTACGGCATGATCCCCAGAGCGAAGACTGTGAAGCGCGAGAGAGCGCCACCCGAAAACATGTTGAACAGGCTGAGGATGCCGCCCTGCTGGCCCTTGAACAGCTGTTCCAGTTGGGCAGGGTCGATCCCGGGCACAGGGATGTGTGCGCCGATCCGGTAAACCACCAAGGCCAGCAACAGGAACACCAGCCGGCGACGCAGGTCGCCGAACTTGCCTGTCTTGGCCAGGGTCGTGGAGCCAGTAGCCACAGATTGCCTTTTGCTTGCGATCTGAATCAGGCCAGCGAGCCGCCAGCGGCCTCGATGGCAGCCTTGGCACCGGCGGTTGCGCCGATGTCCTTGAGCTTGACCGCACGGGTGATTTCACCGGTCTTGATGACCTTGACGCGCTTGGCCAGCTGAGCCACCAGGCCAGCCTGCTTGAGCACCAGAAGATCGATCTCGGCGGCATCCACCGTGTTCAGGTCTGCCAGGGTCACTTCGGCATTGAACTGGAGTTGCGCAGACTTGAAACCACGCTTGGGCAGGCGACGCTGCAGCGGCATCTGGCCGCCTTCGAAACCGACCTTGTGATAGCCACCAGAACGCGATTTCTGACCTTTGTGGCCGCGACCGGCCGTCTTGCCCAGGCCGGAGCCAATGCCACGGCCGACGCGACGCTTGGCGTGCTTGGCACCCGCTGCGGGTTGAATGGTGTTGAGTTCCATGACGAATGAGTCCTCTTCGGTCGGGTGCTCAGAGCACCTTCACCAGGTAGGCGATCTTGTTGATCATGCCGCGCACGGCGGGCGTGTCCTGCAGTTCGCTGACGCTGTTGAGCTTGCGCAGACCCAGGCCACGAACGGTGTCGCGGTGCGACTGCTTGGTGCCAATCGGGCTGCGCACCAGTTGAACCTTGACGGTGTTTTGAGTGGTCATGATCGTTCCCATCAGCCCAGGATCTCTTCAACCGACTTGCCGCGCTTGGCGGCCACGTCGGCAGGAGTCGTGGAATTTTTCAGAGCGTCCAGCGTGGCACGCACCAAGTTGTAGGGGTTGCTCGAACCATGGCTCTTGGCCACGACGTCAGTGATACCCAACACCTCGAATACGGCACGCATCGGACCGCCAGCGATGATGCCGGTACCCTTGGCAGCAGGCAGCATCATGACATTGGAGGCGCCGTGCTCGCCATGCACCGCATGGTGCAGAGAACCGCTCTTGAGCGACACCTTGATCATGTTGCGGCGAGCCTGCTCCATGGCCTTCTGGACGGCCACAGGCACTTCGCGAGCCTTGCCCTTGCCCATACCGACACGGCCGTCGCCATCACCAACCACGGTCAGCGCAGCAAAACCGAGAATACGACCACCCTTGACCACCTTGGTCACGCGGTTGATCGCGATCATCTTTTCGCGCAGACCGTCGTCGTTGCCTTCGTTCTTTACGTTTGCCTGAAATTTAGCCATTTTGTGTATCCCGTCTGATCAGAACTGCAGACCGGCTTCACGAGCCGCATCGGCGAGGGCCTTGACACGGCCGTGGTAGGCAAAACCGGAACGATCGAACGCCACCTTCTCGATACCAACGGCCTTGGCCTTTTCGGCAATGCGCTTGCCGATCAGGGCCGCAGCGGCGGCATTGCCGCCTTTGCCAGCGGCGCCCAGCTGGGCGCGCACTTCGGCCTCGGCGGTCGAAGCGGAAGCCAGCACCTTGGCACCATCGCCGGAGATGACGTTGGCGTAGATGTGCAGGTTGGTGCGGTTCACGGTCAGGCGAACAGCGCCTTGCTGCGCAATGCGGATGCGCGTCTGACGGGCCCGACGGAGACGTTGCTCTTTTTTGGTCAACATGATCCTGGTCCTTATTTCTTCTTGGTTTCCTTGATCACGACCTTCTCATCCGCATAGCGGATGCCCTTGCCCTTGTAGGGCTCGGGCGGGCGCACGGCGCGCACTTCGGAAGCGATCTGGCCCACGCGCTGACGGTCAGCGCCTTTGATGACGACTTCGGTCGGCGTCGGGGTTTCAACCTTGATGCCGGCAGGCATTTCGATCTCAACCGGATGCGAATAACCGACGCTCAGGTTGAGCTTGGCACCCTGGGCTTGGGCCTTGTAACCCACACCGATCAGGGACAGCTTCTTTTCGAAGCCCTTGCTCACACCGACCACCATGTTGTTCACCAGCTGACGCATGGTGCCGGACATGGCATTGGCTTCCCGCGAATCGTTCGTAGGGATGAACGACAGCGAGCCAGCGTTGTTCTCGACCTTGACCAGCGCGTTTTGCGCCAGAGCCAGGGCACCGAGCGTGCCCTTGACGTTGATCAGGTCGTCCTTGATGGCCACTTCGACCCCTGCGGGGACGGAGACTGGCTGCTTACCAATACGCGACATTTCAGTTGCTCCTCAATGCCCGCATCAGGCGACGTAACACAGGACTTCACCACCGACACCGGTGGCGCGGGCCTTGCGATCGGTCATCACGCCCTTGGGAGTGGTGACGATGGCGACGCCCAGGCCGTTCTGCACTTGGGGCAGCGCGTCACGGCCGCGGTAGATGCGCAGGCCAGGCTTGCTCACGCGCTCAATGCGCTCGATCACAGGACGGCCGGCGTAGTACTTCAGGGCGATTTCGAGTTCGCTCTTGCCGCCTTCGGTCTTCACCTGGAAGCCGTCGATGTAACCCTCGTCCTTCAGGACCTGGGCAATGGCCGCCTTGACTTTGGACGCCGGCATCGACACGGTGGTCTTTTCGACCATCTGCGCGTTGCGGATGCGGGTCAACATGTCAGCGATAGGATCACTCATGCTCATTTGTGGTTCTCCTAGGGCTTACCAGCTGGCTTTGGTGATGCCGGGGATCTCGCCGGCAAAGGCCATCTCGCGGACCTTGGCACGGGCCAGGCCGAAGTAGGCAAACGTGCCACGCGGACGACCAGTGATCTCGCAGCGGTTGCGCTGACGGGTCGGATTGGCGTTGCGGGGCAGCTTCTGCAGCGCCAGACGGGCCGCATCGCGCGCTTCGTCGCTTTGCTTGGCGTCGTTGGCGGTCGCCTTCAGTTCGGCGTATTTCTTGGCGAACTTGGCGGCGAGCTTCTCGCGCTTGAGTTCACGTTGGAGTAGTGCTTGTTTAGCCACGCGCCACCTCAGTTCTTGAACGGGAAACGGAAACCAGCCAGCAGTGCCTTGCACTCTTCGTCGGTCTTGGCGGTTGTCGTGATGCTGATGTTCAGGCCGCGCAGGGCATCGACCTTGTCGTACTCGATCTCGGGGAAGATGATTTGCTCTTTGACGCCGATGTTGTAGTTGCCACGGCCGTCAAATGCCTTGCCCGAAATACCACGGAAGTCGCGCACGCGCGGCAGAGCCACAGTGACAAAACGGTCCAGGAATTCGTACATGCGGGCGCCACGCAGGGTCACCATGCAGCCGATGGGCTGTTGCTCGCGGATCTTGAAGCCAGCAATGGCTTTCTTGGCCTTGGTCACCACGGGCTTCTGGCCAGCGATCTTGGTCAGGTCGCCAACAGCGTTGTCCATGATCTTCTTGTCGGCGACCGCCTCGCTCACACCCATGTTCAGGGTGATCTTGGTGATGCGGGGCACCTGCATCGGGGACTTGTAGCCGAACTTCTGGGTCAGCTCGGGCGCAACCTTGTCGCGGTAGATTTCTTGAAAGCGTGTCATGGTCATGCCACCTTGATTTCTTCGCCGCTGGACTTGTAGACGCGCACCTTGTTGCCGTCGGCCAGCTGCTTGATGCCCACGCGGTCAGCCTTGCCCGTGGCGCCATTGAAGATGGCCACGTTGGACTGGTGGATGGACATGGTCTTTTCCACGATGCCGCCGGTCACACCCTTCATGGGGTTGGGCTTGGCATGCTTCTTGACGATGTTGACGCCCTCGACGACCACACGGTCGTCAGATGCGCGCTCAAGCACCTTGCCGCGCTTGCCTTTGTCGCGCCCGGCGATGACGATGACCTCGTCGCCCTTACGAATCTTGTTCATGATGAATCCTCAGAGAACCTCGGGGGCCAGGGACACGATCTTCATGAACTTCTCGGTACGCAGTTCACGCGTGACCGGGCCGAAGATGCGGGTGCCGATCGGCTCCAGCTTGGCGTTGAGCAGCACGGCGGCATTGCCGTCGAATTTGATCAGGGCGCCATCCTGGCGACGGATGCCCTTGGCGGTGCGAACCACCACAGCGTTGTAAACCTCGCCTTTTTTGACGCGGCCACGGGGCGCTGCTTCCTTGATACTGACTTTGATGACATCGCCCACACTGGCGTAACGGCGCTTGGAACCACCGAGCACCTTGATGCACATCACGGACTTGGCACCCGTGTTGTCAGCAACATCGAGTCGAGATTGCGTTTGGATCATTTGATTTAAGTCCCAACTTGAATCCTTCCGGCCACCACGGCTGGAAGTGATCAGTCTTGGGCCCGTCGTAGCCAACCACCCCGAAAGGATGGCCCGCGTCGCTGGGCAGAAAGCTTCGCCTTTTACAGCGAAGCCGCGGATTATTGCACTGCGAGATCAGTCTGTCAACTGTTCTTTGGTCACAGCCGGCCTCAGGTCGCGGCGGCCGGTGGCAAGTAGCTGGCGCACAGCGACTCGAACTCGGCCAGCGAAGGCCGGTCACAGCCCTCCTCTGCCAGGATCTCCGCCACACGCGGCGCCATGGCAGCGGCGGCGAGGGCATCCAGAAACAAAGCGCGCCAGCGCCGGGCAAGCACATCTTCAACAGTGTGCGCATACTCACTTCTGACGGCATACCGCACCATCGCCTCGGTGAGCCCCAGCCCCAGGGTTTGATCCGCGCCGGGGCAGGCTTGCACCTCATCGGCGTGCTGCCCGTACAGGTGCAGACCGGGGTCAGCATGCAGCGGCACCACCGCCCGCCCCGCGACGGGCGCGCCGTCCAGCGCATGGTGTTCTGTCTGCCCCCCCGGCCTGCGCGTCAGCAGGCCTGCGGAAAAACAGCGCTCCATGACATCGTCCGCCATGGCCCGGTAGGTGGTCCATTTGCCGCCGGTGACCGTCAGCAGCCCGCTGGACTCCACCACGATGGTGTGTTCCCGCGACAGCACCTTGGTGCCTCCTCCGTCGTCCTTGGGCGGCGCCACCAAGGGGCGCAACCCGACCCACACACTGCGGATGTCGTGCCTCTGAACCGGACGGCGCAGCACATGGGCCGCTTCACCCAGGATGAAATCCAGTTCTTCCGCGAACGGCTGCGGTTCACGCGGCAGGTCCTGGCGGGGGGTGTCGGTGGTGCCCAGCACCAGTTTGCCCAGCCAGGGCACTGCAAACAGGACGCGGCCATCGCGCGTCTTCGGCACCAGCAATGCGTGGTGGCCGTTCAGGAATTCGCGGTCCACGACCACGTGCACCCCCTGGCTGGGGCTGACCATGCGGTCGGCGCCCGCGCTGCCCGGCGCACCGGCGCGGGCCCGCAGCGCATCGACCCAGACGCCGGTGGCGTTGATCACGCATCCGGCCTCGACCCGGCGAGAATGCCCGGACAGGCGGTCGCGGACGGTCACGGAGAAACCGGGCTCCGTCCGCTCCAGCGCCTCCACCTCGGCGTAGTTGAACAGCTGCGCCCCGGCGTTCTGAGCGGTTCGGGCCAGCGCCAGCGCAAGCCGGGCGTCGTCGAACTGGCCATCCCAGTACTGCACACCGCCCTTGAGCCCTTCGGGATTGACGCCGGGCAGGGCCTGCAGGGTCTGCGCCCGGCTGAGGAACTCCGTGCGCCCCAGGCCGGCGCGCCCTGCCATCAGGTCGTACAGTTTGAGCCCGGCGCCGTAGAACGGCGTCTGCCACCAGGCGTAGGAAGGCATGACGAACGGCAGCGGCTGCGCCAGGTGCGGCGCGATGCGCAGCACGGTGGCCCGTTCCGCCAGCGCCTCACGCACCAGGGCCACATTGCCTTGCGCGAGGTAGCGCACGCCACCGTGCAGCAGCTTGGTGGAGCGCGAAGAGGTGCCGCCCGCGAAGTCGTGCGACTCGAACAGGGCGACGGAGAACCCACGCAGCGCCGCGTCCAGCGCCACACCCAGGCCGGTGGCGCCCCCGCCGACCACCACCAGATCAAACCGGGGTTGGCGGGCCAGGGACTGAAGGCGTTCTACGGGATTCATGAATCAGAGGGTGACCGCACACACCCACCAGGGGTGCGTGCGGAGGTTTTACATCAGACCGGAAGACAGCATCCGGTCAACGCGCCTTGCCGGCCTTCCAGGCGTCCAGCAGGGTCTGGTAGGCGATGGTCTCGCCCTTCGGCTTCTCGTTGGCCAGCTTCTTCCACGGCGCCGACTTGTCGGAAAGCCACTTGTCGGCGCTTTCCTTCTTGTTCAGCTTGGGCGGGCACTGCGCCATGCCGGCGCGCTCCAGGCGCGCGAGCACCTCGTCCATCTCCTTGGCCAGATTGTCCATCGCACCCTGCGGGGTCTTCTCACCCGTGACAGCCTGCGCCACGTTCTTCCACCACAGCTGGGCCAGCTTGGGGTAGTCGGGCACGTTGGTGCCGGTGGGCGACCAGGCCACGCGGGCCGGGCTGCGGTAGAACTCGACCAGGCCACCCAGCTTGGGCGCCATGTCGGTCATGGCCTTGCTCTGGATGTCGGACTCGCGGATCGGGGTCAGGCCGACGATGGTCTTCTTGAGCGAGGTGGTCTTGGCGGTCACGAACTGGGCGTAGAGCCAGGCAGCGGCCGTCTTGTTGGCGTCATGTCCCTTGAAGAAGGACCACGAACCCACGTCCTGGTAGCCGTTCTGCATGCCCTGCTTCCAGTAGGGGCCGTTCGGGCCTGGCGCCATGCGCCACTTGGGCGTGCCATCGGCGTTCACCACGGGCAGGCCGGGCTTGACCATGTCCGCCGTGAAGGCGGTGTACCAGAAGATCTGCTGCGCGATCTGGCCCTGGGCCGGCACGGGACCGGCTTCGCCGAAGGTCATGCCGGTGGCTTCCTTGGGCGCGTACTTCTTCATCCAGTCGACGTACTTGGTCAGCGCGTAGACGGCCGCGGGCGAGTTGGTGGCGCCACCGCGCTCGACCGAAGCGCCCACCGGCGTGCACTTGTCGGCCGCCACGCGAATGCCCCATTCGTCGATCGGCAGGCCGTTGGGCGCGCCGATGTCGGCGGTACCGGCCATGGACAGCCAGGCGTCGGTGAAGCGCCAGCCCAGCGACGGGTCCTTCTTGCCGTAGTCCATGTGGCCGTAGATCGGCTTGCCGTCGATGGTCTTGACGTCGTTGGTGAAGAACTCGGCGATGTCCTCGTAGGCGGACCAGTTCAACGGCACACCCAGGTCGTAGCCGTACTTGGCCTTGAACTTGTCCTTGAGGTCCTTGCGCTCGAACAGGTCGGCACGGAACCAGTACAGGTTGGCGAACTGCTGGTCGGGCAGCTGGTACAGCTTGCCGTCGGGCGCGGTGGTGAACTTGGTGCCGATGAAATCCTTGATGTCGAGACCGGGGTTGGTCCACTCCTTGCCCGCGCCGGCCATGTAATCGGTCAGGTTCATCATCTTGCCGTAGCGGTAGTGGGTACCGATCAGGTCCGAGTCCGAAATCCAGCCGTCGTAGATGGACTTGCCCGACTGCATCGAGGTCTGCAGCTTCTCGACCACGTCGCCTTCCTGGATCAGGTCGTGCTTGACCTTGATGCCGGTGATTTCCTCGAAGGCCTTGGCCAGCGTCTTCGATTCGTACTCGTGGGTGGTGATGGTCTCGGACACCACCGAGATCTCCTTCACGCCCTTGGCCTGCAGCTTCTTGGCGGCGTCGATGAACCATTTCATCTCGGCCAGCTGCTGGTCCTTGCTCAGCGTGGAAGGCTGGAACTCGCTGTCGATCCACTTCTTGGCGGCGGCCTCGTCGGCCCAGGCCGCGTGGCTGCCCAGGGCGCAGAGCGCGGCCAGCGCGAGCGCGTTGTATCGCAATTTCATCGTGTCTCCTTCTCTCGGGTTGATGTGAACGCTGCCCCTCATGGTTCTGGGTGACCACGGCCCCGGGGCAGCGCCGGGCCGTATTCCCTCGAAACGGTTCAGCCCTTGCGCATCACCAGCGCCAGGGCCAGCATGGACAGCACGAAGCTGATCCACACACTGGGCTCCTCCTCCAGCGACATCAGCTCGGCCATCCACTCGGCCGCGCCGACGAACACCAGGTTGATGTAGGCCGCCAGCAGCAGACCGATGAAGAGCCGGTCGCCGCGCGTGGTGGCCATCGGCAGGAAGCCCTTGCGCAGGGTGGTGGGAGAGCGGATCTCCCACACGGTCATGCCGATCAGCATCAGCACGATGCAGGTAAAAAAGACGGCCACCGGCGTGGTCCATGCCATCCACTCGAACATCACACCCTCCCCATGGCAAAGCCCTTGGCGATGTAGTGCCGGACGAACCAGATCACGATCGCCCCCGGCACGATGGTCAGCACGCCCGCCGCGGCCAGCGTGGCCCAGTCCATGCCGCTGGCACTGACGGTGCGCGTCATGGTGGCGACGATGGGCTTGGCGTTCACGCTGGTGAGCGTGCGCGCCATCAGCAGCTCGACCCAGCTGAACATGAAACAGAAGAAGGCCGCCACTCCCACGCCCGCCTTGATCAGCGGCAGGAAGATGGTGATGAAGAAGCGCGGGAAGCTGTAGCCGTCGATATAGGCCGTCTCATCGATCTCACGCGGGATGCCCGACATGAAGCCCTCCAGAATCCACACCGCCAGCGGCACGTTGAACAAAAGGTGCGCCAGCGCCACCGCGATGTGCGTGTCCATCAGGCCGACCGTGGTGTAGAGCTGGAAGAACGGCAGCAGGAACACCGCCGGCGGCGTCATGCGGTTGGTCAGCAGCCAGAAGAAGACGTGCTTGTCGCCCAGGAAGCTGTAGCGGCTGAAGGCATAGGCCGCGGGCAGCGCCACGGTCAGCGAGATCACCGTGTTGATGCACACGTAGATCAGGCTGTTGATGTAGCCCGAGTACCAGCTCTCGTCGGTGAAGATGAGCTTGTAGTTGTCCCAGGTGAACGCCTGGGGCCAGAGGCTGAAGCTGCTGAGGATTTCCTGGTTGGTCTTGAAGCTCATGTTGACCATCCAGTAGATGGGCAACAGGGCGAAGACCAGGTAGGCGATGAGGAACAGCGTCCTCTTCTTGAATCGACGCTCGTTCACGATTGCACCTCTTTCTCGGCCTGGCCGAGGCTCTGCATCCAGTTGTAGAGCACGAAGCAGAACAGCAGGATGATGAGGAAATAGATCAGGGAGAACGCAGCGGCGGGACCGAGGTCGAACTGGCCGACCGCCTTCTGTGTCAGGTACTGGCTGAGGAAGGTGGTGGCGTTGCCGGGGCCGCCACCGGTGAGCACGAAGGGCTCGGTGTAGATCATGAAAGAGTCCATGAAGCGCAGCAGCACCGCGATCATCAGCACGCCGCGCATCTTGGGCAGCTGGATGTAGCGGAACACGGCGAACTTGCTGGCGCCGTCGATGCGCGCCGCCTGGTAGTAGGCGTCGGGGATGCTGCGCAGGCCGGCGTAGGCCAGCAGCGCCACCAGCGGCGTCCAGTGCCACACGTCCATCAGCAGCACCGTGAGCCAGGCGTGCGTGGCGTCGCCGGTGTAGCTGTATTCGATGCCCAGGTTCTGCAGGGCGTGGCCCATCAGCCCGATGTCGGCGCGGCCGAAGATTTGCCAGATGGTGCCGACCACGTTCCAGGGAATCAGCAGCGAGAGCGCGACGATCACCAGCGTGGCCGAGGCCTTCCAGCCCTGCGCCGGCATGGCCAGCGCGAGCGCGATGCCCAGCGGTATCTCGACCGCCAGCACCGCCATGGAGAACTTCATCTGGTTCCACAGCGCGGCGTGCAGGTCCTCGTCGCGCATCACACTGGCGAACCATTCGGTGCCCACGAAGACGCGGCGCTCGGGCGAGATGATGTCCTGCACCGAGTAGTTCACCACCGTCATCAGCGGCAGGATGGCCGAGAAGGCCACGCAGATGAAGACGGGCAGGATCAGGAACCAGGCCTTCTGGTTCACGGGTTTTGTGGTCGCGCTCATGCCACCAGCTCCTCGTTCTTGTAGAAACAGGTGTGCTCACCCAGCACCTGCGCACCGACCTCGTCGCCCACGGCGGGCAGCGCCGCATCCGGCGCCAGGCGGGCTTTGAGGGTCTGGCCGGCCGCGTCCAGCGTGACCAGGAAGTAGGTGCCGATGTCCTGCACTTTCTGCACCGTCGCGGGCAGCGTGGCCGCGGCCCCGGCGGGCGCCAGCGCCAGGTACTCGGGGCGGATACCCAGGCGCAGCGAGCCTTCGGGCAGCGCCTGCGGCGCCGCCAGCTGTCGGCCGCCGAGCTGCAGCTGCCCGCCCGCGGACTGCGTGTCCAGGAAGTTCATGCCCGGCGAGCCGATGAAGTGGCCGACGAATGTGTGGGCGGGGCGCTCGAACAGCGCGTCGGGCGTGCCCAGCTGCACCACCTTGCCGCGCGTCATCACCACCACCTGGTCGGCGAAGGTCAGGGCCTCCACCTGATCGTGGGTGACGTAGATCAGCGTGAGCTTCAGTTCGTGGTGGATCTGCTTGAGCTTGCGCCGCAGCTGCCACTTAAGGTGCGGGTCGATCACCGTCAGCGGCTCGTCGAACAGCACGGCCGACACGTCGGGCCGCACCAGGCCGCGGCCCAGCGAGATCTTCTGCTTCTGGTCGGCACTGAGCCCGGCGGCGCGCATGTCCAGCTGGTGGCTCATCTCCAGCATCTCGGCGATCTGGCCCACCCTGGCCTTGATCTGCTGCGCCGGCACCCGGCGGTTCTTCAGCGGGAAGGCCAGGTTCTCGGCCACGGTCATGGTGTCGTAGATGACCGGGAACTGGAACACCTGGGCGATGTTGCGCTGCTGCGGCGTGGCGCGCGTCATATCCTGGCCGTCGAACTTCACTGTGCCGTGCGACGGCACCAGCAGGCCCGACATGATGTTGAGCATGGTCGTCTTGCCGCAGCCCGAGGGGCCGAGCAGCGCGTAGGCGCCGCCGTCCTCGAAGCTCATGTTCAGCGGCAGCAGCGCGTAGTCGCTGTCTTCCTTCGGGTTCGGCCGGTAGGAGTGGGCGAGGTCGAGATCGATGCGGGCCATCTCAGACTCCCTTCGCGCGTTGCGGCGCCACCAGCAGGTCGCCGGACTGGTCGAAGGCGTACACCTGCGCCGGGTTCACGTGCAGGGTGATCGCGCTGCCCAGGGCGAAGTCGTGCACGCCGGTGAGCTGCGCCACGATCTCGCCGACCGCCGTGTGCACGTGCACGAAGGTGTCGGAGCCGGAGATTTCGGCCAGCTCGACCTGACCGGCCAGGGCCACGTCGCCCGGACGCGGCGCCACGCGCACGGCGCTGGCGCGGATGCCCAGGGTCAGCGACCGAGTCGCTTCGCGCGGCAGGCTCACGGCGATCAGCGGACCGCCCTGCAGCTGGGCACCGCCCTCGGCCACGTCGGCGGCCAGCAGGTTCATGGGCGGATCGCTGAAGGCGCGCGCCACGCGCAGCGACTTCGGGCGGTGGAACACCTCGGCCGTGGGGCCGTACTGCAGCAGCTCGCCCTGGTCGAGCACCGCGGTGTAGCCGCCCAGCAGCAGGGCCTCGCCCGGTTCAGTGGTGGCGTAGACCACGGTGGAGTCGCCAGCGGCGAACAGCTGGGTCAGCTCTTCGCGCAGCTCCTCGCGCAGCTTGTAGTCCAGGTTCACCAGCGGCTCGTCCAGCAGCATCAGAGGGGCGTTCTTGGCCAGCGCGCGCGCCAGGGCCACGCGCTGCTGCTGCCCGCCCGAGAGCTCGGCCGGCAGGCGCTCGAGAAACACCTCGATGTGCAGCCGCGCCGCCAGTTCGCGCACGCGGCGCTCGATCTCGGCCCGGGGCCGACCGCCGAGCTTGAGCGGCGAGGCGATGTTGTCGAACACCGTCATCGACGGGTAGTTGATGAATTGCTGGTAGACCATGGCCACGTTGCGCTCGCGCACCGGCGTGCCGGTGACGTCGCGCCCGTCCACCAGCACGCGCCCGCTGGTCGGCACGTCCAGGCCGGCCATGAGGCGCATCAGGCTGGTCTTGCCCGCCTGCGTGGCGCCCAGCAGCACCGTGACGGCGTCCGGCGCCGGATTCAGACTCATGGGGTGGAGGTGGACCGAAGGCCCGACCGTCTTGCCCACCTGCTCCAGGGATAGCTGCATTCGATGTCCAGAAGGAGGCCCGCGGGCCTGTTGTTTTATTTTCGTTTGGCGGATTCTATTGTTCGTTTTTGTTCTTCTTGATTCGGTATTTACCCTTAACGGCCGAATATTCTTTTCCGTTATGTTCGGAGCACCCCGATCCCCGACCGCACGATGTCC
Source organism: Hydrogenophaga sp. H7 (assembly GCF_002025745.1). Taxonomy (NCBI): domain Bacteria; kingdom Pseudomonadati; phylum Pseudomonadota; class Betaproteobacteria; order Burkholderiales; family Comamonadaceae; genus Hydrogenophaga; species Hydrogenophaga sp. H7. The sequence continues at coordinate 170,688 of NZ_MCIC01000001.1, read as the reverse complement.
ATGAACCTGGCCCCCCGACACACCCACCTGCTGGACGTGGTGCGCACCCACGGCCCGCAGACCATCGAAGCCCTGGCCGAGCGCTTTGGCGTCACCCTGCAGACCGTGCGCCGCGACGTGCAGCGCCTGGCCGAAGCCGGCCTGCTCTCGCGCTTTCATGGCGGCGTGCGACTGCCCGGCTCCACCACCGAGAACATCGCCTACCGGCAGCGCCAGGCCATGGAGTCCGAGGCCAAGACCCGCATCGCCCGGTCCATCGCCCAGCGCGTGCCCAACGGCTGCTCGCTGATCCTGAACATCGGCACCACCATCGAGGCCGTGGCGCGCGAGCTGATGCAGCACCGCGGCCTGCGTGTCATCACCAACAACCTGCACGTGGCCGCCCTGCTCAGCGCCAACCCGAGCTGCGAGGTGATCGTGGCCGGGGGCCAGGTGCGCGGCGCCGACCAGGGCATCGTCGGCGAGGCCACGGTGGACTTCATGCGCCAGTTCAAGGTCGACATCGGCCTGATCGGCATCAGCGGCATCGAGGCCGACGGCACGCTGCGCGACTTCGACTACCGCGAGGTCAAGGTCGCGCGCACCATCATTGGCCAGTCGCGCGAGGTCTGGCTGGCGGCCGACCACAGCAAGTTCAACCGCCCGGCGATGGTGGAGCTGGCCCGGCTGGACGAGGTGGACGTGCTGTTCACCGACGAGCCGCCCCCACCACCCTTCGACGCCCTGCTGACCCAGGGCGATGTGGAATGCGTGGTGGCCGGGCGCGAGGCCAGCTGACCCTTTCGAGCAGACAAGAGACCAGAGACGAGACACCCCATGACTTACCTGCTGGCCCTGGACCAGGGCACCTCCAGTTCGCGCAGCATCGTGTTCGACCGCGACGGCCGCGTGGTCGCGATGGCGCAGCGCGAGTTCCGCCAGATCTACCCGCAGCCGGGCTGGGTCGAACACGACCCGCGCGACCTCTGGACCACACAGCTGGAGACCGCACGCGAGGCGCTGGCCAAGGCCGGTCTGAAGGCCGCCGACATCCGCGCCGTGGGCATCACCAACCAGCGCGAGACCACGGTGGTCTGGAACCGCAAGACCGGCGAGCCGGTCTACAACGCCATCGTCTGGCAGGACCGCCGCGCGGAGAGCACCTGCGCCGCGCTGCGCGAACGTGGTCTGTCCGATCCGGTGCTGCAGAAGACCGGTCTGCGCATCGACGCCTACTTCTCGGGCACCAAGCTGCAGTGGATCCTGGACCACGTGCCCGGCGCGCGCGCGCAGGCCGAGGCCGGCGAGCTGGCCTTCGGCACCGTCGACAGCTGGCTGATCTGGCAGCTCACCGGCGGCGCGGCCCACGTGACCGACCACAGCAACGCCGCGCGCACCATGCTGTTCAACGTGCACACCCAGCGCTGGGACGAGGAACTGCTGGCGGCCATGACCATCCCCGCAGCCATGATGCCCACCGCCCTGCCCTCCAGCGCCCACTTCGGCGAGGTGCGGCCCGAATGGCTGGGCGGCCCGCTGGTGATCGGCGGCGTGGCCGGCGACCAGCAGAGCGCGCTGTTCGGCCAGGCCTGCTTCTCGGCCGGCATGGCCAAGAACACCTACGGTACCGGCTGCTTCATGCTGATGCACAACGGCGAGCGCTTCCAGACCAGCCAGAACGGCCTGATCACCACCGCCGCCGCGCAGTTGCCCGGTCCTCCCCAGTACGCCTTCGAGGGCAGCGTGTTCATCGGTGGCGCCGTGGTGCAGTGGCTGCGCGACGGCCTGCGCGCCATCCCCTCCAGCAGCGAGGTGCAGGCGCTGGCCGAGAGCGTGCCCGACGCCGGCGGCGTGGTCCTGGTGCCGGCCTTCACCGGTCTGGGCGCGCCCTACTGGCAACCCGAGAGCCGCGGCGCCATCGTCGGCCTCACACGTGGCAGCACCATCGCCCACATCGCGCGCGCCGCGCTGGAGAGCATCGCCTTCCAGAGCGCCGCCCTGCTCGACGCCATGAGCCGCGACGCGGTCGCCAGCGGCGGCGTGCCGGTGGCCGAGCTGCGCGTGGACGGCGGCGCCTGCGTCAACGACCTGCTGATGCAGATCCAGGCCGACCTGCTGGGCATCCCGGTGGTGCGACCGGCCGTGATCGAGACCACCGCCCTGGGCGCTGCCTACCTCGCAGGCCTGCAGTGCGGTGTGTACGCCGGGCTGGACGAGCTCTCGAAGCAGTGGCGCGCCGAGCGCGTGTTCCACCCGACGCTCTCGCGCGAGCGGGCGGCGGAAAAGATGGCCGAATGGGAACACGCGGTGCGGCAGACCACCGCGCCCTGAGCGCTCAACGCCTCGGGGACAATGGCGGCATGAACACGTCCACCCACCCCCTCATCACCTTCATCGGCGGCGGCAACATGGCCAGCGCCATCATCGGCGGCCTGGTCCGCCAGGGCCACCCGACCAGCGCCCTGCAGGTGGTCGAGCCCTGGGACGAGCAGCGCACCAAGCTGACGCAGCAGTTCCCCGGCATGACCGTGCAGCCCGCCGCCAGCGCCGACCTGAAGCCGTCCGACCTGGTGGTCTGGGCCGTCAAGCCGCAGACCTTCAAGGACGCCGCCGCGGCCGCCCGCGCCCATGTGGAGGGCGCGCTGCACCTGAGCGTGGCCGCCGGCATCACCAGCGAGAGCATCGCCACCTGGCTCGGCACCGAGCGCATCGTGCGCGCCATGCCCAACACCCCGGCCCTGGTCGGCCTGGGCATGACCGGCCTGATGGCGCGCGCCGCCGTGAGCGCCGACGACAAGGCCCTGGTCGAGCGCGTCGTGCGCACCACGGGTGAGCTGGTCTGGGTCAAGGTCGAGGCCGACCTGGACGCGGTGACCGCGCTCTCCGGCTCCGGCCCTGCCTACGTGTTCTATTTCCTCGAAGCCATGCGCGACGCCGGCGCGAAGATGGGCCTGGCGCCCGAGGTGGCTTACCAGTTGGCGGTCGGCACCTTCGTCGGCGCGGCCACGCTGGCCCAGCGCTCGGACGACCCGCCGCAGGTGCTGCGCGAACGCGTCACGTCCAAGGGCGGCACGACCTATGCCGCCATCACGTCAATGGAAGCGTCGGACATGAAGGCGCTGTTTGAAAAGGCGCTGATTGCTGCGCAAACCCGCGCCGCCGGACTCGGCGCAGAGTTCGGCAAGTAGTCTTTGCGCGGCTCGCGGACGCAGCGGGTTTGCGGGATAGATCACAAGTGAGGCATCTATGAGAACTCTTGAAGAGCTGGTAAATCGCGAAGAACCGGCGATGCCGCTAGTTTTCCAGTGGATCGCTCAAAGTGCCTGGCGAGTTGAGGTACTCAACCCGTCAGAAGAGCGTGGTGATGTTCTGACCGACCTTCAAGTCACAACTCGATCCCCAATGGGGGCAATCGCCTACGAGACCGGAGGGATCTTCATAGACCACGGCTGGCTGCGAATCCTCGGATCTGGCCATCCCAAACTGCCCCGAAACATCGTCGACTGGAATTCCAATAGATCCTCTGGTCATCTACTCGTGGCAGATGATGTGATTGGGGGTTTCTTCTCCATAAACGGTGGCGCTCTTGGTGATGATCGTGGTTCCGTGTACTACTGGGCACCGGACACGTTGAGGTGGGAACCACTGGGACTCGGATACTCAGACTTTCTTGCTTGGGCGCTTAGCGACAAGCTGGCTGTCTTCTACGAGGGCTTCCGATGGCCAAAGTGGGAGGCTGAGGCCGAGCAAGTAAAGGGGGATCAGTGCTTCAATTTCTACCCATTCCTCTGGACAGAGCAAGGTTCGGTCGGTTCAAGCTCTCGCAAGCTAATTAGTGTTGCCGAGCAGTACGCATTCAATGCAGACGCAGGTGCGTAGTGAAACAGACGACCAACCATTCCATCGAGAGGACCCGTCCGGGCAAGCTGGGCCTGACCTCTCATGTCCAACGTTGAGTTCCCGTTTCGCTAGTTGAATAGCGTTAGCTCCTGGCAGATAGACGTCACCGTACAGCGCCAATGCCGCCTACCTGCCACACTCCCAGCAACCCTACCCACGGAAGCGGCGTGCCCTGCGCAGCGGCATAAAGGAGGAGGCGGCTCCAGCCGCCGGGGGACAGCCGCGGAGCAGGGCGCGGCGCTTGCGTGGGCCGAAGAAGCGCCGCGCCCGAAACGCAACGCACGTCAAACCAACCCGAGCACAACCCCCACAAACACCGTGAACCCTAGCCAGTGGTTCAGACGGAAGGCCTTGAAGCAGCCGTCGCGCGTGCGGTCCTTGATCAGCCGCCAGTGCCAGACCACCTGGGCCAGCGCCACCAGCAGCATTGCGCCCCAGACCAGGAGGTTCACCTGGCCCCAGAGCACGGCGGTCCAGATGCCGAGGAACACCAGGTAGAACGCGGTCACGGCCGGCACATCGGCATCGCCCAGGGTGATCGCCGAGGTCTTCATGCCGATCTTCAGGTCGTCGTCGCGGTCGACCATGGCGTACTCGGTGTCGTAGGCCAGCACCCAGAACAGGTTGCCCGCCATCAGCGCCCAGGCCTGCCAGGGCACCACCTCAGTCACGGCGGCGAAGGCCATCGGGATGCCGAAGCTGAAGGCTACGCCCAGCACCGCCTGCGGCATGGACACATGGCGCTTGGCATACGGATAGATCAGCGACAGCACCAGACCCAGCACCGACCAGGCGATGGTCGCGGTGTTGGTGGTCAGCACCAGCAGGAAGGCGACGAAAGCCAGCACGCCACCGACCGCCAGCGCCTCCTTCACGCCCACGCGCCCGCTGGTCACGGGCCGCTGCGCGGTGCGCTTGACGTGCTTGTCGAACTCGCGGTCGGCCACGTCGTTGACGCAGCAACCCGCGCTGCGCATCAGGATGGTGCCCAGCACGAACACCACCAGCAGGTGCAGGCCCGGGAAACCCTGGGCGGCGATCCACAGCGCCGACAGCGAGGGCCACAGCAGCAGCAGCCAGCCGGCGGGCCGGTTCCAGCGGATCAGGTCGAGGTAGAGCGCCAGCTTCGACGGGCGCGGTTCGGGCAATGCGGCGGAGCTCATGACAGTCTCTTCACACCCGGCAGTTCGCAGGCATAAACGGCGTTGCGCAGTTCGGCGATGGCTTCATAGCGCGTGAAGCTGCGGCGCCAGGCCAGCACCACGCGCCGCGTGGGCGGGTCGCCGTCGAAGGGCAGGTAGTGCACGAACGATGCGTCGCCCAGGTCCTGCGAGTTGTCGGCCGAGCCGTCGAGCGCCGAGCGCGGCACCGACAGGCGCGGCACCAGGGTCACGCCCATGCCGGCGGCCACCATGTGCTTGATGGTCTCCAGCGACGAGCCTTCGAAGCTCTTGCGGATGCCCTCGGTGTCGCTGGAGAAGCGCGCGAACTCGGGACAGACCTCGAGCACATGGTCGCGGAAGCAGTGCCCCGTGCCCAGCAGCAGCATGGTCTCGTTCTTGATCTCGTCGGTGGTGATCGCCTTGCGCTTGGCCAGCGGGTGGCTGGCCGGCACGGCGGCCATGAAGGGCTCGTCGTACAGCGGCGCGATCGCGAGGTTGGTGTCCGGGAAGGGCTCGGCCAGGATGGCGCAGTCGATCTCGCCCAGGCGCAGCTGCTCCAGCAGCTTGACGGTGAAGTTCTCCTGCAGCATCAGCGGCATCTGCGGCGTGCGCTCGATGACCTGGCGCACCAGATTGGGCAGCAGGTAGGGGCCGATGGTGTAGATCACGCCCAGCTTGAGCGGCCCGGCCAGCGGGTCCTTGCCGCGCTTGGCGATCTCCTTGATCGCGGCGGCCTGCTCCAGCACGGTCTGCGCCTGGCGCACGATCTGCTCGCCCAGCGGCGTGACCGCGATCTCGCTGGCGTTGCGCTCGAAGATCTTGAGCTCCAGCTCTTCTTCTAGCTTCTTGATCGCCACGGACAGCGTGGGCTGCGACACGAAACAGGCCTCGGCGGCCTTGCCGAAGTGCTTCTCGCGCGCCACGGCCACGATGTATTTCAGTTCCGTCAGGGTCATGGCTGTATTTTGCTCTCGGACGCCGCGCCGCCTGCGCCCATGGGCATGTCGTCCAACCCGGACAGGCCCGGGAGCCCCCCGTCCAGCACCGGCATGTCCGCCAGGCGGTCCAGCACCACCTCGCGCACGCAGTGCCTCAACCATCGGTGCGCCGGGTCGGCGCTGTACCGCGGGTGCCAGATCAGGGACACGGAGAACGCCGGCACCTGCACCGGCAGGGGAGCGCTGTGCATGCCGTCGCGAAGGCTGTGGGTGTGGCGCTCGGGCACGTTGGCGATGTAGTCGGTGGCGCGGGCCAGCGCCAGCGCCGCGGAAAAGCTGCCCACGCTCAGGTCCAGCTGGCGCCGCAGGCCCAGACGTTCCAGCGCCTGGTCCACACCCTCCTGCCCGCCCGCGCGATGGGCCACGCCGATGTGCCGGCCAGCGACGTAGGGCTGCAGTTCGTGCAGCCGGCCGGCCAGCGGGTGCCCCTGGCGCACCACCGAGACAAACCGGTCGCTGAACAGCGCCTGGACCCGCAACTCCGGCGCCAGCGCCGGCCCCACCACCGCAGTTTCCAGATCGGCCAGACCTTCCCGCAAGGCCGCGCTGTCCCGCTCGGTCTTCTGCTCGAAGCACAGGCGCACGCCCGGCGCCTGCGCGGCCACACGCTCGACCAGCGCGGCGCCGAAGTTCTCGACAAAGCCCTCGCGGTTGCGCAGGGTGAAGGTCCGCTGCAACTGCTGAAGGTCCAGCACATCCGCGGGTTGCAGCACCTCCACGCTGTCCTGCACCAGTTGGCGGACCTGCTCCCGCAGCGCCAGGGCACGGGGCGTGGGCACCAGGCTGCGCCCGGCCCGGACCAGCAGCGGATCTCCCGTGGTGGCCCGCAACCGCGCCAGCGCCCGGCTCATGGCCGAGGCGCTCAGGCGCAGCCGGCGGGCCGCCCCCGCCACGCTGCCTTCCTGCAGCAGGACATCCAGCGTGAACAGCAGGTTGAGATCGGGCGTGGGCATGGCCGCACCATAGCGCAAACCCGTCATACATGGCGTCAGACGCAACATATCAATGCAACCCATGCGCCTTCCGCCATGCCATGCAAAAAAATACAGTGCCCTCACGCCTGCTATGCAGGACTCTTGAGGAAACGCCACCATGTCCCAATTTCTTTCCCACCGGCCCGGCCCCACAGGCGCCCTGGCCGGTCTTTCGCTGTCGGTGCTGCTGTCGTCGCTGGGCACCAGCATGGCCAATGTGAGCCTGCCCAGCCTGACGCAGGCGTTCGGCGCATCGTTCCAGCAGGTGCAGTGGGTGGTGCTGTCCTACCTGCTGGCCATGACGGCGCTGGTCGTCGTGGCCGGGCGACTGGGCGACCGCCTGGGCCGGCGCCGCCTGCTCATGGCGGGCCTGCTGCTGTTCACCCTGGCCTCTCTCCTCTGTGCACAGGCACCGTCCCTGGAAGCCCTGGTGGCGGCCCGTGCCCTCCAGGGCCTGGGGGCCGCGACGATGATGACGCTCGCCATGGCCATGACGGGCGAGACCGTTGGCAAGGAGCGCACTGGCAGCGCCATGGGCTGGCTGGCCAGCATGTCGGCGGTGGGCACCGCGCTCGGGCCGTCGGCCGGCGGCCTGCTGATCGCCTGGCTGGACTGGCGCGCCATGTTCCTGTCCACGGTGCCCCTGAGCCTGCTGACCCTCTGGCTGGTCCACCGGCACCTGCCGGCGCCCGCCCCGGTGTCTGCGGCACGAAGCAGCACATCAGGGGAGGCAGCGGCGCTCTGGCAAGGGACCGCGCTGGGTGCCGGCCTGGTCATGAATGCGCTGGTGGCCACCGTCATGATGGCCACGCTGGTGATCGGTCCGTTCTTCCTGTCCGGTGGCCTGGGGCTGGGAACGGCCGGGGTGGGTGCCGCGATGTCGGCCGGGCCGCTGATGTCCATGGTGTTCGGCTTCGTGGCGGGCAAACTGGTGGACCGCTGGGGCGCGGCGCACACGCTGCGCACGGGCCTGCTGGTCATGCTGGCCGGTGCGCTGGGGCTGGCGGTGCTGCCCGGCCCGTGGGGCCTGGCGGGCTACCTGCTCGCCATCTCGGTCCTGACCCCGGGCTACCAGCTGTTCCAGGCCGCCAACAACACGGCCACCCTGACCCGGCTGCCCGCGGCGCGCCGGGGCGAGGTCTCCGGCTTGCTCAACCTGGCGCGCAACCTGGGCCTGATGGCCGGGGCCTCGGTCATGGGCTGGGTGTTTGCCTGGGTCACCACGGAGCCCGCCGCCGCCGCACCCGCGACCCTGCTGCACGGCGTCCAGGTCACCTTCGGGGCCGCGGCCGGACTGCTCGTGCTGTCCATGCTCGTGGGCCGCACGACCCGCCCGGCGGCTTCAGGCCTTTAGGTACTCGGCCTTGGTGCCCAGCCAGCGGCCCACGTGCCGCTCGGCGGCTTCGGGGAACCTGGCGAGCATCTGCGCCGCCGCCTCGCGGGCCCATTCGAGCAGGTGGGTGTCGGTCGCCAGGTCGGCGAAGCGCAGCAGCGGCGCGCCGGACTGGCGGGCACCGAGGAATTCACCCGGGCCGCGGATCTCCAGGTCGCGGCGCGCGATCTCGAAGCCGTCGTTGGTCTCGGCCATGGCCTTGAGCCGCTCGCGCGCGGTCTCGCCCAGGCGCCCGCCTTCGTTGGGCGTGTAGAGCAGCACGCAGGCCGAGGCCGCCGCACCGCGCCCCACCCGGCCGCGCAGCTGGTGCAGCTGCGACAGGCCAAAGCGCTCGGCGTGTTCGATCACCATCAGCGAGGCATTGGGCACGTCCACGCCCACCTCGATCACCGTGGTCGAGACCAGAACGCCCATGTGGCCGCCGCTGAACAGCGACATCACCGCCTTCTTCTCGGCCACCGGCATGCGCGAGTGCAAGAGCCCGACGAGCACACCCGGCAGCAGCTGACCCAATTCCGCATGTGTTTCCGTGGCGTTGGACAGGTCGATGGCCTCGCTCTCCTCGATCAGCGGACAGACCCAGTAGACCTGCCGTCCTTCGGCCACCTGCGCGCGGATGCGCTCAATCACCTCGTGGCGGCGGCTGTCGGACACCACCTTGGTCACGATGGGCGTGCGGCCAGGCGGCAGCTCGTCGATGGTCGAGACATCGAGGTCGGCGTAGTAGCTCATCGCCAGGGTTCTGGGAATCGGCGTGGCCGACATCATCAGAAGGTGCGGTTCGCCCGCACCCAGCTCAGCCCCCCCCATCTTGGATCGCAGCGCCAGCCTCTGCGCCACGCCGAAGCGGTGCTGTTCGTCGATGATGGCCAGCGCGAGGTTCCTGAACTGCACCTGCTCCTGGATCACCGCGTGCGTGCCGACCACCAGCGCGGCCTCGCCGCTGGCGATGAGTTCGAGCATCTCCGTGCGCTGCTTTTTCTTCTGGCTGCCGGTGAGCCAGGCCACGCGTTTGCCCAGGGGTTCGAGCAGCGGTTCCAGCCAGCCGATGAGCTTGGCGAAATGCTGCTCGGCCAGGATCTCGGTCGGCGCCATCAGCGCGCACTGCCAGCCGCTGTCGATGGCGATGGCGGCGGCCAGCGCGGCCACCACGGTCTTGCCCGAGCCCACGTCGCCCTGCAGCAGCCGGTGCATGGGCACCTGGCGCTGCAGGTCGCGCGCGATCTCTTCGCCGACGCGGCGCTGCGCGGCCGTCAGCGCGAACGGCAGCACGCCCAGCAGCTGTTCGTGCAGCCCACCGGCCGATGTGTGCAGCGGCGGCGCTCTCAACGCGTCGCGCTCGCGCTTGGCCTGCAGCTGCGAGAGCTGCTGCGCCAGCAGCTCTTCGGCCTTGAGCCGCTGCCAGGCCGGGTGGCTGCGGTCCTCCAGCGCGGCGAGCGACACGTCCGGTCCCGGGTGGTGCAGGTATTCGAGCGCTTGGCGCAGCGACATCAGCGGCGCGCGCAGGCCCCGCAGCGTCTCCTGCAGCGAGGTCAGCACCGGCTGCGGCAGGGTCTCGCTGAGGTCGGCGCGCTTGAGGCCCGACACCACGGCCTTGCGCAGGTAGGCCTGCGGCAGCTGGGCGCTGGTCGGGTAGACGGGGGTCAGCGCCTCGGGCAACTCGCCGCCGGCTGCGTGGAAGGCGGGGTGCATCATGGTCTTGCCCATGAAGCCGCCGCGCACTTCGCCGCGCACGCGCACCCGCGCGCCGACCGCCAGCGTCTTCTGGTGCGAGGGATAGAAACTGAAGAAGCGCAGGGTGCAGGTGTCGCTGCCGTCGTCGAGCGTGACCAGCAGCTGGCGACGCGGCCGGTACTGGATGTCCTGCTTGGTCACCGTGCCCTCGACCTGCACCACCTCGCCATCGCGCGCGTCGTGCAGGGCGACGATGCGGGTCTCGTCCTCGTAGCGCAGCGGCAGGTGCAGCGCCAGGTCGATGTCGCGCACCAGGCCGAGCTTGTGCATGGCCTTCTGCGGGGCAGAGAGTTCCTTGCGCGGGGTGGTGGACGGGGCGTCGGGCATGGGACAATTCTGCCTGTACTTCCATCCATATCCCCACTTGGAACGGGCCCTGTCCGGCCCTCAAGCAGCATGACTTCTTCTTCGTCCTCTTCGGCCCGCCACTTCACCGTCGCCGACTTCGATTTCTCCCTCCCCGAACACCTGATTGCCCAGCACCCGGCCGCCGAACGCAGCGCCTCGCGCCTGCTCGACGGCACCGGCGAGCAGCCGGTGGACCGCATCTTCCGTGAGCTGCCCGGTCTGCTGCAGCCGGGCGACCTGCTGGTGTTCAACGACACCCAGGTGGTCAAGGCGCGCCTGTTCGGCGAGAAGGCCAGCGGCGGCAAGCTGGAGTTGCTGATCGAGCGCGTGCTGCTGCCGCACGAGGCCCTGGACGGCTCGCCCAACGAGGTCGTCGGCCACCTGCGGGTGAGCAAGAAGCCCCTGCCCGGCGGGCGCCTGCACCTGGCCGGCGGTTTGAAAGGCGGCGGCTTCGACGCGGTGTTCATCGGCCGCTGGCCGGACGAGCAGGGCCAGCTGTTCCGCCTGCGGCTCGAAGGCCCGGCGGGCGAAGACCCGTACACCCTGATGGCGCGCCACGGCCATGTGCCGCTGCCGCCCTACATCACCCACGGAGACGACGCCGAGGACGAGCGCCGCTACCAGACCGTGTTCGCCCGCGTGCCCGGCGCCGTGGCCGCACCCACCGCCGCCCTGCACTTCGACGAGGGCGTGTTGTCCGCGCTCGAGGCCCGCGGCGTGCACCGCGCCAACGTGACGTTGCACGTGGGCGCCGGCACCTTCGCGCCCATGAAAACCGAGCGCATCGAGGAGCACGCGATGCACCACGAGCGCTACGCCATCCCGCCCGCCACGGTGCAGGCGATTGAGGACTGCCGAGCGCGCGGCGGCCGCGTGGTCGCCGTGGGAACGACCACGGTGCGCACGCTGGAGAGCTGGGCCAAGACCGGCGAGCTGCAGGGCGACACCAACATCTTCATCACGCCGGGCTTCGACTTCCGCGTGGTCGATGTGCTGGTCACCAACTTTCACCTGCCCAAGAGCACGCTGATGATGCTGGTCAGCGCCTTCGCGGGCTACGACCACGTGATGGCGCTGTACCGCCACGCGGTGGCGCAGGGCTACCGCTTCTTCAGCTACGGCGACGCGATGCTGCTGGCGCGGCGCACCGCCTGAGGATCAGGCGCCGAGATTCAAGAAGACCCGTCCGCCCTCGACCTTCGCCGGCCAGACCTTGATCGGCTGTGTGCAGGGCGGCAGCGTCGCCTCGCCCGTGCGCAGGTCGAAGCGGCCCTGGTGAAACGGGCACTCGATCTCGTGCCCCTCCACAAAACCGTCGCACAGCTTGGCGTTGCCGTGGGTGCAGAGGTTGTCGGTGGCGAACACCTCGCCCTCCACCGCAAACAGCGCGATGTCGCGCCCGCCCGGCGCCACCGGGATGCCCGCGCCTTCGAACAGATCGGCCTCGGCGGCCACGTCGGTCCAGTTGCTCATGAGTGCCGTCCTGTTCAGATGGGGTAGATGATGGAGTTCGGGATCATCTCGCTGTCGTAGACGCAGAGACGTTGCGCGAACTTCAGTCCGTCGGGCGTCTTCGCCACGATGTCCAGGTAGCGCCCGACGTTGAACACCGTGCTGGGGCCGTCGAGCTTGGTGCGGAACACCGCGTAGTTGGCCTCGCAGTGCAGGCGGCCCTGCTCGTCAATCTGACGGACGACGGGTGCGCCCACCACGTGGCGCTGGTAGTACGGATCGTGGAACAGGGTTTCCCGGATGCCGTAGACGCGGTCGCGCAACATGGCCTGGCTGTCGAAGGCCAGTGTGGACAGCGGAAAGCCGCGCTCGTGGTTCTCGCGCGGCTGCAGCTTGTAGACGCAGTCCGTCGTGAAGAAGGTCGGCCAGAGGTCCCAGTCGCCGCTGTCGACGGCCGAGGCGTAGTCGCTGTAGAGCGCCTGCAAGGCCTGGAAGGTCTCGAAGTCGAGGGTGCTCATGCGGCACCTCCATCGCATTTTTCAGGCGCTTCCATGACTTTCCGCCAGTACTCGTACATCCCGCGGATCAGCGTCTCCGTCACCATGTGGTCGGTCTCGCCCACCTCGCGCCCGCCCAGCTCGGCCAGTGCCCGGTGCTGCGGCTTGCTGTCGAAGGCCTGCTGCGAGAACTCGATCACCTCGCCGTCGTCGGCGCTGACGAAACCGGCCGGGCCGAAGAGATTGGCCTGGCGCAGGCGGCGCTGCGTCATCTCGGGCGTGTCGTCCTCGAAGCCGAAGTGCGTCCAGACGAAGTCGAAGGCGCCGTGGCCGTCGGGCTGGATGTGGCGCGTGCTCACACTGTTGACCTGCTGCTGGAAGATGACGCTCGGAAAGAGTGTCGTCATCACCGCGGTCGGCATCTGGTCGTCCATCTGCCACCAGGGCTCGGGCACGATGTCCAGGAAGCGCGGATCTTCCAGCTGCATGCTCTCCTTGAAGCTCGACACCTGGGTCACCTGTGCCGCCTGGCCGCTGGCCTGGCCCATGCTGCCGCGGGTGGAGACCATGGCGGCGTGCCGGTGGTGCGCGTCCATGCGCAGCTCGCTCTTGTTGTCGGCGCGCCAGAGGCCGAAGGTCACAAACCAGGTGTGCAGCAGACCGGGGTGGTAGGGGTCCTTGATGTTCTCCTGCATCAGCTTCCAGTTGCCCGGAATGCGCTGGCGGTTGTAGCCCAGGATGGTCAGCTTGCGGCCGTTGAACAGGCGGTCGAAGTAGCGCAGGATGGTCGGCCCCATGTAGTCTTCGAGCGACTCCACGTCGTGGTCGAAGCTCGCGAACACCACGCCGCCGCGCACGGCCACCTTCAGCCGCGTCAGGCCGTGGTCCTTGGGGTTGAAGTCGGCCGGCATGCCGCCGTTGACCTTGCCGTCCTGGCGCACGCCGCGCCGGAACGGCACACCCTGCAGCGTGCCGTCGGGCTGGTAGCTCCACTGGTGGTAGGGGCAGACGAACTCGGTGGCGTTGCCGTGGCGCTTGCGGCAGAAGCGCATGCCGCGGTGCGCGCACACGTTCTCCACCACGTGGATCTGGCCGTCGGCCGCGCGGGTCATGATCACCGAGCGCTCGCCGACCACGGTGCGCTTGAAGTCGCCGGCGTTCGGGATCTCGGCTTCCAGGCCGACGTAGCACCAGTGGCCTTGGTAGAAGATGCGTTCGAGTTCGCGCTGGTGGCGTTGCTCGTCGGTGTAGACGGCGAACGGGATGCGGCTGGTGCCGCCGGCCTCCCAGTGCAGGGCGTCGGGGGAAACGGACATGGCTGTCTCCGGAGGTGTTCTTGTGAGCCGCATGATCGCGGCCGGCCGGCCATCCGGCAAGGGAATCGGCGTGATACGCTGTATTCACCACCTGAATATTCAAACCCATGAAGCTCACCGACATCGACCTCAACCTGCTGGTGGTGTTCGACCGCCTGGTGCAGGACGGCCGGGTCTCCCGCGTGGCCGAGTCGCTGGGCCTGAGCCAGCCGGCGGTGAGCAACGCGCTGCGGCGGCTGCGCGACCTGCTGGACGACGAGCTGTTCCTGCGCACGCCCAGCGGCATGGCGCCCACGCCCTACGCGCTGCAGCTGGCCGAACCGGTGGCACAGGCGCTGCGGGGGCTGCAGGGCGCGCTGAACGTGCGCGCCAGCTTCGACCCGGCCACCAGCGAACGCTGCTTCACCCTGGCCATGACCGACGTGGGCGAGATCTATTTCCTGCCGGTGCTGATGGACGCGCTGGCGCGCGAGGCGCCGGGCGTGACGCTGCGCTGCGTGCCGGTGGCGGACGCGGCGCTGCGCGAGGACATGGCGGCCGGCCGGGTCGATCTGGCGCTGGGTTCGCTGCCGCAGCTGCAGGCCGGCTTTTTCCAGCAGGCGCTGTTCCGCCAGCGCTACGTGGCGCTGATGCGCGCCGGCCACCCGCTGGCGGCGGGCGACGCGCCGCTGAACGCCACCCAGTACCGGCAGGCCGCCCACGTGCGCGTGGTCTCGGCCGGCACCGGCCACGGCCAGGTCGACGAGGCCCTGCAGCGCCTGGGCGTGGCGCGCCAAGTGCAGCTGACCGTGCCTCACTACGTGGCGCTGGGCCAGGTGCTGGGCAGCACCGACCTGGTGGCCACCGTGCCCGAGCGGCTGGCCGAGCGCCTGGCCGGCCCGCACGCGCTGGTGGCCCGGCCGCTGACGCTGCGCCTGCCGGCCAGCACCATCGCCCAGCTCTGGCACGCCCACCTGCACCGCGACGCTGGCCACCAGTGGCTGCGCGGCCTGGTGGCGCAGCACTTCGGCACCGCCGCCGGGGCCGTGGACAGCCCCTGAAGCGGCGACAAGGTATCCAGTGGTCACAGGCTTCGCTACAAAAGTGCTACAGCCCGGCCTTCGGATGTGACTTTTGTGCAGCAGCCGTGAACACGCCCGACTGCAGGACCCGGTCGCACGGGCACAATACCGCCCACCTTCCCGCCGCCGAAAGTCTGTCCGTGATCGAAATGCTGTTCCGCCTGGGTATCGCCCTGCTGCTGTCCGTGAGCCTGGCCCTGCTGCTGGCCTGGGGCTGGTCCAGTTCGGACGAACGCACCGAGTCGGCGGCGGTCACAGTCGAGCCCTCGGCCGAATCCTCCATACCGGCTCACTGACCTGGGCGTGGGCTGGGCGAGCCGCCACGCGGTTCACAATGGCCCGATGACACGACGTCGCTGCCTCCCGCTGGCGCTGGCTGGCCTCATCGCCCTGCCCGTCGCGGGACGGGCGGAGCCCGAGGCCTCCCGCTACGCCACCCAGGGCCGCTGCGCCGGCTATCCCCGCATTGCACTGACCGCACCCAAGGGCTGGTGCGTGGGCCTGGTGGCCGACGCGCGCGACGGCCTGCAGATGCCGCGCCGCCTGGTCGAGGTGTCCCCCGGCCGCTTCTGGATCACCGACATGGGCAACTGGGAGCCCCGCCGCGGGCGCCTGCTGGAGCTGCGGGTGGACGGACAGCCGGGCGACGCGGACCGGGTGACGGTGCTGGCCCGAGGGCTGGACCGCCCGCACGGGCTCGCGCGCGGCCCCGATGGCAAGGTCTATGTGGGCGAGGCCGGCACGGTCTGGCGCACGCCCACCGCCGTGTTCGCCCGCGAAGACCTGCTCAAGGACCTGCCCGCCGACGGCGCGCACCCGCTCAAGGAGCTGGCCTTCGGCCGCAAGGGGCGCCTCTATATCAATATGGGGTCGGCCAGCGACGCCTGCCGGGACGAGCACCAGCAGCAGCCCCTGCCCTGCCCGGAAACCGCGGGACCCCTTCCCCGGGCCGCGGTGTACGAAACCACCCTGGTCGGCCCGGACCTGAAACCGCAGACACCGAAGCCCTTTGCCACCGGCCTGCGCAACTCGCTGGGCCTGGCGCTCACCCAGGACGCGGCGGGCAGGACCGAACGCATCTGGCAGGCAGAGAACTCGGTCGACTACAGCGACGCCAACGCCCCGGCCGAGGAACTCAACGAACTCGAACGCGGCGCGCACTACGGCTGGCCCTACTGCGTCAGCGATGCGCAGGGCCGCAGCGTCGTGGCGCGCGGCTACGACAAGCGCGCGCAGTGCGCCCGCCGACAGGCCCACCGCCCACCGTTCCAGGCCTGGCCGGCCCATGTGGCGCCGCTGCAGCTGCTGGCCATGCCGCCGGCCCCTGCCGGGCAGGCCGCCAGTCCGTGGAGCGGCCGCCTGCTGGCGGTCTGGCACGGCTACCGCGCCCAGGGCCACCGCATCGTGGCCTGGCGCATTGGCCCCGACGGCCGCCCGACCGGCGCGCGCGAGAACATCGTCTCCGGCTGGCGGGTCATGCCCGGCATCCGCCCGCAGGGCAACCCGGCCGGTGCCACGGTCGATCACCGGGGCTGGCTGTGGATCGTCGAGGACCGCAACCGCACCGTGCTGGTGGTGGCGCCCGAGACGCGAAGCAGCGGCGGTTCCTGAGACAGCAACACCTGTGGCGCCGCAGCCACCGCCCGTCTCATCCTGAGACGGAGCCCCGGCGCCTTGACAAGGATCAATTCGGGGTCCTGGCGCACTGATAGCCTGAGGACGTCCCCCCAGAAACCCACGGAGTCCTCCCATGAAACGCACCCTGATCGCCCTCTCGGCCACCCTGCTGGCCGCCACCGCCTGGGCCGGCCCGGCCGAAGACCAGGCCGCCCTCAAGCTCGCCACCGGCGCCGGCTGCATGACCTGCCACAACATCGAGCCCGGAGCCAAGGGCCCGAACGGCATGGCGCCCATCGGCCCGGCCTGGCGCGATGTCGCCGCCAAGTACAAGAGCATCAAAGGCGCCCAGCAGCAGCTGACCGCCACCGTGCTCGCCGGCTCCAGCCCCTACGAGAGCCACTGGAAGGACAAGGTGTCTGGCCTGGCGATGCCGCCCAACAAGGTCGCGATTGCCGAAGCCGACGCGGCCAAGCTGGTGTCCTGGATCCTGGCGCTCGAACCGGCCAAGTGAGTTTCCGGAGCACTCGGCGACAATCGCCGCCATGCTCCAGTTCGACGTTCTCAAGACCGAAGGCCACGCGCGCCGTGGCCGTCTCACCCTCAACCACGGCGTGGTCGAGACCCCCATCTTCATGCCCGTGGGCACCTATGGCACCGTCAAGGGTGTCACGCCCGCGAGCCTGGAGGGCATGGGCGCCCAGATCATCCTGGGCAACACCTTCCACCTCTGGATGCGCCCCGGCCAGGAGGTGATGAAAAGCTTCGGCGGCCTGCACGCCTTCGAGAAGTGGCACAAGCCCATCCTCACCGACTCGGGCGGCTTCCAGGTCTGGTCGCTGGGCGCCATGCGCAAGATCACCGAAGAAGGCGTGCACTTCGCCTCGCCCGTGAACGGCGACAAGCTGTTCATGTCGCCCGAGGTCAGCATGCAGATCCAGACCGGGCTCAACAGCGACATCGTCATGCAGCTGGACGAATGCACGCCCTACGAGACCAACGGCCACCTGACCACCGAGGCCGAAGCCCGCAAGAGCATGGAGATGAGCCGCCGCTGGGCCGTGCGCTCCAAAGACGAATTCGCGCGGCTGGAGAACCCCAACGCGCTGTTCGGCATCGTGCAGGGCGGCATGTTCGAGCACCTGCGCCAGGAGTCGCTGGAAGCGCTGGTGGAAATGGACTTCCCCGGCTACGCCATCGGCGGCGTGAGCGTGGGCGAGCCCAAGGAACAGATGCTGCAGATCATGGCGCACACGCCGCACCGCCTGCCGGCGAACAAGCCGCGCTACCTGATGGGCGTGGGCACGCCGGAGGACCTGGTCGAGGGCGTGGCCTGCGGGGTGGACATGTTCGACTGCGTCATGCCCACGCGCAACGCGCGCAACGGCACGCTGTTCACCCGCTTTGGCGACCTGAAGATCCGCAACGCCCGCCACAAGGCCGACCACCAGCCGCTGGACGCCACCTGCACCTGCTACGCCTGCGCGGGCCGGGCCGGCGTGAGCTGGGCCGACGGCGGGCGCGATGGCTTTTCCCGCGCCTACCTGCACCACCTGGACCGCTGCGGCGAGATGCTGGGCCCCATGCTCTCCACCATCCACAACCTGCACTACTACCTGAACCTGATGCAGGAGGTGCGCGCCTCGCTGGACGCCGGCCGCTTCGAGGCCTTCCGCCAGCAGTTCAAGTCCGACCGCGCGCGCGGCGTCTGACCCGTCGCCATCCATGACGCACCGTCTGCTTCGGGTCCTCTCCGCTGCGCTGGCCCTGGTCCTGGCCGGCTGCGCCACCCACGTCGACCTGGCGCCCGACGAAGGCCAGCCCGCGCTGCGCGTGCAGCAGCGGCTGGCGCTCACACCCAGCAACGGCGGCCTGCAGATCACGCCCGACGACCTGCGGGCCGGCGACATCGTGCTCAGCTCGACCCACAGCCTGGTGTCGATGGGCGTGCGCCTGATCACCGTGGCGCCGGTCAGCCACGCCGCGCTCTATCTGGGCGACGGCCAGTTCGTCGAGGCGGTCGGCTCGGGCGTGCGACTGCGCAGCACCCAGGAGTACATGGACGGCGAATCGACCATCGTCGCCTTCCGCCATCCAGGCGTTGGCGACGAACAGGTCGCTGCCCTCAACGCCTTCGCCCGGCAGCACGCCGGCAAGAAGTACAACACCGCCGGCATCGTGCTGCAGGCGCCCTTCAGCATCGGACGGCAGTACTGCGAACTGCCGCTGATTCCCGGCCTGGTGCGCGACTACTGCATCCGCGGGCTGGCGGCGATCCAGCTCGGCGCCGTCAAGAACGACCGCTTCTTCTGCTCGCAGTTCGTGCTCGAAGCCTACCGCCACGCCAGGCTGCCGCTGACCACCGCCGACCCGCGCCTGATCAGCCCGGCCGACCTGCTGCACATGCGCGAGGGCGACGTGCCCTCGGTGCGCACCGAGCAGGCGCTGCAATACGTCGGCCACCTCAAGACAGCGCCCATGCCGTCCGATGAGATGGCCGTCGGCCTGGCCGACTGAGCGCCTCCAGGCGGTCAGTGGCGAGCCGCCGCCGGGCCGCCCCAAGGCGGATCAGCCCCCTCGGGGGGCAGCGACCCGCGAAGCGGTGGAGCGTGGGGGCTCACGAACCAATATGCATGCTGAAGAGTGCGCCGCTGGACAGGCGGCAGGTGCCTGAGCCCAGCGTGGCCGAGTTCATGGTGTAGGCGCAGGTGATGTAGCCGCCGCGGTTGCCAGCGCCATTGGCCAGCCCCTCACGGCTGGAGCCGGCCTTGCGGGTGGCCTCGCCCGAGAACGACTCCCCGCCGATGACGGTTGAGAACGTGCCGCGGCCCTGCAGGTCGTTCGTCACCGTCGCGCTGATGACCCCGTGACCGCTGGCCAGCTCGTTGGCCGGATAGAGTCGGGCCTGGAAGCTAAGGGGCAACGCGGGCGCCACCGCGGCGGCCGCCTGGGGTGGCGGCACCGCTTGCCCGGTGCGCGGATCGATGGGCACCACGTAGCAGGCGGCGAGTGTGGACACGGCGGCAACGGCGCCCAGCCAACCGGCCGGGCGGCGCAACGAACGAACAACAGAGGAGATATCCATGTGGATCCTTCAGGCCCAAGCACATGCTTGTGCGGCGATCCTCCGTGACCACTGTCAAGAAACCACTGTCTTCCGGTGAAGAACCGTGAACCGGCACCGGCGGCATCACCCATGAATACCCAGTCCTTCGTTCCCCGTCACGTCCTGCCCGTGCTGGTGCTGGCGCAATTCGCCGGCACCTCGCTCTGGTTCGCGGTCAATGCGGTCATGCCCGACCTGCAGCGCGCCTTCGGCTGGCCCGCCACCGCCGTCGGCACCCTGACATCGGCGCTGCAGGCCGGCTTCATCGCCGGCACCCTGGTGTTCGCGCTGCTGGCGATTGCCGACCGCTTTCCGCCGCGCCGCGTGTTCCTGGTCTGCGCGCTGGCCGGCGCGGGCTGCACCGTCGGCGCGTGGGCCATGGTCTCGGACTTCGGCGCGCTGCTGGCCTGGCGCTTTGCCACCGGCTTCTTCCTCGCAGGCATCTACCCGGTGGGCATGAAGATCGCCGCGCAGTGGTACACGCGCGGCCTCGGACCGGCGCTGGGCCTGCTGATCGGCGCGCTGGTGCTCGGCTCGGCCAGCGCCCACGCGCTGCGCGCCATCGGCGACACGCTGCCCTGGCCCACGCTGATGCTGGGCGTGGCGACGCTGGCGGCCGCGGGTGGGGTGTCGCTCTACACGCTGCTGCCCGATCCGCCCGGCGCGGTGGCGCGCGTGACCACACTGCAGTGGCGCGCGCTCGCCACCATCGTCACCGACGCCCGCGTGCGCAGCTCGGTGCTCGGCTATTTCGGCCACATGTGGGAGCTGTACACGCTGTGGGTGCTGATGCCGCTGATCCTCGCAACGCGGCTGCAAGGCACCGCGCTGTCGTGGACCGCCTTCGCCATGCTGGGCGCCGGCGTGCTGGGCTGCGTGGGTGGCGGCTGGCTGGCTCCGCGCTTCGGCAGCGCCCGCGTGGCCGGCGTGCAGCTCGCCATCAGCGGTCTGTGCTGCGTGCTCGCGCCGGTGCTGATCGGAGCGCCCGATGCGCTGTTCTACGGCTGGCTGCTGGTCTGGGGCATCACCGTCTCGGGCGACTCGCCGCAGTTCTCCACACTGACCGCGCGCAACGCGCCGCCGCAGGCGGTGGGCAGCGTGCTGACGCTGACCAACAGCATCGGTTTTGCCATCAGCATCGCCAGCATCCTGCTGTTCGTCGAAGTCACGCGGACGGTGCCGCTGGGCTGGCTGCTGACAGGGCTGGCGCTGGGTCCGGCGCTCGGTCTGTGGGCGCTGCGGCCGCTGCTGCGGGAGCGGGCGTGAGACCGGCATCCGGCGCGTCGCCCCGGCGGGCCTCGGTGCCGCAGGCAAAGCAGTAGCGCGCGAAGGCGCTCTTGCGCGTGCTGCAGTGGCCGCAGCGGTCGAACAGGCACAGGCCGCAGTGCGGGCAGAAGTCGGTCTTGCCGTCCTTGAGGTCGACCGCGCGCTCGCAGCCGGGGCAGACGTTCTTGGCCAGCCGCGCCTGTGCCAGGTCGTAGTCCATCTCCTTGCGGCGCTGCGTGTCCGGCAGCGCCTCCACCGCCTTCTGCCGCTCCAGGTAGCGCTGCAGCGCAGCGATGGCGTAGCGCCCGCCGATCACCGTGAGCAGGATGCCCACGATGTAGCGCACATAGCCGCCGTAGCTCGGCAGGTAGGGCACCAGCTCGACGAAGAACGCGAACAGCGCGAAGAAGATGAAGCCCCAGACAAACGGCCAGGACGATCCCTTGCGGTGCTTCTTGAACAGCCAGCCGGCCACCACGAGCAGCGGCAGCGTGAGCGCCAGCCGGTAGCCGAACACGCGCAGCTCCTGCGCGCGCTGTTCCTCCATGTAGGTGTCCCGCGCCGCGTCTTCCAGGCTGCTCAGTTCGGCCTGCGCGCGCTGCTGCGCCTGGCGCGCGTCCAGCGCCACCTGCTGCTGTTTCTCCACCGCCGCCAGCGCGTCGCGTTCGATCTTGCGCAGGCCATCGAGCTCGCGCGTGCGCTGCAGCACCTCCTCGTCCTGCTCGGCGCGCTGCGTCACGCTGCGCGTGGCCAGCCAGTTGTCGAAGGTCTCGCGCGCGGCGCGGTTGTCGGCGCGCGCGGTCTGCAGCTTCAGCTGCGCCTGCTCCAGCGCGGCCTGCGCCTCTTCGGCGGCCTTCTCGGCGGTCTTGATGGACTCCTTGAGCACAGGTGTGCGCTGCGGGTCCATGAAGTCTTCCAGCAAGCGCGTCTGCTCCACCTGCGGCAGATCGCCGACGATGGTGCTGCCCAGGCCGGTGAGGAACCAGGCGAACAGGAAGGCCACCAGCCAGAGGCCGCGGCGGAACCATTTCTCGGACAGGCGCAAGGATTTGCTCATGGTGTTTCCCTCGATGGTTTTGTGTTGAAGGTGATTGTGGACCCGCTCACAGCGCGAGCCGCTGCGGCGCCGAGCCCAGGCCGCTGCGCGCCAGCCAGTCAAGCACCGAGTCGACGGTCACGGTCTCGATGCGGTCAGAAAAGCGCTTCTCGTTCGGGTGGTCGTCGAAGCGGATGTGGGCCGAACCGGCGCTCGCGCCCAGCCGCTTCAGCGGCCCCAGGCGCAGCGTGCTCGGCTGGTAGCCCTTGAAGCCCAGCCAGGCCTGCGCCTGCGCACGGGTGGTGACACCCGGCTCGGCGGCCATGGCCATGGTTTCAATCGCCCACTGGTTGGACTGCTGGTAGCGCGTGCCCCAGGCGTAGGCCACCATGTTGTAGTCGCGCTCGTGCAGGCGCAGGCTGCGGCCTCGGTCGTTCAGCAGCGCGTACAGCGGTGCCTGCAGCTGCGGTGCCGGCACCGACCACACCGCCTCGTGGCGCCAGAGGTCGTCCAGGAAGAACTCGCCCAGGCCCTGGCGGTAGATCGAGCCGGTGGCCGTGCCGCACTGGTTGAGCTTGTGCAGCACCTGCCACGGCCCCTCCGGTGTCTTGTAGGCCCAGCCCAGGTGCGAGTAGCGCAGCTGGTACTTGGAGAGGTCCTGCCCCGCGCGGCCCAGCACCACGACCCGCGCGCCACTGCGCGCGAACTCAGCGTCCAGCGCCTGCGCCGTGCGCTGGGCCAGCTCCAGACCCTGGGTCAGCGTCTGCGGCGTCAGCGGGCGCTGCTCGCAGGAGCGGCCGGCGTGGGCGGTGGTGGCGCCGAGCAGCAGCACGGCGATGGCCAGCGCATGGGGAGCCACATTCAGTGTCTTCTTCATGGTCGGGCCTCAGTAAGTCAGCCGTTCGTTGTGCAACAACGCGCGGCCCAGCTCGTTCGGGATGAAGCACAGCACCTCACCCGCTGCCGACAGCACCACGCCCGCGCCGATCACGCTCACGGCCACCGCCGCGCCCACACCAGCCACCACACCCGAGGCCGCTCGCCCGCTCAGCTCCAGACTGACCCGCGCACCGTCGGACGCCCGCTCCAGCACGATCACCGTACCGCGCGCCGACACCTCGACCGCCTTCACCACCAGCACCGCGCCACTGACGGCCAGCGCCGCCGGCACGGCACTCACCGCCGCCGCACCGGCCACCGCACTGCCCGCGACCGCCGCCCCGGCACCCACCACCGACGCCACCGGCAGGGCCGACAGCACCAGCGAGGCCTCGCTCTGCGCCCGCGCCGGGGCGCTCACCAGGGCCGCGCTCAGGCTGGCGGCCAGCAGCAACTGTTTGAAGAAAACGCGGCTCATCTCATTGCTCCTCGGCAGCGGCCGTGACACGGCGGGTTTCGATCAGGTCGGCCTCGTGGCGGTCGCGCAGCGTCTTGGCCAGCGTGAACGCCGAGGTCACCAGGTAGAGCCAGCTCACGCCCAGGTAGGCCTTGTAGGTCTCGTCGATCTGCATGCGCAGCAGGCCCCAGAGCGTCAGGCCCATCGCCACGGCAAAACCGCCCCAGACCACGAAGCGCCACATCGGCGTCTCGGCCTCACCGGTCCGCTGGGCCTTCTGCTGGTCGCGCACGGCCTTGGCCAGCACGAACACAGTCGACAGGCAGAACACATAGCCCATCACCATGAACGCCCGGTCCAGCGCCTGGCCCGGCAGGTACGCCAGGCCCGTGGCGCAGAGAAAGACCGCCAGCCCGAACGAGACCCAGACCTGGAGCTGCCAGGCGCGGGTGTCGCGCATCACGATGAGGGGAGAACGGGAACCGCTGACCATGTGAAACCTCGGTGGGTTGTTGAACACGGGGCGGATGGTGGGGCGGGCTTCTGGGTTGGGCTCTGCATTTGATCCGCGGCATCAATGCAAGGTCCTGTGGGTACTGCCCATCGATACCCGTGGACCTGTGAGTGCCACGCAAAGATTGGTGAAGAGATGGGTATCCTCTACCGATCAACGACGAATGCCTTGCCGATGCGCGCCATCGAACTGATTCCCCTCCCAGTCCCCTTTCGGGACGACGCTGTGAAAGTCACTGGCGTTCATTGGTGCGACAACGCTCCTACGCACATCGCAGTGCATTCGCGACGATCCGGTCGCCAGGCAACGGTCGAATTTCAGGACGCGGAGGGCGTCCGGATTCTTGGAGAGCTCGATCTGGCCGGATTTTGGTTGGGTACTGACCCTGCCACGCTGAAAACCACCTGGCTGTTTGAAGTGCGAGCGGGTGGCTGGTTTGATCTGGAGGCTCAGCGCGACGACTTCTACACAAAGCATGAAGCCCCGACTCGGGAGTTTCTGATCGCTGGCTACCAGGAGTGCGTTTCCATCTTCTCAAGGCTCGGACCTGTGGTCATCGAGATCGAGGCAGCAACGAGCGGGTAGCCAGAGTCGGTTGAGCTGCCTCCCTTTCTTCTCAAACCCCCAGCAACCCCGTCACCCGCTCCCGCAACCCCTCCGGCGTCACCCGCTCCGCCGGCACCGCATCCCCCACGTTCAGCCCCACCCGGTTGAACAGCCCGCGCCGGAACGGTTTGACCATCGCGGTCGGCTGGCCGCCGCTGAGTTCGATGCGGCTGAAGTAGGAGCCCCATAGGTTGGTGAGCGCCATGGGGATCACCTTCACGTCCTGCACGCCATCCGCCTGCGCCGTTTCGAGGATCTTCATGATCCCGCCCTTGAAGGGTTGCAGCGTGCCGTCTTTGGTGATCGCGCCTTCGGGGAAGATGCCCAGCAGGTCGCCTTCGCGCAGCACCTGGGCCGACTCTCGGAACGCGGCTTCGTAGGCAGCCGGGTCCTCCTTCTGCGGCGCGACGGGGATGGCCTTGGCCAGCTTGAACAGCCAGCCCAGCACCGGCACCTTGAAGATGCGGTGGTCCATCACGAAGCGGATCGGGCGCGGGCTGGCGGCCATGAGCAGCACGGCGTCGACGAAGCTGACGTGGTTGCACACCAGCACCGCAGCGCCTTCGGTCGGGATGTTCAGGTCGCCGGTGACCTTGAAGCGGTAGACGAAGCGCGAGGCGATCCAGGCCACGAAGCGCAGCAGGTACTCGGGCACCAGCATGAAGATGTAGAACGCCACCACCGCGTTGGCCAGGCCGATGATGAGGAACAGCTCGCTGATGGAAAAGCCCGCGCTCAGCAGCGCGCCGGCCAGCAGCGAGCTGGCGATCATGAACAGCGCGTTGAGGATGTTGTTGGCCGCGATGATGCGGGCGCGGTGCGTGGGCTGGCTGCGCATCTGGATCAGCGCGTACATGGGCACGCTGTAGATGCCCGCGAACAGCGAGAGCAGCGCCAGGTCGGCCAGCACGCGCCAGTGCGCCGCTTCGCCCAGGAACTGGCCGAGCGTGAGCGACACGGTGTGCGGTGGCAGGCCGCGCGAGGCGAAGTAGAGGTCGACCGAGAACACGGTCATGCCGATCGCGCCCATCGGCACCAGGCCGATCTCCACATGGCGGCGGCTCAGGATCTCGCACAGCAGTGCGCCCACGCCGATGCCCACCGAGAACACCACCAGCAGCAGCGAGGCGACCTGTTCGTTGCCGTGCAGCGTGTCGCGCGCGAAGGCCGGGAAGTTGGCCAGGAACACCGCGCCGAAGAACCACATCCAGCTGATGCCCAGCAGCGAACGGAACACGACCACGTTGCCGTGCGCGAGCTTGAGGTTGCGCCAGGTTTCGGTGAACGGGTTCCAGTTGATCCGCAGCGCCGGGTCGGTGGCGGGCGAGACCGGCACGGCCTGCGCCAGCACACGCCCCAGCAGGGCCAGCAGCAGGCAGGCCGCGGCCACATAGCTCGGGCCGACCAGGGGCAGAGCGATCAGCAGGCCGCCCGCGACGTTGCCCAGCAGGATGGCGACGAAGGTGCCCATCTCGACCATGCCATTGCCGCCCGTGAGTTCACGCTCGTTCAGGTGCTGCGGCAGGTAGGCGAACTTGACCGGGCCGAACAGCGTGGAGTGCAGGCCCATGAGGAAGACGCAGCCCAGCAGCACCGGCACGTTCTGCTGCATGAAGCCCCAGCCGGCCAGCAGCATGATGGCGATCTCCAGGTTCTTCACGAAGCGGATCAGCACCTCCTTGGGGTACTTGTCCGCCAGCTGGCCGCTGGTGGCGGAGAACAGCAGGAAGGGCAGGATGAAGAGTGCGCCGATGACCAGGCCGGCCATCGAGGCCGGCAGCCACTGCACCTGCAGCTGGTAGGTCACCAGCACGGTGAAGGCGAACTTGAAGACGTTGTCGTTGCCCGCGCCCAGGAACTGCACCCAGAAGAAGGGGCCGAAACGGCGTTGCGTGAGCAGGGCGAACTGGTTGCTGTGTGCGGCGTGTGCGCCGGTGTCGGCGCTCATCGCCGCTTGCGGGGTGGACATTCGGGTCTCCTCCTGTGGGGTCCTGCGGGTGGGGTTCACGCGGCGCGGCCCGCTGCATTCTGCCGCAGGCCGTCCGGCAATCCGCCCGCGCGCCGAGGCGCCAGCGCCGCGATGACGGGCCAGGCCGCCAGGGCCGCGACCAGGTGCTTGAGGCTGTGGCCAGAAACCGCGCCGGCGGTCGCGCGGAACACGGCTTCGTCGCCCAGCTCCAGCAGCTTGGCCAGCGCGTACAGGCCGATCAGGGCGCCCAGGCGGATGCCGATGGCGCCCGCGACCGGCGTGAGCAGCGCCAGGCGGACGATGAGCGCCATGCCGCCGAACTGCAGCACGGCCCAGGGCAGGACGTTGCCGTTGGACGCTGGCAGGATGGCCGAGAGCAGCGCCAGCGGCAGCAGCACGCGCAGCGCCTGCCGCGCCGGCACCTGGCCCACGCGTTCGGCCACCGCCATCGCGAGCGCACCGGCAAAGGTCACCGCCATGCCGAGGCGGTCCCAGACCAGGCCGGTGGCGTCGGGCGCCCAGTGGTACCAAGCCGAGCCGAAACCGGTGGCCACCAGGCCGGCGAAGAACATCCGGGCTGCCAGCCGCGTCGCGGCGGGCAACGCGCGGCGCCGCATGACCAGCAGGCCCCAGAGGCCCGCCAGCGCCAGCGGGGCGTTGGTCAGCACGTCCATCGCGTTCGGAACACCCAGCAGGATGCGCGCATCGACGAAGGGGTGGCCGTGTGCGTGCAGCTGCGCATGGCCGTGGGCGTTGAGCGCGAGGCCCAGCGCCTCGGCCAGCGCAGGGCCGGCGGTCAGCGCAATCAGCCAGAGCAGCAGCAGAGCGGCGGCCCAGCGCCCGAAGGCGGGAGAGGGAGCAACGGCGGGAAGGCGCATGGAAGGACACTCGTGGGTCGGTGGAACGGCGGGCGCAGTGTCCCGGCCGACCCCTCAGATCAGGGCGCACCGTGCGATACAGTGGCCTTCCTCTTCACCACCGGTATCGCCATGCGGTACCCGCACCGCATGAGCACCACCCTCGACCTCGTCGCCACCATCAAGAAGGAACTCAAGGCCGCGCAGATGACCTACGCCGACCTGGCGCAGGCCCTCGGCATGGCCGAGTCGAGCGTCAAGCGCATGCTGGCCAAGGGCGACATGTCGCTCTCGCGGGTGGACGAGATCTGCCGCGCGCTCAAGATCGACTTCGCCGAACTGGCGCGCCGCGTGGCCGATGCGCAGCCGCTGCTCAAGGAGATGACGGCCGAGCAGGAGCGCGCCGTGGTGGCCGACAAGAAGCTGCTGCTGGTGGCGATCTGCGTGCTCAGCCAGTGGACGCTGGAGCAGATCACCGCGGCCTACCGGCTGAGCGAGGCCGAGTGCGTGAAGTACCTCGCACAGCTGGACCGCATCGGCATCATCGAGCTGCGCCCGCTCAACCGCTACCGCCTCAAGCTGGCCAAGACCTTCCGCTGGCGCCCGCACGGCCCGGTGATGAACTACTTCCGCGAGCACGCGCTGCTGGACTATTTCGCAGGCGGCTTCGACGGCGCGGGCGAGGGCGTGATGCTGGTGCACGGCTCGGTCAGCCGCGCACTGGCGCCGGTGTTCCTTGAAAGGCTGCAGAAGGTGGCGCAGGACTTCGCGCAGCAGCACCAGACCGACCAGAAGCTGGCGCACAAAGACCGCGAGGGCTACACGCTGGTGCTGGCGATGCGCAGCTGGGAGTTCGAGGCCTTCAGCGCACTGCGCCGCTGACGGCGCCACCCGCGGCGCGGCCGGGCTGGCATGATGTCGGGCTTGCCCGGACCCCGGGCTGTTTCATTTCTGCTTCGCCATGACCGCTTCCGCCGACCACGACATGCCCGACAACACCGCTGCGGCGCCCGCTGAAAGCCCTGCCACCCAGCCCGCCAGTGACGCCCGCCCACCGCGCCGAAACGAACGGCCACGTGGCGGCCGCAATGGTGGCAATCAAGGCGGCCGCCACGGCGGTGGCCGGCGCCCGCAGGCCCCAGGAGCGGCCAGTGCCGAGCGGCCCGCCCAGGCGGCACCTGCGCGCCAGCACCCGGTGCTGGACCAGCTGGCTTCGCTCTGCCCGGTGCTGTTCGGCGAGACACCGCTGCCCCTCAAGCGCGGCATCTTTGAAGACCTGCTGGCCGCCCACCCCGGGGTGCTGGAGAAGGACAGCCTGAAGGCCGCGCTGGCGCTGCACGCGCGCTCCACCCGCTACCTCACGGTGATCGCCTCGGGCCAGCAGCGCCACGACTTGAGCGGCCAACCGGTGGAGGCGCTGACGCCCGAGCAGGTGCACCACGCGCTGATCGAGGTGTTCCGCCGCCGCGGCGCGCGCAGCCGCGAGGACCTGCGCCCGAAGCTGCGCCAGCGCATCCTCAAGGCCTACGAGGCCTCGGGCCTTTCACCCGACGAGTACCTGCAGCGCGTGCACGGCCGCGACGAAGAGGTGAACCAGATCAGCCGCGACGCGCTGGCCGAGGCCAGCGCCCGCGCCGCCCGCGAGGACGCGCTGCTGCGCGCCTTCGAGGCCAGCGGCAAGGGCATCAACGAGTTCGCCGACATGTACGGCCTGCACGTGCTCGACGCCAACCGCTCGCTCGAACGCGCGCGGGCGCGGCAGGCGGCCGCTAAACCCCCGGCGCCGTGAACACCGTCAGCACACCGGTGTAGCCGTAGAGCTGCTGGTGTGCGATCTCGCCGCCGGCGAAGAAGCCCACCAGCGGCACGTCGCCCAGCGCGCGGCGCACGATCTGCAGTTCGGCGCTGGGCGCCCCGAAGTGCAGTCCCCCACGGCCCGAGCAGCTGACGTAGATGGCGCCGACGATGTGGCGCGCCGCCACCGGCTCGGGGTCGGCCGCCACCATGCTGGAGCCCATGCCCAGGGTCTCGGGCTCCAGTTCTTCGCGGATCTCGCTGCAGACGCGGATCAGGTCGGCGCGCGCTGCCTGCATGTGGCGCTCACAGAAGGCCAGCCGCGCGCCCAGCGGCGGGTGCTCGGCCACCGCCACGCCGTGGCGGGCCGGGTCCAGCCCGATGATGTGGCGCACCATGACCTCCGGGCCGAACTGGCCGCGCGCATGGCGCTGCGCGGGCGCATCGGCCAGCAGGTGCTGCGGCAGCGTGAGACCGACCAGGGTGCGGCGCAGCCGCTCCATCGCCTGCTGCGGCTGCGCCAGCGACACTCCCAGCTCGCGCAGCAGCACGTCCAGCGCGGGTTCGCCGTCGAGTTCCAGCACCAGGTTGCCCTCGACCGCGGTGATCGTGCGTTCGCGGTCGATTGGCTGCGCGCCCTGGGTCACACGCGAGATCAGCTCCACCTCCGGACCGAAGGCCACGCCGCTGATACCGCCGCTGAACACCCCACCCACCGCCCCCTGCCCCTGGAGGTGGCCGGCGCTGCTGGCGGCGAACTGAACGCTGGCCGAGCGGCTTCCCACCAGGCCACCGAACACGTAACCCGACTGCGTGCGGTCGGCGACCTCGGCCACCAGCTCACCCAGGTCGTGCGCGCCCGGGTCGGCGTGCAGCAGCGCCGTGTGCGCGACGAAGCCCGACGGCTCGCTGCCGCTGGCCGGCAGCGGCGCGACACCGCTGAAGACGCGGTACTGGTCGGGGCTGAGGTCGCACAGCATGACCGCCAGCGCAGGTTCGTCGAAGTACTCGACGTTGTTGGCCGCGATGCCAACCCCCACGGTGCCGGACCAGTCGGTGATCTCGGGCAGCTCGGCGCTCAGGTGGTCGAGGATGGCCTGCGCCTGGGTGGCGTAGTGGTCGGTGATGTAGAGCAGACCGAGCGACGGCGTGGCGGCGTAGGCCGGCAGGGCCATCTGCGCGCGCAGCTGGGCCAGCACCAGGGCCGCGGCCATGCGCCACTGCGGGTGGGTCGCGTGGGCGTAGGGAAACAGCTTCATGGCGGTGGCAGACCTTCCCGGAGTTCAGCGACGGCGCGGGGCCTTCTTGGCCGCGGTCTTGCGGACAGCGGTCTTCTTGGTCGCAGGGGCCTTGGCGGCGGGCGATTTTTTCGCGGCCGCACCGGACGCCGGCAGGAAGCCAGGGAAGAACGCGGTGGGCATGGGCCAGTCGCCCGCACCCAGGGGCTGTGTGGGCGCGGCAGGAGCAGCCTTCGTGGCTGGTTTCTTCGCGGCAACCTTCTTGGGTGCGGCGCGGCGGGCCTTCGGTGCGGGCTTTCTGGCGGCCGCCGGTTTGTCCGCCGCCGACGAGCCACCAGTGACAGCGCGCACCGCCGCCGAGCCCATGCCGGCCGCGCGGCCGACGGTGTCGCCCACCGAGCGGCCCGCCTTGGCGGCCATTCCCGTGGCGGTCTTGACCGCCTGCTCGGTCAACCCGCTGGCCACGTTGCGCGTGGCGTCCAGTGCGCCCTGCTTGGCCATGTCCTTCATCGCGGTGCTGGCGATCTGCTGGAACTGCTGCGACAGCGCGCCCCACCAGGCCATGGGATCGACCACGCCCGGCGCGGCATCGGCTGGCGGCGCAGCCTTGGCGGCGGGTTTGCGGGGTTTGGGCTGCGCGGCGGGCCCCGGAGCCGGTTCGGCCGCCTCGGACGGGGCGCCGGGGTTACCGTAGGTGCGCTCGGGAATCTCAAGCCCCGCGAACTGTGTCGGCACCTTGCCGGTAAGGCCCGACACCGTGTCGGCCGCCTTGAGCTTGAGCGCGTTGGCCACATCGCCGAGGTTGAAGTTCATCGCCTTGAGCGTGGCCAGCGACATCTTCTGCACCTCCAGCGCCTGGACGGTCGCGCCCAGGGCCTTGGCGTTCTGGTCCAGCCAGAACTGCACCGCCTTCAATTCCTCGATGCGCTTTTCCAGGTCCTCGACGTTGAAGGTCGGCGCCACCCAGTGGCCCAGATTGGGCATCTGCGGCAGGCTCTTGCCCAGGCCCTCCGCGACGCCGCCGGCGGCCTGCCCCGCGAGGTTCTGCAGGAACTCGAAACCGGGGACGAACTTGCCGAATCCGCTGGTGTCGCTCATGGCGGTCTCCTCGTG
Organism: Hydrogenophaga sp. H7; assembly: GCF_002025745.1. Classification (NCBI taxonomy): domain Bacteria; kingdom Pseudomonadati; phylum Pseudomonadota; class Betaproteobacteria; order Burkholderiales; family Comamonadaceae; genus Hydrogenophaga; species Hydrogenophaga sp. H7. The sequence goes on along the minus strand of NZ_MCIC01000001.1, from coordinate 139,421 downwards.
GAACATGGTCAGGTGTCGGCACCGTAACGCGGCGCACGGCGCTCGCGCAAGGATGCCACACCTTCGCGCACATCCGGTCCGGCAAAACCCATGAATTCGAGCGCCAGCGAGGTGTCGAAGGCCGGGCCGGCCTGGCGCAGCCAGTTGTTCAGCGAGTACTTGGTCCAGCGGATGGCGGTCTGGCTTCCCGAGGCGAGGCGATCCGCGACCTCCCAGGCCTTGTCCAGCAGCGCGTCGTCGTCGACGGCCAGCGACACCAGGCCGATGCGCTCGGCCTCCTCGCCGCTGATCGGGTCGCACAGCATCAGGTAGTACTTGGCCTTGGCCAGGCCACACAGCAGCGGCCAGACGATGGCCGCGTGATCGCCCGCCGCCACGCCCAGGCGCGTGTGGCCGTCGACGATCTTGGCGCTCTTCGCGGCAATCGAGATGTCCGCCAGCAGGCCCGCCACCAGGCCGGCCCCCACGGCCGGGCCGTGCATGGCGCTGACGATGGGCTTGTCGCAGTTGATGACGTTGTAGACCAGGTCGCGCGCCTCCTTCCAGACCCGCGTGCGGACCTCGAAGTCGGTCGCCATGTCCTGCACCAGCGCGAGGTCGCCACCGCCCGAGAAGCCCATGCCGCTGCCGCGCAGCACGGCGCAGCGCACGCTGTCGTCGCGGCCCACGTCGCGCCAGATCTCGCTCAGCTCCCAGTGGCCTTCGTGGCCGGCCGTGGGCAGCTTGCCGTTGCCGCCGGGGCCGTCGGCCTTCATGCGGATGTCCAGCACCGAGGGCACGCCGTCCACGGTCGGGCCGCGGCGCGTGATGTCGAGGGTCTGGTAGCGGCTGTAGTCGACAGCGGACATCGTTCTTTCTCCTGCAGATTCTTGAGAATGAAAGCGTCGATTCTGCGGGGGAACGCAGCGTTTTCCGCCGGGGATTTCCCCTTGGCAACCGGCCCGAACGGCGGCGGGCTTGACGTCGATCAAGGCAGTCACACACAGTCGGGCGCACCATGAAACCGTGGTCGCAAGACCCGCCCGACCCAGAACCCACACACGAGGAGAACCCATGAACACCCCCATTTCCGACACCTTCCGGCAGCAGCTGCAGGCCATGCGCGCCGACGTGCTAGCGCAGTTGCGGGCGCAGCGTGGCGGCAAGATCGGTCGCGCCGAGGCCGCGGCCAACGCGCGCGAGACCGAAAGCGACGACTGGGCGCAGGCCGATGCCGAACGCGACCTGGCGTTTGCCATGGAAGAGCGCGAGTCGGCCGAGCTGGTCGCCATCGACGAGGCGCTGCAGCGCGTGGCCGACGGCAGCTACGGCCTGTGCGTGGACTGCGGCGATGCGATCGCCACCGCCCGCCTGCACGCCAACCCTGTGGCCCTGCGCTGTGTGGCCTGCCAGGACAAGGCCGAACAGGCCAGCGGCGCCACCAAGCCGGCCGGCTACTGATCTTTTTTTCTTTCCTCACTTTTTTCAGGAGTACTTTGCATGACCACATTCCACGCCGTCGTCTGGATGGACCACAGCCAGGCCCACGTGCTGATGTTCGACAAGGAGCACATCGAGGCGCAGCGCGTCAAGGCGCGCCAGCAGCACACGCCCAAGCACGGGCACGTCGGCGCCGACAAGGACTTCTTCAAGGCCATCGCGGACTCGCTGGAGGGTGTGTCCGAGGTGCTGCTGACCGGTCCGGCCAGCGCCAAGATCGAGTTCCGCGACTGGTGCAAGCACAACGCGCACGCGACGGACAAGGCCGTGGTCGATGTGGTCAACAGCGACCACCCCAGCGATGCCCAGCTCGTCGCGATGGCGCGCCAGTATTTCCTGAAGTTCGACCAGAAGGCCGCCGACCCGACACAGCGCTGATATCCTGCGCGGATGACCTCCAGCACGCTGCCCGCCCGAAGCCTGTTCCACTTCGCCTTCCACGTCACCGACCTGGACGAGGCGCGGCGCTTCTACGGCGGCGTGCTCGGCTGCACCGAAGGGCGCAGCACCGACACCTGGGTCGACTTCGACTTCTTCAGCCACCAGATCTCGCTGCACCTGGGCGAGCCGTTCAAGACCACGCGCACCGGCCGCGTGGGTGAGCGCCTGGTGCCGATGCCACACTTCGGCCTGGTGCTGCTGCTGTCCGAGTGGCGCGCGCTGGCCGATCGCCTGACCGCTGCGGGCGTGGACTTCGTGCTGCCACCGCAGGTGCGCTTCGAGAGCCAGCCGGGCGAGCAGTGGACCATGTTCTTCTGCGACCCCTTCGGCAACCCGATCGAGGTCAAGGGCTTCGCCAGCACCGAGGCCATCTTCGCCGCCTGAGCGCCGTGAACGGCCTGCACCTGACCGCCGACCTGCGCGGCTGCCGCTGCGACCAGGCCTGGCTGACCGACGCCGAGCGGCTGCTGGCCGCCTCCGTGCAGCGGGTGCAGGCCAGCGGCCTGCAGGCCGTGGCGCAACTGGGGCATCGCTTCCCCGACACGCCGCAGGGCCCGGGCGGCGTCACCGCCACGGTGCTGCTGGCCGAGTCGCACCTGTGCGTGCACACCTGGCCGGAGTCGCGCAGCGTGAGCCTGGACGTGTACGTCTGCAACTTCGGCGCCGACCACTCGGCGCGCGCGCAACAGCTGATGGACGCGCTGCTGGTGTTGTTTGCGCCGGCCGAGGTCGTCCGGCGTTCGGTCGAGCGCGGCGCGGCGCCCGCCGCCTGATCCCTCTCGTTCAGCCGCGCAGCCGGCGCGCGATGTGCTGCCCGGCCAGGTGGCCGCGTGTGAAGGCCTCCTCAAACACCGAGTACCCGGCCCAGTCCGCGTGGGCAAACGCCAGCCGGTCGTCGTGCCACGGCCCCTCGTACAGCGATCCGGGCGCCGGGATGGCCATCGCATGGCCGTAGCGCGTCACCGCCACCTCGCGCACCCGCGCCGGCAGGTCCGGGTGCGGAAGCGACAGCTCGGCCAGCGCGCGGTCGCGCCAGTGGGTCCAGGGCCGATCCAGCAGCGCCTGGCGCGCGCCCGGCTCGTCGCCCAGCGGCAGGTACCAGGTCCACACGCGCGGCCCGGCCACCCGCTGCAGCGACTGGTGGCTGGCGTCCACATAGCCCAGGCCGGCGGTGCCATAGGTGACGTTGTCCCAGCCCGGGTGGGCGCCGCCGCGGTCCTTGGGAGCGTCGTCCAGCAGCAGGTTGACCACGGCCCAGGGCGCCATGCGCAGGCCGGCCGCCCGCGCCGACACCACCGGCGGCAGCGGATCGATCACCCGCCGGGCGATGAACACCGGCAGCGCCACCACCGCCGCTCGGGCCTGCCAGCGGGTGATCCGCCCGTCGTCCGGCGACACGCTGTCGACCGCCACACCCTGGCGCCCCGGGCGCACGCGCAGCACGCCCTGCCCCGTGTGCAGGCGGTCGCCCAGTCCCATGGCCAGCCGTTGCACCAGCCAGGCGTTGCCCTCGGGCCAGGTCAGCAGGGGCTCGGCCTCGCCCTCATCACCCGGTGAGGGAAAGCCGTGGCGGCTGGCGAAGTAGTGGATGCCGGCCCAGGCACTCACCGCGGAGGCACCGGCGCCGTAGTCGTCGCGGCAGGCGTAGTCGAGGTACCAGCGCAGCTGCGGGTCGTTCAGGCCATGGCCATCGAGCCACTGCGCAAAGCTCTGCGCCCAGAGCGCGCGCACGGTGTCGGTCACCGGCACGCGCACCGCCGGCATGGCGTAGCGCTGCGAGCGCCGGGCCTCGTCGATCAGGCGGCTCAGGCGCCGGTACTGCTCCAGCGTGGACGCCGCCACACCGTCCAGCGACAGCAGGCCGTCGTGCCAGGTGCCGTTCCAGTACAGACGCTCCTGCGGGCTGTGGCAGAGGTGGCGTTCGTCGTAGACCCAGCGGCCGGCCACGCGCTGGCGCAGGCCGATCTGCTCCAGCCAGCCCTGCAGCTCGGGCGCGTCGTCCGAGGGCACGGGCAGGTAGTGCGCGCCCAGTGGACAGGCCAGACCACCCAGCCGCCCGGCACGCGCATTGCCGCCGGCCTCGGGCTCCAGTTCCAGCAGCGCGACATCCTCGATGCCGGCCATCGTCAGCGCCCGCGCCGCCGCCAGCCCGGCCACGCCACCGCCGAGCACCAGCACGTCGGCGCGGCGCTGTTCGGCCGGCTGGGCCAGCGCCGCATCGCGCCAGCGGTGGCCGCGCGCCGGGTCGGGTCCGGTGAAGCCGCCCGTCACCTCGCTCGGCGCCGGCTGGCAGCCGAGCAGGCCCGCCCCCGCCGACGCGCCCAGCCAGCCCAGGCAGTCGCGCCGCGTCAGAGCCATGGGGCCTTCACTTCGAGACCTTTCCCCATTCCGTTTCGTAGGTGTGCACCAGCACCTGGTTCGACAGGCGGTTCACCTCGGTGGGCATCCGCGCCATGTCGGCCGGGAAGTCGAACAGCAGCGGCAGGGTCTGGGGCGTGAGGAAGCGCAGGCCCTCGGGCAGCGGCGTGACGGACGGCGAGAACGGCCGGTGGCTGGCGACGATGAAACCCCACTCACCGAAGCTGGGCACGTGCGCGTGGTACGGCGCGGTACGCAGGCCGGCGGCTTCGATGGTGGTCGCCACCGTCCAGTAGCTCTGGCGCGCCACCAGCGGCGAGGTGGTCTGCACGACCGCAAAACCGCTGGCCGACAGGCGCCGCGACAGCAGCGCGTAGAAGGACTCGGTGTAGAGCTTGCCGACCGAGAAATTGGTCGGGTCGGGAAAGTCCACCACGATGACGTCGAACATGTCGATGCCTTCCTCCAGCCAGCGGAAGGCGTCGGTGTTGACGATCTGCACGCGCGGCGAGCGCAGGGCGTCGGCGTTGAGGCGGCGCAGCGCGGCGTCGCTGGAGAACAGCCTCGTCATCGCCGGGTCCAGCTCGACCAGGGTCACCTGCTGCACGCCGGGGTAGCGCAGCACCTCGCGCACCGCCATGCCGTCGCCACCGCCCAGCACCGCCACGCGCCGCGGCGCACCGCCCCCGCGCGCGTAGGCCGACATCACCGGGTGCACCAGGGCCTCGTGGTAGCGGTACTCGTCGCTTTCGGCGAACTGCAGGTTGCCGTTGAGGAACAGCCGGTGGCCCTGGGGCCCGCGCGTGAGCACGATGCGCTGCCAGGGTGAGGTCTCGGCCAGCACCACCTTGTCGTCGAAGAAGCGGTCTTCGGCGGCGGTGGTGATGCGGTCGGCCAGCGCCCAGGCCACCAGCAGCGCCGCCAGCACCAGCACGGCCGACGCCGCGTGCGCCGCGCGTGCGCGGATCTCGTGCCGGAACAGCCACAGCGCCCAGAAGGCCACGGCCGCGTTCATCAGGCCGAACAGCAGACCGGTGCGCGCCAGGCCCAGCTGCGGCACCAGCCACAACGGGAAGGCGATCGACACCGCCAGCGCACCCAGGTAGTCGAAGGTCAGCACCTGCGACACCAGGTCCTTGAGCACCACGTGGCGGCGCAGGATGCGCATCACCAGCGGAATCTCCAGTCCCACCAGCGTGCCCACCAGCAGCACCAGGCCATACAGCAGACCGCGAAACGCGCCGGGCAGGTAGGCGTTGGCCAGGAACAGCAGCGCCGGCAGCAGCCCGCCGATCAGCGCGATCAGCAGCTCGATGCGCAGAAACTGGGCCGGCAGCTGGCGCTCGACGTGGCGCGAGAGCCAGCTGCCGATGCCCATGGCGAACAGGTAGGTGCCGATGACGGTGGAGAACTGCAGCACCGAGTCGCCCAGCACATAGGACGCCAGCGCCGCCGCCGCGAGCTCGTACACCAGGCCGCAAGCGGCCACGAGAAACACGCTGGCCAGCAGCGCGATCTCCACCGGGCCGGGGGCGTGGCTGGTTGGTTCGGTTTCAGTGGTCACGTTCGTTGGCAGTCGCGCAGGCACGAGCGGTCAAGGTCGTCGCGGAACCGGCTCCGCCGGGCCGCAGACGACGCCCCCTGGGGGGTGACGCCGCAGGCGGCGCGGGGGGTCACCCACTGATCGCCGCGGCGACGATGATCGAGATGCCCAGCGACATCGCCGCGACCACCAGGCCCAGCGCCATGTTGCGGTTCTCGACCAGTTCCTTCCAGAGGTCGTAGGGCGTGAGCTTGTCGATCACGATGAAGCTGATCCAGAACACCACCACGCCGATCAGCGCGAACAGGATCGAGCCCAGAAACGCCGCGGGCCTCAGCCATTCAATGTCCATCTGTTGCTCCTGTCGAAATGTGGAGAGGGGAAAAACCGGTTCACTTGTGCCAGCCGCCGCTGGAGCTGCCACCGTAGGACCCGCCGCCCCAGCGGCCGGAGGTCGAGCTGCAGTTCTCGACCTGGGGATCGCAGTCGTCGCAGCCCCGCTCGATCATCACCACGATCAGCACGGCCACCACGAACAGGACCACCTTGCCGACCGACCAGCCGTCGCTGCTCAGGGGCGTCGCGTCGCCGCGTTTGAACAGGTCCTTCTTCTGGTCCAGCTTGAACGCCTTGGCGACGAACGCGCTGTCCAGCCGCTCGCCGACGGACCAGGTCCATTCGTCCCGCGATTTTTCCAGCGACAGCAGGTTCCCGCCCTGCGCGTAGTCCGAGTTCTCGGTCACCTGGCCGCGCTCGACCTTCCAGTAGAACTCGCCGGCCACGTACTGCGTCTCGGCGCGGTAGCTGTACTGCAGCTGGTAGCGCTTGCCCAGGTAGGTGGCGGTCTTGCCGCCCGACGACACCTTGGGTGCACCGGTGGCGGGCTTGACCAGGCTCCAGCCGTCTTCGGCGTCCACCAGGAACTGGAAGCCTTCCTTGCGGCTGTAGAGCAGGTACTCCTGCCAGGCGAACACCTCGTCCTCGCCCGGCTCGGTGCCGCTGCGGTGCTGGTAGCCGACCACCTGCCAGGACGCACCGCGCAGCTGGCCGACGGTGCCCAGCGGGATCAGCGGGCGCACCGGCTCGTCCTGGATCGCATGCTTGAGCTCGCCGCCGATGCCGGCCGACAGGTCGATCAGCGCGTCGCACGAGGGGCAGCTCATGCTCTTGGTGGTTTCGAGCTTGACCTCCAGCCGCGCCGCGCAGTTCGGGCAGTTGAAGTGCCGCCCTTCGTCCTTGCGCACCGAATCGCCGGCCAGACCAGCGAGCTGGAGTTCGTCGAGCGGGACCTGCGCGCCCAGCCAGACCGCGGGTGGCTCGCTGGCGTAGTCGATGCTGCAGACCGACCCGGCGTCGTTGCGCAGCTCGACCACCCCGAACACTTTGCCGGGCTCCGGCAGGTGCGAGAGCTCACCCTGCGCCGCAAGGACCGAGGCCTCGGTGACCGCGCCGACGGCAAAGGTCTCGCCGCCCAGCACGTGGCTGCGGCCGACGCGCCAGTCCTTGAACGCGGGCAGGCTGCCCGAGACCTTGCGTGGCACGCTGAAGACAAAACTGCCGTTGTCCTCGCTCAGGCTGCCCAGGCTCTGGTCGTCGAACACCGCCTGCCACTCGGTCCAGCGCGCCGCGGCGTTGCCCAGCTGCAGGCGACCGACCAGGGTGAAGGCCTTGCCGCGCCACTGGCCGGTGGCGCCGATCTTCAGTGGGCTGTAGTCGGTGAACTCGTCGGCGATGCGGCCCAGGCGGGCCAGCGCATCGGCCTGGCGCACCACGCTGGAGTGGCAGTAGGCGCAGACGGCGTGGGTGGACTGGGCGCTCTGGAACGGCACCGGAGCGCCGCAACCCGGGCAAGGTGCCTCGTAGCGACGCTGGGTGCCCTCAGCCATGGCCACTGCCGACGGGTGCCGCCGTCTCGTACTGCACAACAGAAATCGGCCGCACCCTTCGCATGGTGCGGCCGATCATAAGGGCGGTGCGAGCGGCTCAGCTCCGGGCCAGGGGGGCGATCTTCTGGTCGATCGCGCCGAAGATGCTCTGGCCGTCCTTGCCCTTCATTTCGATGCGGATGGTGTCGCCGAACTTCATGAACTCGGTCGAGGGCTTGCCGTCCAGGATGGTCTCGATGGCGCGCTTCTCGGCGATGCAGGAATAGCCCTTGGGCCAGTCCTTCTTGCCGTCGACCTCGACGCCGCGGTTGCTCACCGTGCCCGAACCGACGATGGAGCCGGCGCGCACGTTGCGCGTCTTGCCGATGTGGGCGATCAGCTGGCCGAAGTGGAAGGTCATGTCGGGGCCGGCGTCGCACATGCCGACCTTGCGGCCGTTCCAGGTGCTCTGCAGGGTCAGGTGCACGCGGCCGCCCTGCCAGGCGTCGCCCAGCTCGTCGGGCGTCACGGCCACGGGGCTGAACGCGGTGGCCGGCTTGCTCTGGAAGAAACCAAAGCCCTTGGCCAGCTCGGCCGGGATCAGGTTGCGCAGGCTGACGTCGTTGGCCAGCATCAGCAGGCGCACGCCGTCCAGCGCCTGTTCGGGCGTGGCGCACATCGGCACGTCGCCGGTGATGACCGCGATCTCGGCCTCGAAGTCGATGCCGTAGTCCTCGCTGGGCACGACCACGTCGTCGCGCGGGCCGATGAAGTCGTCGCTGCCGCCCTGGTACATCAGCGGGTCTTCGTAGAAGCTGGCCGGCACCTCGGAGTTGCGGGCGGCGCGCACCAGCTCCACGTGGTTGATGTAGGCCGAGCCGTCGGCCCACTGGTAGGCGCGCGGCAGCGGCGCCATGCACATGGCCGGGTCGAACGGGAAGGCGTGGCGCGCCTTGCCCTGGTTGAGCGTGACATACAGGTCCTGCAGCTGCGGCGCCAGGAAGTTCCAGTCGTCCAGCACCTGCTGCAGCCTGGTGGCGATGCCCGTCGCATAATGGGCGGTCGTCAGGTCGCGCGAGACGACCACCAGTTGTCCGTCACGCGAGCCGTCCCTGTAGGTGGCGAGTTTCATGCGAGTCTCCTGCGGTGTGTGGGGTTTACATGATTACGAATAGTGAAATTCGTTAACCTATACGTAAAAATAGCATTCTAGTTCACGGCGCACATCTGCGTGTGAAAGCCCCTCATTCCACCCCAGCGCTCCCGACGTTGTTCCGATGCCTGCCGCGAAAACCCCTGCCCCCGAGGCCTCCCACCGACGCGACACCACCGAAACGGACACCGAGCACCTGCGCGCCGGCATCCAGTCGGTCGAGGTCGGGTTCGAGCTGCTCAATGCCCTGTCCCAGGCCCCCGGTGCGCTGATGCTGCGCGACCTGGCCGCCGCCGCCGGCATGAGCGCGGCCAAGGCCCACCGCTACCTGGTGAGCTTCCAGCGCATGGGCCTGGTGATGCAGGACCCGGTGAGCACCCGCTACGACCTGGGCCCGGCCTCGCTGCGCCTGGGGCTGGCCAGCCTGAGCCGGCTGGACGCCGTGAAGCTGGCGCGCGACCGCGTTCCCGCGCTGCTGGCCGAAACCGGCCACACGCTGGCGATTGCCGTCTGGGGCAACCAGGGGCCGACCATGGTGCACTGGGCCGAGGCCCCGCAGACCGTGCCGGTCACCCTGCGCCTGGGCGACGTGATGCCGCTGCTGACCTCGGCCACCGGGCGCTGTTTCGCCGCGTTCATGGGCCAGGAAGGCCGCGACGCCCAGCGCATCGCGCCCATGATCCGAGAGGAACTGGCCCGGGTGAAAAAACTGCCACGCAACGGCCTGCCGCTGGAAGACGTGCCTCAGACCCTGCAGGATGTCCAGGCCATGCTCGATGAAACCCGCGCCCAGGGCCTGGGCCGGGTGGTGCACAGCCTGCTGCCCGGCGTGGGCGGCTTCTGCGCGCCGGTGTTCGACGCCCAGGGCCGGCTGGCGCTGGGCCTCGTGGTGCTGGGCTCGGTGGCGACGCTGGACACCGACTGGAACGGCGCACCCGCCCAGGCGCTGCGGCGCTGCGCCCGCCAGCTCAGCGACGATCTGGGCCACCGGCCGACGCCATGACCGCTGCCATGCCGCACTTTCCCGTCGAGCGCGCGGCGCCACGCCGGCGCGTGCTGTTCGCGCTGGGTGCGGGCGTGCTGCTGGCACACCTGAGCCTGCTCAGCGGCGGCCTGTCCGGCCTGTCGCTGGACATGTTCACCGCGACCGCCTCCGATCCCGCGAGCGCACCCGATGCGACCGGTGCGCCGCCACCACCCGAACTGGCCGCCGCCATGAGCGAGGAACTGCCGCCGCCCGTGCGCAGCAGCCGCGTGCGCTGGATATTGCCCAAGCCGCCGGCGCCCGAACCGGCGCCGCCACCTCCCCCACCGCCCCCTCCGCCCAAGGTGATCGAACCCCCGCCGCCCCCGCCGGTGGAAGCGGTCGTGGTGGCGCCCCCCGCCGAACCTCCGGCCGAGCCCCCGCCGGTCGAAGTGGCCGTTGCGCCGCCTCCGGAGCCGCCTGCTCCGCCGCCGGTCGAGGCCACGCCTGTCAATCCGCCCGCCCCGGTGTCGGACCTGCCTGCAGCCACCGAGGTCGCTGCCAGCACGGTCCAGGGCCAGGGCGCGGGACTGGCCGACGCCGGCCTGCCGCCGGCCCTGCCGCCGCCGGGCGCAGATCTGCGCTTCTCCGCCACATCCATCTCCAAAGGCAAGACCTACAACGGCACTGCGCAGCTGGAATGGTCCACCGATGGCCGGCAGTACGAGGCCAGGCTGACCGTGCGTGTGCTGGTGTTCACCGTGCGCTCGCAAAGCAGCAAGGGCCAGCTCAATGCCAAGGGCCTGGCGCCCGACCGCTTCACTGACCAAGCGCGAAGCAGTGAGCGCGCCGCGCATTTCGACCGCGAGGGCCAGCGGTTGCGCTTCAGCAACAACGCGCCGGACGCCAAGCTGCTGCCCGGCGCGCAGGACCGCCTGTCGGTGAACTTCCAGCTGTCTGCACTGTTCAATGCCCGGCCCGAGGCCTACACCGAGGGCAAGGCGCTGCGGCTGCCCGTCAGCGGCGTGGACACGTCGGAGGTCTGGCTGTTCCAGGTCGGGCCGGTCGCCAACGAAACCCTGCCCGCTGGCGAGGTGCAGGCCGTGCGGCTCACCCGATCCCCGCGCAAGGAGTTCGACAAAAAGGTGGAGGTCTGGCTGATGCCGGCCTACGCCCACCTGCCCGGCCGCATCCGCATCACCGAGCACAACGGCGACTACCTGGACATGGTCCTGCAGGACCTGCCCGCGCTGCCACAGAGAAACGATCCCCCCTGATCGTTGGAACTGTGCCGAAAAACACACGCATCTTGAAACTTCGGCGCACAGGACCATCTAAATCTGCAACAGGCCTGAAGCCCGGCAGCGAATTGCCGATATAAGTGACAACAGGTGCCCCGTTTCGCCCTGTGGAAGGAAATACAGCCATGCACATGCTCTACGACTCTGATGCCTTTGCGGTGGTCCACATCCTGGCCAACGCGCCGGAAGACGGCGAAGCGCAGCGCCTCCTGGGCCCGCAGATTCCCCGCCACGGTTTCGAAATCGTCGACAAGCGCTCGGGCAAGGAGGTCTACCTCGACGGCTCCTGGGCCGAGATGTTCCAGGAGCAGATCCAGGCCTGGCAACAGAACACGCCCTCTCAGGAAGAAGTGGAAGACACGCTTGAAGGCTATGCCTCGCTGGCCCAGATGCCGGTGGTCATGCACTGAAAATCTGCGAAACCGTTGACTTTCGACACAAAGCCGGCGCCCTGCGCCGGCTTTTTTGTTGTCCGCTGGCGGGGCATATTCATACACTGGCGAAATACACAGAGGAGTATCCAATGAAATGTCCGCCCCTGGCCGCCGCCCTGCTGCCCCTGGTCCTTCTGGGTCTTTCCCCAAGCCTCACCCAGGCGGCCGCCGACGGCGTGACCCCCGAGCAGATCCTGATCGGACAGACGCTGACCCTCCAGGGCGGCAAGAACGAATATGGCACCGCCGTGCTGGCCGGCGTCCAGGCGGCCATCGAGCAGACCAACCGCAACGGCGGCGTCGCAGGTCGCAAGCTGGTCCTCAAGGTGATGGACGACGACAACAAGTCGGCGCTGGCCGAGGCCAATGCCCGGCAGCTGGTGACCCAGGACAAGGTGTTCCTGCTGTTCGGATCGATCGAGGGGGGGCCGTCCACCGCCGTCATGAAGGCCGCAGTCGACCTCAAGGTGCCGTTTTTCGGCCCGATGGCGGGATCGCCCACCCTGCGCACGCCACACCAGCCCCTGGTATTCCCGGTGCGGGCCGAACACAAGGACGAGTTTCGGGCCCTGATGCTGCACGCCCGGAGCCTGGGCATGGGCCGCGTGGCCTTCGTGCGCTCGGACTCGGAAACGGGTCAGCTGCACCTGGCCAACGTCCAGCGACTGGCCAGGGAAACGGGCATCGAGGCGGTGACCGACCTGCCGTTCAAATCGGACATCGGCGACGCGGACATCGCGGCCATGGTCCGGCAGCTGGCGGACAGCAAGGCGCAGATGGTGTTCAACCATGGCGGGGCCGGCATGTACGAGAAGCTGATCCGTCAGGCGCGGCAGGCTGGCGTGAAGGCCGCCTTCTACGGCGTCAACTCGGGCTCTTCGCAGCTCGCGAGCCATCTGGGGGACCTGGCGCACGGCATGATCTTTGCGCAAGTCATGCCCAGCCCGTGGGAACGCAAGACGGCGCTGACGCGCGCCTACCAGGACACCTTTTCCAGTGGCCAGCCGGGACAGCCCTTTTCGTACGGCAGCCTGGAGGGCTACCTCACCGCGAGGGCGCTGATCGAAGCCCTGCGGCGTGCCGGGCCCAACCCGAGCCGCGACTCGTTCCTGGCCGGCCTGCGCAACACCGAGCTGTCCATCGAGGGAATGAAAATCAGCTACCGCGACGGGGCCCACACCGGCATGTCGTTGGTCGACCTGGCGATCGTCACCCGCGAGGGTCGCTTCCGGCACTGAGCCGGCGCACCCACCAGCGGTAGACCGGCTCGGCCAGGATCAGAACCGCCACCAGGCGGCAGACCTGGAACGCCGTCACCATGGGCACGCCCAGCTGCAGCACCTTGGCGGTGATGGACATCTCGGCGATGCCACCCGGCGAGGTGCCGAGCACCATGGTGGCCGGGTGCAGTCCGGTCATCAGGGACAGCAGCCAGGCGAAGCCGGCGCAGACCGCCATCATGAACAGGCTGGCCAGCGCCACCGAGCCCAGCCAGCGCGGCGCGGTGTGTACAAACGCGGGCGTGAACCGCACCCCCAGGCTCACGCCGATCACCAGTTGCGCCGCGGCGCTGAGCGCAGGCGGGATTGCCGACAGCGTCACGCCGCCGAGCGTCAGCACCATGGTGGCCACCAGGGCCCCCATGAACCAGGGGTTGGCGCGGCCCAGCCGGCGCATCACCAGAATGCCCGCCAGGGTCAGGCCGCCCAGCAGGGCGAGTCCCACGATGTCCACGGCGCGCGCACCGGGGGGCGCCGGCTCCAGACCGGACACGCCCCAGGCCTGCATGGCGAACGGGATGGTCACGGTGACGAGCAGCACGCGCAGGCTGTGGGCCGCCGCCACAAGATCGGTGCTCGCGCCGTGGCGCTCCGCGATCAGGGTCATCTCGGAGGCACCACCGATGGCGCCGGCGAAATAGGTGGTGCTGCGCAGCTGTGCCGGGCTCAGATGCCCCAGCTGCTGTGCATGGACACGCCGCAGCCAGACCCCGAACCCCAGGCCCAGTGCCAGCGCCCAGACGATGCCCAGGGCGATCGCCCACCAGAGCCCGACCACCAGCACCCCGACCGCGGGCGTGAAGTACAGGCCCAGAGCGGCGCCGATCACCCACTGGCCGCCATTGCGCAACGGGATCCAGCTCGCCGTGGGCGCACCGAACACCGACACCAGCGCCGTCGCCAGCAGCGGTCCCAGCATCCAGGGAATGGGCGTGTTCAGCCAGGCGCACAGGCGCGCCGCCCCGAAGGCCAGCACCAGGGTCAGCAAGACACGAAGGATGAAGGGGGTGCCCCGGGTGGTCGGGGCCTCAGGATCGGTAACGGGCGACACGGACAGGGCACCGGTAAGGCGCCGACGCAACAACAGCAGGACGCGTAGTATCGGGTCATGATCTGTCGCCCCGCTGTCATCGTCCGCCGGTTCACCGTCGCCCTGATGGCGTTGACGATTGGTGCCTGCAGTGCCATGCCCCTGGCCACGGCGGATCTCGAGGGCCTGCTGCCCACGCCGCTGTTGCTGGTCGGGGAGCAGCACGACGCACCCGAACACCAGGCCCTGCAGCGCGACACCGTGCAGCAGCTGGCCGCCCGCGGCGAACTGGGGGCGCTGGTGCTGGAGATGGTCGAGCAGGGCCGGGACACCCGCCATTTGCCGCCCGACGCAACCGAAGCCCAGGTGCGGGAGGCGCTGGACTGGACCGCCGAACGCAACACGGGCGCCTGGCCCTGGGCCGTGTACGGCCCGACCATCCTCTCGGCGGTGCGCGCCGGGGCGCCGGTGCTGGGCGGCAACCTGCCCCGCGCCGGGATGCGCGCCGCCATGACCGATGCCACTCTGGACGGCACGCTGCCTGCGCCGGCCCTGCAGCGGCAGCGCGAGGCGATCCGCGACGGCCACTGTCAGCTGCTGCCCGACACCCAGATCGCACCGATGACGCGCATCCAGATCGCCCGCGACCGGGCCATGGCCCAGACCGCCGTGGGAGCGCTCCAGCCGGGTCGCACGGTGCTGCTGATCGCGGGCAACGGCCACGTGCAGCGCGACCTGGGGGTGCCGCGCCATCTGCCCGCCGGGCAGCCGCACCGCGTGGTGATGGCGCTGACCGGCGACGTGGCCGGAGCCGCTGATCCGGCGGTGGCCGACCGCCAGTGGGTCACGCCACGGCGTCCCCCCAAGGACCATTGCGCCGAGATGCGGCAGCAGATGGGCCGCTGAGCCGGCCCGAGGCCCGGCGCTCAGCGCCCTTCGAGAGACATGAGGATGTAGAGCAGGATCAGCCCGGCGATCACCGCCAGCGCGATCTTGACCCAGCTCTTGGGGTACTCGCCCGCCACCTGCCCGGTGGCGCCGTTCACCACCACCTGGTAGTCCTTCGCGCCGTAGCGGTAACCCACCAGCCAGACCGGCAGCAGCACGTGTTTGAAGGTCTGGCGGTCGAAGCTCGGTGCGACCTGCAGGTTGCGGTGGGTGTCGGCGCGGATGTCCTGGGCGCACATCCGCCGGATCGCCTCGACCATGCGCTCGCGCCCGCGCTGGGCGGCGGCCACGAGGTCGAGCTGGTAGCGCTCCACCGTCCAGCCGCTGAGGTAGCCCGGGTCGTAGGGTTTGAGCCGTTCGGACGCGGTGGGGAACGGTTCGACCGCCTCCACCAGCCGCGGGTGCACCCCGCGCGAGCCGCAGACCAGGGTGTCGTCGAAGAAGTGCCGCACCTGGCCGCTGACGGGGAACCAGCGGACCTGTCGCTCGCCCTTCTGGTTCTGGTAGTACTCGCCGCCCTCGGCCGTGTAGCGCGCGCTGACCTCGGCGTCGAAGGTCCAGTACGGCAGGTAGACGCCCTTGACGGTGTCGGTGAGCGCCTTGCCGCCGAGGTTGTTGGGCGCCCAGAAGCGCGACTTGTACCAGCCGCGCAGCTTGTCGCGCGCGGCGGGCTCGCTGACGTCGAAGGGCAGCAGGCTTTCGGGCCGGATGATGTCGCCGGTCTCCTCGAACGCCACCAGCGCCGTCGAACCGCAGAAATCGCAGGCCTTGCCCTGCTGGGCGCTGGTGAAGGTGCTGATCGCCTGGCAGTGCTGGCAGCGCACCGGCCGGCGCTGGTCCTGCCAGCCGCGCGCGCTCCGCGGAATCGACTGCAGCGCCGCGACCAGGTCGTGCTCGACGATCTCGCCGTCGGTCTGGACCTCGTAAGGCGACTCGGTGCCGCAGTAGGCGCAGATCAGCGCCTTCTTCGCCGGGTTCCACTGCGCCTCGCCGCCGCAGGCCGGACAGGCCAGCTTCTGGCGTGCGGTGACTTCGCTCAGCTGCATGGGCCTGTGGCGTCAACCCTTGAGAAAATCATCGAGCGCCGCCTGCGGCACGCGCCACTGGCTGCCGATCTTGCGGCCCTTGAGGTTGCCCGCCTCCAGCTCCTGCAGCACGTCGGCCGGACTCACGCCCAGGGCCTCGGCCACCTGTTCGGGGGTCATCAGCGCGATGGGTGCCGACGGCGGGGCCGCGGCCGCCGCGGGGGCCTGGGGCACCAGACCCGGCTGCGAAGGCGCCTGGGCGGTCCCGCCGGCCATGCCCTGCATCATCGACTGGCCCATGGCCAGGCCGGCCGCCAGCTCTGCGCCGATGCCGGCGGTGCCCGCCTTGCCTTCGGCCAGGGCGTTGCCCATGTTGTATTTGATGTAGTCGTTGAGGTTGCCGATGGCGGTCATGGAGCCGCGCTTGTCGATCGCCTGCTCCAGCTCGGGCGGCACCGACACGTTTTCCACCACGAAGGCGGTCATCTCGATGCCGTACTTCTCGCGCGTGGCGACGTTGATCGGCTCCAGCAGCGCCTCGCCCAGCTCGCCGTAGCGCGTGGCCACGTCCAGCGCCGGCACCTTGGCCTTGGCCAGGGTCTCGCTGAACACGCTGACCAGGCGTGAGCGCATCACGTCGTTGAACTCGTCCAGCCGGAAGTGGTGGTCGGTGCCCGCGACTTCCTTGAGGAACTTCACCGGGTCGACAATCTTGAAGTCGTAGGTGCCGAAGGCGCGCATGCGCACCACGCCGAAATCGGCGTCGCGCATCATCACCGGGTTGGACGTGCCCCACTTGTTGCCGGTGAAGACGCGCGTGACGACGTAGTAGACATCCGCCTTGAACGGCGTCTGGAACTTGTACTTCCAGCCCAGCAGGTCCGAGAGGATGGGGATGTTCTCGGTCTTGAGCGTGTGGCGGCCCGGCCCCAGCGTGTCGGCGAACTGGCCGACGTAGACGAACTGCGCCACCTGGCTCTCGCGCACGATCAGCTGGGCCTCGTTCTTGATCTGCTTGTCGTCGTCCGGGAAGCGGTACGACAGCGTGTCGCGCGAGTCGTCGGTCCACTCGATGACGTCGATGAACTGGCGGTTCAGGAAATCCATGATGGCCATGCGGAGCCTCCTTGCGGCGGAAAGGGTGGACGGGTGTCAGGCGTGGCGCTTGATCGCGTCGGCCAGCACGTTGACCATGGTATCAATCTGCTCGCGCTCCACGATGTAGGGCGGCGCGAACACCAGGTTCTCGCCCGCGTTGCGCACCAGCACACCGCGGTGGTAGCAGTCCAGGAAGATGTCGTAGGCGCGCTTGCCCGGCAGGCCAGGAATCGAGGCCAGCTCCACGCCGACCGCCAGGCCCAGGCTGCGGATGCTGATGACGTTGGGCAGGCCCTTGATCGCGCTGTGGGCGGCGTCGCCCAGCACAGGGCCCATCTCGCCGGCGCGGGCGAACAGGTTTTCCTGCTGGAACAGCTCCAGCGTGGCGATCGCCGCCGCGCAGGCCACCGGGTGGCCGCTGTAGGTGTAGCCGTGGAAGAACTCGATGGCGTGCTCCGGCGCGCTGCCGTGGGCGCCCATCATGGCGTTGTAGATGCGGTCGCTGCAGACCACGCCGCCCATGGGGATGACGCCGTTGGTCACCGCCTTGGCGAAGTTCAGCATGTCGGGCTGCACGCCGTAGTAGTCCGACGCGAACGGCGTGCCCAGACGGCCGAAGCCGGTGATGACCTCGTCGAAGATCAGCAGGATGCCGTGCTTGTCGCAGATCTCTCTGAGCCGTTTCAGGTAGCCCTGCGGCGGGATGTACCAGCCCGCGCTGCCGGCCACCGGCTCGACGATGACCGCCGCCACGTTGCTCGGGTCGTGCAGCGGCAGGATGCGGTTTTCCAGCTCCAGCAGGATGTCCTCGTTCCACACCGGTTCCTGGTTGTGGATGTAAGCGTGGTTCACCGGGTCGTGGATGAAGCGCAGGTGGTCCACGCGCGGCAGCAGCGCGGCGCCGTAGACCTTGCGGTTGGCCGGAATGCCGCCCACGCTCATGCCGCCGAAGTTGACGCCGTGGTAGCCGCGCTCGCGGCCGATGAAGATGTTGCGGTGGCCTTCGCCGCGCGCCCGGTGGTAGGCCAGCGCCACCTTCAGGGACGTGTCGGCCGCTTCCGAGCCGGAGTTGCAGAACAGCACCTTGTTCAGGTCGCCGGGCGCCATGGCCGCGATCATCTCGGCGGCACGGAAGGCCTTGTCGTTGCTGACGCTGAAGGCGGTCGAGTAGTCCAGCGTGTCCAGCTGGGCCTTGATGGCCTCGTTGATGGCCTTGCGGTTGTGGCCCGCGCCCACGCACCACAGGCTGGAAATGCCGTCGATGATCTGGCGGCCGTCGTGCGTGGTGAAGTACATGCCGTCGGCGCCGACGAAGACGCGCGGGTCTTTCTGGAAAGCACGGTTGGGCGTGAAGGGCAACCACTGGTTGTCCATGCGGAAGTCGTTGTAGGCCATGGTCGGTCTCCTGGGCGGGCGCAGCGTGCGCAGACAATGAAGTGGACGGATTCTGGCACCGGAAACATCGAATCGTGAGGTCCACTGACCTCGGACCACCCGGACCCACCCCCAGCCACCCTGCGACAATCCGCCCGACCATGATCCACACCTACGTTCTCACCCTCTCCTGCCAGGACCGTCCCGGCATCGTGCACGCCGTCTCCGGTTTCCTGCTGGAGCGTGGCGGCAACATCGAAGAAGCCGCCCAGTACAACGACCACGGCACCGGCCTGTTCTTCATGCGGGTCCAGTTCACTTGCGGCCAACTGACCCAGGACGACTTGCGCACCCACCTGAGCTTGTTTGCCGAACCGTTCGGCATGCAATGGGGACTGCACCCCCTGGCCGAGCCGATGAAGACCGTCATCTTCGTGAGCAAGGAAGGCCACTGCCTGAACGACCTGCTGTTCCGCTGGAAAAGTGGCCTGTTGCGGCTGGACATCCGGGCCATCGTCAGCAACCACCGCGACTTCTACCAGCTGGCGGCCAGCTACAACGTGCCGTTCCACCACATTCCGCTGACGGCCTCCACCAAGGCGCAGGCCGAGGCGAAGCAGCTGGAGGTGATCCGCAGCGAAGGCGCGGAGCTGGTGGTGCTGGCGCGCTACATGCAGATCCTGTCGGACAACCTGTGCCGCGAGCTCTCGGGCCAGGCGATCAACATCCACCACAGTTTCCTGCCCAGCTTCAAGGGCGCCAAGCCCTACTACCAGGCGCACGACCGCGGCGTGAAGCTGATCGGCGCCACCGCCCACTACGTGACGGCGGATCTGGACGAGGGCCCGATCATCGAGCAGGACGTGGCCCGCGTGGACCACACCGACACGGTGGAAGACCTCACCGCCCT
Source organism: Hydrogenophaga sp. H7 (assembly GCF_002025745.1). Taxonomy (NCBI): domain Bacteria; kingdom Pseudomonadati; phylum Pseudomonadota; class Betaproteobacteria; order Burkholderiales; family Comamonadaceae; genus Hydrogenophaga; species Hydrogenophaga sp. H7. The sequence continues at coordinate 120,218 of NZ_MCIC01000001.1, read as the reverse complement.
GGGCCGCGACACCGAGAGCCAGGTGCTGGCGCGCGCGGTGAAGTGGCACAGCGAGCACCGCGTGCTGCTCAACGGCCACAAGACCGTTGTCTTCAAATAATCCAGATGGCGATCAGGATTCCGCCCATCCAGTGTCTGCTGACGTTCGAAGCGCTGGCGCGCCTGCGCAGCGTGACGCAGACAGCGGAAGAGCTGTGCGTGACACCCAGCGCGGTGAGCCACCGCATCAAGCAGCTCGAACAGATCCTGGGCACCAAGCTGTTCGGGCGGGCGGATTTTTCACTGACCACCGAGGGCAGCGAGTACCTGGCGCAGGTGCGCGAGGGCCTGGCCTCGCTGCAGAAGTTTCCCAGCAGCGCGGCCTCGCCGGGCCGGCGCAAGCTGCGGCTGGCGGTCACGCCGACCTTTGCGCGCTCCATCCTGCTGCCGCGCCTCAAGCAGTTTTCCGACGCCTACCCCGAGATCGACCTGACGCTGCAGGTCAGCATCCCGCTGCTGGACGTGGTGGCCGAGGACGCGGACCTGATGATCCGCTTCGGCACCGGTCGCTACGCCGATGTGGAGCACGTCTGCCTGATGAAGGACGAGGTCACGCCGCTGGCCTCGCCGACCTTCGTGCGCGAGCACGGCCCGTTCGAGACGCCGCAGGATCTGGAGGGCGAACCGCTGCTGCGCAGCCCGCTGGAGCCCTGGCGCACCTGGTTCGCGGCGCACGATCTGGACTGGCCCGAGCCGGTGGACGGCTCGCAATTCAACGACATCGGCCTGATGTGCGACGCCGCTGCAGCCGGCATGGGTGTGGCCCTGGTGCGCATGAAGCTGGCCGCGCCCTGGCTGGAGAACGGCACGCTGGTGCCGCTCTACCCGCGCCATGTGCCCAGCCCGCACGCGCACTACCTGTGCTGGCGGACCGGCACCATGGACCGCTGGGAGTGCGCCGCCTTCGCCGAGTGGCTGCGCAACTCCCTCAGCTGATCATTCGACGTTCAGTCGCTGGCCCGCGAGCGCCAGCTTCTTCGGCAGCGTGAGCGTCAGCACGCCGTTTTCGTACTTCGCCTTCGACTTCTCGTTGTCGATGTCGGTGGCCAGCTGGAAGCTGCGGGCCACGGCGCCGTAGTAGCGCTCGGTGCGCAACACCTTCTCGTCCTGGCTTTGGCTGTCCTGCTGCTTGATCTCGGCGCGCAGGGTCACCACGCTGCCTTCGACCGTCACGTGGATGTCCTCCTTGGCCACGCCGGGCACTTCGGCCACCACGGTATAGGCCGATGGCGTTTCCTTCACGTCGATCTTGATCTGCGAGGGCGAGGGCAGGCTGTCGCCGTGCAGCGGGCGGACATAAAAACCGGGGGCGACATCCTTGAAGAAGTCGTCGAACAGGCCGGTGCGTGCGATCAGATGGTTCATGTCGTTCACTCCTGAAGGTGGTGGTGCATTCGGGGGACCGGTCAACACCGCTCCCGTGCCAGACAGATAGATTCCCATCCTGCGCTTTTCAAGACCCCGGCATTTGACGCGGGTCAAAACCACTCAAGTCCTCTCACATCGGGCTGCAAGTTTCTTCAATGCACAAGCGGACGGCCAGCCGTACACTGCCGCGCATGAACGCCCCCACCGCCCCCGCCGAAGTCACCCGCGCCGAACGCGCCGCCCGCCAGGCCGAGGTGGTGCGCGCCCTGCAGGCCGTGCTGCCGGCCCACGCCCTGCTCTGGCACGCCGAGGACACCGTGCCCTACGAGTGCGACGGCCTCACCGCCTACCGCCAGCGGCCGCTGGTGGTGGCCCTGCCCGAGACCGAAGCCCAGGTGGCGGCCGTGCTCAAGGCCTGCCACGCACTGAATGCGCCGGTGGTGGCGCGCGGCGCCGGCACCGGCCTCTCCGGCGGCGCCATGCCGCACGCCATGGGCGTGACGCTGTCGCTGGCCAAGTTCAACAAGATCGTGTCGCTCGACGCCCGATCGCGCACCGCGGTGGTTCAGGCCGGCGTGCGCAACCTCGCCATCAGCGAGGCGGCCGCGCCGCACGGCCTGTACTACGCGCCGGACCCGAGCAGCCAGATCGCCTGCACCATCGGCGGCAACGTGGCCGAGAACTCGGGCGGCGTGCACTGTCTGAAGTACGGCCTGACGGTGCACAACGTGCTGCAGGTGCGCGGCTTCACGGTCGAGGGTGAACCGGTCACCTTCGGAGGCACCGCGCTGGACACGCCGGGCCTGGACCTGCTGTCGCTGGTGATCGGCAGCGAGGGCATGCTGGCGGTCGTGACCGAGGTGGTGGTCAAGCTGGTGCCCAAGCCCCAGCTGGCGCGCTGCATCATGGCCAGCTTCGACGACATCCAGAAGGCGGGCGACGCAGTGGCCTCGGTCATCGCGGCCGGCATCATCCCGGCCGGGCTGGAGATGATGGACAAGCCCATGACCGCCGCGGTGGAAGACTTTGTCAAGGCCGGCTACGACCTGAACGCCGAGGCGATCCTGCTGTGCGAGAGCGACGGCACACCCGAAGAGGTGGAAGAGGAAATCGGCCGCATGAGCGCGGTGCTGCGCGGCTGCGGTGCCACCGCCATCGCCGTGAGCCGCGACGAGGCCGAGCGCCTGCGCTTCTGGAGCGGCCGCAAGAACGCCTTTCCGGCCAGCGGCCGCATCAGCCCCGACTACATGTGCATGGACTCGACCATCCCGCGCAAGCGCCTGGCCGACATCCTGATCGCCATCGGCGAGATGGAGAAGAAGTACGGCCTGCGCTGCGCCAACGTGTTCCATGCCGGCGACGGCAACCTGCACCCGCTGATCCTGTTCGATGCCAACGACCCGGACCAGCTGCGCCGCTGCGAGCTGTTCGGCGCCGACATCCTGGAAACCAGCGTCGCCATGGGCGGCACGGTGACAGGCGAACACGGCGTGGGTGTGGAAAAAGTCAACAGCATGTGCGTTCAGTTTTCCGCAGAGGAAAACGCACAGATGTTCGCCGTCAAACGCGCCTTTGATACCAAAGAGCTACTAAACCCCGGAAAAGTGATTCCGACGCTGCAACGTTGTGCCGAATACGGAAAGATGCTGGTGCGCGCAGGCCAGATCAGCCACCCGGATTTGCCCCGGTTCTGACGGTCAGATTTCACATCTGGGCTGCGGCCCCCTGCGGTAAAGTGGGTCCGCGATGAGCGCGATCCACCCGTTTCCTGGGAACAAAGCCAGAAAGACACCTGACGAAGAGCAGGTGTCCGATCGTGAGCGCGCGCTCGAAGCCGAGGTGCAGGCCCTGCGCGCCGAGCTGGCGCAGTTGCGGCGCCCCGCCGCATCGCCCGGCCCCGCCCATGGTCTCCGCAGCGAATCGCCGGACCCCTACAGCTCTCTGTTCGCGGCCCTCAACAGCGTGTTCCCCATTGGCATGCTGCGCATCCAGCCCGATGGTTCTCTGATACAGGTCGATCAGATGCTGCAGCAGATCTTCGGCCTGGAAGAGCAGGATTTCTTCAATTTCGGCTGGATGCGCTGCGTTCATTCGGCCGACGTGGCGGTTGTGAAGGAATACTGGGAACGCGGCGTGGCCACAGGCACGAGCACGAGCCTTGAATTCCGCATCATCCGGCCAGGCAGCGAGGACATCGCCCATGTGATTGCGCGAAACATCCCCCAGTTTGACGAACAGGGCCGGCTCACCGGACAGCTGGGTTTCGTGCAGGACATCAGCCAGCTGCGCAAGCTGGAGGCGGAAGCCCGCATCAAGGACGAGCTCAACCGCCAGATCATTGCCAGCAGCCCGGACTGCACCAAGGTGCTGGACCTGCAGGGCCACGTGCTCCAGATGACCGCCCGTGGCTGCAAGCTGGTAGAGGTCGATGATTTTGAGCAGGTCCGCGGCAGCGACTGGACCACCTGGTGGCCCGAAGAAGGACAGAACCTCGCACGCTCGGCACTCGACCAAGCGCGCACTGCCGGCGGCGCGCGCTTTGTGGCCTTCGGCAACACGTTCAAGGGCACACCCAAGTGGTGGGACACCGTGGTCTCTCCGATCACCGACAGCAGCGGCCAGCCGGTGATGCTGCTGGCGGTGTCGCGCGACATCACCGAGACCCACGAGCAGCAGCACCAGATCCAGCGGCTCAACAGCGAGCTGGAGTCTCGGGTCCAGGAACGGACCAGCCAGCTGGCGACGGTCAACGAGCGGCTGCGGCAGACGCTGCACGACGCCCAGACGCTCTACAACAAGGCCCCCTGCGGCTACCACTCGGTGGACGCCGACGGCATCTTCGTCCTGATCAACCAGACAGAACTGGACTGGCTGGGATACACCCGGGAGGAAATCATCGGCAAGATGACCTTCCGAGACCAGGTGCTGCCCGAAGACAGGCCCATGATCAGGGACCGGCTTCAGCGCCTGATCAAAGGCGAAAAGCTGGAATCGGTCGAGTTGGGCCTGCGCCGCCGTGACGGCACGACCTTCGTGGCCCTGCTCAGCAGCACGGCCGTGGTCGATGAACAGGGGCGCTTTGTCCGGACCAACAACACCCTGGTGGACATCTCGGCGCGCAAGCTGGCCGAACACGCCCTGCACGCCCAACGCAATTTCCTGCAGACCGTCACCAACACCGTGCCGGTGCAGCTGGCCTTCTACGATCGCGACCTGATCTGCCGCTTTGCCAACGCCAGCTACGCCCGCTGGCTGGGCACCGAGCCGGCCAGCCTGATCGGCCTGCACCTGCGCGACATCGCCAGGCCCGAGGACTTTGCCACGGCCGGCGCGCGCCTGGAAGCCGCGCTGCACGGCGAACACCAGCAATTTGAAGGCTTGCGCCGCTTCCCGGACGGCCACGAGTTCTACGCGAGCATCGGGTACACGCCATACATCGAGAACGGCCAGGTGCAGGGGCTGATCATCCAGATGGTCGACATCACCGAGCGCAAGGCCTCTGAAGACCGTGTGCAGAGCACCAACCGCCAGCTGGCCGACGCCCTGCAGCAGGCGCAGGCCCTCTACAACCAGGCCCCCTGCGGCTACCACTCCCTCAACGCCGACGGTGTGTACGAATCGATCAACGACACCGAGCTGCAATGGCTGGGCTACGAGCGCGACGAGGTCATCGGCCGGCTGAGCTACCGCGATGTGGTCCTTCCCTCCCGCGTGCCGCTGCTGGAAGACCGCATGGAGCGGCTGATCCGTGAAGGCGTGCTGGCCGGTGTGGAGTACGAGATGCGCCGCAAGGACGGCTCCGTGTTCCATGCGCTCCTGTCGTCAGCAGCCGTGCGCGACGAACAGGGACGCTTCCTGCGCAGCAACACCACGGTGGTGGACATCACCCAGCGCAGGCAGGCCGAGCTGGCGCTGCAGGAAAACCAGCGCTTCCTGCAGACGGTGACCAACCACGTGCCCGGCGTGATCGCCTACCTGGACGCCATGCTCAGGTTCCGGTTCGCCAACGAAGAACACCGCCGGCTCTATGGTCTGGACCCGGCTCGCATTCTCGGACTCCACATCAGCGAGTGCCTGCCGGCCTTGGTCTGGCAGGAGGTCCAGCCCCGGTACCAGGCGGCCCTTGACGGACAGGTCCAGCACTACGAATCCTGGCGCCACACCGTGAGCGGAGAGGACATCTACATCCGGGCCACCCTGCTGCCAGACATCTACGAAGGCCTGGTGCAGGGCATCATCGTCCAGATCATCGACATCACCGAACGCAAGCGCGTTGAGGAACGCGTGCACCAGCTCAACGACGAGCTGGAGATGCGGATCCGTGAACGGTCGATGGAGTTGCTGGAGAGCGAGCAGCGCTTCCGCCTCATGGCGGACAACCTGCGTGACTACAGCATCTACTTCCTGGACGCCCAGGGCTGCATCACCGACTGGACCGACAGTGCCCAGCGCATGGAAGGCTATTCGCCCTCCGAGATGCTCGGGCAGCACTACGCCAAGCTGCTGCAGCCGGACAACCCGGACGAGGCATCGAGCATCGCCGCACAGATGCTGCGCATGGCGGCATCCCGAGGCCAGCACGAGCTGCACAGCTGGCAGACGCGCAAGGACGGCTCGCGCTACTGGGCCCACTCGATCCTGATCGCGCTGCGGGACGACAGCGGCGAGCTGCGCGGCTTCTCCAAGATCAGCCGCGACATGACCGACGCCAAGCGGCTGGACGACCTGATGCGCAACATCAACGACGAGCTGGAGAACCGGGTGGTCGAGCGCACCGAGCAGCTGCTGGCCGCCAACAAGGACCTGGAGTCTTTCTCCTACTCGGTCTCGCACGACCTGCGCTCGCCGCTGCGCCACATCTCCAGCTTCGTGAGCCTGCTGGAGGAGCACCTGGCCGACAAGGGCGACGACACCACGCAGCGCTACCTGGGCACCATCGGCAACTCGGCGCGCCACATGAGCCAGCTCATCGACGGCCTGCTGGCGTTCTCCCGCCTGGGCCGCTCGGCGGTCAACGTGATGCCCGTGGACTTCACCATGCTGGTCGAGGCGGTGGTCAGCCAGATCGCGCACGACACCGAAGGCCGCGTGGTCGACTGGGTGATCGCCCCCGACCTGCCGGTGGTCCAGGGCGACGCGCTGCTGCTGCGCGAGGTCTGGGCCAACCTGCTGGGCAATGCCTTCAAGTACACCCGTCCCCGCGAACGCGCCCGCATCGAGGTCGGCTGGAGCGTCGACCCCGCCGTGGGCTACACCTTCTACGTCAAGGACAACGGCGTCGGTTTCGACACCAAGTACGCGCAGAAGCTCTTCGGCGTCTTCCAGCGCCTGCACCGGGCCTCGGAATTCGAGGGCACCGGCATCGGACTGGCCCTCACCCGGCGCATTCTCGAGCGCCACGGTGGTAGCATTTGGGCCGAGAGCCAGCAGGGCGAAGGCAGCACGTTCCACTTCTCGCTGCCTTTTGAAGGCTGCAGCCCGTCAGACTCGTCGCACGACTCCATACCTTCGGTCCTGGAACCATGAACAAGAACGCTGAAGCCATCCTGCTGGTCGAGGACAACCCGGACGACGCAGAACTGACCAAACTGGCGCTGGCCCGCCACGGACTGGACGGGCGCGTGACCCACGTCTCCGACGGCATGCAGGCGCTGGACTACCTCTACCGGCGCGACGACTATGCCGACCGTCCGGGCGGCAACCCCGTGCTGGTGCTGCTGGACCTGAAGATGCCCCTGCTGGACGGCATCGGGGTGCTCAAGGAAATCAAAGGTTCGGACACGCTGCACAACATCCCGGTGGTGGTGCTGACCTCGTCCACCGAGCCCAGCGACCTGCAGCGCGCCTACGAGGCCGGCACCAACGCCTACATCGCCAAACCAACGGAATTCGCGCAGTTCCTCAGCGCGATGAAACACGTCTGCGAGTTCTGGATCAACATCAACCAGACCGCACCGCAATCCCCCAGCGCCGGCGTGCGCTCCACCTCGTTCGGCGACCTGCACTGAGCGCCAGCCTGCCTGCGGCGCGCAATTACCAGGTGTCGATGCCGCCCCGTTCGGGCGGTGCGGCCACCCTTGAGCCGGCCAGCCCCCGGGCCAGCCAGGCCCGTGTGTCGGCCGGGTCGATCACCGCATCGATCTCCAGCGTGCCAGCCATCTCGGTCGCCGCACCCCGCGCCACCATCTGCCCCAGCAGCGACTGGAACAGGGCCTCGCGCTGCGGTCCCTCGGGCACCGCCTCCAGCTCCTTGCGGTAGCCCAGCCGCACCGCACCTTCCAGCCCCATGGCGCCGAACTCGGCCGATGGCCAGGCGACCGTGAAGACCGGCGCATGAAAGCCGCCGGCCGTCATGCCCATCGCCCCCAGGCCATAGCCCTTGCGCATCACCACCGCGAACACCGGCACCCGCAGGTGGGCCGCGCGCACGAACAGGCGGCTGACGTGCCGCACCTGGGCCGTGGCCTCGGTGGCCGGACCGACCATGAACCCCGGGGTGTCGACCAGGCTGACGATGGGCAGGCCGTGGGCATCACACAGCTGCATGAAACGCGCCGCCTTGTCGGCCGCATCGGCGTCGATGGCGCCGCCCTGGTGCAAGGGGTTGTTGGCCATCAGCCCCACCGGCCGACCCTCGATGCGGCCCAGCGCGGTGTGGATGCCGGCGCCAAAACCGGTGCGCAGCGGCAGCAGGCTGCCCACGTCCACCAGCCCTGCCATCGCGGCCCGGCTGTCGTAGGCGCGCACCCGGTTCTCGGGCACAACGTCGCGCAAGGTCTGCGGGTCGGGCGCCGCCCAGCCGATCGTGCAGCCCTGGAAAAACGACAGGTAGTGTTTTGCGGCCACCACCGCCTCGGCTTCGTTCTCGACCAGGATGTCGATCACGCCGTTGGCGTGCTGCACTTCCGACGGGCCGATTTCTTCGGGCCGGTACAAGCCCAGCCCGCCGCCCTCGATCATGGCCGGGCCGCCCATGCCGATGTTGCTGCTGCGTGTGGCGATGACCACATCGCTGCAGCCCAGCAGCGCCGCGTTGCCCGCGAAGCAGCGGCCCGCCGCGATGCCGACCACCGGCACCTGGCCGGACAGCCGGGCGAACGCGGCGAAGGTGCCCACGTGCAGACCCGCGACGATGGGCATGTCGGTGTCGCCCGGCCGCCCGCCACCGCCCTCGGCGAACAGCACCACCGGCAGCTTCTGCGCCAGCGCGACGCCCAGCAGGCGGTCGGTCTTGGCGTGGTTGCGCATGCCCTGCGTGCCGGCCAGCACGGTGGCGTCGTAGGCCATGACCACAGTGCGCGAGCGCCCTGCGCCGAACTCGGCGCCATTGACCGAACCGATGCCGGTCACCATGCCGTCGGCGGGCGTGTTGGCGATCAGGTCCTCGGCGCTGCGGCGGTTGCGCTGCGCCGCCACGGCCAGCGCGCCGTATTCGATGAACGAGCCCTCGTCGCACAGGTCGGCGATGTTCTCTCGCGCGGTGCGCAGGCCCAGCGCATGGCGTTTCGCCACCGCCTCCGGTCTTGCAGCGTCCAGAAGAAAGCGTTCGCGCTCGCGCAGCCGCGCCAGATCGGCCCGCCCGGCGCCCCCGGCCACCGGCGCTCCTGCCGGCACGTCCGCCGGCACTGAAGCGGCTTCAGGGGCAATCACCACCGGTGCGAGCACCAGCAGCGCATCGCCCTCCTGAACCACGTCCCCGACCGCGCAACACAGCTCGGTCACATGGCCATCGGCCACGGCGCGCAGCTCGTGCTCCATCTTCATGGCCTCGACGATTACCAGCGGGTCGCCGGCGCGCACCGCATCTCCCACAGACACGCAAACCTCGACGACCTGGGACTGCAACGGGGAGCAAAAGGGCTTCATGCCGGCATTGTTCCGCCGGCCCCTGCGCCCCCGGGTCAAGCGCGCGACAGAAGACTCAGCCGGCGAACAGCGCCACGTTGCCGCCCGCCGCGGTGGTGTTGATGGTCAGGGTCTGCTCGGCGCAGAAGCGTTGCAGGTAGTTCGGCCCGCCGGCCTTGGGGCCGGTGCCGGAGAGGCCTTCGCCGCCGAAGGGCTGCACGCCCACCACGGCGCCGATCATGTTGCGGTTGACATAGACGTTGCCCACCCGCGCCGCGGCGGCCAGCGCCTGCGCGCGGCTGTCGATGCGGGTCTGGATGCCCAGCGTCAGGCCGTAGCCCAGGGCGTTGATCTGGCGGATCACGTCCATCGGATCGCCGCCCCAGCGCACCACCTGCAACACCGGGCCGAAGATTTCCTGCGTCACCTCGGCAATCGCACCGACCTCGAACATCTGCGGCGGCACCAGATTGGGCAGGGCCTGCGCCGGGCGTGCTTCCGGCAGCAAGGCCTTGGCGCTGCTGCTCAGCCGCGCGACGTGGCGCTGGATGTTGTCGAAGGCCTCGGCATCGATCACCGGGCCGAGGTCGGTCGACAGCTGCGACGGATCGCCCGCCACCAGCTCTTTCGCAGCGCCCTGGATCATCTCGATCACGCCGTCGGCAATCGCCTCGTGCACGCACAGCAGGCGCAGGGCCGAGCAGCGCTGGCCCGCGCTGCGGAAGGCGCTCTGCACCACCGCGTCGGCCACCTGCTCGGGCAGGGCCGTGCTGTCCACCAGCATGGCGTTGATGCCGCCGGTCTCGGCGATCAGGGGCACGATGGGGCCGTCCTTGGCCGCCAGCGCGCGCTGGATGATCTTGGCCACCTGGGTCGATCCGGTGAACACCACGCCGGCCACGCCGGGCGCCGCGACCAGGGCCGCACCCACCGTCTCGCCCGGGCCGTGCAGCAGCTGCAGCGCATCGGCGGGGATGCCGGCGGTGTGCAGCAGTTTCACCGCCTCCAGCGCCACCGCCGGGGTCTGCTCGGCCGGCTTGGCCAGCACCGTGTTGCCAGTGGCCAGCGCCGCCGCGACCTGGCCCATGAAGATCGCCAGCGGGAAGTTCCAGGGGCTGATGCAGACCCAGGCGCCGCGGCCTTCCAGGCGCAGCGTGTTGCTCTCGCCCGTGGGGCCGGGCAGGGTCTGCGGCGCCTGCACGCGCTCGGCCTCGTTGGCGTAGTAGCGCAGGAAGTCCACCGCCTCGCGCACCTCGGACACGGCGTCGCCCCAGGTCTTGTGCGCCTCTTTCACCAGCAGGGTGCAGAAGCGCGGCAGAGCCGCGTCGAGCGCGTCAGCGGCGAAGCGCAGCACGGCCGCACGTTGCGCCACCGGGGTGTGGTTCCAGGCGCCGAAGGCGGCGACGGCGCGCGCCACGGCGCCGGTCGCATCTTCCGCCTTGGCTTCCGCCACCACGGGCACGACACAGGCCGCGTGCGCCGCCAGCAGCTCATCGCGCTGCGCGACCACCGTCAGGTCTCGGCCGCTGCTGTTGGCGCGAGCCGTGCCGTACAGGTCCATCGGCAACGGCAACGAGGCCTGCGGCTCCAGCCGCAGCGGCGAGATCAGCAGCTCGTCCATGCCCACCGACTCGTCGGCCAGCTGGTGCACGAAGGAGGAGTTGGCGCCGTTCTCCAGCAGGCGGCGCACCAGGTAGGCCAGCAAGTCGCGGTGCGCGCCCACGGGGGCGTAGACGCGGCAGCTCACCAGCGGGTTCTTCAGCACCTCGCGGTAGATGCCCTCGCCCATGCCGTGCAATCTTTGCAATTCAAACGGAACCGCCTTGCGCGATGCAAGTTGCAGGATGGCCGCAATCGTGCCGGCGTTGTGCGTGGCGAACTGCGGAAAGATCGCGTCGGGCGCGTCCAGCAGCGTCTTGGCGCAGGCCAGGTAGCTCACGTCGGTGTGGTGCTTGTGGGTGAACACCGGGTAAGCGGGGAGGCCCTGTTCCTGCGCGCGCTTGATCTCGGCGTCCCAGTAGGCGCCCTTGACCAGGCGGCACATGAACTTGATACGGTACTGGCGGGCCAGCGCGGCGATGTGCGCGATCAGCTCGACCGCGCGCGTCTGGTAGGCCTGCATGGCCAGGCCCAGACCTTGCCACTGCGGGCAATGTTCGGCCACCAGCGCGGCCAGCGCCTCGAACACGTCCAGCGAGAGTTCGAGCCGGTCCACCTCCTCGGCGTCGATGGTCAGGTTCAGGTTGGCCGCCGCGGCCGCGCGGCACAGAGTCCACACGCGCGGCACGAGCTCGTTCATCACGCGCTCGTGCTGGGCATCTTCGTAGCGCGGGTGCAGCGCGCTGAGCTTGATCGAGATGCCGTCGTTCTGAGCCGGGTGGCGCGCCGGGTCCGCGCCCTGGGCGATGGCGGCGATGGCGTTCTCGTAGCTGGCCTGGTAGCGCAGCGCGTCGGCCGCGGTGCGCGCACCTTCGCCCAGCATGTCGTAGCTGAACTGGAGGTTGGGCTGCTTCCTGCGCGCCGCTGTCGCCTCCTTCATGCCCTCGCCGATGGTCTGCCCCAGCACGAACTGGCGGCCCAGCAGCTGCACCGCGCGCAGCGTGGCGGCCACCACGGTGCGCGCGCCCAGCTTGGCCATCAGGCCCGGCTCGTGGCCGGACTCGGGCAGGAAGTGCTTGGACATGGCGATGGCCGTCGACGACAACCTCGCCAGAGTCGAGTCGGCGGCACCGTCGAAGTCGGCGCGACCCAACTGGTCGGCCGTCAGCGCGATCGCCGTCTCAGCGTCGGGCACGCGCAGCAGGGCCTCGGCCAGGCGCATCAGGGCCAGGCCTTCGGCGCTGGAAATCGGGTATTCCTTGAGCAGGCTTTCCATGGCCCAGAACGGCGGCGGGTTCTCGCGCACCGCGCGTACCCAGGGCGCCGCGACGTGGGCGGCGGCGGCCCAATCCAGCGCCCCCTGCAGCGCGGCCAGGCGCTGGGCAACAGTCTCGGCCTCGGGCCGGTAGGGGAAGGGCAGGCGGTCGGTGCTGCGGGGCATGGCGGGTCTCCTGAAACAGGACAAATTGGTGAATGCCCGGAGTCTGAAGAACCATTCGACGAATTTTTGTCTAATTTTCGGCGTAAAATAGGATAATTCACTATCCATGAGCGAAGCCGCCCCCGACCTCGACCGCATCGACCTGCGCATCCTGAACGTCCTGCAGGCCGACGGCCGCATCTCCAACCTCAAACTGGCCGAGGCGGTGTCGCTGTCGCCCACCGCTGTGCTGGCGCGCACCCAGCGCTTGCAGCGCGAGGGCTACATCCTGGGCTACGAGGCGCGGCTGAACCCGCTCAAGCTCGGGCGCGGCATGCTGGTCTTCGTCGAGGTGCTGCTCGACCGCACCACGCCCAACGTGTTCAACGAGTTCAAGGCCGCGGTGCAGGTGCGCGACGAGATCCTGGAATGCCACATGGTGGCCGGCGGCTTCGACTACCTCATCAAGACCCGCATGGCCGACATGGCCGCCTTCCGCGACTTCGCCGGCAGCGTGCTGTGGCAGCTGCCGGGCGTGCGCGAGACGCGCACCTACGCAGTGATGGAAGAGGTGAAGAACAGCAGCCGGCTGCCGCTGTGAGGCCTTGGCGACGCACAATAGAACGATCCCTCACCCACCGGAGTTCTTATGCGTGCCCCGTCCCGACTGCTGACCTGCCTTCTGTTGTGTTCCGCCAGCGCCTTCGCCCAGACCACCGCGCCCGGCCTGTGGGCCATCCAGAACAAGATGGGAGGCAACCCGGAGCTGGACAAGGCCATGGCCGAGATGCAGAAGCAGCTGGCCGCCATGCCGCCCGCGCAGCGCAAGCAGATGGAAGCCATGATGGGCCAGAACGGCATGAGCGTCGGCGCTGGCGGCGCGGTGACTGTCAAGGTGTGCATCACCCCCGAAATGGCTGCGCGGTCGGAACTGCCCAGCCAGACCGAAGGCGACTGCACTTCGACCATCATCTCGCGCACGGGCAACACCCTGAAGTCGAAGTTCGCCTGCAAGAACCCGCCGACCACGGGCGAAGGCACCTACACCTTCAGCGGCGACAAGGCCTTTGCCACCAAGATGGTCATGCAGACAGTCCGCAACGGCAAACCCGAGACCATGACCATGGAAGGTCAGGGCAAGTGGCTCTCGGCCGACTGCGGCGCCATCAAGCCGATCCAGCCGCCGAAGCAGTGACCGGCTCCTTGCGCGGCCGGTGACCGAAGATGGCCCGGCCGACGCGCACCAGTGTGGCCCCCTCGGCCACCGCTGGCTCCAGGTCGTCGCTCATGCCCATGGACAGCACGTCGAGCGCCAGCCCCTGGTCCGTCAGCGCCTGCTGCAGCTCACGCACCCGCCGGAACGCCGCGCGCTGCACCGCCATGTCCTCGCTCGGCTCGGGGATGCACATCAGCCCCCGCAGACGCAGGCGGGGCAAGGTCGCCACCGCGTGGGCCAGAACAGACAGCTCCTCCGGCGCCACACCCGACTTGTTCGCCCCTCCGTCGACGTTCACCTGCAGGCACACCTGCAGGGGCGCGCGGTCCTCGGGCCGCTGTTCGGACAGGCGCTGCGCGATCTTGAGCCGGTCCACCGAATGCACCCAGTCGAAGTGGGTGGCCACCAGCCGTGTCTTGTTGCTCTGCACCGGGCCGATGCAGTGCCATTCCAGATCGGCTCCAGGGAGCAGGGCCTGCAGGGCCAGCACCTTCTCGACACCCTCCTGGATGTAGTTCTCGCCAAAGGCGCGTTGTCCTGCCGCCACTGCGTCCGCCACCTGTTCCGGCCCGAAGGTCTTGGAAACCGCCAGCAATGTGACGGCGTTCGCATCGCGACCTGCCGCTTCACAGGCCCTGGCGAGCCGCTCCCGCACTTGTTGGAGATTGCCTTCAATCGTCGTCATAATCAGTCTGTTACACCAACACTGCACGGGATCACGGGATGGATATCACCCAACTGCTCGCCTTCAGCGTCAAGAACAAAGCCTCCGACCTTCACCTCTCGGCCGGGCTGCCGCCCATGATACGGGTGCATGGCGATGTCAGGCGCATCAACGTCGAGCCGCTGGACCACAAGATGGTGCACAGCATGGTGTACGACATCATGAACGACGCGCAGCGCAAGCAGTACGAGGAGTTTCTGGAATGCGACTTCTCGTTCGAGATCGAGGGTCTGGCCCGCTTCCGTGTGAACGCCTTCAACCACAACCGCGGTGCCGGCGCGGTGTTCCGGACGATTCCGAGCAAGATCCTCACGCTGGAACAGCTCAACGCGCCCAAGATCTTTGCGGATCTGGCGCTGCGTCCGCGGGGTCTGGTGCTGGTGACGGGGCCGACCGGCTCGGGCAAGTCGACCACCCTCGCCGGCATGGTCAACCATCTCAACGAAACCGAGTACGGCCACATCCTGACGGTGGAAGACCCGGTAGAGTTCGTGCACGAATCCAAGAAGTGCCTGATCAACCAGCGCGAGGTCGGCCCGCACACCCTCTCCTTCTCCAACGCCCTGCGCTCGGCGTTGCGGGAAGACCCGGATGCGATCCTGGTGGGTGAAATGCGCGACCTGGAAACCATCCGCCTGGCCATGACCGCCGCCGAAACCGGTCACCTGGTGTTCGGCACCCTGCACACCTCGAGCGCCGCCAAGACCATCGACCGGATCATCGACGTGTTCCCTGCCGAAGAAAAAGACATGGTCCGCGCCATGCTGTCGGAGTCCCTGGTGGCCGTGATCTCTCAGACGCTGTGCAAGGTCAAGGACGGCAGCGGCCGTGTGGCGGCGCACGAGATCATGATCGGCACCAGCGCCATCCGCAACCTGATCCGCGAAGCCAAGGTGGCCCAGATGTACTCGGCCATCCAGACCGGCCAGAACGTCGGCATGCAGACACTCGACCAGAACCTGGCCGAGCTGGTCAAGCGCAACGTCATCAGCCCGGCCGAAGCGCGCAGCAAGGCAAAAATCCCCGAGAACTTCCCCGGCTGAGCCCAGAAGGTACGACCTCATGGAACGCGATCAGGCATCGAAATTCATCAACGACCTGCTCAAGCTGATGCTCAGCCGCGGCGGCAGCGATCTGTTCATCACGGCCGACTTCCCGCCCGCCATCAAGGTCGACGGCAAGGTGGTGAAGGTCTCGCCCCAGCCGCTCAACGGCGTGCACACGCTGGCCCTGGCGCGCGCCATCATGAACGACAAGCAGGCCGCCGAGTTCGAGCGCACCAAGGAATGCAACTTTGCAATCTCGCCGCCGGCCATCGGGCGTTTCCGCGTCAGCGCCTTTGTCCAGCAGGGCAAGGTCGGCATGGTGATGCGGACGATTCCCGCGGTGCTGCCCACCATCGACTCGCTCAACCTGCCCCAGGTGCTCAAGGACATCACGCTGTCCAAGCGCGGGCTGTGCATCGTGGTCGGCGCAACCGGCTCGGGCAAGTCCACGTCGCTGGCCGCCATGGTCGACTGGCGCAACGAGAACACCCACGGCCACATCATCACCATCGAGGACCCGGTGGAGTTCATCCACGCCCACAAGAACTGCGTGATCACGCAGCGCGAGGTGGGGCTGGACACCGACGACTGGGGGGTGGCGCTGAAGAACACGCTGCGGCAGGCCCCGGATGTGATCCTGATGGGCGAGATCCGCGACCGCGAGACCATGGAGTACGCGATCCAGTTCTCCGAAACCGGTCACCTGTGTCTGGCCACCCTGCACGCCAACAGCGCCAACCAGGCCCTGGACCGGATCATCAACTTCTTCCCGGAGGAGCGCCGTCCGCAGCTGCTGATGGACCTGTCGCTGAACCTGCGCGCCATGATTTCGCAGCGGCTGGTGCCGCGCCAGGACAACAAGGGCCGGCATGCGGCCGTGGAGATCATGCTCAACTCCCCGCTGATCGCCGACCTGATCTTCAAGGGCGAAGTCGCCGAGATCAAGGAGATCATGAAGAAAAGCACCAACATCGGCATGCAGACCTTCGACCAGGCGCTGTTCAATGCGTTCGAGGCGAACATCATCAGCTATGAAGATGCGCTGCGCAACGCCGACTCGCTCAACGACCTGCGGCTGCAGATCAAGCTCAACAGCCAGCGCGCCAAGACGCAGGATCTGGCGGCAGGCACCGAACACCTCACGATCGTTTGACCACCCCCGCGCCACGCCTGCGGCGCGTCACCCCCTCAAGGGGGCAATGCCAGCGGCCCGGCGAAGCCGGTTCCGCGGCATTTCTCGACGGACTCCCCTTCACTTCGCGGATGACTTCACATGAGCAGCATCGCCTCCAAAACCTACGAATCAACGACACCGAAGAAGGTGGCTTTTCTCGGTCTGGGTGTGATGGGTTTCCCGATGGCGGGGCATCTGGCCCGGGCCGGGCATTCGGTGACGGTCTACAACCGGTCGGCGGCCAAGGCGCAGGCCTGGGTGGCCGAGTTCGGCGGTGCGGCCAAACCCACCCCCCGCGAAGCGGCGGCCGGTGCCGACATCGTGTTCTGCTGCGTGGGCAATGACAATGACCTGCGCTCGGTCGCGCTGGGTGCCGACGGTGCTTTCGCCGGCATGGCGCCGGGCGCCCTCTTCGTGGACCACACCACCGCGTCGGCCGATGTGGCGCGCGAGCTGTACGGTGCGGCCAGGAACCTCGGACTGGCCTTTGTCGATGCGCCCGTGTCGGGCGGTCAGGCGGGCGCGCAGAACGGCGCGCTGACGGTGATGTGTGGCGGTGATGCCACTGCGTTCGACGCCGTGAAGCCCGCGGCCATGGCGTTCTCGCGCGCCTTCACGCTGATGGGCGAGAGCGGTGCCGGCCAACTCACCAAGATGGTCAACCAGATCTGCATCGCCGGGCTGGTGCAGGGCCTGTCCGAAGCCATCGCCTTCGGGCAGAAAGCCGGACTGGACATGAACCAGGTGCTCGAGGTGATCGGCAAGGGCGCGGCCCAGAGCTGGCAGCTCGACAACCGCGGCAAGACCATGGTGGCCGACAAGTTCGACTTCGGTTTTGCCGTGGACTGGATGCGCAAGGACCTCGGTCTGGTGCTGGACGAAGCCAAGCGCAACGGCGCCCGCCTGCCGGTCACCGCCCTGGTGGACCAGTTCTACGCCGACGTGCAGGCCATGGGCGGGAACCGGCTGGACACCTCCAGCCTGATCAAACGCTTGAAGTGACCAGCTCCCTGCACCGCGGTGCAGGAAAGCGGCCTCAGGACTTGGGCGCGATGCGCGCCAGCTCTTCCTCGCTGATGATCTCCAGCAGACGGACCACGCGCTGCACGCCCTTGGTGGTGCGCGCGACCTGGGTGGCGATGTCGGCCTCGCGCTGGGTCACGCGGCCCATGAGGAACACGGTACCGCGTTCAGTGACCACCTTGAAGGCGTTGGCCGAGATCTGCTTGGTGTCGATCAGGCCGGCCTTGACCTTGCCGGTCAGCAGCGTGTCCTCGGCCTTCTCGGTGAAGGTCGGGCTGTTGGCCACGTCCAATTCGTTGTGGACCACGGCGACGTTGTCCACCTGCTTCACGATGGACTCGGCCAGTTCCTTGTCGCGGACGCTGCCCACCTCGCCGGTCAGCAGCGCGCGGCGGTTGTAGCTGGTGACGCTGATGCGCGCGCGCGACCCCATCTGCTCGCGCAGCCGGTTGGCGGCGCGCAGTTCAATGCCCTGGTCGTCCAGCTGAGAGCCCGAGCTGCGGCGGTCCCCGGCCACCATGGCGCCGGTCAGTGCCGCCCCGCCCACCGCCAGCGGCGCACAGGCCGAGAGGGTCGCTGCGGCTGCAGCCACGCTCAGGACGGCCAGGGTCAGACGGCCATGGGAAACAATGGTCTTCATGCGAGGTTCTCCGTTTCATTGGGCAGGGCTTCGGGCAGGCCCAGCAGCTGGGCATCCACTCCGTCGCAGATGCAGTGCAGCACCAGGTGATGCACCTCGAGAATCCGTGCCGGCACGTCGTGTGGCACGCAGATGTGAACGTCGGTGTCGCGCAGCAACTGGGCCAGCCGGCCACCGCGCGCACCGGTGAGCGCCACCACGGTCATGTCGCGCTCGTGCGCGGCCTCGACCGCGGCGATGACGTTCTGGGAGTTGCCCGAGGTCGAGAGCACGAGCAGCACGTCGCCAGCCTGGCCAAGGGCGCGCACCTGGCGCGAAAACACGGCGCGCACGTCGAAGTCGGTGGCCAGCGCGGTCAGCACCGAGGCGTCGGCCGAGAGCGAGAACGCCGCCAGCTCGGGCCGCTCGCGCTCGTGGCGCCCCACGAAGCTGGCCGCGAACAGCTGCGCCGCCGCCGCCGAAGCCCCGTTGCCACAGGACAGCACCTTGCCGCCGCCGGTGACGCTGGCCAAGACCGCCGCCGTGGCGGCTTCCACCATGGGCGCGAGCGCCTGGGCACACTGATACTTGAGGTCGGCGCTGTCGATGAACTGTTGCTGGATGCGTTGCAGAAGCATGGGGCGATGATAGCGGCGCGCAGGGTATCAAAAGGTACCGGATGCATCAAAGGCCGCACGCAGCCACTGGATGTCCGGGACCTCCGCGCCGTCCCGCGCCCCCTGGATCAGGACCACGTCGAAACGGCACGCAGGTTCCGACCCCAGCCGCAGCAGAAAGTGCCGCGCGGCGAACACGATGCGCCGCTGCTTGACCCCGGTGATGCTCGCACCCGCCCCGCCGCGGCTGGCGCTCGCCCGCTGGCGCACCTCGACGAAGACCAGCGTGCCATCGGGCTCACGCATAATCAGATCGATCTCGCCGCCGCCGCGGCCAGGCGTGCGGAAGTTGCGCTGCACCAGCCGCAATCCGTGTCGCAGCAGATGCCGCAGGGCGGCGTCTTCGGCCGCATCGCCGCGCTGCTTGGTCGTGACCGAAGTCCCCTGTTTCCGGGAATCCCACATTGTCCGCACCCTCCCCTTCCCTGCTGGCCGCCGCCCGTGACATGGCGGGGCAGCAGCATTATCCGCAGGGCGCGCTCTACATGGTCGCCACCCCGATCGGCAACCTCGCCGACATCGGCCTGCGCGCGCTGCACGTGCTGGACCTGGTGGACTGCATCGCCTGCGAGGACACGCGCCACACCGCGGCCCTGCTGCAGAGCTACGGCCTGCACAAGCCACTGCTGGCACTGCACGAACACAACGAGGCCGAGGCCGCGCAGACCGTGGTGCAGCGCCTGCGGGAGGGTCAGCGCGTGGCCTATGTGAGCGACGCCGGCACGCCCGGGGTGAGCGACCCGGGCGCGCGACTGTGCGCCGCCGTGCACGCCGCCGGCCTGCGCGCCCTGCCCCTGCCGGGCGCCAGCAGCATCACGGCGCTGCTGAGCGTGGCCGGCACCGGCGGCCACGACGGGGGCTTTGTGTTCACTGGTTTTCTCTCGCCCAAGACCACCGAGCGTCAGCGCGAGGTGCAGGCCATCGCGGCCGACCCGCGCGCCTGCGTGCTGCTGGAGGCGCCGCACCGCATCGAGGCCCTGGCGCGCGACCTGGCCGCGCTGGGCGAGCGGCCGCTCACCATCGGCCGTGAGCTGACCAAGCAGTTCGAGGAAGTGGCGCAGGTGGCGGCCCGGGACTTTCCGGCCTGGCTGCAGGCAGGCGCCCACCGCACGCGCGGCGAGTTCGTGCTGCTGGTGCATCCCGCCACCGCAGCCATCGACGACAACATGGACGAGGCCACGCTGCGCACGCTCGACCTGCTGCTGGCCGAACTGCCCGTCAAAACCGCCGTGAAGCTGTGCGCCGAGATCAGCGGCGCGCCGCGCAATGCGCTGTACCAAGCCGCCCTGGCCCGGCGCAAGGGCGCACAGGAAGACTGAAGCTCAGCGCAGGCGCTGCAGCGGCGACTCGGCGCCCGGGCGCTCGCCCACCTCGGTCGCGTCCACGTCGACCACGTCGCCCACCGGTGCCCGGCCTGGCCACATGCCTTGCGTGTACTGACGAGACTGCTCGCGCATGCGGGAAAACATCACCACCGGCGCCGGCTTGCGCCCGGTGATCAGCGACCACGCAGACATCACCAGCACCGCCACCAGGGCCGCGAGCAGAAAGCTCAGCACGAACACCATCGCAGCCAGCACCAGGACCAGCTTGAGGGCACCACGGAAAATTCGGGACAACAGATCGGACACAGGATTCATGTGAGGCATCAGATAGGGACATTTTGCGCGCCTGCAAGTTCCGCCAGGTCAACCGGTTGTCGCCTGCCGCTGCTATGCTGAATCCATGAAACCGCCCGCCCCAGCGCCAGAACCGCGCCCCCCGCTCGCAAACCGCCTGTCGCAGTACTTCTTCCGCGGGCTGATCACCTTCCTGCCGCTGGCCATCACGGTCTACGTGCTGGTGATCTTCATCACCTGGACCGAGCGCACCGCCATGCAGCTGCTGCGCCCGCTCACCGGCGAGTTCTACCTGCCCGGCCTGGGCATCGCGCTGGGGGCGCTGCTGATCGTGGCATTGGGCGGTCTGATGTCGATGCGCGTCACAGGCAAGCTGCTGTCCTATGTCGAGCTGCCCTTCACCAACCTCCCGGTGGTCAAGAGCATCTATTCCTCGCTGAAGAACTTCGCCGATTACTTTGCCCCGCATGAACAGGACGCACAGCAGGTCGTGCTGCTGAAGATGCCCGGGCACGAGCTGAGCACCGTCGGGCTGGTCACGCGCCAGAGCATGAAAGGCCTGCCCCGGGGCCTGGCCGAACTCGACGACCAGGTGGCCGTCTACCTCCCCATGGGCTACATGATCGGTGGCTATACCGTGTTCGTGCCCCGCAGCTGGACCACGCCGGTCGACATGTCGGTCGAGGAGGCCATGCGCATGGCGCTGATCGCGTTCATGGCGTCGAACCAGAACGGCAAGGGCGCGGCATGAGGGCCATCCAATGAGCATCCGCCACCTCGACGCCCTGTTCTCGCCCGCCTCGGTGGCGGTTTTCGGTGCCTCCGAACGGCCCTTCAGCGTGGGCGCGACCGTCTGGCGCAACCTGTCCAACGGGTTCAAGGGCCGGCTCTACCCGGTCAACCCCAAACACCGCCACATCGGCGATGCCCGGGCCTATGCCAGCGTTGCGGCCCTGCCCGAGGCGCCGGACCTGGCGGTCATCTGCACCCCGGCCGCCACCGTGCCCGGCCTGATCGCCCAGCTGGGCGAGCGCGGCACCCGGGCGGCGGTGGTGGTCACCGCGGGCCTGGACAAGACCACCAGGCAGGCCATGCTGGACGCCGCGCGGCCCCACACCCTGCGCATCCTCGGCCCCAACTGCATCGGCATGCTGGTGCCGCACCTGGGCCTGAACGCCAGCTTCGCCCACATCGGCGCCCAGCCCGGCGAACTGGCCTTCGTCTCGCAATCGGGCGCGCTGGTGACGGCCATGCTCGACTGGGCCTCGGCGCGCGGCATCGGCTTCTCGCACTTCGTCTCGCTGGGTGAGCACGCCGACGTGGACTTCGGCGACATGCTCGATTTCCTCGGCAGCGACCCGCACACGCGCGCCATCCTGCTCTACATCGAGTCGGTCGAGGAGGCTCGCAAGTTCATGTCGGCCGCGCGCGCCGCCGCGCGCAACAAGCCGGTCATCGTGGTCAAGGCGGGCCGTTCGGCCGCCGGCCAGGCCGCAGCCGCCTCGCACACCGGCGCCCTGGCCGGTTCCGACGCGGTGTTCGATGCCGCCATCGCGCGCGCCGGCATGCTGCGCGTGCTCACGCTGGACGACCTGTTCCTGGCGGCCGAGACGCTGGCGCGCTTCCGCGATGGTCCCTCCGAGAAACTGGTGGTGCTCACCAACGGCGGTGGTGCCGGCGTGATGGCCGCCGACGAGGCCTCGGCCCTGGGCGTGCCGCTGGCGCCGCTGGACGACGCCATGCTGGCGCGGCTGGACGCGGTGCTGCCGGCCAACTGGTCGCGAGCCAACCCGGTGGACATCATCGGCGACGCCCCGGCCGAACGCTATGTGGCGGCGCTGGAGGCGCTGGCGGGCGACGCAGCCAGTGCGGTGCTGTTCATTCACGCGCCCACCGCCATCGTGCCCAGCGCCGAGATCGCGCAGGCCGTGCTGCCCCAGGTCACGGCCAGGCCGCGGCGCGTGCTGGGCTCCTGGCTGGGCGACAGCGCGGTGGCGCAGGCGCGCCAGACCTTCCGCGATGCCGGCGTGCCCGACTACGCCACGCCCGAGGACGCGGTGCGCGCGTTCTCGATGTTGCGCAGCTACCGACAGCACCAGGCCGAGCTGCTGCAGACACCACCCGCGCGCGATGCCTCGCACGCCATGGACCTGCCCGCCGTGCGCACCATCGTGGACGCGGTGCTGGCCGATGGCCGCGAGATCCTCACCGAGCCCGAGGCCAAGTCGCTGCTGGCCGCGGCCGGCCTGCCGGTGGTGCCCACGCGGGTGGTCGGACCGAGCGCCGCCGAGGCCGAAGCCGCCGCCGAAGCGCTGGGCTACCCGGTGGTGGTCAAGATCCTCTCGCACGCGATCTCGCACAAGAGCGATGTCGGCGGCGTGCGCCTGAACATCGGCAGCGCGACCGAGCTGGCGCAGGTCTGCACCGCCATGCTGCAGCGCGTGCGCGAACTGCGGCCCGACGCCGACGTGCAGGGCTTCACCGTGCAGCCCATGGTGCGCAAGAAGCACGCGCACGAGCTGATCGTGGGCGCCAGTGTCGACCCACTGTTCGGCCCCGTCATCCTGTTCGGCGCGGGTGGCACGGCGGTCGAGGTGCTGGCCGACCGGGCGCTGGGGCTGCCGCCGCTGAACACGCCGCTGGCGCTGGCGCAGATCGCGCGCACCCGCATCCACCGCCTGCTCCAGGGCTACCGCGACGAACCGGCGGCCGACATCGACACGGTGGCGCAGGTGCTGGTGAGCGTCTCAGAGCTGCTGGCCGAGGTGCCCGAAATCGCCGAGCTGGACATCAACCCGCTGCTGACCAACCACGAGGGCGCCATCGCGCTGGATGCGCGCGTGCGGGTGTCGGCCCAGCGACCGGCCGGCGCGGCGAACTTCGCCATCCAGCCCTACCCGGTCGATCTGGTCGAGACCTGGGACTGGCGGGGTCAGGCGATCACCCTGCGCCCGATCCGGCCGGAGGACGAGCCCCAGCACCGCGCCTTCCTGGAACAGCTGGACCCGGAGGACATCCGCCTGCGCGTGTTCTACAGCCGCCGCCACATCGAGCACAGCGAGCTGGCGCGGCTGACGCAGATCGACTACGCGCGCGAGATGGTCTTCATCGCCACCCGGCTGCTGGAGGGTGGCGGCGAGGAAACGCTGGGCGCGGTGCGGGTGGCGATCGACCCGGACAACCGCGACGCCGAGTTCGGCGTGATCGTGCGCAGCGACCTCAAGGGCGGCGGCCTCGGGCGCCGGCTCATGGACAAGATGATCGGCCACCTGCGCCAGCGCGGCACGCAGCGCCTGGTGGGTGTGGTGCTGCGCGAAAACGCCGGCATGCTGGAACTTGCGCGCGCGCTGGGCTTCCAAGAGGGCGCCCACCCCGGCGAACCGGACGACCTCAGCCTGCGCTTCGTCTCGCTGGATCTTCAGAACCCGTCCCGCACCTGAACCGGTGGCGGGCCACCTCTTCATGGAGCCTGCCATGCCGACCGCCCCGCTGTCCTCGCGCCGATCGCTGCTCAAGGGCGGCGCCGGCCTGATCGCCGCCACCGCCGCACCCGCCTGGCTCACGCCCGCCCGGGCCCAGGGCAAGACCCTGCGCCCGACCCCAGGCCAGACCGAAGGCCCCTACTACCCGGTGGCCTTTCCCCCCGACACCGACTTCGACCTGCTGCGCACCGGCGCCGCAGCCTACGGCAAGGGCCAGCCCGCCTGGGTGAGCGGCACGGTGACCGACACCCGCGGCGTGCCGCTGGCCGGCGGTGTGATCGAGATCTGGCAGTGCGATCAGGACGGCCATTACCACCACCCCGGCGACGGCGGACGCGCCGATCCGACCTTCCAGGGCTTCGGCAAGGTCACCCTCGGGAAAGATGGCGGCTACCGCTTCCGCACCCTCAAGCCCGCGCCCTACAGCGGCCGCACGCCGCACATCCACGTCAAGGTCAAGCTCGACGGGCAGGAGCTGCTGACGACGCAGTTCTATGTGCAAGGCGACCCGGGCAACGCGCGCGACTTTCTCTGGCGGCGGCTGGGCGAGGAGGGACAGGCAGCCCTGACGCGGCCCTTTGTGAATGGCCCGGACGGCATGAAGGCGGAGTACGCCGTCGTCGTCCAGGCATGACCCCACAACACCATATTTGAATCGCCGGCCCCTAAGCTCGGCGCATGGATTCCCTCTCACAAATCGCCCTCGGCTCCGCCGTCGCCATCGGCGTCATGGGCCGCCGCACCGCGGTCTGGAAGGCCGCCACCTGGGGCGCCATCGCCGGCACCCTGCCCGATCTGGACGTGGTCATCGACCACGGCGACGCCCTGCTCAACATGGTGCTGCACCGCGCCGAGAGCCACGCGCTGTTCTGGTTGACGCTGTTCGCGCCGCTGCTGGCGTGGATCGTGTCGCGCGTCCATCGCGAGGGGCCCTTGTTCAGGCATTGGTGGTTGGCGCTTTGGCTCGTCTTGATCACCCATCCTCTGCTGGACGCAATGACCGTTTACGGCACCCAGCTGCTGCTGCCGTTCACCAACCACCCCTTCGGTGTGGGCAGCATGTTCATCATCGACCCGGCCTACACCCTGCCGCTGGTCGTGGGCGTGGTCGCGGCCCTGCGCATGAAGGACGCGGCGCGCGGTCTGCGCTGGAACGCGGTCGGGCTGGTGCTGTCCACCGCCTACCTCGCGTGGAGCGTCCTCGCACAGGAACACGTGGAGCAACAGGCGCGGACTTCGCTGCGCGAACAGGGCATCTCGGCCGAGCAGATGCTGGTCACGCCGGCGCCCTTCCAGACCCTGCTCTGGCGCGTCGTGGCATTGCCCGACGACCCGGCCGATCCGCATTTCCACGAGGCCTATGTGTCGCTGTTCGATGGACCGGAGCCGGTGCGTTTTACCGCCCACGACCGCGGCACCAAGCTGATGGCGACCCACGGCCAGGCGGCTCCGATCTCGCGACTCGCGGCCTTTGCCGGCGGCTTCGTGAAACTCTCGACCACGCCCGACGGCCAGTTGCGCATCACCGACCTGCGCATGGGCCAGGAGCCGGACTACGTATTCAATTTCCACCTCGGGCCGCTGCACGCGGTGGGCTCGGAGCCCACCAAGCAGGTCAGCGAACGTCCGCTCGTGGGCCCGGCGTTGCGCTGGATCGGTCGGCGCATGTGGGGGCTGGATCTGCCCCCGCCCTGGAAGAGTCGCAGCCCCTGAACGGCCTGGCCGCCCGCCCCTCAGGCCATCAGCAGGGTGAAGGCGATGATCACCACGCCGATGGCCAGGTTGGCACCGACCCAGGTGCGGATCGAGGCCAGCGCGGCACCACCCACCGGCCAGTCCTGCGCGGCCACGGCCTTGTCCAGGCGCTTGTAGAGCGCGAAGCGGATGTGGGCGAAGATGGCCATCATCAGCACGCCCAGTGCGGCCATCAGCGTCCAGTCCAGCGGCATGTTGAACGCCAGCCCGGCCTGCACCGTTTCCTTCGCGGCGCGGCCGATCATCCAGCCACCGGTGACGAACACCACCAGCACCGCCACCACCACGGCGCGGAAGAAGCGATGCAGCGCCGCGTGCATCAGCGGGATGCGCTGCGGCGGTGGCAGTTGCATCGCGGCCGGACGCAGGAAAAAGGCGGCGAACACCATGCCGCCGACCCAGACGACGATGGAGAGCACGTGAAGCAGTTTGAGGGTGGCGTAGAGCATGGTTTTCCTCGGTGGATCAGCGCGAAATTTCGACCAGCATACCGGTGGTATCCCGCCGCTGCAGCCGGTACGGCGGCAGGCCCTTGAGCATGCGCCGGCCGTAGCTCTGGCGCAAAAGGCGCGCATCGTAGCAAACCACCACCGCCTCGTCGGTCTCGGTGCGCAGGGCGCGGCCGGTCCACTGCAGCAGCCGCGCGCCGGTCGCCGGCACCACCAGTTCGCTGAACGGGTCGCGGCCCTGGGCCTTGAGCCAGTCGGCGCGCGCCTGGCCCACCGGATCGCTGGGCGAGGCGAACGGCAGCTTGGTGATGAACACCCACTCGCACAGCTCGCCCGGCAGGTCCAGCCCTTCGCCGAAGGACTGCAGGCCGAACAGGATCGAGGCGCCACCGTCGGCCACGCGCTCGGCGTGGCGCTTGAGCAGCATGGTGCGCGAGGACTCGCCCTGCACCAGCACCTTCTCGCGAAGCTCGCTGTGCAGCCCTCGCTCCAGCAGGTCCTGCGCGCGCTTCATCAGCGCCTTGGAGGTGAACAGCACCAGGGCGCCGCGCTTCACGTGGCGCAGGTCGTCCATGAGCATGTCCAGCATCTCGCGCGAATAGCCCTCGACGTCTTTCGGGTCGTGCTGCGTCTGCACCACCACCAGCCGGCCCTGGCTGGCGTGGTCGAAGGGGCTCTGCACCTCGCGCGCGCGCACGTCGTCATCGAAAGCCAGGCCGCTCTCGTGCAGGAAGTGGTCGAAGCCGCCGCAGGTGACCAGCGAGGCCGAGGTCGCGACCGCCGCCCGCACCTTGCTCCACAGGTGGGCGCGCAGCAGGCCGCCCGGGTTGAGCGGGCAGGCGTGGGCGCTGAGCGTGACCAGGCCGTTCTGGATGCCGGCTTCGAGCCACTTGGCCAGCGGCGCCTGGCCCTCCACCGGGGCCTGCAGCCAGAGCTCGGCCGTGGCGGCCATGTGCTGCAGGCGCGGGGCGAACGTGCCGATGCGGCTGTAGAGCTGGGCACAGCGCGGCGCGTCGCCGGGGTCGTCGCGCGCCAGCACCTTGAGCTGCGCCGCGATCAGCTCGAACTCCTTGAGCAGCGCCCCGGCGCGCGTGGCAATCTGGCCCACGGTCTCTTCCCAGTCGGCCGGCAGCAGCCCGCCTTCGAGCCGTTCGGTCGCATTGGGCAGGTTGAACTCGAAGCCGGCGCCGCCGTCGCGGCCGTTGCGCGGGCGCATGCCGCCCTGCTTGCCCGAGAGCGCCAGCCACTCGGGCGACTCGGCCAGCCGCGCCATCGCGCGCCGCGCCAGCTCGGCCTGCGCGGCCTTGAGCTCGCGCGCCAGCGTGGTCACGTCCACGCCCAGCGGGTGGGCGATGGCACCAGCCACGTCGGTCACGGCGCGCGGCAGTTTGTCGAGCCAGCCGCCGCGCATCAGGTCCATGCTTTCGGTGAACTGGCCCTGCGCGACGGCCCCGAGGTGGTGGGCCTCGTCGAACACCAGGTAGCAGTCGGACGGGTCGGGCAGCGCGTGCAGGCCCAGCGTGGAGAGCAACAGGTCGTGGTTGACCACGATCACCTGCGACTGCGCCAGCTTGGCGCGCGAGCGGTAGTAGCTGCAGCCGTTGTAGCTGGGGCAGTGGCGCGCGGTGCAGGTGTGGCGCTCGGCCGCGACCGGGGTCCAGACATCGCCCTCGGGCGGCTCGGCCAGGCGGTCGCGGTCGCCGTCCCAGTCGCCGCTGTCGAGCATCTGGCCCCAGCGCTCGTAGATCCGTCCGCGCTCGGCCCACACGCGCTCCAGCGCGTCGCCTTTGTCAGCGCTGGAAGGCTTGTCGTCGGGCTCGTCGCCAAACAGGTCCGAGGTGGCCGCGTCGCCGCCGGCCATCTGGTCGAGCTTGAGCCGGCACACATAGCGACCCCGCCCCTTGGCCAGCGTGAAGACGAAGGGCTGCGGCAGCACCGCGGCCAGCGCCGGCAGGTCTTTCGCGATCAGCTGTTCCTGCAGCGCCACAGTGGCGGTGGAGATCATCACGCGCTTGCCCTGCGCCAGCGCGAGCGGGATCACCGTGGATGCGTAGGCGGCCGACTTGCCGACCCCGGTGCCGGCCTGCACCACCGCGATGGCGCGCGGCCCGGGAGGCGCCGGGTCTTCGCCCTTCTCGGCTTTGGCGGGCCAGTCGACCACGCTCAGGGTCTCGGCAATGTGCGCCGCCATCTCGCGCTGACCGGCGCGCGCGCGAAAGCCATCCAGCCGAGAGACCACGTGGTCGAAAGCGCCCAACGCCAGGGCTTCGCGCGCCAGCGGTCCGGAGGGTCGGTCGGTCGGTTCGTCGGTCAAGGGCATCGGGCCAGGAAAAAAGGACCCCGATTGTCTCCGACCGCCCGGAGACCCCACGCCTGGGGCCTGCCCGCCGCCGTGGCAACATGCCGTCCGGACCAACCACCCTAGGAGCGCAACCGATGTGGACACTGGGCATGTTTGTGGCGGGCCTCGTGGCCCTGATCGCCGGCGCCGAACTGCTGGTGCGCGGTTCGTCGAAACTGGCGCTCTCGTTCGGCATCTCGCCCCTGGTGGTGGGGCTGACCATCGTGGCCTTCGGCACCAGCGCCCCCGAAGTGGCGGTCTCGGTCGGTGCGGTGCTGGACGGCCGGACGGACCTGGCCATCGGCAACGTGGTGGGCAGCAACATCTTCAACGTGCTGCTCATCCTCGGCCTGTCGGCGGTGATCACGCCGCTGGTGGTCAACATCCAGCTGATCCGCCAGGAGGTGCCGATCATGCTGGGCATCTCCCTGCTGCTGCTGGTGCTGGCGCTCGACCGCTCGCTGGGCCTGTGGGACGCCGTGATGCTGTGCACGCTGATGGTGGCCTACACCGTGTTCCTGGTGGTGCAGTCGCGACGGGAAACACAGGCGGCGGTCGACGAATACGCGGCCGAGGTCCAGCCGGCGGCGCCGGGCAGCTGGGACAGCCGGCTGCCGGTACAGCTGGCGCTGATGGTCGCCGGGCTGGGTCTGCTCGTGGTCGGTTCGCAGTGGCTGGTGGACGCGGCGGTGGTGTTCGCCCAGTCCTTGGGCGTGAGCGACGTGGTGATCGGCCTGACCATCGTGGCCGCCGGCACATCGATGCCCGAGGTCGCCACCTCGGTGATGGCCGCCGTCAAGGGCGAGCGCGACATCGCGGTGGGCAACGTGGTGGGCAGCAACATCTTCAACATCCTGGGCTGCCTGGGCATTGCCGGCGTGGCCGCCGGCGCGACCGGGCTGGCGGTGCCCGAGTCGGTGATGAACTTCGACATCTGGGTGATGCTGGCGGTGGCGCTGGCCTGCGTGCCGGTGTTCATGACCGGGCGCGAGATCGCGCGCTGGGAGGGTGGCGTGTTCCTGCTGTACTACGTGGCCTATGTGGCCT
Source organism: Hydrogenophaga sp. H7 (assembly GCF_002025745.1). Lineage (NCBI taxonomy): Bacteria > Pseudomonadati > Pseudomonadota > Betaproteobacteria > Burkholderiales > Comamonadaceae > Hydrogenophaga > Hydrogenophaga sp. H7. The sequence continues at coordinate 90,775 of NZ_MCIC01000001.1, read as the reverse complement.
ACCTGATCCTGGCCGCACAGCAGCACGCCGCGCTGGGCGCCTACTCGGCGGCGATGATGGGCTTCGTCGTGCCGCTGACCGTGATCACCCTGGTGGTCGCGCTGCTGGGCCGCAAACCCGCCCCCCCGTCCGGAGGACACTGACCGCATGACCAGCCACCGCACACCGCCCCGCAAGCGCATCGACCTCGCCCTGCAGGGCGGTGGCTCGCACGGGGCCTTCACCTGGGGCGTGCTCGACCGCCTGCTGGAGGAGGAGTGGCTGGAGATCGCCGGCGTCAGCGGCACCAGCGCGGGCGCGATGAACGCCGTCGCGCTGGCGGCCGGCCTGATGGAAGGCGGCCGCGTCGGCGCCCAGGCCGCGCTGCGCCGCTTCTGGATGAAGGTGGCCGACACCGCGCCCTTCGGTCCGCTGCACCACGGTCCGCTGGCCGCGGTGCTCGGCCCCGACAACCCCTGGCTGCGTCCCTGGATCGCGCCCTGGCGGCAGGCGGCCCAGGCGCTGGGCAGCCAGTTCTCGCCCTACCAGCTCAACCCGCTGAACCTCAACCCGCTGCGCGACATCCTGCAGCACACGATCGACTTCGACCGTGTGCGCAGCTGCCACCACACCCAGCTGTTCATCGCCGCGACCCACGTCGCCACCGGCGAGCTGCGCGTGTTCCAGCAGAACGAACTCACCGCCGACATGGTGCTGGCCTCGGCCTGCCTGCCGCTGCTGTTCCAGGCGGTGGAGATCGGCGGCGAGGCCTACTGGGACGGCGGCTACGCCGGCAACCCCACCCTGATGCCGCTGATCAGCGAGACCGACGCCGACGACCTGCTGCTGGTGCCGATCAACCCGAGCCGGCGCGACGCCGTGCCGACGCGGGCCAGCGACATCCTCGACCGCGCCGAAGAAGTCGTCTTCAACGCCAGCCTGCTCAAGGAGCTGCGCACCATCGCGCTGATCAAGGAGCTGATCGAGGACGCCGGCCGGCCCGATGCCTGCTACCAGCGGCCGCTGTTCCGCCGCATCGACGACCTGCGCCTGCACCGGCTGGACGCCGACGCCGAACTCTCGCGGTTCGGCGCCTCGAGCAAGCTGCAGACCGGCCGCAGCTTCCTGCTGGAGCTGCACCGCGTCGGCCACCAGGCCGCCCACGACTGGCTGCTGGCGCACGCGCAGGACATCGGTCGCCGCTCGACCTGCCCGCTGCCATCGACGCACTCCGGCTGAAGCGGGCGGGCGGCGTCAACGCTGGCGCGGGGAGGAATCCAGGAACTGCCGCACCGGCTCCAGCGGCAGACTGAAGCAGAACATCGCGCCCTGCCCGACCGCTCCTTCGCCGCGCACGCTGCCGCCGTGGCGCTGCAGGATGCGCTGCACGCTGGCCAGCCCCACGCCCGTGCCCTCGAACTCTTCCAGCCGGTGCAGCCGCTTGAAGGGCTGGAACAGCTGGTCGGCGTAGGCCATGTCGAAGCCCGCACCGTTGTCGCGCACGCAGAAGTTCGCCATGCCCTCGGCCTCGCCCAGCCCGAAGAACTCGATGTGCGCCGCCTCGGTGCGGCCGGTGTACTTCCAGGCGTTTCCCAGCAGGTTCTGCATCACCACCGTCATGAGACCCGGGTCGGCCTGTGCCGACAGGCCGTCGGCGATTTCCCAGCGCACCTGGCGCTCGGGATCGGTCTGCCTGAGTTCCCGGGCCACAGACCGCGCCAGCTCGGAAAGGTCGACGTGCTGCGTGCGCAGCTCGGCCCGGCTCTGCTGCGCCATCGACAGCAGGTCGTTGATCAGCAGCCCCATGCGGCGTGCGCTGCTCTGGATGCGCTTGAGCGCGTCCAGCCCGTCGTCGCTGAGCTTGTCCGCGTCGCTCTCCTGCAGCAGGGTCGCAAAGCCATGAATGCTGCGCAGCGGCGTGCGCAAGTCGTGCGAGACCGAATAGGTGAAAGACTCCAGGTCGCGGTTGAGCATGGTCAGCTCGCGCGTGCGCGATTTCACCCGCCGGTCCAGCTCGGTGTTGAGCCGCTCCAGCGCAAGCTGCGCCTCGCGCAACTCGGTGATGTCCTGCAGGGTGCCGCTGTAGCTCGTTCCCTTGGCGACCGGATCGGTCTGCGCGAGCAGGCGCACCCAGCGCACGCTGCCGTCGGCGAGCACGATGCGGTGCACCTCGTCGAGGTCGGTGTGCGAGGCCCGCGACCGGGCAACGGCCGCTTCCAGCTGGCCACGGTCTTGCGGGTGCACGTGCTGCCAGTAGCCCTCGAAGCTCGGCCGGAACGTCGACGGGTCCCGACCGAAAATCCGGCAGATTTCCTGCGACCAGGTCGTCGCCCCGGTGTCCGGGTCGTAGGTCCAGTGCCCCACCCGTGCCAGGCGCTGCGCCTCTTCCATCTGCTGGCGGTTCACCCGCGCCTGTTCCTGCTGGCGCTCCAGGTTGTGCAGCAGCCAGCCGATCCAGCCCCCCGCAGCCAGCAGCGCCATCGAGAGCAGCGCCGTCAGCAGCAGCGCCTGCCGGCGCGTGTGCTCCAGCGGTGCCAGCACCGAGGCATGCGACAGGCCGACCACCACCACCACACGGCTGTTGGACAGACGCTGCCAGCCGAACAGGCGCGACACGCCATCGACCACACCATCGACCCGGAAAGTGCCCCGGCTTGCCTCGGGGTCCTGCAGAAAGGGGCGGTCTGGCGGCACCTGCTGGCCCATGGCAGAGGCGTTGTCCAGGCTGCGCGCCAGGAACGCCCCGCCCGGGTGGACCAGGCTCACCAGATCGTTGTCCGACAGCGCCAGCCGGCCCAACAGCCGGGCCAGGTGCTCGGACGGCACATTGAAATGCACCGCACCCGCGAACTCCCCGTCGCGGAACATGGGCCGCCCCACGATGAGCAGCCACTCACCGGTGAGCCTCGAACGCACCGGCTCCCCCACCACCAGCCGGTCGCCGCCCTGGCGCAGCGCCTGGAAATGGGGCCGGTCACCGACAAAGGTGCCCGGGGCCACCCCCAGGTTGTTGTAGACCACCGTACCGCCCGCATCGATCACCGACAGGTGGGACACCAGCCCCCTGGGAAGGGTGGCGAGCACCTGCTGCTCGACCTCGTCGAACGCTGCGCGGGACTTGGGCCACGCCGTCCGCAGGCTCAGCAACCCCAGGTCCAGCACCGCGAGGCTGGTGTCCATCTGCCCGGCCATGGCGTCGGCCAGCTGCTGGCTGCGCACCTGTGCGCGCTCCAGCGCCTGGTCGCGCAGCTGACGCTGCAACTGCAGGCTCAGCCCCCAGAGCAGCAGCACGGCCAGCGCTGTGAACAGCGCCACGGCCGTGACCATGGATCGCAGACGAGAAATCAAGACACCCCCTGTTGCGTCCGCAGAAGACGGAACCCCCTGTGCTCTGGCGGCGGGTGGGTCCCACGGACATGTATCGATTTGTACTCTTTTTTGACCGGTCTGGGTTCACCAGGTTGTCAAGGGCGCCAGCACCGGCGCCTCGGGCAGCGAAAAGTAGAACGCGGCACCCTGCCCCACCGCCCCCTCGCCGCGCACCTGCCCGCCGTGGCGGCGGACCACCCGGCTGACGGTGGCCAGGCCCACGCCCGAGCCCTCGAACTCGTGGTGGGCGTGCAGGCGCTTGAAAGGCTGGAACAGCTGGGCCGCATAGGCCATGTCGAAGCCCGCGCCGTTGTCGCGCACGCAGAAGGTCACCAGGCCATCGGCGCTGTGTTCGCGGGTCAGGCTGATGCGTGGCTGCGGCGTCTGCCCGGTGTACTTCCAGGCGTTGCCCAGCAGGTTCTGCAGCACCACCCGCATCAGGCCCGGGTCGGCCATGGCCAGCAGGCCCGGCTGGATGTCCCAGTCCACCTCGCGCCCGGGCTCCGAGCGCTGCAACTCGGCCGCCAGCTGCAGCGCCATCTCGCTCAGGTCCACCGGCGCCAAGTCCATCTTGGCGCGGCCCAGGTGCGCCAGCGACAGCAGGTCGGTGATGAGCTGCCCCATGCGGCGCGACCCGTCCTGGATGCGGCGCAGGTGCCGGCGACCGGCGTCGGACAGCCGGTCCGACTCCTCCTCTTCCAGCACGCAGGCAAAGCCGTGGATGCTGCGCAACGGCGTGCGCAGGTCGTGCGAGACGCTGTAGGCGAACGCCTCCAGCTCGCGGTTGGCCTGGGCCAGTTCGCTGGTGCGCCGGCTCACGCGCGACTCCAGCTCATCGTTGAGCTGCTGCAGCGCCAGCTGCGCCTCGCGCACCTCGGTGATGTCCAGCACCGTGCCCCTGCTGCGCGCCGGGCGGTCGCCTTCGTATTCGGTCACGCCGCGCTCGCGCACGTACTTGATGCGCCCACCAGGCAGCACCAGCCGGTGCACCACGTTGTAGGTCCGGCGGTCACGGATCGAGCCGTCGAAGGCCTGTTTCACCATCGTCCGGTCGTCCGGATGCACCCACTCCAGGAAGCGTTCAAACGAGGGCCGCACCGTGGCCGGATCGACCTCGAAGATGCGGTAGACCTCGTCGGACCAGTGCAGCTGGCCCGTGGCCAGATCGCATTCCCAGCTGCCCAGACCCGCCAGCTGCTGCGCCTCCTTCAGCCCGGCCTCGCTGCGCGCCAGCGCGCGCTGGCTGCGCGCCATGCGCAGCTGGTCGCGCACGATCACGCCGCCAAAACCCAGCAGCAGCAGGGACAAAACCCCGGTCACCAGCAGGTTGCGCCACATCGCGGGCGCCAGCGGCGCCAGCACCGAGTCGTCGGCCAGGCCGACCGACACCACCAGCCCCGAATCGGGCAGCCGGTGCCAGCCGTAGGTGCGCGGCGCGTGGTCCATCACATCGTCGACCCGGTAGGTGCCGTGCATCAGCGCCGGCTGCGCGCGGTAGGGCCGGTCGGCGGGCACCAGTTTGCCCACGGACGCCTCGTTGGCCTCGCTCCGCGCGACGTAGCGGCCGTCGGCGTGCACCAGCGACACCACGTCCTGATCCGACAACTCCAGCTTGCCCAGCTCGCGGGCGATGTAGGCCGACTCCACCACCAGGTAGACCACGCCGTCGAAGCGCCCCTGGCGCAGCACCGGCCGGTCCACCGCAAACACCCAGCGCCCGGTCAGGCGCGAACGCACCGTCGCCGACACCCGCATCAGGTCGGAGCCCAGGCGTGCCAACTGGAAGCTTTCGCGGTCGCCCACATAGCCCCCGTTGTCCAGCCCCAGGCTGTTGTAGACCAGGTGGCCACTGCCGTCGGCCACCGACACGTGCGAGACCAGGCCCGGCGGCAGGCTGGCCAGCGCGTCCTTGGCCAGCAGGTCGAAACGCTCCCGAGGCTCGCGCACCCAGTGTTCGCGCAACGTGCGAAGCGTGACGTCCATGGTGTTGAGGTGCGCCTGCACCTGCCCGGCCATCGCATCGGCCACCTGCAGGCTGCGCTGGTCGGCCTGCAACAGCACCTGCTCGCGCAACTGGTTCTGGGAGCGCAGCGACTGCCACCACAGCACCCCGGCCGCCACCACGGTGAACAACGCGACCAGCAGCGCAAAGGAGCGGGAAAGCGCCTTCAAGGCGACACCCTCACGCCACGATCCCGGCACCCCACGGGGCGCGCGGACGCAATGCACCAATCCACAACGACGATCTCTCTTTATATGTACGAACACCAACCCGGCGGCTGGCGAGCGGGGCCGATTCTGGTGCGCGAACCTTACGCGCAGCCGATATCAGCGCCCCCTACCGTTCATTTCGTCACGAAGTGGTGCAAGTTGAGTCCGTCTGTCAGGGCGCGGGCGTGCGGTCCACCATGTCGCGCATGCGCCGCCGCATCGCGCGGTCGCGCCGCTGTTCCTCGTTCCAGTCCTCGCGCACGCCGCGCCACAGCGCCAGCGCCATCAGCAGAATCACCACGGCAAACGGCAGCGCAAACACGATGGTCGCCGTCTGCACCGCCTTCACGCCACCGGCCAGCAGCAGACTGATGGCGATGCCCGAAACCAGCAAGCCCCAGACGATCTTCACCCGCGCGCCCGGGTTTTCCTGACCGCCGGTGCTCATCATGCCCAGCACCAACGTGGCCGAATCTCCCGACGTCACGAAAAACACCAGCACCAGCACCGTGGCGACGCCACTCATCAACCCGCCCAGCGGCAGGTGGTCGAACATGGCGAACAGACCGGTGGACACGTCGGCGCTCACCGCTTCGGCGATGGGCAGGTCCTGCAGGATTTCCAGGTGCAGCGCCGTGCCGCCAAACACCGAGAACCACACGAACGCCGCCAGCGTGGGTGCCAGCACCGTGCCCAGCACGAACTCGCGGATGGTGCGTCCGCGCGAAACGCGCGCGATGAACAGGCCCACGAAGGGGGACCAACTCACCCACCAGGCCCAGTAGAACACCGTCCAGCCGCCCACCCAGCCGCTGTCGCGGAACGGCGTCATGCGCAGGCTCATGCGCACGAAGTCGCTCAGGTAGCTGCCCAACGTGTTGGTGAAGGTGTCGATGATCGCCACCGTCGGCCCCAGGACGAACACCGCCAGCGCCAGCACACCCGCTACGATCAGGTTGAAGGTTGAAAGCCACTTGATGCCCCTGCTCACCCCGGTCACGGCCGAGGTCAGGAACAGCACCGTCGTGACCACGATGATGGCCACCTGCGCGGTGCTGTTCACCGGCACCCCCATCACCGCCGCCAGGCCGCTGTTGATCTGCAGTGCCCCCATGCCCAGCGAGGCCGCCACACCGAAGGCCGTGGCGATCACCGCCAACACGTTCACCACCGGGCCGAGCTTCTTCATCGGCGCCCAGGGCAGCGCTTCCACCGCCGTGCTCACCAGCGCAGAGCCGCCGTGGCGGAACTGGAAAAACGCGATCGCCAGCGCCACGATGCTGTACACCGCCCAGGGGTGCAGCCCCCAGTGGAAGAAGCTGTAGCGCATGGCCGCGTTGGCGGCCTCCGGCGTGTGGGCAGCAATGCCGGGTGGCGGTGCGCCATAGTGCGAGATCGGCTCGGCCACGCCCCAGAACACCAGGCCGATGCCCATGCCCGCGGCGAACAGCATGGCGAACCAGGCGCCGATGGAGAACTCCGGCTCGTCGTCCTCGCCGCCGAGCTTGAGATCGCCGTAGCGGCTGACGGCCAGGATCAGCGCCATCACCACCAGGCCCAGCACCACCCACAGGTAGAACCAGCCGAAGTTGCGCGTGATCCCCGCCAGCGCGGTGTCGAACACCCCGCCCAGCGACGCCGGGGCGATCACGCCCCACAGAACAATGGCCAGGATCAGACCGGCCGACACGATGAGTTGCATGAGATTTATCCTCCGGGAAAACAGCCCACCCTTCGGCTGCAACGCAGGACGACGGCACGGCACCGCCCAGGTGCGAGCCTGGGCGGTGCGGGTGCCGGCGCAGCCGGGGAATCAAGCCAGAAGACGGCGGCGGACCGGCCCGATGGACAGTGTCGCCCGGCCGCCGGGCCCATGCAGGGCGCTTCGGTGCGGTGGCAGCGGTGCCATTTCAGCACGCTGAGCCGGGGCTGTCAGCAAGAGCCGGCACCGCCAGCGCAGTTGGGTGCGCCAGTCGTGCCGTCATGAACGAATTGGACATTGTGCCCGGTTGAGCCGCAACACGTGAGCCCGTGCTCACATACCTGAGCGACCGATGCGGACATGCGGCGTGCGTCTCCGCCCGGCTCAGTGGCTGTGCCGATGGTGCAGGTCCGGTGCGTGCGGGTGGCTGTGGCGCAGCGGGCTGTGGTGGTGCGGGTGGCTGTGTGCGCCCTGGGGCATCACCGGATGGGTGTGGTCGTGGTGGCCGTCGTCGTGGGTGTGGGCGTGTTCGTGGTCCAGCGCCTCGTGCTCGTGGACATGCCTGTGGTCTTCGGCCAGGTGCACCAGCACCCCCGCCACCATCAGTGCCCCGCCGCCCAGCAACAGCAGGCTGGCCGAACGCTCGCCGAGCGCGAACGCGCCCAGCGCGCCGATGAAGGGCGCAAACGCGAACACCGAGCCGGTGCGGGCCGCGCCGAAGTGGCGCTGTGCCAGCAGGTAGAAGCGCAGGCTCAGACCGTAGCCCGTCGCGCCCACGGCCAGCAGCGCCGCAACCGCCGTCCACCCGGGCCGAGGCTCGCCCCAGACCAGCGCGATGCCGGTGGTGACGCTTGCGCCCAGCGCGGCCTTGGCCAGCACCACCTGCCCCGGGTCGCGGTCGGCGACGCCGCGCGAAAGCGTGTTGTCCACGCCCCAGGCCACCGTGGCCACGGCCACCGCCAGCAGGCCGAGCAACTGCACCTGGCCCGTGAGGCCCTGGTCGATCACCAGCAGCGCGCCGCCGGCCAGCAGCAGCGCCACCGCCGACTTCACCCGCCCGTCCAGCACCTCGCCGTACCAGCGCCAGGCCAGCACCGCGGTGAACACGGCTTCGAGCGTGAGCAGCAGCGAGGCGCTGGCGCCGCTGGTGCGCTGCAGCCCCCAGGCCAGCGCCACCGGCCCGAGCACCGCGCCGGCCCCCACCATCGCCAGCAGCCGCGGCCAGTCGCTGCGGCGCAGCGGCGCCTCCACCGAAGCGCGCCGTCGCGTGAAGACCGCCACCAGCGCGGCGCCGCCGTACAGCAGCGCTGCGGTGGAAAACGGCCCCAGGCCCTGGCCGAAGCGCTGCACCAGCGGCGTGCTCAGGCCGAACAAGGTGGCGGCCAGCAGGGCCAGCAGGCCGCCGCGGAGGACGGGGGAGGTCGTCACGCCATGGCCCATGGCTTATTGCCCGGTGTAGTTGGCCGCGATGAAGTTGCCCGGCAGCGAGAAGAACATGTAGAGCGTCTTCTTGCTGGCGTCGCTGGCGGCCGGGTTCTGGAACACAACCTTCCACTCCTTGGCTTTTTTCCCATCCACCTGCTCCGGCTTGGCCGGCGTGATGGCCTTCCAGCTCGCATCCAGCTTGCCGGTTTTGACGAAGGAATCGCGCTGCTGAACGGCGCAGTTGCTCACCACCGCTTCGGTGGCTGGTTTGCTGCCATGGAAGTGGCAGCTGCTGCCGGCATCGGCCAGCGCGGGCAGCGGCGCGGCAAGGGTGGCGGACAGGGCGATGGCGGAGAGGATGTGTGCGGTTTTCATGATGGGATTCCTGTAGGAACAGTGTGGATCAAAGGGACGGAAAAGCGGCAGGGAAACGGGATCAAAGGCCATCGCGGCCCGCGTCGCGGGTGTTTTCGACATCGAGGTCCTCGTGCGCGTGGCGGTGTTCGGCGGCCGGGAAGCGGAAGCTGTCCGGATCGGCGTCGTGCTGGTAGCCGTGCAGCTGCATGAACAGCAGGTAGACCCCGGCGTAGAACAGCACAAGGTTGGCCATGTAGGCAAAGCGCTTGAACGAGGCCCGGTGGCGCCACAGCGCGAGCAGGCCGACCATCACCACCAGCGCGGCGATCTGGCCCAGCTCGACCCCCACGTTGAAGCTCAGGATGCGCCAGAGCATCTGCAGCGGGTCGTCGCCCAGCGGCAGCTGCTGCAGCCGGGTCGACAGGCCGAAGCCGTGCAGCAGACCGAAGCCGAACACCATCCACAGCAGGTTGGGCGAGGCCATCTGGAAGTGCTTCTGGAAGCCGCCGTTGTTGTCGAAGGCCTTGTACATCACGCTCAGCGCGATGATGGCGTCGACAAGAAAGTAGTTCCAGGTGATCTTGAAGAAGGTCGCGAAGATCAGCGTGAGGCAGTGCCCCAGCGTGAACACCGAGACGAACTTCACCACGTCCCTAAAGGACGCCAGAAAGAACACCACGCCGAACAGGAACAGGAGGTGGTCGTAGCCGGTGAGCATGTGGCTGGCGCCCAGGCCCACGTACTGGAGGTAGCCGCCGTCCAGCATGCGCTGGCGGTCGGCCTCGGAAATGCCGTGGGCGAGGGCCACGATCGGTGTGAGGGTCGCGAGCAGCGCCAAGGCGGCCCGACCCGGGGAGGGAAGGTTCATAAATATCCGGAAAAGAAGTGAGGCCACGCGACCCGCCGGCCGGCGGGTCGAACCCGAAACACCCCCAGGCGGGGTTCAGGCGGCGGTCCGGGGCGGGCGCAGCAGCCCGTCGGGATCGGCGGACACCGGCAGCGCCTCACCGCCCACCGGGGGCGCCGCCGCCGGCAGGGCCAGCGGGGGCAGGACGGCGGCCACCGGGAGCCCCTGGGACTGCATGCCCTCGGCGGCGTGCGAGTGGTGAGGACCGTGTCCCCCGTCGTCCATCGCGCCGGCAACGAACAGGGTGGCATCCACCTCGTGGCCCTGCGTGTCATGAGGCGCGGGATGCTCGTGATGGCCGTGGTCAATGGCGTGGGCCACCTCGTGCGACATGCGCTCGGCCTGCTCGGCCCGCTGCGCGGGCAGCGCCCACGCCACAGACTGCAGCAGCAGGCTGAACAGCAGAAGCCAGGTGGTCAGGGCAGATTTCACGCGCCGGATTTTAGGAGTCAACTGCCGACCCCTGCCCCAGACAGGGCGACAAAGAACCACGATTTCTATAATCGCCCGATGTTCCGCCGGTGCCTCATCGCCCTGTTCGCCCTGCACTTCCTGCTGAGTCTGGGCGGCTTCACGCTGCATGTGCCCTCGCCGGAACTCACCGAGTCCGCCCTGACCGCCGACGTCGACGGGCTGGGCTCCAGCGTGCAGCACGGGCTCACCGACGACGCGCCCGACATGCCCGACGGGCCGCTGCGCGCGCTCCCGGTGGTCCGGGTGTCCCATCCGCCGCTGCCGACCACGCCCTGGGTGTTCGGCTCCCGGGACGACCCGTTGCCCATGGGCCTCGACCGGCCGCCCCGGCGCTCCGCGCGCGCCTGACCGCGGGCGCGGCGTCCGGCCGCCCGCCCCTCTCCCTGCTCCCGTCCGCCCGCACGCCCGCACGTCCGCACGTCCGCACGCCCGCACGCCCGCGGGCGTGCCTCATGGAACCCGTTCCTCATGGAAATTGCCTTGCTTTTTGCGCTCATCGTGCTCAATGGCCTGTTCGCCATGTCCGAAATCGCGCTCGTCACCGCCCGCAGGGTGCGTCTGCAAAAACTGATTGACGAAGGCGACGGCGCCGCCGCGGCGGCCCTCAAGCTCGGCGAAGACCCGACGCGTTTTCTCTCCACCATCCAGATCGGCATCACCTCCATCGGCGTGCTCAACGGCATCGTCGGCGAGGCGGCGCTGGCCGGGCCGCTGGCGCACTGGCTCGTCTCGCTGGGCGTGGCCGGGAACGTCGCCCAGCTCGGCGCCACCGGCCTGGTGGTGGTGCTGATCACCTACTTCTCCATCGTGGTCGGCGAGCTGGTGCCCAAGCGCATCGGCCAGTCCAACCCGGAAATGCTGGCCCGCTTCATGGCCCGCCCCATCAACGCGCTGGCCATCGCCACCAAGCCCTTCGTGCTGCTGCTGTCGGTCTCCACCAAGGCGCTGCTGCGCCTGCTGGGCATCAAGGACAACAGCGGCGCGGCGGTGACCGAGGAAGAGATCCACGCCATGCTCGAAGAAGGCACCAGCGCGGGCGTGATCGAGTCGCACGAGCACACCATGGTGCGCAACGTGTTCCGGCTGGACGACCGGCAGATCGGCTCGCTGATGGTGCCGCGCAGCGACGTGGTGGTGCTCGACCTGGACCAGAGCTTCGAGGTCAACATGGCGCGGGTCGAGGCCTCGGACCATGCGCGCTTCCCGGTGGTGCGCGGCGACATGAACCACGTGGCCGGCGTGGTGAACGCGCGCAAGTGGCTCTCGCAGGCGCTGCGCGGCGGTGAGCGCGAGCTGGCGAACCAGCCGCTGCAGGAGGCGCTGTACGTGCCCGAGACCATCACCGGCATGGAGCTGCTGGACAACTTCCGGCAGTCGGGCGGCCAGATGGCCTTCGTCATCGACGAGTACGGCGAGGTGCAGGGCATCGTCACGCTGCAGGACCTGATCGAGGCCATCACCGGCGAGTTCAGCCCGCGCGACCCGGAAACCTCGTGGGCGGTGCAGCGCGAGGACGGCAGCTGGCTGCTGGACGGCCACATCCCGGTGCCCGAGCTGAAGGACCGGCTGGCGCTGGACACCGTGCCCGACGAGCAGCGCGGCCGCTACCACACGCTCAGCGGCCTGATGATGCTGCTGACCGGCCGCCTGCCCCGGGAAGGCGACCAGGTGGAATGGGAACACTGGCGCTTCGAGATCGTGGACATGGACGGCCGCACCATCGACAAGGTGCTGGCCACGCGCCGCGACCCGGACGCGCCGGAAGGCACCGACGAGGTGGTGGCGCCATGACCCGCGGCATTCACACGGCCTTCCTGCCCGTGGTGGTGGCCCTGCTGCTGGGCGCCTGCGCCGAAGGCTACCCCGACCGGTCCGAGGTCGTGACCCTGCACTACGGCATGGGGCAGGCCGAGGCGATCCAGGCCATGAACCAGGTGGTCAAAGGGAAGCAGCAGAAAAGCCCCGCCCGCTTCGCCATGCTGGAGGGCTGCGTGCTGGAGGTGCACGCCCGCCGCCCGGCGGATGGCCGGGAATCGCGCACGCTGCCGCTCAAGGGCGCGCGGGCGGTCGCCACCAAAGCACCGGACAGCGACAGCTACCGCGTCGCCCTGCACCGCAGCGGCGGCTCCGGCGACCCGGGCCAGACCGTGATGCACGGCGTCCCGTGGACCACCGCCACGCAGATGAAGTGGTTGCTGGAGTACCTGCCCAGCACCTGCTGAGGCCATACTGCCTGCCGTGAAGACCTTCATTGCACAGCGCTGGCACGGCCTCGCCGGCTGGCGCACCCTGTTCTGGCGCGACCTGCTGGTCGTCGGCACCAGCCTGAACCTGCTCATGACCGGGCTGGCACTGGCGTTGCTGTCGCAGGACGCGCCCATCCAGTGGGTGCTGCTCGCACACCTGCTGCCGCTGCCCTACAACCTGCTGATCGTGTCCTCGATCTGGTCGGCACCGCAGCGGCCGAAGATCGTGCTGGGCGCGAGCGTGTTCTGGCTGGTGCTGTTCGTGGCGGTGTGAGTCGCCACCGGGCGCGACAATCCGGCGCATGAGAACCCTGCTGCTCTACCTCGCCACCGCGCTGGCCGAGATCATCGGCTGCTACCTGCCCTGGCTGTGGCTGCGGCCGGCGGCGCCGTGGCGCTGGCGGGCATGGCCATCATCGCCTTCCAGCCGCACTGAACAATGAACACAGCCCGCACGTGAATCCCCACACCGTCACCCGCGGAAAGCTGCCCGCCGCCATCTGGGTGCTGGGCTTCGTGAGCCTGCTCATGGACATCTCCTCCGAGATGATCCACAGCCTGCTGCCGCTGTTCATGGTGGGCACGCTGGGTGCCAGCGCGCTGGTGGTGGGCCTGGTGGAAGGGCTGGCCGAGGCCACGGCGCTGGTGGTCAAGGTGTTCTCGGGCGTGCTCAGCGACTGGTGGGGCAAGCGCAAGGGGCTGGCGGTGGCCGGCTACGCGCTGGGCGCGCTGAGCAAGCCGCTGTTCGCGCTGGCCCCGGGCATGGGCCTGGTGCTCACCGCGCGCCTGCTGGACCGCGTGGGCAAGGGCGTGCGCGGCGCGCCGCGCGACGCGCTGGTGGCCGATATCGCACCGCCGGCCATGCGCGGCGCCGCCTTCGGCCTGCGCCAGTCGCTGGACACGGTGGGCGCCTTTCTCGGACCGCTGCTGGCGGTGGGCCTGATGCTGCTGTGGGCCAACGATTTCCGCGCCGTGTTCTGGGTGGCGGTGGTGCCGGGCCTGCTGGCGGTGGCGCTGCTGGTGGCCGGAGTGCGCGAACCCGACCGCCCCGCGGGCCAGCGGCGCGACAACCCGATCCGGCGCGAGAACCTGCGCCGCCTGGGCGGCGGCTACTGGTGGGTGGTGGGCGTGGGCGCGGTGTTCACGCTGGCGCGCTTCAGCGAGGCCTTTCTGGTGCTGAGGGCCGAGCAGAGCGGCGTGCCGCTGGCCCTGGTGCCGCTGGTGATGGTGGCCATGAACGGCGTCTACGCGGTATCGGCCTACCCCTTCGGCCGGCTGGCCGACCGCATGGACCACCGCCGACTGCTGGCACTGGGCCTGGTGGTGCTGGTCGCGGCCGACCTGGTGCTGGCCAGCGGCACGCACTGGTGGACGCTGCTGGCGGGGGTGGCGCTGTGGGGCGTGCACATGGGCATGACGCAGGGCCTGCTGGCGACCATGGTGGCCGACACGGCGCCGGCCGACCTGCGCGGCACGGCCTTCGGCTTCTTCAACCTGGTCAGCGGCGGGGCGCTGCTGCTGGCGAGCGTGCTGGCCGGCCTGCTGTGGGACCGGCTGGGCGCCGAGTTCACCTTCTATGCCGGCGCGGTCTTCAGCGCGCTGACGCTGGGCGGCCTGCTGCTTCAGCGCGGGCCGGCTTCCCGGATCTCGTAGCCTTCGGCCGCCGCCTCCCGGAGGCAGTCGGCGTCGGGCGCGCACATCAGCACGGCGGCACCGTCGACGTAGAACTGCTGCACCTCCACACCGTCGGACCCGACCGCGCGCCCGGTCTGGCGGATGGCGTCGAGCGAACCGTTCTGCGGATGCTCCAGAAACAGCTCGTTGAACACACCCTGTTCGACGCCGTGCTCGAACACACCTTCGACCACGTGCAACAGCCGGCCGTCGGCGGCGAACTGCTGCAGGCGGCCCCGGCCGTGCCAGCGGCCGTCGCGCACGGGGCCGGTGTAGCGCAGGCGGCTGCGGTCGGCGCGCACGAACTCCTGGACGCCGACGCCCTCGCCCAGGCCGTTGCGGCACGCGCCACTCCAGGTGGTGCTGTCCCCCGGCTGCGGGCTGGACTCGCTGGCGACCCACATCGCGCAGCGGCCGTCGCGCGTGGGAAGGGTGTGGCCCTTGGGGTCGGCGGCCTGTGCGCTGCCGAGGGCCGCAAAAAGAAAAGCCGCCGAAGCGGCCCGGATTGTGTGGCGTTTCATGAGGACTCAGCCTGCGCGGACAAGCCGCGGAGAAGCGCCGGATTATCCCGTGTCATCTTCGAGGCAGCCGGCGCCGCTACCATCGCCGCATGCACTTCTTCGACGCCGACGCCACCCGCACCGCCCTGCCCTTCGACCGCCTCATCCCCGCCCTGCGCGAACGCTTCGCGGGCGGCTGCGAGGCGCCGCCGCGCCATGTGCACGAGATCGTCAACCCGCTGGGCGAGGCCGGCCAGGACGCCGCCGGGCGGCGCGTGACCTCGCTGATCATGCCGGCCTGGATTCCGGGCAAGCACTACGGCGTGAAGATCGTCAACATCGCACCGGGCAATGCCCGCCGCGGCCTGCCCGGCCTGCACGCCACCTACCTGCTGTTCGACGCCCGCACCGGCGTGCCGCTGGCGCAGATGGACGGCGACGTCATCACCGCGCGCCGCACCGCGGCGGCCTCCGCGCTGGCGGGTTCCTACCTGGCGCGCGAGGAGGCCAAGCACCTGGTGCTGGTGGGCGCGGGGCGCGTGGCGCGGCTGCTGCCCGCGGCCTGGAAGACCGTGCGCCCGATCGAACACGTCACCGTGTGGGCGCGGCGCGAGAGCGAGGCGCAGGCGCTGGCGGCGCAGCTCACGCGCGAAGGCTTCTCGGCCAGCGCCACCACCGACCTGCCCAGCGCCTGCGCCTCGGCCGACATCGTCAGCTGCGCCACCATGGCCAACGAACCGGTGGTGCGCGGCAGCTGGCTCGCGCCGGGCGCCCACCTGGACCTGATCGGCTCGTTCACCCCCGCGATGCGCGAGGCCGACGACGCCTGCTTCGAGCACGCACGGGTGTTCGTCGACACCGACGAGGCCCTGACCAAGAGCGGCGACCTGCTGGTGCCGATGCAGCACGGCGTCTTCAGCGCCAACGAGGTGCGCGGCACGCTGACCACGCTCTCGCGCGGGGTCGCCATCGGCCGCAAGAGCCCGGGCGAACGCACCGTGTTCAAGTCGGTCGGCAACGCGCTGGAGGACCTGGCCGCCGCCATCCTGGTGAGCGAGTCGCGCGGCTGAGGCCGCTGCCTTCTGCGCCCGCCCGCGCCGGCATCAGGGTCAAGCGCGCGACCGGACAATGCCGCGATGCACCCGAACCGCCACCCCAACCGCCGGGATTTCCAGCTGGGCCTGGGCGCCGCGCTGCTGGCGCACGCCTGGCCCGCCGCCCACGCCCAGACGCCCCGCCCCGCCGCCTGCCCGCCCCTGCTGGCGCACCGCTTTCCGCGCCTGCAGGACGAGGCGCCGCAAGACCTCTGCCAGTACGCGGGCCAGGTGCTGCTGGTGGTGAACACCGCCAGCTACTGCGGCTTCACGAGGCAGTACGAAGGGCTGGAAGCGCTGCACGCGAAGTACGCGGCGCGCGGCCTGGTGGTGATGGGCTTTCCGTCCAACGACTTCGGCCAGCAGGAGCCGGGCGACGCGAAGCAGATCGCCGAGCTGTGCTTCAACACCTACGGCGTGAAGTTCCCGATGTTCGCCAAGACCGTGGTCAAGGGCGCCGGGCGCAATGCGTTCTACGAGCAGCTGGCCAGGGCCACCGGTGCTGCGCCGCGCTGGAACTTCCACAAGTACCTGGTGGCGCGCGACGCGAAGACGGTGCGCAGCTTCGCCAGCGAGGTGGAGCCGGGCAGCGCGCCGCTGACGCAGGCGATTGAAGCGGCGCTCAAGGCCAGCGCCTGAGTTCCACGCGGCACATCGCGTCGGAATCCGGCGCCGGGCCGCCCCAAGCCGGATTCTCGCCCCCTCGGGGGGCAGCGACCCGCGCAGCGGCGGAGCGTGGGGGTGTCAATCTTCCAGCGACGGCAGCCAATCGCCCCCCGGGTTCAACCGCGAAGCGCTGGCCTGCAGGCGCGCGATCAGTGCGCTGAACTGCTCGCACTCCGCCTCGGTGAAGGGTGCGAGCAGCTCGCGCTGGATCGCCGCGATGCGCGGGAACACCTCGTCGTAGACGCGCCGACCTTCGTCGGTCAGGTACAGGTGCACCTCGCGCCGGTCGGACGGCTTGGGTTCGCGCCGCAGCAGCCCCTTGTCGGCCAGGCTGGTGACGGCGCGCGAGGTGCGGGCGCGGTCCAGCATGACGTGCCTGGCCAGCTCGGACGACTGCACGCCCTCCACCTCGGACAGGCAGGACAGCACCAGCCATTCGCGCCGTGTGATGCCGTAGTCGCGCTCGCACATGCGCACCACCAGCGGCCGGGCCGTGGCGTGGATGCGGTAGAGGCGGTAGAGCAGCAGGTCGTTCTGCTGCTGCGGGTGCCGGAGCAGGTCGTCGGTGCTCATGGGTGGCGGGTCGGCAGAGGGCTCAGGGAAAACACCGGGGACGATTGATTTCTGCAATTGATTGTCGCTGCCTAGCATGCGGACCTGCAGCGGGGCAAACCCGTTTGACATACAACAAACCGGAGACACACCATGAACAAACGTTCCCTGCTGGGCGCCGCCGCGCTCGCCACCCTCTGTGTGCTGCCCCTGCCCGCGCTGGCGCAGGACAAACCGCCGCTGAAGATCGTTGTGGGCTTTCCGCCCGGCGGTTCGGCCGACCTCCTCGCGCGCCTGCTGGCCGAGGGCCTGAAGAACGATTTCTCGTCGGTGATCGTGGAGAACAAGCCCGGCGCGGGCGGCCGCATCGCGCTCTCGCACGTCAAGCGCTCGCCCGCCGACGGCCAGACCGTGGTGCTGCTGCCCAGCGGGCCGATGGTGCTGTTCCCGCACGTCTACAAGAAGCTGGACTACGACGCGGTGGCCGACTTCACGCCGATCTCGCAGATCGCGCACTTCCAGTTCAGCGTGGTGGCCGGCCCGTCCGCAGGCGCCAAGACCGTGGCCGAGATGCTGGCCAAGGCCAAGGCCGCGCCCGGCAGCGCCACCTACGGCACGCCCGGTTCGGGCACGCTGCCGCACTTCATGGGCGTGATGTTCGGCCAGAAGGCCGGCGCCGAACTGACGCACGTGCCCTTCCAGGGCGGCGGCCCGGCCAACACCGCGCTGCTGGGCGGCCACATCCAGTACAAGTTCGACGTGGTCACCGAGACCGCCGAGCTGCACCGCTCGGGCAAGGTGCGCATCCTCGCCGTGACCGGCGCGCAGCGCGACCCGCAGGTGCCCGAAGTGCCCACGCTCAAGGAACAGGGCGTGGACATGGTGGCCACCGCCTGGTTCGCCATGTACGGCCCGGCCGGGCTCAAGCCCGAGGTGCGCGACATGATCAGCGCCGCCGTGGCCAAGGCTGTGCGCACGCCCACGCTGCGCGCCAAGCTGGTCGAGCAGGGCTACGAGCCGGTGGGCTCCACATCGGCCGAACTGGCCGCCGCGCAGGCCGCCGACCTCAAGCGCTGGGAAGGCCCGATCAAGGCCACCGGCGTGCAGCTGGACTGACGTTCCCGTTTTTTTCTCTCAGGACTCCCATGAACCGCTTCCGTCGCCACACCGTGGCCGCGCTGGCCTGCGCCGCCCTTCTGCCCTTCTCTGTCGCACACGCCCAGGCCCCGGCCTGGCCCGCCAAACCCGTCACCTTCGTCAACAACTTCCCGCCCGGCGGCCCGTCGGACCTGCTGGCGCGTTCGGTCGCCGCCGTGCTGCAGGCGGGCCTCAAGCAGCCCTTCGTGGTGGAGAACAAGGCCGGTGCCAGCGGCAACATCGGCGCGGCGCAGGTGGCCAAGGCCACGCCCGACGGCCACACCGTGCTGGTCGGCATCGACACCACGTTCACCATCAACCCGCACCTGTACCCGACCATGCCGTTCAAGCCGGGGGACCTCAAGCCGGTGGTGATCATGGCCTCGTCGGGCCTGCTGCTGGGGGTGAACCCCGGCACCGGCATCAAGAGCTTTGGCGACCTGCTGAGCCAGGGCCGCAGCAAGGGCCTGAACTTCAGTTCGGCCGGCAACGGCAGCCCGGGCCACTTGGCGGCGGCCACGCTCGGCAACAGCACGCCCGTCAAGGCCCTGCACGTGCCCTACCGCGGCAACACCCCGGCCGTGACCGCCATTCTCAGCGGCGAGGTGGACGGCGGCATCCTGGCCACGCCCGGCATGCTGCCGCATGTGCAGAGCGGCCGGATCACTGCGTTGGCCGTCACCAGCGCGCGCCGCTCGCAGCTGGCGCCGCAGCTGCCCACGGTGGCCGAGCTGGGCTTCAAGGCGCTCGAATCCGAGGTGCTGTACCTGGTGATGGTGCCCGCCGCCACGCCCGACGCGGTGGTGCAGACCCTGGCCAAGGGCATCACCGACGCGCTGCAGCGGCCCGACGTGAAAGAACGCATGAAGGGCCTGGACCTGTTCTTCGAAGGCCAGACCGGCGCCGCCGCGGCCCAGCGGCTGGCCGACCTGAACACGCGCTACGGCCAGATCGTGCGCGCCACCGGCATGAAGGCGGACTGAGATGAACCTGCCCCCACGCTCCCCCGCTGCGCGCGGTCCGCTGCCCCCCGAGGGGGGCGTCAGTGCCTTCGGGCGGCCGGGCGCCACTGACATGAAACGTCCCAACATCATCTACATCGTCAGCGACGACCTGGGCTACGCCGACCTGGGCTGCTACGGCGGCCGGCCCGCCGGCTTCGGCGCGGTGTCGCCGAACATCGACGCCCTGGCCGCCGGCGGCCTGCGCCTGACCGAGGGCTACAGCAACTCGCCCGTGTGTTCGCCCACGCGCTTTGCCATGGCCACCATGCGCTGGCAGTACCGGCTGCGCGGCGCGCTGGAAGAGCCCATCAACAGCCGCAGCAAGGGCAGCGACACGCTGGGCCTGCCCCCCGAGATCCCCACCCTGCCCTCGCTGCTGAAGGACGCCGGCTACCGCACCGCGCTGA
Source organism: Hydrogenophaga sp. H7 (assembly GCF_002025745.1). Taxonomy (NCBI): domain Bacteria; kingdom Pseudomonadati; phylum Pseudomonadota; class Betaproteobacteria; order Burkholderiales; family Comamonadaceae; genus Hydrogenophaga; species Hydrogenophaga sp. H7. The sequence goes on along the minus strand of NZ_MCIC01000001.1, from coordinate 71,071 downwards.
TCGGCAAATGGCACCTGGGCTACCCGCCGCACTTCGGCCCGCTGCGCTCGGGCTACGAGGAGTTCTTCGGCATCATGGCCGGCGGCGTGGACTACTTCACCCACTGCTCGTCGAATGGCGACCACGACCTCTACATTAACGACGACACCCACAAGGAGGTCGGCTACCTGACCGACGTGTTCTCCAACAAGGCGGTGGAACACGTGAAGGCGCGTGCCGCCGAGGCCCGCGCCGGCACGCCGTTTTTCCTGAGCCTGCACTACACCGCGCCGCACTGGCCGTGGGAGACGCGCGACGACGCGCACGTGGCGCCCGAGGTGGCCAAGAACCTGTTCCACCTGCACGGCGGCAGCGTCGAGGCCTACCGCCGCATGATCCACCACATGGACGAGGGCATCGGCTGGCTGGTTGCCGCGCTGCGCGAGGAAGGCCTGCTGGAGAACACGCTGATCGTCTTCACCAGCGACAACGGCGGCGAGCGCTTCAGTGACAACTGGCCGCTGGTGGGCGGCAAGATGGACCTGACCGAGGGCGGCATCCGCGTGCCCTGGATCGCCCACTGGCCGGCCGTGGTCCCGGCCGGTTCGGTGAGCGGACAACACTGCCTGACCATGGACTGGTCGGCCACCATGCTCGAACTCGGCGGCGGCCAGCCCCACCCCGACTACCCGCTGGACGGCGTGTCGCTGGCGGCGCTGCTGCACGACCCGGCCCACCGCTTCGAGCGGCCCATGGCCTGGCGCATGAACCACCGCGGCCAGCGCGCGCTGCGCGAGGGCGACTGGAAGTACCTGATGGTGGACGGCCACGAGTACCTGTTCAACATCGCCGCCGACGCGCGCGAACGCGCCAACCGCGCGCCGCTGGAACCGCAGCGCCTGGCCGACATGCGCCAGCGCTGGCTGGACTGGGACGCCAGCCTGCCGCCGATTCCGGCCGACGCCACGGTGAGTCTGGGCTACGGCGCCAAGGACATGCCCCAGCGCTGACCCACGGTTCGCCACCGCCCGGTAGCATCGGTGCTGGCCGACGGCTGGATCGGCCCCCGACGCAAGGAGCTGCACCATGTCCCGTCTGCCCACCTACTACGTCTCGCACGGCGGCGGCCCCTGGCCCTGGATGCGCGAGCAGACCGGCGGCCGCTACGACCGCCTCGAAGCCTCGCTGCAGGCCATGGCCAAGGCCCACGAAGGCCAGGTGCGCGCAATCCTGATGGTCACCGCCCACTGGGAGACGCCCGACTTCACGCTGTCGTCCTCGCCCCAGCCGGGCATGCTCTACGACTACTACGGCTTCCCGCCCCACACCTACCAGGTCCACTACCGCGCCCCCGGCTCGCCCGAGCTGGCGCAGCACGCGCTGGAGCTTCTGCAGGCCGGCGGCGTGACGGCCCACCTCGACCCCGAACGCGGCTTCGACCACGGCACCTTCTCCGCCCTGCAGGCCGCCTACCCCGAGGCGCAGATCCCGGTGGTGCAGCTCTCGGTGCTGCAAAGCTTCGACCCGGCCGCCCACATCGCCGCCAGCCGCCTGCTGGCGCCGCTGCGCGACGAAGGCGTGCTCATCATCGGCAGCGGCCTGAGCTACCACAACCTGCGCCTGCTCAACGCGGCCGGCACCGTGCCGTCCCAGCAGTTCGACGCCTGGCTGCAGCAGACACTGACCGCGTCAGCGCCCGAGGAACGCGAAGCGCAGCTGCTGCAATGGGAGCAGGCGCCCTCGGCCCGCATCGCGCACGCGCGCGAAGACCACCTGATCCCGCTGATGGTGGCGGTAGGTGCGGCGCACGACGAGGCCGGCGCCTGCGTCTACCACGAGGACCTGTTCATGGGCGTGGTGGCGGCGTCGAGTTTCCGTTTCGGGGAAGCGGCGGCAGGCTGACGCGGGCGGCGCACGCCCACCGGCGCCTTCTCGCCCACCACGTCCACCACCCAGTCCACAAACACGCGCAGCTTCGCGCTCACGTACCGGTTCGGCGGGTACGCCAGGTACAGCGGCATCGGGTCAAAGCGCCAGTCATTGAACACGGGCACCAGCTCTCCGCGGGCCGCGTGTTCATCGGCCATGTAGGTGGGCAGCAGCAAGACCCCCAGCCCGGCCAGGCCCGCCGCCAGATAGGCGTTGCCGTCGTCCAGCGCCAGCACATGGCGGCCCTGCACGGTGACGCGCTCATCGTCACCGCGCTGCAGGGCGTAGGGTGGTACGCGGCCGCTGCGCATGCTCATGAACCCCACGATGCGGTGGTGCGAGTTCTCCAGGTCCTGGGGGTGTTCCGGCGTGCCGTGGCGCTCCAGATAGGCGGGCGCGGCGTAGGCGCCGATCTGCAGTTCGCCCACCTGGCGCGCGACCAGCGACGGGTCGGTGATGTCGCCCCCGCGGATCACGCAGTCCACGCTGTCGCCGATCAGATCCACCATGCGGTCGCTCACGCCCATGTCGATCTGGATGTCGGGGTACATCGCATGGAAGCCCGGCAGCGCGGGCACCAGCACGAAGCGCGCGAGCGGGCTGGGCACGTCCACACGGAGCCGGCCACGGGGCGAGGTCTTGGCGCTGGAGAGGCTGGTCTCGGCGTCGTCCAGATCGGCCAGCAGACGCACCACACGCTCGTAGTAGGCCGCTCCGTCGGCCGTCACCTGCACCTTGCGCGTGGTGCGGTGGAGCAGCTTCACGCGCAGGTGCGCTTCAAGCTGCTGGATGAGCTGGGTCACGCTGGTCTTGTTCAGGCGCAGTGTGTCGGCCGCCTTGGTGAAGCTGCCGGCCTCGACCACGCGCGCGAATGCCTGCATGGCATCGAATCGGTCCATCGCGTTTCCCAGGGCCTCCGTGATTGTTCGGATTCCGCAAAAAGTGTTTGTGGCCGTGGCGGGTTGATGCGCGCGGGTGGCGTTCCTAGACTCCCCGACCTTCCCAACCATTGTTTCAGAAAGCCGATCCATGACCAGCCCACGCGACGTTGTTTTCCCCGCCGGCCGCCAGGCCTTGTACGAGCAGAACCGCTACTCGCCCGCCATCCGTTCCAATGGCTTTCTGTTCGTCTCAGGCCAGGTGGGCAGCCGGCCAGACGGCTCGCCCGAGAGCGACCTGCCCACGCAGGTGCGCCTCGCCTTCCAGAACCTCAACAGCATCCTCGAAGCCGCAGGCTGCAGCTTCAAGGACGTCATCGACGTGACCGTGTTCATGGTCAACCCGGAGCAGAACTTCGAGGTGGCGTGGCCCGTGGTGCAAGAGCACTGGGGCGAGGCACCGCACCCCACCCTCACCGGCATCGGCGTCACCTGGCTCTATGGTTTCCAGTTCGAGATCAAGGTGATCGCAAAGCTGCCTTCGTGAACTGCGGAGCAGACCCTGTCGCTCAGGCCATCGACACGCCGCTAGACTGCTGCACAGGTGGCGGCCGCAATCCGTCGGGTTTGTCGTATCTGTTGAACCTGGTCAGGCTTCCGGTCGAACGCGATACAGGGGTGGTTTCAAATGGCTTTTGGAGGTGTCATGCGACTTTGTTTAACGACTGGCCAAAGTGTTGTCCGCCGCTTCGCGGGATAGATCACGAGTTAGGCGTCACAGGACATGCCGCAGGGCCATCCCATCCTCGCCGAGTTTCAACGCGCCCTCCAAGCGCACTACACCTGCTACATCATGGCGACGATGGGCATGAACTCGGCTCGCGCGGTCTACGCCAACGCGGCCCCCTCGAACCGCGTCTTCATTGGTCCACGAGACCCTTCAAAGCACCGAGCGACTGCGAGCATGAGCCAGCTTGAGCTTCACTCCAAAATGAAGCCTGATGGCGAGTTTTCAGATGTTTTGGCAAAGGCGCTACTCGTTGAGATCTACTCTGAGTGGGAGGAGTACTTTCGCCCACGCTTTGCAACCGCCATCGGGACCGAGAAGAACATGGTTCGGTGCGATCTACTTGGTGACCTTCGCCAGATCCGAAACTGCATCGTTCATGATCGATCAACGCTCGCGACGAAACATACCAAGCTGACCGCCCTGCGTTGGTCACTCAAACCGGGGCCCCTACTCGTCACTCAAGACATGTTCAGCACATTCGTTGATCAAGCGAACGACCTTGAAGTCACCGTCGAGCCGTAGCACGGTGACGCCTCGTATTCCCCAGCATCATCCCCACCCCCATGAAACCTCTGCCCTCTCTTTGCCACATGTCCGCCCACTGGTTGTGGGCGCTCGGTCTCTGCGTGAGCCTCGCCGGTTGCGGGCCCGATACGGTGGGGGCGGCCGCCACCGCTGCCAAGCTGCAGGCCGACAGCGCAGAGCGTGCCCAGGCGCAGGCGGCGAAACTCAAACAGGACCTGGAAGCCGCCGTCAAGGCGAGAGAAGCATCGGCCGCTGCGGCCGGTCAGTAGCGCGGGAGAACGGTCGGGTAGAGGCGCGGAGGCAGCCGCGCTCTCAGAGCCCTGGCGTCGCCAGCACCCCCGTGAACTCGTCCACCCCCGGCCGCGCCCGTTCCAACGGAGCGCGGGTCGGCGTGCCCAGGCTGACGAAGCAGATCGCGTGCTCCCCCGGCCCCAGGCCAAACAGTTCGCGCACGGCTTTGGATTTCAACCCCTTGCCCGAGGTCAGCGCCGAGCCGTAGCCCAGCGTGGTGGCCATCAGCAGCAGGTTCTGCACCGCGCAGCCGGCCGAGAGCGTGCGCTCCAGCACGTCCACCTCGGGGTCGCCGCGGTCGTCGTCCACCACCAGCAACAGCAGCTCGGGCGCGCGCTCGGCCTTCTCGCGCGCCTGCGCCTGCTGTTCGGCGGTGGCGTCGGGGTCGCGTTCGATCAGGGCCTGCGCCAGTGCGTCGCCCAGCCGCCCGCGCTGCGCTGTCGGGATGCGCACGAAGCGCCAGGGCAGCAGCTGGTTGTGGTCGGGTGCGGTGGCGGCGGCGGCCAGGCACTGGCGCAGCTGGTCTTCGGACGGGCCAGGCACCACCAGGCGTTTGGGCAGCGTGGTGCGCCGCGTCTGCATCAGCTCCAGCAAAGGGATCATTCAAGCACCTGTCCGTCGTGCTCCACATAGGGCAGGTAGGGGCCGGTGCCGCTGTGGTCCGACTCCGAGGCCGGCACGAAGGCGCCGCGCACCGCATCGAACACATGCACCTCGCCCTGTTCGATCACGTAGTGCCATCCGTGCAGCGTGAGGTGGCCGGCCTCGACGGCGCGGCGCACCATGGGGTAGTCCATCAGGCGCATCAGCTGCAGCACCACGGCGCGCTGCTCGGTGCGGCACAGCGCCTCGGGGCTGGGCTGCACCGGCAGCAGGGCCTCGTCGGCCAGCCGCAGCCAGGCCTTGAGGGCCACCGCCTCTTCCGGTGCGCCTTCGTAGGCGGTGCGGATGGCGCCGCAGTGGCTGTGGCCGCAGACGATGATGCGTTCGACCTTGAGGCCGAGCACCGCGAACTCGATCGCCGCCATCGTTCCATGCAGCCCGTGCGACTGGTCGTAGGGCGGCACGAAGGCGCCCACGTTGCGCACGATGAACAGGTCGCCCGGGGCGGCACCCGTCAGCAGGTAGGGCACCAGGCGCGAGTCGCTGCAACCGATGAACAGGGTCTTGGGGTGCTGGCCCTGCGCCACCAGGTCCTGAAAGCGCTGCTGGTGGCGGGGGAAGTAGTCCTCGTGGAAATCGCGCAGGCGCAGCAGGAGGTCGTCGGGCATGGCGGTCTCCGGCTCAGCGCGTCACTGCACCAGGGGCGAGTCCGCACCTTCGAGTTCGATGCCTTCCACCTTGGCCTGCCCCACCAGCAGCCGCATGTACTGCCGCAGCGCGGTCGCGCGCGACTGGTGCTGCAGGCGCTGGCGGATCGCGTCGGCCACCTCTTCGTAGGCGGGCAGGGTGCCCTTCTTGCGGCCCAGCACCTCGATGATGTGCAGGCCGAAGCGCGTGTGCACCAGGCGCGGGTGCACGCCCATGCCCCAGCGCGAGTCGCTCTGGAAGAACAGCTCGTTGGCCAGTTCGGGCGCACAGTCTTCGGGCGTGACCCAGCCCAGGTCGCCGCCTTCGGCGCTGGACGGGCAATTGGACAGCTCGGCCGCCAGCTGCTCGAAGCGGCCGGGCGGCACGTCCTTGCGGATCAGGTCCAGCAGCGCGGCTTCGGCGCGCTGTGTCAGCGCATGCACGTTCACCCCGGGCGTGACGGCGAACAGGATGTGCCGCACATGCAGCGCCTGGCCAACGATGAAGTGGTTCTTGTTGGCTTCGTAGTAGCGCTGGCACTCGTCGTCGGTCGGATCGGGCGAGACGACCTCGTCGTCGGTCATGGCCTCGATCACGTGGCGCTCGGCTTCGTTGAGCGTGGGCGCCACCAGCCCGCTGAAGCGCGGCAGCAGGCCCTGGTGCACCGCGCGCTGGCGCAGCAGTTCGGTGTAGGCGCGCTCACGCAGGGTCTCGGCATCCAGCGCCTCGCCCGGCTCGTGCAGCGCGATGCCGTTGATGCTGGCAGGCACGATCTGCATCTGGCCCGAGCAGGCGCAGTGCACGCTGCCGCAGCCTTGGGAGGTGCTGTCGCTCATGGTCATTCCTTGTTGCATGTTCAGCGACCCCGCTGGCTCAGGGGTTGCTGGGGCGTCATGCCGACGCGGCGGCTGCGCACCACCTGGTAGGGACGCGTGATGTAGGCCAGCGTGCCGAAGCCGCTCCACACGTGCACCAGGCGGGTGAACGGGAAGATCAGGAAGATGCTCATGCCCAGGAACATGTGGGCCTTGAACACCCAGCTGGCATCGGCGATCAGCTCGGCCGCGCCACCGCGGAAGGTGACGATGCGCTGCGCCCATTCGGCCAGCAGCATCATCATGCCGCCGTCCAGGTGCTGGGCCGACAGCGGGATGGTGGCCAGGCCCAGCGCGAACTGCGCCCACAGCAACCACAGCAGCACGATGTCACTCGTCTTGCTGGTGGCGCGGATGCGCGCGTCCGACAGGCGGCGGTGCAGCAACAGGCTCACGCCGATGAAGCCGAACAGGCCGAACAGGCCGCCCGAGACCATGGCCATGAGCTGCTTGGCGCCCGCGGTCATGAAGGGCTCGTACACCGCGTGCGGCGTGAGCATGCCCACCGTGTGGCCGAAGAACAGGAACAGGATGCCGACGTGGAACAGGTTGCTGCCCCAGCGCAGCTGTCCCTTGCGCAGCAGCTGCGACGAATCGCTCTTCCAGCTGTACTGGTCGCGGTCGAAGCGGATCAGGCTGCCCAGCAAAAAGACAGTGAGCGCGATGTATGGATAGATGCCAAAGACGAAGTTGTGGAAGCCGTTCATGCTGCGACTCCTTGAGAAGCGTTGGATTTCTGGCGGACGATGTGGATGGGCTGTGCCTGGCCGGGCCGGTTCTGGCCGCGGGTGGCGCAGCCGTCGAAGGCCTCGGGCTCTGCCCAGGCCTCGTCGAGCGCCTCGTCGGCCTTGAAGGGCACGGCCTCGGCCTTCTGGCCGGCCAGCTCCAGCACGGCGGCGACGACGGCGGCGTAGGGGCTCTCGCGTTTGAGCAGGGCGCTGAAGATGGCGTTCAGGATGTGCGCCACCTCACCGAGGAAGGCCTTGGCCAGCGCGGGCGGCTGGGTGGAGGCGAACTCCAGCACCACGCCCAGGTGGTCGGGCAGCTCTTCGGGGCCGAGGTAGAGGCCGGCCTTCTCATAGGTCTGCACCAGGTCGATCATGGCCGGGCCGCGGTCGCGCGAGTCGCCATGCACGTGCTCGAACAAATGCAGCGAGGTGGCGCGGCCACGGTCGAAGGTCTCGACGTAGCGGGCTTCCACCTCCAGCGGGTCGCGGCGCACCAGGTCGGCGGCCAGCGCGCGCAGCTCGGCGCGCCGCGCGGCGGGCACCGCGGCCTCTTCGTCGATGGCCGCGATCAGCGGCGCCAGCTCGCTGCGCAGCTGCGCATCGGGGTAGGCCAGCAGGCGCGCCAGCGCGCGCAGGGAATAGCGGGTGTTCTTCATGGCGTTTCCTTTCAGACCACCGACTGGATCGGGATGGTGCGGCGCTTGCTGCCACCGAACAGGCTGGTTTCCGAGGCGCCGTCCGAGCAGCCGTTGCCGAACGAGAAGCCGCAGCCACCGCGCAGGTCGAAGGCGTTTTCGGCGTACTCGCGGTGCGAACTGGGAATGACGAAGCGGTCTTCGTAGTTGGCAATGGCCATGATCTGGTACATCTCCTCGACCTCGGCGCGACTCAGGCCGGTCTGCTCCAGCACCTTGAGGTTCTCCACGCCGTCCACGTGCTTGCCGCGCTGGTAGGCGCGCATGGCCAGCATGCGTTCGAGCGCGCGCACCACCGGCGCGGTGTCGCCCGCGGTCAGCAGGTTGGCCAGGTACTGCAGCGGAATGCGCATCTGGCTGAAGTCGGGCAGCTCGCCGTTGGCACCGATCTGGCCGGCGTTGGCGGCGGCGCTGATCGGCGAGAGCGGCGGCACGTACCAGACCATGGGCAGGGTGCGGTACTCGGGGTGCAGCGGCAGCGCGATCTTCCAGTCGATGGCCATCTTGTAGACCGGGCTCTTGCGCGCGCCTTCGAGCCAGCTCTCGGGGATGCCGTCGGCACGGGCCTGCTCGATCACGGCCGGGTCGTTGGGGTCGAGGAACAGGTCGAGCTGGGCCTGGTAGAGGTCCTTCTCGTCGGGCACGCTGGCGGCCTCGGCGATGCGGTCGGCGTCGTACAGCACCACGCCCAGGTAGCGGATGCGGCCCACGCAGGTCTCACTGCACACGGTGGGCTGGCCGGCCTCGATGCGCGGGTAGCAGAAGATGCACTTCTCGGCCTTGCCGGTCTGCCAGTTGTAGTAGATCTTCTTGTAGGGGCAGCCGCTGACGCACATGCGCCAGCCGCGGCACTTGTCCTGGTCGATCAGGACGATGCCGTCGTCCTCGCGCTTGTAGATCGAGCCCGAGGGGCACGATGCCACGCACGCCGGGTTGAGGCAGTGCTCGCACAGGCGCGGCAGGTACATCATGAAGGTGTTCTCGAACTGGCCGACCATGTCCTTCTGGACCTGCTCGAAGTTCGCGAGGTTGGCGTCCGCGCTGCGCTTGCTGAACTCGCCGCCCAGGATTTCTTCCCAGTTCGGGCCCCACTCGATCTTCTCCATGCGCTGGCCGGTGATCAGGCTGCGCGGCCGTGCGGTGGGCGCGGCCTTCACTTCGGGCGCTGACTGCAGATGGTCGTAGTCGAAGGTGAAGGGTTCGTAGTAGTCGTCGATCTGCGGCAGGTTGGGGTTGCTGAAGATCTTCATCAGCAGCGACCACTTGCCACCCTGCTTGGGCACGATGGACCCGTCGGCCTTGCGGACCCAGCCGCCGTTCCACTTGTCCTGGTTCTCCCATTCCTTGGGGTAACCGATGCCGGGCTTGGTTTCCACGTTGTTGAACCAGGCGTATTCCACGCCGGGGCGGCTGGTCCAGACGTTCTTGCAGGTGACCGAACAGGTGTGGCAACCGATGCACTTGTCCAGGTTCAGCACCATCGCGATTTGGGCACGTACTTTCATCTTGTTTTCTCCTGTGCTGATCAAGCCTGGACCGTGTCGTTGCCTTCGCCGTCGAGCCAGTCGATCTTGCGCATCTTGCGCACGATGACGAACTCGTCGCGGTTGGTGCCGATGGTTCCGTAGTAGTTGAAGCCGTAGCTGAACTGCGCGTAGCCGCCGATCATGTGGGTCGGTTTGGTCACGATGCGGGTGACCGAGTTGTGGATGCCGCCGCGGGTGTTGGTGATCTCGGCACCGGGGGTGTTGATGATCTTTTCCTGCGCGTGGTACATGAGCACCATGCCCGGGTTCACGCGCTGGCTCACCACCGCGCGCGCCGCGATGGCGCCGTTGGTGTTGAACAGCTCGACCCAGTCGTTGTCTTCGATGCCGGCGTTCTTCGCGTCGTCCTCGCTCAGCCAGATCACCGGGCCGCCGCGGTTGAGTGTGAGCATGTGCAGGTTGTCGCTGTACGTGCTGTGGATGCCCCACTTCTGGTGCGGCGTGATGAAGTTGAGGCTGATCTCCTTGTTGCCGTTGGGACGGCGGTCGATCATGTCGCCCACGGTCTTGAGGTCGACCGGCGGGCGGTAGCTGGAGAGGCCCTCACCGAAGGCGAGCATCCAGGGGTGGTCCAGGTAGAACTGCTGGCGACCGGTGAGGGTGCGCCATGGGATCAGCTCGTGCACGTTGGTGTAACCGGCGTTGTACGAAACCTTCTCGGACTCCAGCCCGGACCAGGTGGGCGAGCTGATGATCTTGCGCGGCTGGGCCTGGATGTCGCGGAAGCGGATCTTCTCGTCCTCGCGGTGCAGGGCCAGGTGGGTGTGGTCGCGGCCGGTGATCTTGCTCAGAGCCTCCCAGGCCTTCACGGCCACATGGCCGTTGGTCTCGGGCGCCAGCTGCAGCACCACCTCGCAGGCGTCGATGTCGCTGTCGATGCGGGCCAGGCCCTTGGCCGCACCCTCGGTGTGCACGGTGCCGTTGAGTTCCTTGAGCTGGCCGACCTCGGTCTGGGTGTTCCAGCCGATGCCCTTGCCGCCGTTGCCCACCTTGTCCATCAGCGGGCCCAGGGCGGTGAAACGGGCGTAGGTGTTGGGGTAGTCGCGCTCGACCACCGAGATGCTCGGAGCAGTGACGCCCGGGACCAGATCGCACTCGCCCTTCTTCCATTCCTTGACGTCAAACGGCTGGGCCAGCTCGGACGCGGTGTCGTGCATCAGCGGCGTGAGCATGAGCTCTTTCTCGACCCCCAGGTGGCCGACGCAGACCTCGCTGTAGGCCTTGGCGAAACCTTTGTAGATCTCCCAGTCGCTCTTGCTCTGCCAGGCCGGGTCCACCGCGGTGGACAGCGGGTGGATGAAGGGGTGCATGTCGCTGGTGTTGAGGTCGTTCTTCTCGTACCAGGTGGCGGTGGGCAGCACGATGTCCGAATACAGGCAGGTCGTGCTCATACGGAAGTCCAGCGTGACCACCAGGTCCAGCTTGCCTTCGGGCGCCTGGGCGTGCCACTCGACTTCAGTCGGTTTCGCATCGTTGGGCCCCAGGTCCTTGCCCTGCACGCCGTGGGTGGTGCCCAGCAGGTGCTTGAGGAAGTACTCGTGGCCCTTGCCGCTGGAGCCCAGGATGTTGGAGCGCCAGACGAACATGTTGCGCGGCCAGTTGGCCGGGTGGTCCGGGTCCTCGCAGCTCATCTTCAGCGAGCCGTCCTTGAGCGCCTTGACCGCGTAGTCCTTGGGGTCCATGCCGACGGCGGTGGCGTCTTTCACCACCTGCATCGGGTTGGTCTGCAGCTGCGGTGCGCTGGGCAGCCAGCCCATGCGCTCGGCGCGCACGTTGTAGTCGATCAGGCTGCCGCCGAACTTCGATTTGTCGGCCAGCGGCGAAAGGATCTCGTCCACGCCCAGCTTCTCGTAGCGCCACTGGTCGGTGTGGGCGTAGAAGAAGCTGGTGGAGTTCATCTGGCGCGGCGGACGCACCCAGTCCAGCGCAAACGCGAGAGCGGTCCAGCCGGTCTGCGGGCGCAGCTTTTCCTGGCCCACGTAGTGCGCCCAGCCACCGCCGCTCTGGCCGATGCAGCCGCACATCATCAGCATGTTGATGATGCCGCGGTAGTTCATGTCGCTGTGGTACCAGTGGTTCATGGCCGCGCCGATGATGACCATGGACTTGCCCTTGGTCTTGTCGGCGTTGTCGGCGAACTGGCGCGCCACGGCGATCACCTGGTCGCGCTTGACGCCGGTGATCTTCTCCTGCCAGGCGGGCGTGTAGGGCGTGTCCTGGTCGTAGCTGGTGGCGCCGGTGTCGCCCGGCAGGCCACGGTTCACGCCGTAGTTGGCGACCGTCAGGTCGAACACGGTGGCGACCAGCGCGTAGCGCTCTTCACCGGCCTTGCCCAGCTTGATGCGGCGCACCGGCACCTGGCGCACCAGCACGTCGTCGGTGGCGCTGGCCTGCTTGTTGGCGGTGAAGTTGGGGGTGTCGATACCGCCGAAATACGGGAAGGCGACCTCGCCCACTTCGTATTCGCTGCCCTCGCCTTCCATCAGGCTGAGCTTGAGCTTGACCTGCTCGTCGCCGCGCGCTTCCTTGTCTTCCAGGTTCCACTTGCCGGCGTCGGTGCGGCCTTCGGCGCCCCAGCGGAAACCGATGGAGCCGTTGGGCAGCACGACCTTGTCGTCCTGGTCGATGGCGACCGTCTTCCAGTCGGGGTTGTTGGCCTGGCCCAGCTTGCCGTTGAAGTCGCTGGCGCGCAGGTAGCGGCCGGGCACCACGACCTTGCGGCCGTCGGGCAGGGTACGCTCTTCGAGCTGCACCAGGTTGGGCATGTCGGTGTAGCGGCGCACGTAGTCGTCGAAGTACGACGAGCGCTTGTCGAAATAGAACTCCTTGAGGATCACGTGGCCCATGGCCATGGCAATCGCCGCGTCCGTGCCCTGCTTGGGGTGCATCCAGAGGTCGCAGAGCTTGCTGATCTCGGCGTAGTCGGGCGTGATCGCCACGGTCTTCGCACCCTTGTAGCGGACTTCGGTGAAGAAGTGGGCGTCGGGCGTGCGGGTCTGGGGCACGTTGGAGCCCCAGGCGATGATGTAGGTGGAGTTGTACCAGTCGGCCGATTCGGGCACGTCGGTCTGTTCGCCCCAGACCTGCGGGCTGGCCGGCGGCAGGTCGCAGTACCAGTCGTAGAAGCTCATGCACACGCCGCCGATGAGCGAGAGATAGCGCGAGCCGGCGGCGTAGCTGATCATGGACATGGCCGGGATGGGCGAGAAGCCGATCACACGGTCCGGGCCGTACTTCTTGGCGGTGTAGACGTTGGCGGCGGCCACCAGCTGGTTCACTTCGTCCCAGGTGCTGCGCACCATGCCGCCCAGGCCGCGCTGCTGCTGCCATTCGCGTCGGGCATCCTGGTTCTCGACAATGGCGGCCCAGGCGTCCACCGGGCTCCTGGCCACGGCCAGCGCGGCGCGCCAGTGCTGCAGCAGCTTGCCGCGCACCATCGGGTACTTCACGCGGTTGGCGGAGTACAGGTACCAGCTGTAGGACGCGCCACGGGCGCAGCCGCGCGGCTCGTGGTTGGGCAGGTCGGCGCGGGTGCGCGGGTAGTCGGTCTGCTGGGTTTCCCAGGTGACGATGCCACCCTTGACATAGATCTTCCACGAGCAGGAGCCCGTGCAGTTCACGCCGTGGGTGGAGCGCACGATCTTGTCGTGCGCCCAGCGGTCGCGGTAGGCGTCTTCCCAGGTGCGGTCCTCGCCGGTGGTGATGCCGTGCGAACCGGAGAAGCTTTCAGTGGGAGCCGTGAAATGGCTCAGGCGGTCGAGGAAGTGACTCATCGTGGGGGTCTCCGAAAAAAGCGTGTCTTGGGGGCGCTCAGGGGTTCTTGATCTCGGCACCCTTGCGCAGGTAGAACCACCAGTTCAGCACCAGGCACAGGGCGTAGAAGACGGCGAAGCCGTAGAAGGCGAGCTGCGGGGTGCCGGCCTTGATGTACTGGCCGATCAGCACCGGCGCGATGAAGGCGCCGTAGGCGGCGACCGCCGAGGTCCATCCCAGCACGGGGCCGGCCTGGGCGCGGTCGAAGATCACGCCGATGGTGCGGAAGGTGGAGCCGTTGCCGATGCCGCTGGCGAAGAACAGCACCATGAACAGGCCCAGGAACATCGGGAAGTACTGCTCGGGCGTGGCCGAGCTGTAGGCCTGCATCATCACGTAGCCCACGGCCACGGCGGCGGCGGCCATGACCGCGGTGATCACCTGGGTCACGATGGAGCCCCCGATCTTGTCGCTGATCCAGCCGCCGATGGGCCGCACCGCGGCGCCGACGAAGGGGCCGATCCAGGCGTAGGTCAGGGCCGAGGGGGCGTTGGGGTTCTTCAGCGTGTGCTGCATGACGCCGGCGGCGTCGGGGATGTGCTGGAAGCCGAAGATCACGGTGATGGCCAGGGGCAGCGCCATCGAGAAGCCGATGAAGGAACCGAAGGTGACGATGTAGAGCGCGGTCAGCGACCAGGTGTGCTTGTTGCCGAAGATGGCGAACTGCTTCTTCACGCCTTCCTTCATCTCGCCGAAGGCGGCCAGGCGCATCACGGCCAGCGCCATCACGATGTCCAGCGGGATCGCGACCCACATGCTCAGCACGCCCAGGCCGGTGGGCTTGGGCAGGTAGAGCCAGAGCATGAACACCGTGGGCACGAAGGCCAGGGTGTAGAGGTAGGTGATCTTGGCGAACGCGACGATCGGGCTGCCGGTGTTGGGCGAGACGGTCTTGAGGTTGCTCATGCCGAACCAGCACAGCGCGCCCAGCGGCACCAGCGAGAACACCCAGGCGAAGCCGGCGTTCTGGACCCAGGTCGGTGTGCCGGCGGCGATCTTGCCGAACAGCCAGCCGCTGTCCTTCACCAGCGTCATGGGCTCACCGCCGAAAGCGCCCAGCAGCGGCAGGGTCATGACCACAGGGATCACGATCTGCATCGTGGTCACGCCGAAGTTGCCCAGGCCGGCGTTCAGGCCCAGCGCCGTGCCCTGCAGGCGCTTGGGGAAGAAGGTGCTGATGTTGGACATCGAGCTGGCGAAGTTGCCGCCGCCCACGCCCGACCACAGGGCCATCAGCTGGAAGGACCACAGCGGCCACTCGGGGTGCTGCAGCACGATGCCGGTACCGATCGCCGGGGCCAGCAGCATCGAGGTGGTCAGGAAGATGGTGTTGCGGCCACCGGCCAGGCGGATCAGGAAGGACGCCGGGATGCGCATGGTGGCGCCGGAGATGCCCGCGATGGCGGTCAGCGTGAACAGCTCGGCCTGGGTGAAGGGGAAGCCCAGGTTGAGCATCTGCACGGTGATGATCCCCCACATGCCCCAGACCGCGAAGCCGCACAGCAGGGCGGGGATCGAGATCCAGAGGTTGCGGTAGGCGATCTTGCTGCCGGTGGTGGCCCAGAAGCCCTCGTCTTCTGGACGCCAGTCCTGCACATCCGCGCCCGTGGGCGCGCCGGGGGAGGCGATGGGTTTGGTATGGGTGTTCATGGGGATGACCCGAGGTGATCAGTTCTGCAGGGAGAAGGACTTGGCGTTGGTGCCCATGACCTCGGTCTGGCGGACCTCGGTCCAGTACATCCAGATCAGCGAGACCCAGACCACGCCGTACATCAGCATGAAGGCGCTGGAACGGATGCCGGTGAGGTCCATCAGAACGCCGAACAGGATCGGCAGCACGAAGCCGCCCAGGCCGCCAGCCAGGCCGACGATGCCGCTGATGGCGCCGATGTTCTTGGGGTAGTCGTCGCTGATGTACTTGAAGACGCTGGCCTTGCCGAAGGCCCAGGCCACGCCCAGGATCGCCATCAGGCCGGTGAAGGTGTAAACGTTCAGGCCGATGTGGAAGGTGGTCGGGCCGTTGACGGTCTGCACCGTGAAGTCGGTCTGCGGGTAGCTCAGCAGGAACAGGCAGATCCAGCTCACCCACAGCACCCACCAGGTGACCTTGTGCGCGCCGTACTTGTCGGAGAGCACGCCGCCGATGGCGCGCAGCACGCCGCCGGGCAGCGAGAAGCAGGCGGCCAGCAGCGCGGCCACGCGGATGTCCAGGCCGTATTCGCCCACGTAGTACTGCACCATCCAGAGCGCCAGCGCCACGTAGCCGCCGAACACGATGCTGTAGTACTGGCAGTACTTGAGCACCTTGGGGTCCTTGAGCGCCTGCAGCTGGTCGCTGAACTTCACGTTGCTGGGCACCAAGTGGGCGGGGTCGCTGTGGCTGAACAGCCAGAACAGCACCAGGGTGCCGAGCATGATGGCCGCGTACACCTGCGGCACCATGGTCCAGCCGAAGGCCACCAGCAGCACCGGCGCCACGAACTTGTTGACTGCCGAGCCCGAGTTGCCGGCACCGTAGACGCCCATGGCCATGCCCTGGCGGCTCTTGGGGAACCAGCGCGCCACGTAGGGCGTGCCGACCGAGAAGGAGCCGCCGGCCAGACCCACGAACAGGCCGATGACCAGGAAGTGCCAGTACTCGGTGGCGTAGCTCATCAGGTAGATGGCCGGCACGGTGATCGCCATCAGGGTGGCCATGACGATGCGACCGCCGTAGCGGTCGGTCCAGATGCCCAGGGGCACCCGGATCAGCGAGCCGGTGAGCACCGGCATCGCGGTGAGCAGACCGAACTCGGTCGCGTTCAGGTTCAGCATCTTCTTGATCGGGATGCCGATCACGCCGAACATCATCCAGACCATGAAGCAGACCGTGAACGCCAGCGTGCTGACGATCAGGACGGACCAGGCCTTTCTTTCATTTCTCAGCTCTGAAGCCATGTTTTCTCTCCGAAAGACGTGGCATGAATGTCCCTTTTCAGGGGAGGGCTGAACATCCGCCGGAGGCACACGTGGCCGCGGCAGAAGGACGAGGGGTCACCCCATCGGCATCGTCCTGAAGAACTATGTTCCGTGTTTTGCGGTGTGACTTGATTTACATCAAGTCGATGTCGGATAGCGTCCTGCCGGAACCAGGCAGGAATCACCTTGAATATAAGTAATTAATAAATTACATTGGTGACCATGCCGCTCCCGAACACCCCCAAACAAGCCACCGAACAGCGCCAGGCCAGCCTGGTGTCGGCTGCGCTCGCGTTGGCCGCACAGCACAGCCCGGCCAGAGTGACCACCGCCGACCTGGCCCGAGCGGTGGGGCTCACGCAGGGCGCGGTGTTCCGCCACTTCGAGAGCAAGGAAGCGATCTGGCTGGCGGTGATCGACTTCGCGCACCAGGCCCTGCTGGCACGGCTGCACACCGCGGCCCAGTCGCATGTGCAGCCGCTGACCGCGCTGCGTGCGGTGTTCATGGCGCACGTGGACTTCGTGGTGGAACAGCCGGGTGTGCCGCGGGTGATCTTTCAGGAGCTGCAGCACCCGGAGGACACAGCACTGAAGGCGCGCGTGCGCGTGCTGATGCAGGACTACCGCTCGCTGGTCACCCGACTGCTGCTGCAGGCGCAGGCGGCGGGGCTGCTGGCGCCAGGCACCGACCTTCAGGCCAGTGCGGTGCTGTTCATCGGCTCGGTGCAGGGGCTGGTGATGCAGTCGCTGCTGAGCGGACAGGTCGGGGCCATCCGCACGCTGGCACCCGCGGTGTTCGACCTGTTCCAGCACGCTGTTGCCGCACCCACCAACCCCACACGGCGCCCCCCGGAGACCACCGAATGAAGACAAATCCACAAACCTCGCGCCGGCTGCTGCTGGGCGGCCTGGCGCTGGCCCTGGTGGGTGCGCTGGCGTTTGTGGCGCTGCGCACCGGGCCGCTGGCGCCGGTGAAGGTGCAGGTGACGCCAGTGACCAAGGGCCGCGTGACACCCGAGATCTTTGGCATCGGCCTGGTCGAGGCGCAGCGCAGCTGGATGGTGGGGCCCACCACTGCCGGCCGTGTGCTCGGCGTGCGGGTGGACGCGGGTCAGACGGTGCAACCGGGTCAGGTGCTGGCAGAAATGGACCCGGTGGACCTGGACCAGCGGCTGGCGGCACTGGACGCCTCGCTGGCCCGTGCGCAGAGCGTGCAGCGAGCCGCCGATGCGCAGCTTGGCGATGCGCAGGCGCGGCGCACGCTGGCGATGGCGAACCTGAAGCGCAACGAGGAACTGGCGCGGCAAGCCTTCATCAGCCCCGGGGCGCTGGAGGCACGCACACAAGAGGTGGCGTCGGCCCATGCGGGCGTGGCCGCCGCACAGGCCAACCTCGGTGGCAGCACACAGGACATCGCGCGGCTGCGCGCCGAGCGCGCAGCCCTGGCACAGCAGCGCAGCAACCTGAGGCTGCTGGCCCCCGGTGCGGCGGTGGTCACGGCGCGCGAGGCCGAAGCCGGCACCACAGTCGTGGCGGGCCAGGCCGTGCTGCGGCTGATGGACCCGGCCAGCCTGTGGGTGAAGCTGCGGGTGGATCAGGGCCGAAGCGCCGGACTGGCGCCAGGACTGGTGGCGAGCATCGCCCTGCGCTCGCGCCCGGGCGAGACACTGATCGGCAAAGTGGCCCGGGTGGAGTCGCTGGCCGATGCCGTGACGGAGGAACGGCTGGCGATGGTGGCATTTGACAGCCTGCCCGCCGGCGTGTCGGTGGGCGAGATGGCGGAAGTGACGGTGCAGCTGCCCGCTGCCCCCGAGCGCCTGCTGCTGCCCAATGCGGCCGTGGTGCAGCACGAGGGAAAAACCGGGGTGTGGCGGCTCACGGATGGCGTTCCCGCCTTCTCGCCGGTGGTGCTGGGGGCGCAGGGTCTGGACGGCCAGGTGCAGGTGCTCGGAGGCCTGAACGAAGGCGACACGGTGGTGCTGTACAGCCAGAGCGCCCTGAAGCCGGGGGCACGCATCGCAGTGGTGGACAGGCTGGTTCCGTCGGGAGCAGCAAGGTGATCAGCCTGGCGGGCCGCGACATCCTGCACGGCTGGAGCAAGTACGTGCTGACCGGGCTGGGCCTGGGGCTGCTGATCGGCGTGACGCTGACGATGGCGGGCGTGTACCGAGGCATGGTGGACGACGCACACGCGCTGCTGGCCAACAGCCGCGCCGACCTCTGGGTGGTGCAGAAGGACACGCAGGGCCCGTACGCGGAATCGTCGAGCATCAAGGACGACGTGGTGCGCAGCATGCGCGGCATGCCGGGGGTGGCCGTGGCGGCCAATGTGGCCTATCTGACGATGCAGGTGCAGAGGAATGGCCGAGACCAGCGCGTGATGGTGGTGGGCATGGAGCCGGGCATGCCCGGCGCGCCGGGCTACCTGGTGGCGGGACGGCACATCACGCGCAACCACTACGAGGCGGTGGCCGATGTGAAGACAGGGTTCGCGCTGGGCGATGTGGTGCGCATCCGCCGCCACGACTACACCGTGGTGGGACTGACGCGGCGCATGGTGTCCTCGGGCGGCGACCCGATGCTGTTCGTGCCGATGAAGGACGCGCAGGAAACGCAGTTCCTGAAAGACAACGACGCCATCGTCAACGACCGCGCGCGCACCGCCGCCAATCCGGCCTTCAACCGCCCGGGCAGCCCCGGCCTGCTGGAGGCGGTGCAAAGCCTGCAGACCAGCAGCCGCAGCGTGAACGCGGTGCTCGTGCAGATCGCTCCGGGCTTCACACCCGAGCAAGTGGCCGGGCCGATCCGGCGCTGGAAGCACCTGAGCGTGCACACCCGCGACCAGATGGAAGACATCCTGATCGTCAAGCTGATCGCCAATTCGGCCAAACAGATCGGCATGTTCCTGGTGATCCTGGCCATCGTGAGCGCCGCCATCGTGGCCTTCATCATCTACACCATGACCATGGGCAAGCTGCGCGAGATCGCGGTGCTCAAGCTCATCGGTACACGCGACCGCACCATCGCCGGCATGATCCTGCAGCAGGCCCTGGGCCTTGGCCTGATCGGCTTCGCCGTGGGCAAGGTGGCGGCCACGGTGTGGGGACCCGCGTTCCCGAAATACGTGCTGCTGCTGCCGGGCGACGCGGTGGCCGGCCTGGTGGCCACGCTGCTGATGTGCGCGCTGGCCAGCACGCTGGCGATTCGCGTGGCGCTCAAGGTCGACCCCGGCGCAGCGATCGGATGAAGCCATGAACGACACCCCCCTGGGCGGCATCCGTATCGAAGGCCTGCGCAAGGTCTATGGTCACGGCGACACGGCCGTGGAAGCGCTGAGGCACGTGAACATGCAGGTAGCGCCCGGCGAGGTGGTGGGCCTGGTCGGCCCCTCGGGTTCGGGCAAGAGCACACTGCTCAAATGCCTGGGCGCCATCATCGAACCCACCAGCGGCAGGATGACGCTGGGCAACGAAGTCATCTACGACAACGGCTGGAAAGTCAAAGACCTGCGCGCGCTGCGGCGCGACCGCATCGGCTTCGTGTTCCAGGCGCCGTATCTGATTCCGTTCCTGGACGTGACCGACAACGTGGCGCTGCTGCCGATGCTGGCGGGCCTGTCCAATGCGAATGCGCGCAAACGCGCGCTGGAACTGCTGACCGCGCTGGACGTGCAGCACCGCGCCAGCGCCGAGACATCGCAGCTCTCCGGTGGTGAGCAGCAGCGCGTGTCCATCGCCCGCGCGCTGGCCAACAAGCCTCCGGTCATATTGGCCGACGAACCCACCGCGCCCCTGGACAGCGAGCGCGCGCTGGGTGTGATGCGCATCCTCAACCAGATGGCGCGGCGGGCCCACACCGCGATCATCGTCGTCACACACGACGAAAAGATCATCCCGACTTTCAAACGGATCTACCACATCCGCGACGGCCAGACAGTGGAAGAAGCCGGCGAAGGCCTCGCCCTGGATGACCACGGGAACGACACCCCCTCTTGAACGGGAGAACCGCCATGACTTCCCACCGCCCCCTGAAAGTTCTCGCCGCCGTGGCCGTGGTGTTCGGCGCGCTCACGGTGTTCAGCGGCGGGCAGGGCCTGTTCGGCCCGGCCCACACCCGCGCGGCCCTGGGCCACACGGTGGGCTTCGTGCTGTGGTTCAACTTCCTGGCCGGCTTCGTCTATGTGGTGGCCGGGCTGGGCCTGTGGCTCGGCCGGCGCTGGGGCCTTTGGCTGGCCACCGCGCTGGCGCTGGGCACGGCGCTGGTGGCGGTGGCCTTCGGTCTTCATGTGCTGGACGGCGGCGCCTACGAAATGCGCACTGTGGGGGCGCTGGCACTGCGCCTGGGCTTCTGGGCCGTGGTGGCGGCCGTGGGCTGGCGCCGGGCCGCCGGGGCCTGAAGCTCAGGCCAGGCCCTGGCTGGTCGCGAACACCGCCGCCTGCACGCGCGAGCTCAGGCCGAGCTTGCGCAGGATGTGCTGCACGTGGATCTTCACCGTGGTCTCGGCGATGTCCAGTTCGCGCGCGATCAGCTTGTTGGAATCGCCACGCGCGATCAGCAGCAGGATCTCGCGCTCGCGCGGCGACAGCAGGTCGGCGCCGGAGGCGGCCTCGCGCGGCGCCTCCAGCGGCACCGGCGCACTGACTGGAGCCGCCGCGGGCGGGGCGGCGTTTGCGACCGACGGCCGCGAGCGGAACACCGCCACCAGCTTGGTCATCATCTCGGGGCTGATGACCGACTCGCCGTCCATGACCTTGATGATGGTCTCGCAGAGCTGGTCGGACTCCACCGTCTTGAGCAGGTAGCCGTCGGCCCCCGCCTGCAGCGCGGCGGCCAGGTCGTTCTCGTTCTCGCTCACGGTGAGCATCAGCACGCGCGCCCCGGGCGCGGCCTCCTTGAGCGCGGGGATGGCGTCCACCCCGCGCACCCCGGGCAGGTGGTTGTCCAGCAGGATCACCTGCGGCGGCCGGCGCTGCAGGCAGCGCAGGGCCTCGCCCACGTCGCCGGCCTCGGCGGTGACGGTGAAGCGCTCGTCCTGCTCCAGCAGCGCCTTGAGGCCGCGGCGGAACAGGGTGTGGTCGTCGACCAGCAGCAGCTCGATGGAAGGGGTCATGGGGTGGTCAGTACGGATTCGGAGAGGTCCAGGCCCGCCGTGCCCGTCCCGACGGCGGTCACCGGGTTCCTGGGCAGCGTGAGCGTGACGGAGGTGCCCTGGCCGCTGCGGGATTCGATCTGCACGGTGGCGCCGATGCGGTCGGCCCGCTCGCGCATGATTTTCGTGCCGACATGGGTCTCGCCGCGCTGCTGCGCGGTGTCGAAACCGCTGCCGTTGTCGCGCACCACGAAGCGCCACTGTTCGCCCTTGTGCACGTCCAGGCTCACGTGGCTGGCGCCGGCGTGCTTGCGCACGTTGGACAGCGCTTCCTGCACCACGTGCAGCACCTGCACCTGCACGTCGGCCGGCAGCGGCAGGCCCTCGCCGTCGAGATGCAGCCGCGTGGGCAGGCCGGTCTGGTGCTGGAACTTCTGCAGCGTCTCTTGCAGCGCGGCCTCGATGTCCCCGGTGTTGGTGCGGGTGCGGAAGTGCACCAGCAGCTCGCGCACGTCGCTGATGCTTTCCTTGAGACCGGTGTCGAGCTCGTCCAGCGTGGACCGCACCTTCTCGGGCTGCTGCTTCTGCACTGCGCTGCGCAGCAGCTGCGCCTGGATCTTGAGGAAGGCCAGCGACTGGGCAATGGAGTCGTGCAGCTCGCGCGCCAGCAGCGCACGCTCCTCGCCCACCGCGGCCTCGCGCTCCAGCGCCGCCGCGCGCAGGCCTTCGAGCGCGCTGGCCAGGTGGCTGGCCAGTGCGTCGAGCAGCTCGGTCTCGTCGGCATTGAGTGCCACTTCGCTGCGGAAGAACAGGTCGATCTCGCCGATCACCCGCTGCTGCAGGCGCACCGGCACGCTCACCAGGTTCTGGTAGCCCACGCGCGCGCAGTGGCGCATGGGCGCGGCCTCGTGGCTGTGGATGGGGATGACGCGGATGCGCGCATCGGGCTGCAGGTTGCCGCAGGCGCACGCGCCCGCGATCAGGCTGCGCTCCTCGGCCTGCATTTCCTGCGGAAAGCAGTCGGAGGCGAGCATCAGGTAGCGCTGGTTGGCCTCGTCGGACCAGCGCACCGCCACGGCATCGGCCTTCATGACCGCGCGCACGCGCTGCGAGAAGCCCCTGGACAGTTCCTCGATGGTGTTGGCCTTGGCCAGAAAGGCGCTGACCTCGTAGAGCGCTTCCAGCCGCGCGCGCTGCGCCTCGATGCGCTGCGTCTTGGCCTGCACCTTGGCCTCCAGTCCCTGGTAGAGCGACTGCAGCGTGGCGGCCATGCGGTTGAAGCCCGCCGCCACCTGCCCGAACTCGTCCTGCGTGTCCACGTCGATGCGGGCACCGAACTGACCGCCCTCCACCTGCGCCAGACCCCGCCGCAGGTGTGCCAGCGGGTTGATCACATAGAGATAGCCGGTGTAGAGCATGACCACCGCCCCGGCGATGGCCAGCGCCATCATGGCGAACTGGAACAGGTTGAGCAGCGCGGTGAAACCCGCGAGCTGGTGCTCGATGGACAACACCAGCCGGTCGATGGCCATGACAAATTCGTCGGCCGAGCGCAGCAGCACCGGGTCGCCCGGCTGCAGCGGCGAGGTCCAGAGGGCGCGCTGGGCCTGCCAGAGCTGTTCCACCGCGGCGAACTCGCGCGCCACGTCCGGGTCCCAGGGCACGAACAGGGGGCGCGACGGATCGCCCTCGCGCAGCACTCCCAGGCTCTGGTCGAACTGCTGCACCAGCGCCTGCACCTCCGCCGCCGGCCGCTGGGCCTGCACCGCGCTGGTCAGGCGCCAGGTCTGCATGCGCATGCGGCCGGCCTCGTTGACCGCGGCCGCACCGCCCTCCAGCTGCCAGGTCACCCACAGCGTGAGCCCGATGGACGCGAGCGCCAGCACCAGCAGCGCCGCCCCGATGCGGATCAGTTTGGTGGAGAGCGAGGCACTGGGGCGCATGGAACGGCACTGTACCCGTTCGATCAGCGGGAGCAACAGGGTCTTTGCACGGCAGACATTAAGATTCATGTACTCTGCATCTTTTAGGTGGCACCGGCCATTCCCATGAGCATCCCTTCCCCCGCCGCGAATGCGCAGCCCGGCGGCTCGCTGTACGAGAGCCGCATCAAGATCTACCCACGTTCGGTCACCGGCGTGTTCGCGCGCTGGCGCTGGGTCATGGTCTGGGTGACGCAGCTGTTCTTCTACGGCATGCCCTGGCTGCAGTGGAACGGGCGCCAGGCCCTGCTGTTCGATCTGGAGCAGCGCCGCTTCTACGTGCTGGGCCTGGTGCTGCAGCCACAGGACTTCATCTACCTCGCCGCCCTGCTGGTGATCAGCGCGCTGGCGCTGTTCTTCTTCACCGCCATCGCCGGGCGCCTGTGGTGCGGCTACAGCTGCCCGCAGACGGTCTACACCGAGATGTTCCTGTGGATCGAGCGCAAGACCGAGGGCGATCGCTCGGCGCGCATGCGCCTGGACGCCCAGCCCTGGTCGCTGAACAAGCTCTCGCGCAAGGGCGCCAAGCAGGCCGGCTGGATCTCTCTGGCGCTGCTCACCGGCTTCACCTTCGTCGGCTACTTCCACCCCATCCGCGAACTGGCCCCGGCCCTGCTGAACCCGGCGCAGTCGCCCTGGCTGTGGTTCTGGGTGCTGTTCTACGCCGCGGCGACCTACGGCAACGCCGGCTACCTGCGCGAGCAGATGTGCAAGTACATGTGCCCGTACGCCCGCTTCCAGAGCGCGCTGATCGACATGGACTCGCTGGTCATCGCCTACGACAGCGCGCGCGGTGAAAACCGCGGTCCGCGCTCGCGCAAGGCCGAGGAGCGCCCCGCCGGCCTGGGCGACTGTGTGGACTGCACGCTGTGCGTGCAGGTCTGCCCCACCGGCATCGACATCCGCAACGGACTGCAGAACGAGTGCATCGCCTGCGCCGCCTGCATCGACGTCTGCGACGACGTGATGGACAAGATGGGCTACCCCCAGGGCCTGATCCGCTACACCACCGGCAATGCCGTGGCGAAGGGCTGGAGCGCGCGCCAGATGCTGCGCCGGGTCTGGCGCCCGCGCGTGCTGATCTACGGCACCCTGCTCGCCGGCCTCACCGGTGCCTGGCTCTGGAGCCTGGGACACCGCAGCGACGTCGATGCCGTGCTGATCAAGGACCGCGGGGCGCTGGCGCGCATGGTCGACCGCGGTGCGATCGAGAACACCTACCGGCTGCAGGTGACCAACAGCCAGGAGACGGCGCGCCGCTTCCGCCTGGCGGTGGACGGCGTGCCCGGCCTGCGCATCGACTCGGCCACCACACTGTCGGTGGAGGCCGCCGGCAGCGCCTCGGTGCCCCTGCGCCTGGTGCTGCCGGCCGAGGCGGCCCAGCCACACGCCGGCCAGACCCTGCGCGCCACGGTGTCGGTGACCCCCGAGGGGGCGGAGGACGGGAACGAACGGGCGGTGCGCATCGACGCCGCCTTCATCGTTCCCCGCTGAGGCCTGCGCCGGGCTCGTTCTTCCGGAAGCCCGGACTCGTCCAAAGGAAATATGCATCTTCGATGCGTTTTATGGCTCAATACATGCATCAGAGATGAATATTTAAAGGACGCCCATGAACACCCCCACCACCGAACGCCCCATCGAGCAGCAGGCCATCGGCCAGATCGCCGTCGACCTGCCCGGCGCCACCGCCATCTTCCGGCGCCTCAAGCTGGACTTCTGCTGCGGCGGCCAGGTCAGCCTGGGCGAGGCCTGCGAACGCAAGGGGCTGGACACCGCCCGCGTGGTGGCCGAACTGGCCGCGCTGCGCCGCGACGACGCCGCGCCGGAAACGCCGGACGCCAACGCGCTGATCGACCACATCCTCACCCGCTACCACGCGGTGCACCGCGAGCAGTTGCCCGAGCTGGTGCGCATGGCGCGCCGTGTCGAGGCGGTGCACAGCGACCACCCGGACGCACCGCACGGCCTGGCCGAGCACCTGGAGATCATGGAGGTCGAGTTGCTGGAGCACATGGAGAAGGAAGAGCAGGTGCTGTTCCCGGCCATCGAAGGCGGCAGCTCCGGTCTGGCGGGCCCGATCACCGTGATGCGCGACGAGCACATCGGCCACGGTGAACATCTGGAGCGGCTGGCGGCGCTGACCCACGACCACACCCCGCCGCAGGGCGCCTGCAACACCTGGCGCGCGCTCTATGCCGGCACGGCGCAGCTGACCAACGACCTGATCAGCCACATCCACCTGGAGAACAACGTGCTGTTCGCGCGCTTCGGCGCCTGAGGTCCGGCACCGCCGGAAAGAAAAAGGCCGTTGGGGCCACTGCGCGCTTCAGAGCGCCCGTCTCTCCATCCGCCCCGGGCGCGGTGAATAGCGCGTCAGCGCATCCAGGGCTTCTACGTCGACCTGCGCGCGCCGGCTGCCGTAGACCTCGGCCTTGAGCCAGACCAGCTCTTCGGCCAGCGCCGCTTCGCTGCCCAGGCTGCAGAACCAGACCTTGGCGTCGCCATCCCAGCGGTAGCCGCGGGCCTTGAGCTGGTCCTTGCTCTCGAAGGGCGAGCCGGTGGCGCGCAGCTTGTAGCTGGGCTGGGCGGCCGCGGCCATCAGGCGGGCCAGGCCCGTGGTGCCGCCATCGGCCTGCGGGCTGGCGAGCACCTGCAGCAGCGCATGGCAGTCGACCTGTGCCCGGTGCGCGTCGTAGAACCAGCCCTGGTCCTGCGCCAGAGCGCCGAGCTTGGCCGACTCGGCGCCCTGCGCTTTCCAGTCGATGTCGGCGAACGAGCAGGCCCAGCGCTTGTGGGCAAAGCCGGGAAACCGGGCCTCGACAAAGGGCCGGTCGAATCCGGCGTTGTGCGCCACCACCAGATCGGCGCGATCGATCAGGGCCTGCACGCGCGCATCGTCCAGCCGCTGACCGCGAACCATATCGTCGTCGATGCCCGTGACCTGTTTCGCCACCTCCGGAATGGGCATGCCCGGATCTTCAAAACCTTCGAAGGTGTCGACCGGGCCGAAAGGCCGGCCCGTGACCGGGTCCACCTGCACCAGCAGCAGGGCCAGCTCGATGATGCGGTCGCTGGCATGGGACAGGCCGGTGGTTTCGGTGTCGAGGATGAGCACGCGCACAGCGGCCTGCGGCTGGCCGTCGGTGCCCACTGGAACCAGCGGTCCGTAGTCCAGCACCGGCACCAGACGGCGCAGCACCTTGAAGTCGGGGTGCTGATCCAGCAGCCGGGCCATGTCTTCGGGTGTGAGCGGCTGGGCGGCGTCGGCCACAGCGGGCGGGGCGTTGCGCCCCTGCGGCGGCTCGAATTCGAAGCTGAGTTGGCTCATGAAGAAAGGCCACTCATCGGGCCGCGGGCCATGAAAAACCCACGCAAGTCATTGAGGTGGCGCGGCTGGCGGGGATCGAACCCACGACCCTTGGCTTCGGAGGCCAATACTCTATCCACTGAGCTACAGCCGCGCATGCTTGGAAAGCCCGCCATTGTCTCACATGCGCCCGGCGGCACCGGCTCACCGCCTCCGCGCCGCGCCACCGGCACAAGACCCGCATGCGAGGCCCGATTGCCTGTATTTTTTGTATCTTTATTACTGTGCAAACCATTGCACCAGTCGGGTTTTCCCGAGGCGGATATTTGTTGTTTTTAAGCAGTTACGTAACAGTTACGGGGCATTTCTTCAGGGTTTCTACCGAATGCAACCGTTTGCATCAATGGTCGAATTCGGTGGCTTTCCCGACCGGTGTTGTACGTTCAAACATGAAACATCGGTACAGGAGAGAGTGGTTCACAACATTCACACTCCGGAGTACCTCATGCAACAGAGCTTCAAACTTGCGGCCGCCGCCGCCCTTTGCGCCACCGCTTTCGCCGCCCATGCCGACATGACCATGGACGCCAACCTGGAACTGGACACCACCTACCAGAACAAGGTGGAAGACGCTTCCAACGCCCGCGACAGCGACCTGAACATGGGCGGCCGCGTGGAGTTCAACGTGGGCGGCAAGGCCACCAACGGCGACGCCTTCGTGCAAGCCCGTGCCAGCCTGCTGATCAAGAAGGACGGCGACACCGCCACCGATGACATGTGGGTCCAGTTCGGCAACGCCGCCGGCGACGTGAAGATGGGCCGCTTCGAAGCCATGGACCTGTTCCCCCTGGGCAAGGACACCCTGGTCGAGAACAGCGGCTACGGCGGCTACCGCGCCAACCGCCTGCGCGGCCGTTTCGGCAAGGACACGGTGCACATCGCCCCCGGCTTCAACGCCGGCCCGGCACGCATCGAAGTCGGCCTGGTCTACAGCAAGGAAGCCGGTGAGGCCCGCGGTGTCCGCCCGGCCGTGAGCTTCGGCTCCGGCCCGGTGACCGTGCGTGTGGGTGTCGAGTCCGTCAAGGTGGTCGGCGGCACCGAGAGCACCAACGGCGCCGGCGTGTCCCTGGGCTACGCCCTGTCTTCGGACAGCAGCATGAACGTGAACTTCGCCAAGATGGAAGACGACAAGTCCGTCGGCCTGAACGGCACCTTCGGTCCGGCCGGTTTCGGCCTGATCCTGGACAAGGGCGCCAACGGCGCGAAGAACAACACCTTCTACGCCGCCTATTCGCTGCCGCTGTTCGGCGTCAAGGGCGCGACCATCACGCCGGCCCTGAGCTTTGCCAAGGGCGGCTCCGGCACCAAGGGCCAGACCGCGGCCCGCGTACGCATCAATTACGCGTTTTGATCGGGGGTTCCCGATCTTTCCGGGGTGAGAGATCCTGAAAGGGTGATCGATCCCATTTCCTCTCGGCAATCAGAGTTGGCCCGGGCGTCGCAAGGCTCCCGGGCTTTTTTTCCGCTTCACCCGCCCGATCGTTATCGGGTGAAATAATCTGCCGATGCCTCGCAAGCCAGCCGCCCCCGCCCCCGACGATTCCGCGCCCTCTGCACAGGCACCCGCCCGGGGCCGCAAGCGCATGCAGATGGCCGACATCGCCCGCCTGGCCGGTGTGTCGGCGTCCACCGTCTCGCGAGCCCTCAGCGGCAGCCCGCTGATTCCGCAGGCCACCCGCGAGCGCATCACCGAACTGGCCAATTCCCTGGGCTACCGCGTCAACGTCGGCGCGGCCAACCTGCGCAAGCGCGGGGTACAGACCATCGGCGTCGTCATCCTGGGCGACAGCATGCAGATGATCTCGGACCCGTTCCTGCTGAGCATCCTCGGCTCGGTGGCCGACACCCTGGACGAACGGGGCATGAGCCTGCTGCTGACGCGCCTGAAGGCCGACCGGCAGCACGTGCTGTCGGACCTGGTCGAGAGCGGCCAGGTCGGCGGCCTGATCGTCATCGGCCAGCTGACGCTGCACGACTACCTCAACGAACTGACGCGCAACGGCTTCCCGATGGTGGTCTGGGGCGCGCCCCTGCCCGATGCGCTGTACCCGGTGGTCGGCGGCGACAACGCCATGGGCGGCTACCTGGCCACGCGCCACCTGATCGAAAAGGGTTGCCGCCGGATCGCCTTCTTCGGCGACATCACCCACCCCGAGGCCGGCCAGCGGTACCTGGGTTACACCCGCGCACTGGACGAGGCCGGCATCGCCATGGACCCCCGCCTGCTGCAGTCCTTCCTGTTCGGTGACTCGCGCATCCGCGAGGTGATCGACGGCTGGCTCAACCAGGCCACACCCTTCGACGCCATCTTTGCCTCCAGCGACGTCACGGCCATCTCGCTCATGGGATCGCTCAACGAGCGCGGCATCACCGTGCCGGCCGACGTCAAGCTCGTCGGGTACGACGACATCGCGCTGGCCGAGCATGTGCACCCGACCCTGACCACCATCCGCCAGCCCACCGGACAGGCCGGCCGCGCGCTGGTGGACCTGCTGTTCGAGGCCCTGGCCGGCCAGCCTCGGCGTTCCATCGTCCTGCCCGCCTCGCTCATCGTGCGCGAAAGCAGCGCCTGAAGAGGTGTATGGCCCCCACGCTCCGCCGCTGACGCGGGTCGCTGCCCCCCGAGGGGGCTGATCCGGCTGGGGACGGCCCGGCGCCGGATCGCTCGTGCACCCACGCTCCGCCGCTGCGCGGCTGTTTTCGTAACCCACTTGTTCCTGGGACATAGGGCAAACCCCATAATGCAATCGATTGCATTGATGATGTAATTTTGTGACGGTCAGGCGTGCTGACCGGTTCCGGCCCGTCGCTTCATGACGGCCGATACGAAAGGTTTCTACCCATGGCGCAGTCCGGCTTGCGTTTGCGAGGCATCAAAAAAAGTTACGGGCGCGTGGACGTCATCCACGGTGTCGACCTGGACATCCAGCCCGGGGAATTCGCGGTATTCGTCGGCCCTTCGGGCTGTGGCAAGACCACGCTGCTGCGCATGATCGCCGGCCTGGAGGACATCTCCGGCGGGGAGCTGTCCATCGGCGAGCAGGTCGTCAACGACCTGCCGCCCAGCGAACGCGGTGTCGCGATGGTGTTCCAGAGTTACGCGCTCTACCCCCACAAGACGGTCTACGACAACATGGCCTTCGGCCTGAAGATCGCCAGGCTGCCCAAGGGCGAGATCGACCGCCGGGTGCGCGAGGCGGCCGGCATCCTGCAGCTCACCGACTACCTGCAGCGCCTGCCCAAGGCGCTCTCGGGCGGCCAGCGCCAGCGCGTGGCCATCGGCCGCGCCATCGTGCGCAATCCCAAGGTGTTCCTGTTCGACGAACCGCTGTCCAACCTGGACGCCGCCCTGCGCACCAAGATGCGCGTGGAACTGGCCACCCTGCACCGCCGCCTGGGCGCGACCATGGTCTACGTGACGCACGATCAGGTCGAGGCCATGACCCTGGCCGACAAGATCGTGGTGCTCAACAAGGGCCGCATCGAACAGGTGGGCGCGCCGCTGGAGCTCTACCACCGCCCGGCCACGCGCTTCGTGGCCGGCTTCATCGGCTCGCCGCAGATGAACTTCATCGAAGGCGCCTACGCCCAGGCGCAGGGCGCGCACTGCGTGGGCGTGCGGCCTGAGCACCTGCACCTGGCGGCCGACGGCCCCATCGAAGGCACGCTGCGCCACGCCGAGCAGCTGGGCAACGAGACCTTCGCCTACATCGACGCCGGTGCGCTGGGCGAGCTCACGGCGCGCGTCGACGGCTCGGTGGCGGTGCGGCCGGGCGAGACGCTGCGCCTGGGCCACCGCAGCGAGCACCTGTACCGCTTCGACGCCGCCGGCCTGCGGCTCTGACCTCACCCCCGTTTTCACCCCGCTTTGCGGATGGGCCGCGAAGCTTCACTCTGGAGACAAGCACGATGTTCAAAACCACCACGATCGCCGGTGCCGCCGCGCTGGCGCTGGGCACACTGGGCGCCACCGCCCAGGCCGCCGACTACAAGGGCCCCGACCTCAAGGGCGAGACGATCACCGTCACCTGCCCCTGGACGGGCGCGGAGGAAGGCTTCTTCAAGAAGGTGGTCGCGAACTTCGAGAAGGCCACCGGTGCGACGGTGAAGCACTCGTGCTCGCAGAGCTCCGAGCAGCAGATCGTGATCGACATCAAGGCCGGTTCGCCGTCCAACATCTCGGTGTTCCCGCAGCCGGGCCTGGCCGCCAACATGGCCGCCATCGGTGGCCTGGTGCCGCTGGGCGACAAGGCGCGCGACTGGGTCAAGACCAACTACGCCGCGGGCAGCTCCTGGGCCGACCTGGGCACCTACAAGGGCAAGGACGGCAAGAGCAACTTCTACGGCCTGTTCTTCAACGTCAACGTCAAGAGCCTGGTCTGGTACATCCCCGAGAACTTCAAGGAGAAGGGCTACAAGGTGCCCAAGTCCATGGAGGAGCTGCAGGACCTGACCAAGAAGATCGCCGCCGACGGTGGCAAGCCCTGGTGCATCGGCCTGGGTTCGGACGCCGCCACCGGCTGGCCCGCCACCGACTGGGTCGAGGACATGATGCTGCGCACCCAGAGCCCGCAGGTCTACGACGACTGGACCAGCAACAAGATGAAGTTCAACGACAAGCGCGTCGTCGAGGCCATCGAAGCCTACGGCTGGTTCGCCCGCAACGACGCCTACGTGGACGGCGGCGCCAAGGCCGTGGCCACGGTGAGCTTCAAGGACAGCCCCAAGGGCATGTTCGGCTCGCCGCCCAAGTGCTACATGCACCGCCAGGCCTCGTTCATCCCGGCCTTCTTCCCCGAGGGCAAGGCGGCCGACGCCGACTTCTTCTACTTCCCGGCCTACAAGTCCAAAAACCTGGGCAAC
The DNA here is from genome assembly GCF_002025745.1 of Hydrogenophaga sp. H7. Classification (NCBI taxonomy): domain Bacteria; kingdom Pseudomonadati; phylum Pseudomonadota; class Betaproteobacteria; order Burkholderiales; family Comamonadaceae; genus Hydrogenophaga; species Hydrogenophaga sp. H7. The sequence goes on along the minus strand of NZ_MCIC01000001.1, from coordinate 39,472 downwards.
CCGGTGCTGGGCGGCGGCACGATCATGACGATCACCAAGGACAGCAAGGGCGCCCGCGCCTTCATGGAGTACCTGCAGCACCCCCAGGCCCACGAGATCTGGATGGCCGAGGACGGCTTCCTGACCCCGCACAAGGGCACGGACCTGGCCAAGTACAAGACCAAGGCGCAGCGCAAGCAGGGCGAGATCCTGCTGAACGCGACCACCTTCCGCTTTGACGGCTCCGACCTGATGCCCGGCGCCGTCGGTGCCGGCAGCTTCTGGAAGGGCATGGTCGACTACTCGGGCGGCAAGTCGGCCCAGGCCGTGGCCGACGACATCCAGAAGAGCTGGGACGCGTTGAAGTGACCCCCTGAGCAGAACAGACACGGACGGACCACCATGACCGACTCCATCTTCCAGACCTTGTTGGCCGTGACGGTCAGCGTCGGTGTCTGCCTGCTGTACTTCGCGGGCAGCAACTGGCTGCTCGACAACGTGCTGGCGCGGCCGTCCATGCCGCGCCAGCGCCGCGAACGGCTGCGCGCGGGCGTGCGGCCCTGGCTGTTCATCGCGCCGGCCTTGCTGCTGCTGGGCGTGTACCTGGTCTACCCGTTCTTCGAGACCCTGCGCCTGAGCTTCATGGACGCCACCGGCGAGGGCTTCGTCGGCCTGTCCAACTACGCCTGGGTGTTCACCGACGAGAACTTCCTCATCACCATCCGCAACAACTTCCTGTGGCTGCTGGTGGTGCCGGCCGCGGCCACCGCGCTGGGCCTGATCGTCGCCGTGCTGGCCGACCGCGTCTGGTGGGGCAACGCGGCCAAGACCCTGGTCTTCATGCCGATGGCGATCAGCTTCGTCGGCGCCAGCGTGATCTGGAAATTCGTCTACGACTTCCGCGGCCCCGAGAACGACCAGATCGGCATCCTGAACGCCATCGTGCAGGGCATGGGCCTGGAACCCCAGGCCTGGGTGACGCTGCCGTTCTGGAACAACTTCTTCCTGATGGCGATCCTGATCTGGATCCAGACCGGCTTCGCCATGGTGATCCTCTCCGCCGCACTGCGCGGTGTGCCCAATGACACCATCGAGGCCGCGCGCATCGATGGCGCCACCGAGCTGCAGATCTTCTTTGAAATCATGATTCCGCAGGTGATGTCCACCATCCTGGTGGTCTGGACCACCATCACCATCACCGTGCTCAAGGTGTTCGACATCGTCATGGCCATGACCGGTGGCCAATGGGACACCTCGGTGCTGGCCAACCTGATGTACGACTGGATGTTCCGCGGCGGCGGTGACTACGGCCGCAGCTCCACCCTGGCCATGGTGCTGATGCTCGCCGTGATCCCGGTGATGGCCTTCAACATCCGCCGCTTCCGTGCCGAGGAGGCCCAGCGATGAAACTCAAACTCTCTCCCACCGCGCTGGCGGCCCACGCGCTGCTGCTGGTCATCGTGCTGGCCTGGGTGCTGCCCACCTTCGGCCTGCTGGTCTCCAGCTTCCGCGACCGCGAACAGATCGTCAGCAGCGGCTGGTGGACCGCGCTGTCCACCCAGACCCGCCCCGACATGCGGCGCACCGCCGGCGAGCAGAGCGTGGTGAAGGACGGCGACAAATTTGTCATCGCCGGGCGCCTGTTCCCCGAAGGCAACGCCACGCGGCTGCAGCGTTTCTCGATGAAGTCGTCCAACCCGGGCGAACACCCGGTGGGCCAGACCATCGAGCTGGGCGACGCGCAGATCTTCGACGAGGAAGACGGACAACCCGACGGCACGGTCACCGTGGCCGCCGACGGCCAGTACAAACTGGTGCTCAACCAGCCGTATGAGAGCGAGCGCGGCGTGCGCATCTTCTACGTGGCCGAGATGCCGCCGAGCTTCACCGCCACCAACTACCAGAAGGTGGTCGACTCCGAGGGCGTGGGCAACGCCTTCCTCAACACCTTCAAGGTCACGATTCCCGCCACCTTCATCCCGATCCTGATCGCGGCCTTCGCGGCCTACGCCTTCAGCTGGATGGAGTTCCCCGGCCGGCGCTGGCTGTTCGTGGTGGTGGTGGGCCTGCTGGTGGTGCCGCTGCAGATGTCGCTGATCCCGCTGCTGCGGCTCTACAACGATGTGGGCGAGAGCATGGGTGTGGCGTCCAAGTCCTACCTGGGCGTGTGGCTGGCGCACTCGGCCTTCGGCCTGCCGCTGGCGATCTACCTGCTGCGCAACTACATCGCCTCGCTGCCGCGCGACATCATCGAGAGCGCACGCATGGACGGCGCCACGCACTTCCAGATCTTCACCAGCATCGTGCTGCCGCTGTCGGTGCCGGCGCTGGCGAGCTTCGCGATCTTCCAGTTCCTCTGGGTCTGGAACGACTTCCTCGTGGCCCTGGTGTTCCTGGGCAAGTCGCCCGACCAGGTGGTGCTGACCATCAAGCTCAACGACCTGCTGGGTTCGCGCGGCGAGAGCTGGGAAATCCTGACCGCCAGTGCCTTCGTCTCCATCGCGGTGCCCGTGGCCGTGTTCTTCTCGCTGCAACGCTTCTTCGTGCGCGGCCTGCTCTCAGGCTCCGTCAAATAACCCATGACCGATTTCCCCATCTTTCCCCCTTCGTTCGAATGGGGCTGTGCCACCGCTGCCTTCCAGATCGAGGGAGGCGCCCTCGAAGGCGGCAAGCTCCCCAGCATCTGGGACGACTTCTGCGCCCAGACCGGCCGCATCAAGGATGCCAGCGACGGCCTGGTGGCCTGCGATCACTTCCACCGTTTCCGCGAGGACGTGGCGCTGATGGCCGATCTCGGGTTCCGGCACTACCGCTTCTCCATCGCCTGGACCCGCGTGGTGCGCGAGGACGGCAGCGCCAACCCCGAGGGGCTGGACTTCTACCGCCGCCTGCTCGACGCGCTGCACGACAAGGGCATCACGCCCAACGCCACACTGTTCCACTGGGATCTGCCGGCGCAGCTGCAGCGCGCGCACGGCGGCTGGCTGCACCGCGACACCGCCCAGCGTTTCGCCGACTACGCGCAGCTGGTCGCGCGCGAACTGGGCGACCAACTGCCGCGCGTGGCCACGCTCAACGAACCCTGGTGCAGCGCCTTCCTGGGCCACGACATCGGCGTGTTCGCGCCCGGCGTGCAGGACCGGTCCTCGTCGCTGCTGGTGGCGCACCACCTCATGCTGGCGCACGGCCTGGGCCTGCAGGCCTGGCGCAGCGTGCGCAGCGACACGCAGCTGGGCATCGTGCTCAACCCCGAGCTGTGCGACCCGGCCAGCGATGCACCTGCCGATGTGGCCGCAGCGCGGCTGGCGGAGCTGGAGCGCAACGACGTATTCCTCAACCCGCTGTTCGGCCGCGAATGGCCGGCCGAGATGATCGAACAGATCGGCGCATTCGCCGAGCAGCGCCGTCCCGGCGACCTGGCCATCTGCGCCCAGCCGCTGGACTTCATCGGCCTGAACTACTACACGCGCTCCATCGCGCAGGCGCCGCAAAGCGCCGCCGAGCAGCGCCGCGGCTACCGCTTCGTGCCGCCCGACCCGCAGCGCCCCGACCTCACCCACATCGGCTGGGAGATCTACCCGCAGGGGCTGGAACGGGTGACGCGCAATCTGCTCGCAAAGTGGCCGCTGCCTCCTATCTGGATCACCGAAAACGGCGCGGCCGACAACACGCCGGTGGAGGCCGGCGGTTGCGACGACCGCCTGCGCCTGAGCTACCTGCAATCGCACCTGACCCAGCTCGCGCAGATGGTGGCCAGCGGCCTGGACATCCGCGGTTACTACGTCTGGAGCCTGCTCGACAACTTCGAGTGGGCGCACGGCTACACCCAGCGCTTCGGCGTCGTACACGTCGACTACTCCACCCAGCAGCGCACGGCCAAGGCCAGCGCGCGCTGGCTCCAGCAACTGATTTCTTCTCCGCAAACATGAGCAACAAGGCACCCAACAACGGCTGGTGGCGCGGCGGCGTCATCTACCAGATCTACCCGCGCAGCTTCCAGGACTCCAACGGCGACGGCATCGGCGACCTGCCGGGCATCACGCAGCGGCTGGACCACATCGCGGCGCTGGGCGCCGACGGCATCTGGATCTCGCCCTTCTTCAAGAGCCCGATGAAGGACTTCGGCTACGACGTCAGCGACTACAACGACGTCGACCCGATGTTCGGCACGCTGGACGACTTCCGCGCCCTGGTGGCACGCGCCCACGTGCTCGGCCTGAAGGTCATGATCGACCAGGTGCTCTCGCACTGCAGCGACCAGCACCCCTGGTTCGTGGAAAGCCGCAGCAGCCGCGACAACCCCAAGGCCGACTGGTTCGTCTGGGCCGACCCCAGGGACGACGGCAACCCGCCCAACAACTGGCTCTCGATCTTCGGCGGCAGCGCCTGGCAGTGGGACACGCGCCGCTGCCAGTACTACCTGCACAACTTCCTGACCAGCCAGCCCGACCTGAACTTCCACCACCCCGCCGTGCAGGACGCGCTGCTGGACACAGTGAAGTTCTGGCTCGACCTGGGCGTGGATGGCTACCGGCTGGACACGGTCAACTTCTTCTTCCACGACGCCCAGCTGCGCGACAACCCCGGCCGCGGCGCACCGGACCGCAGCAACCCCGACCCGGCGGTCAACCCCTTCAACCCCTACGGCTGGCAGCGCCACGTCTACGACAAGAGCCGGCCGGAGAACCTGCCCTTCCTGCAGCGCCTGCGCGCCCTGCTCGACCAGTACCCCGACACCACCATGGTGGGCGAGATCGGCGACGACGACGGCCTGGCCCGCGTGGCCGAGTACACCGCCGGCGGCGACAAGCTGCACATGGCCTACTGCTTCGACCTGCTGGGCGAGGCGCACGACGCGCCCTTCCTGCACGGCTTCCTGACCCGCTTCAACACCATCGTGGGCGACGGCTGGCCCTGCTGGGCGCTGTCCAACCACGACGTGGTGCGCTCGGCCACGCGCTGGGGCGGACCGAACCCCGACCCGCGCCTGCTGCGCCTGGCCGCCGCCTTCCAGGCCAGCCTGCGCGGCACGGTCTGCCTCTACCAGGGTGAAGAGTTGGGCCTGCCAGAGGCCGAGCTGCGCTACGAGGACCTGCAGGACCCCTACGGCATCACCATGTGGCCCGAGTTCAAGGGCCGCGACGGCTGCCGCACGCCCATGCCGTGGTCCGGCGACGCGCCGCATGCCGGCTTCACCACCGGCGACAGGCCCTGGCTGCCCGTGGCCGAGGCGCATCGCGCGCTGGCGGTGGACCGCCAGGCCGGCGCGCCGGACTCGATGCTCTCGTTCTTCACCCACCTGCTGCACTGGCGCCGCCAGCAGGTCGCCCTGCGCGAAGGCCGCCTCACCCTGCTGCCCGCGCATCCGCAGGTGCTGGCCTTCATCCGCGAGCACGAGCAGCAGACGCTGCTGTGCGTCTTCAACTTCAGCGATCAGGTGGCCGAGCTGGCGCTGCCCGAGGACTGGCGCAACGCCACGGTGCTCGACGGCAGCGGCCTGCCGGGCGCCCGGCTGGAAGGCGACTGCGTGCACTGCGAACCCTACGGGGGCCTGTTCCTGCACCGCACCTGACCCGCGGGACAGGCTCCCGAGTTGGGCGACACTGGCGGCTGTGGCCGGCCATCACCGGCCGGAACGCCATTGCCATCCCCTCAGGAGCCCCCATGAGCATCCAGACTGTCGCCACCACCCCGTTTGCCGGCCAGCTGCCGGGCACCTCCGGCCTGCGCAAGAAGGTCACCGTGTTCCAGCAGCCGCACTACCTGGAGAACTTCGTCCAGGCCCTGTTCGACGTGCTGCACGGCGACGCGCCGGCCGCAGGGCAGACGCTGGTGCTCGGCGGCGACGGGCGTTTCCACAACCGCGCCGCGGTGCAGACCATCCTGAAGATGGCCGCTGCGCGCGGCTACGGCCGGGTGCTGGTCGGCCAGGGCGGCATCCTGTCCACGCCCGCCACCAGCGCCGTCATCCGCCGCCGGGGCGCCAGCGGCGGCATCATCCTCTCGGCCAGCCACAACCCCGGCGGCCCCGACGGCGACTTCGGCATCAAATACAACGCCACCAACGGCGGCCCAGCGCCCGAGAAGCTGACCCAGGCGATCTACGAACGCACGCAGACGCTCGGCCAGTACCGCCTGAGCGACGCCCCCGACATCCCGCTCGACGCCCTGGGCACGCACATGATGGAAGGCATGGCGATCGAGGTGATCGACCCCGTCGCCGACTACGCCGCGGTGCAGCGCGAGCTGTTCGACTTCGCCGCCATTCGCCGCCTGTTCGCCAGCGGTTTCCGCCTGCGCTACGACGCCATGTGGGCGGTCGGCGGGCCGTATGCCAAGGCCATCATCGAGGGCGAGCTCGGCGCCCCGGCCGGCACCGTGGTCAACGCCGAACCGAAGGAGGATTTCGGCGGTCTGCACCCCGACCCCAACCCGGCCTACGCCGACGACCTGATCGCCCACCTGATGGCGCCCGACGCGCCCGACATGGGGGCGGCCTCCGACGGCGACGCCGACCGCAACATGATCCTCGGGCGCGGCTTCATCGTCTCGCCTTCCGACAGCCTGGCCGTGCTCACCGCGCACGCCACCAAGGTGCCGGGCTACGCGAGCGGCCTGGCCGGCGTGGCACGCTCCATGCCCACCTCCACCGCCGCCGACCGCGTGGCGAAGGCGCTGGGCATCGCCTGCTACGAAACGCCCACGGGCTGGAAGTTCTTCGGCAACCTGCTGGACGCCGACAAGATCACGCTTTGCGGCGAAGAGAGCTACGGCACCGGCTCCAACCACGTGCGCGAGAAGGACGGCCTCTGGGCCGTGCTGTTCTGGCTCAACCTGGTGGCGACCACCGGCCAGTCGGTCGAGCAGCTGGTGCGCGGGCTGTGGACCGAACACGGCCGCTGCGTCTACTCGCGGCACGACTACGACGGCATCCCCACCGAACAGGCCAACGCTCTGATGGCCGAACTGCGCGCGCAGCTGCCGACGCTGGCCGGCCAGACCTTCGATGGGCATCGTCTGTCGCCGGGCCGCCCCAAGACAGACGGCGCCCCCTCGGGGGGCAGCGAACCTCGCGAAGCGGAGAGCGTGGGGGTGACCATTTCGTGGGCCGACGACTTCGCCTACACCGACCCGGTGGACGGCTCGGTCAGCCAGAAACAGGGCGTGCGCGTGGTGCTGGAAGACTCCTCGCGCGTCGTGTTCCGCCTCTCGGGCACCGGCACCGAAGGCGCGACGCTGCGCGTCTACCTGGAACGCCACGAACCCGACGCCTCGCGCCACGACGTGCCCGCGCAGGAGGCGCTGGCGCCGCTGGTCGCACTCGCCCGCACCCTGGCCCGCATCGAACACCACACCGGCATGGCGCAACCCACCGTCATGACCTGATCCCCTGCCCCAGCGGGGCCGCCAGGCAGCGGGCCGTCAGGGTCGGCTGGCTATAATTCGCGGCTATTTGCCCTGTGCAGGGGCCCCACCCCCAACAGACCGACTCGCCATCCGAGGAACCCATGAGCGACCACGCGCACGACTCCCACACCGGCCCGATCAAAACCCCCGCCCAGTTGCTCTGGACGTCGTTCTTTTTCTTCGTGGCACCCGTTTTCGTCATCATCGGCCTGGTGTACTACGTCACCTCGGACACCAAGCCGGCCGCCGGCGCGGTCGACCCCGAGCTGGCCACGGCCATGCGCATCCAGAAGATCGGCTCGGTCGAGCTGCGCGACGCCAACCGTCCGCTGGCCACTGGCGAAGCGGTCTACACCGCCCAGTGCTCGGCCTGCCATGCCACCGGCGCCGCCGGTGCTCCCAAGTTCGGCGACGCCGCCGCCTGGGCCCCCCGCATCGCCACCGGTTATGAGGCCCTGCTGAACTCGGCCCTCAAGGGCAAGAACGCCATGGGGGCCCAGGGTGGTGGCGCGTTCAGCGACGTCGAGATCGGTCGCGCCGTGGTCCACCTGGCGAATGCCGCCGGCGGCAAGTTCGCCGAGCCGCAGGCCCCGGCAGCAGCCGACGCCGCGGCTGCTCCGGCCGCTGAAGCCGCTCCCACGGCTGCGCCCGCTGCCGCCCCGGTGGCCGCCGCGCCCGCTGCTGCGGCCGTGCCCGTCGCCGGCGCTGGTGAGGCTCTGTACAAGCAGGCTTGCTCGGTCTGCCACGCCGCCGGTGTGGCCGGTGCGCCCAAGTTCGGCGACAAGGCCGCCTGGTCGGCGCGCGTCGGCCTGGGTCTGGACGGCCTGACCGCCAGCGCCATCAAGGGCAAGAACGCCATGCCGCCCAAGGGCGGTTCCACCGCCTCCGACGCCGACATCAAGGCCGCCGTCGAGTACATGCTGACCGCTGTCAAGTAAGGCGCAGCGCCCCACTAAAAAGCCGGTCACTTGACCGGCTTTTTTTGTTGCCCGCGCCGGGCTCAGGCCCAGGGGCCCGGCCCCAGGGCGCGCTGAGGGCTCCGCACGAACGCCCAGCGCTGCGGCAGGCTGTCCGCCGCCACCGGCTCGGGCTGCCAGGCGCCCTGCTCCACCTGGTCGGCCGCCTGCGCCATGTCGCTGGTGTGCACCAGCCCCAGGCCCAAAGCGGTCACGAGGTACAGGCGCCCGGCCTCGTCCAGCAGGGCGCGCTCCACGGCGCCGGCCGGCGCACCGGTGTGGGCCAGCACCGAGCCGTCGGGCTGCAGGCGCCAGATCCAGGGTGTGGCTTCGAGTTCCACATAGACCCGCTGCGGTCCGTTCTGGAAAAACCACCGGCCCTGTTCGTCGGGCATGTAGTTGCGGCCGATGAAGGCGATCAGCTTGTCGTGCAGCAGGCGCGAGCCCTTGACCGGCGCCACGCCTTCGCTTGGTTCAGCGGCGAAGGGGCCGGAGCGCTGGCAGCGGTCGTCGCGCATGTACCAGTCACCACGCGCGTCCAGCCCCAGCCAGCCATGGCAGTCGGGCACGTTGGGCCATTTGGCGAGCGCGGCCTTGACGATGTCGTCCACGGGGTGTCCTCAGCGGTGGGCCAGCAGCCAGTGACCGACCGCCGCCGGCATGGCCATCACGTGGCCGGGCAGGCCCAGGGGCGGCAGGGACACGGGAAATCCCACGTGCCCGCCCTGCGCCGGCTGCCAGAGCGTGACCTGGGGACCGGCCTGGCGCGGTGTGGGCAGAGAGTCGGCGGGTACAAAGGGGTCATTGAGCGCATTGAGCGCCAGCGCCGGCACGCGGATGTCGCTGAGCACCGGCTTGGCCGACGCGCGGGCCCAGTAGTCGTCGGTGTCGCGAAAGCCGTGCAGCGGCGCAGTGAAGAGGTTGTCGAACTGGTAGAGGTCGTTCGCGGCCAGCAGCGCCTCGCGGTCGAACAGGCCCGGGTGCTGCTCCAGCTTCTTCAGCGCCTTGGGCACCATGGTGGAGAGGAACATGCGGGTGTAGACCAGCCGGTTGAAGCCGCGCCCGATGGCGTGACCGCCCGCGGCCAGATCCAGCGGCGAACAGACGGCGGCCACCGCCCGCACCGTGCGCCCGGCCTCGGTGCCCATCTCGCCGGCCCAGCGCAGCAGAGCGTTGCCCCCCAGGGACACCCCGGCCGCCAGCAGCGGGCGCCCCGGGTGTGTGGTGGCGAAGCGGCGGAGCATCCAGTCGATTTCCTGGAAATCGCCCGAGTGGTAGGCGCGCGGTGCCAGGTTCAGCTCGCCCGAGCAGCCCCGGAAGTGCGGCACGGCCAGCACCAGGCCTTCGCGGGCTGCGAAGTCGGCAAAGGCCACCGCGTACTGGCTGGCCGAGGAGCCCTCCAGCCCGTGGAACAGCACCAGCAGAGGCGCATCCGGCGACGCCGCGTGGGTGGTGGTGTCCACGTCGACGAAGTCTCCGTCGGGGGTCTGCCAGCGTTCCCGCCGCCATTGCGGGGCGGCACCCGCATGGCGCCGCGCAAACAGCGCTGCCCACAGGGTCTGGGCGTTGCCACCCGGCAGCCACCAGGGAGCCGTGTAGTCGAAAGCTGGGGCCGCCATGTTCAGTGCAGCACCGGCGGCGTGCTCAGCGCATCCGCCGGCTCGTTGCGGCTGCCCGGGCTCGCGTGGTGGGCCACCATGCGCCAGCCGTGCACGGTCTTGGCATACACGTTGGTGGCCAGCACCCAGGCGTGGGCCGGTCCGTCGTCGCTCATCACCTCGATGCGTTCGATCACGCTGTGCACGCTGCAGCCACCGGCGTCGATGCGGCGCGCCCGCTCGGGTTGCACGCGCACGCCGCCATTGGCCAGCAGGGCCTCGAACGCGGCCCGGACGGCAGAGTGGCCGACCAGGCGCTGTCCGCCCGGGTGCACGCAGACGATGTCCTCTTCATCGGCCCAGCAGGCCATCAGGCGCTCCAAGTCGCCCTGGTGCAGGGCCTCGTAGAAAGCGGCTTCGGTGTCGTCCGCGGTGCCGGGGGAGAACTTGGGGCGGGGCATGGAGGGTGCAGGGACGTGGTCAGAGACTCAAATGCGGGCACTATGATAGGTCTTTGCCCCGCAGGAGTGACCATGAAGCGCCGTCTGTCCCTCGCCTCCCTCGTGCTCGCCGGCACCCTCGCACTGTCTGGCTGTGGCTACAACGAATTCCAGAGCCTGGACGAACAGAGCAAGTCGGCCTGGGCCGAGGTGCTCAACCAGTACCAGCGCCGCGCCGATCTCATTCCCAACATCGTCGCCACCGTCAAGGGCGAAGCGAACTTCGAGCAGGAAACACTGTCCAAGGTGGTCGAGGCGCGCGCCAAGGCCACGTCGATCCAGGTCACGCCCGAGATGCTCAGCGACCCCGAGGCCATGGCGAAGTTCCAGGCCGCGCAGGGCGAGCTGGGCAGCGCACTCAGCCGTCTGATGGTAGTGGTCGAGCAGTACCCCAACCTCAAGGCCAACCAGGGCTTCTCCGACCTGCGCGTGCAGCTCGAAGGCACGGAGAACCGCATCACCGTGGCCCGCAACCGCTACATCGAAGCGGTCCAGTCCTACAACGTGCTGACGCGCAGCTTCCCGACCAACCTCACCGCCATGGTCTTTGGCTACAAGACCAAGGAGGGCTTCCAGGTCGAGAACGAGGCCGCCATCAGCGCGCCGCCCAAGGTGGATTTCAGTAAGCCATGACGCCGCGCCGGGTCCGCGCGCTCGGCGTGGGCATGCTCTGGTTGGTGTGGGTGGCGCTGGCCTGGGCACAGGCCGTGCTGCCCGTGCCGGAGCTGCGCAGCCGCGTGATCGACCAGACCGGTACGCTGGACCCCGCCCAGCAGACCGCGCTTGAGTCCCGGCTGGCCACTTTCGAGACCCAGCGCGGCACCCAGATCGTGGTGGTGCTGGTGCCCACCACGCAGCCCGAAGACATCGCCGACTACACCCAGCGGCTGGGCGATGCCTGGAAGCTCGGGCGACAGGACGTGGGCGGCGGCGTACTGTTCGTGGTGGCCAAGAACGACCGGCGGGTGCGCATCGCCACCAGCAAGACGCTGGAGGGGGCGATTCCCGACCTGGTGGCCCGCCGCATCATCGACCAGGCGGTCACGCCGGCCTTCCGCCGCAACGACTTCGCGGGCGGCATCGAAGCCGGCATCGACCAGATCATGGCCCGCGTGTCCGGCGAGAACCTGCCCCTGCCCGAGGCCGGGGGTGGCGCTGAAGAGGCGGGCTTCGCGCCCATGGACCTGCTGATTTTCCTGGTCTTTGCAGTGCCGATGTTCTCGGCTGTGCTGCGCAGCCTGTTCGGCAACAAGCTGGGCACCCTGCTGACCGGCGCGAGTGCGGGCGCGATCGCCTGGGTGCTCACCGCGGTGGTCTGGATCGCTGTGGGCGCCGGCCTGCTCGCCATGATCGCCGCGCTGTTCCTCCAGATGCTTCCGTCGATGCCATCGTCCGGGCGCGGGCGCCGCGGCGGCGACTGGGGCGGCGGCGGTTTCGGTGGTGGCAGTGGTGGCGGATGGAGCGGCGGCGGTGGCTTCAGCTCGGGCGGTGGTGGCAACTTCGGCGGCGGCGGCGCCTCCGGAAGCTGGTGACACCCATGAACAAGCTGTTTCGGATCCTCCGGCACCGCTGGCTGGACAGCCGCGATTCGCGCCGACTGATTCCCGACGACATGGCGCATCGGCTGTCCCGACGCATCACCGCCAGCGAGGCGCGCCACAGTGGCGAGATCCGCCTGTGCGTCGAGGCCGCCCTGCCGCTGTCCTACCTCTGGCGGCTCGGGAACGAGACCTCCGTCCGCGTGCTGGCGCGGGAACGGGCCGTGAGCTGGTTCGGCCGGCTGGGCGTCTGGGACACGCAGGACAACAACGGCGTGCTGATCTACCTGCTGCTGGCCGAACGGTCGATCGAACTGGTGGCCGACCGCGGTCTGAGTGCACGGGTCGACCAGGTGCGCTGGCAGGCCATGGTGGACCGGCTGGCCGGTCGGCTGCACCAGGGGGCCTTCGAAGACGGCCTGACCCAGGCCCTGGAGGAAGTGTCCGCGCTGCTGGTGGAGTTTTTTCCGGCCCAGGCCGGCGGGCCCAACCCCAACGAACTGCCCGATCTGGTGGTTCGGGCCTGAGACTCAGCCTTCCCCGGAACTGCGGCCGCCGCGGCCGGTGCGGCTGTTCATCACCACCTGCAGCTCCTGCTGCAGGGCCTTGTTCATCTGAGCGAAGGTGCGCAGCTTGCGCGTGGTCTCGCGCAGGCGGTCGGCCATGCGTTTGGAGATCGCGAGCAAGAGGCGGGCCCCGACCGCCGGGTCGGCCTTGAGCAGGCGCCGCAATGCAGCCCGGGACAGCACGGCGGCCGCCACATCGGTGATGGCTGCGCAGGTGGCCGACCGCGGCGAGCCGTCCAGCACCCCCATTTCACCGATCAGATGCCCCGGACCGATCACGTTGACCACCATGCTGCCATCGGCGCCGGGCATCTCGCTCTCGACCGAAATATCGCCTTCCAGGATCAGCATCATGTAGTCGTTGCCGCGCAGCTCCCCCTCGTGGATGAAGACCGTACCCGCGGAAATCAGCTGCGGTTTCATGTAACCCACCACCCGCTTTGCATCGGCCAGCTTCAGGTCATCCAGGGCCGAAGGCGTGACGAGCAGGCGGGCGGCCACCTCTTGAGGCGGCAGGTCCGGTCGTTCGGAAATCGAGGGCATGGGCATGGGTGTCCGGAGGTCAGAGTGGAGATGATTTCACCAGCATCCCCGACAGGCCACAGGGCGGCAAAAAAAAACCGGCTGATGCCGGTTTTCTTCATGAGGCGTCCGCGGGGCAGATCACTTTTTCTGACGGTACTTGCGCAGCGCCGCGATCTGCGCCGCCATGACCGCCAGCTCCGAGGTGGCTTTGGCCAGATCAATGTCGCTCTTGGCGTTCTTGACAGCCTCTTCGGCGGCCTTGCGGGCCTCGCTCGCCTTGGCCTCGTCCAGGTCGTGGCCGCGGATGGCGGTGTCCGACAGCACGGTCACGCAGTTGGGCTGAACTTCCAGAATGCCGCCGGCCACGAACACGAACTCTTCGCCGCCGTCGGCTTTTTCGATGCGCACGGCACCGGGCTTGATGCGCGTGATCAGCGGAATGTGGCCGGGCAGGATGCCCAGTTCACCCGCCTCACCCGGCAGGGCCACGAACTTGGCCTCGCCGGAGAAGATGGACTCTTCGGCGCTGACCACATCGACGTGGATGGTGCTCATATTGACTCCTGTGAAAAGGGAAAAGGTGGCTCGGTGGACGGGCGCCGGCGAACGGCGCCCTGCTCCATCAGGCGACCTTCTTCGCCTTCTCGAAGGCCTCGTCGATGGTGCCGACCATGTAGAAGGCCTGCTCGGGCAGGTGGTCGCACTCACCGGCGGTGATCATCTTGAAGCCGCGGATGGTTTCGGACAGCGGCACGTACTTGCCGGGCGAGCCGGTGAACACCTCAGCGACGTGGAACGGCTGCGACAGGAAACGCTGGATCTTGCGGGCGCGGGCCACGGCCAGCTTGTCTTCCGGCGCCAGTTCGTCCATGCCCAGAATGGCGATGATGTCGCGCAGTTCCTTGTAGCGCTGCAGCGTGCCCTGCACGGCGCGGGCGGTTTCATAGTGGTCCTGACCCACGACCAGCGGGTCCAGCTGACGGCTGGTGGAGTCCAGCGGGTCCACGGCGGGGTAGATACCCAGCGCAGCGATGTCACGGGACAGCACCACAGTGGAATCCAGGTGGGCGAAGGTCGTGGCGGGCGACGGGTCGGTCAAGTCATCGGCCGGCACGTACACGGCCTGGATGGAGGTGATCGAGCCGACCTTGGTGGAAGTGATCCGCTCTTGCAGGCGGCCCATTTCTTCGGCCAGCGTCGGCTGGTAGCCCACGGCGGACGGCATGCGACCCAGCAGGGCGGACACTTCGGTACCGGCCAGGGTGTAGCGGTAGATGTTGTCCACGAAGAACAGCACGTCACGGCCTTCGTCACGGAAGGACTCGGCGATGGTCAGACCGGTCAGGGCCACGCGCAGACGGTTGCCCGGGGGCTCGTTCATCTGGCCGTAGACCATGGCCACTTTCGATTCAGCCAGGTTCTCGAGGTTCACGACGCCGGAGTCGGCCATCTCGTGATAGAAGTCGTTGCCCTCACGGGTGCGCTCACCCACGCCAGCGAACACGGACAGACCGCTGTGCGCCTTGGCGATGTTGTTGATGAGCTCCATCATGTTCACGGTCTTGCCCACACCGGCACCACCGAACAGACCCACCTTGCCACCCTTGGCGAACGGGCAGACCAAGTCGATCACCTTGATGCCGGTTTCCAGCAGCTCTTGCGAGGGGGACAGTTCGTCGTAGGCCGGGGCCTTGCGGTGGATGGGGGCGGTCAGGCTCTGGTCGACCGGGCCACGCTCGTCGATGGGCTGGCCCAGCACGTCCATGATGCGGCCCAGGGTGGCCTTGCCCACCGGCACGGTGATGTTGGCGTTGGTGTTGGTGACCACCATGCCGCGGCGCAGGCCGTCGGACGAACCCAGTGCAATCGTGCGGACCACGCCGTCACCGAGCTGCTGCTGGACTTCCAGCGTCAGTGCGGAACCTTCCATCTTCAGGGCGTCGTAAACGCGCGGCATCTGGTCGCGGGGGAATTCCACGTCCACGACGGCGCCGATGCACTGAACAATCTTGCCTTGTGCTTGAGACATGATGTGTACCTTTGAGTTTCTCTAGATTTCAGTTGAGCGCCGGGGTCAGACCGCCGCAGCGCCGGCCACGATTTCCGACAGCTCTTTCGTGATGCCGGCCTGGCGGGTCTTGTTGTAGACCAGCTTGAGTTCGCTGATGACGTTACCGGCGTTGTCAGTGGCAGCCTTCATGGCCACCATGCGGGCCGACTGCTCGGACGCCATGTTTTCCGCCACAGCCTGGTAGACTTGGGCTTCGATGTAGCGCAACAGCAGCTCGTCGATGACGGTGGCCGCGTCGGGTTCGTAGACGTAGTCCCAGTCACGACCCTTGTTGCCTTCCTGCAGGTCAGCGGCCGACAGAGGCAGCAGCTGCTCGATCACGGCTTCCTGCTTCATCGTGTTGATGAAGCGGGTGTAGCACACGTGAACCGAGTTGATGCGACCTTCGGTGTACGCGTCCAGCAGCACCTTCACCGGGCCGATCAGCTTGTCCAGGTGGGGGGTATCGCCCAGGCCGACGGCGCTGGAGACCACTTTCGCACCGATGCGGTTGAGGAAACCCAGGCCCTTGTTGCCGATGGCCACGGCTTCCGCGCCAACGCCCCGACCCTGGAAGTCCTTGAGCTGGTTGGTCAGCGCGCGAAGCACGTTGGTGTTCATGCCACCGCACAGGCCCTTGTCGGTGGTCACGACGACAAAACCGGCGGTCTTGGCGTCGTTGGTCTCCATGAAGGGGTGCGTGTACTCGGGGTTGGCCTTGCTCAGGTTGCCAGCGATCTGGCGCACCTTTTCGGCGTAAGGCCGGGCCGCACGCATGCGGTCCTGCGCCTTGCGCATCTTGGAAGCGGCCACCATTTCCATGGCTTTGGTGATCTTCTTGGTGTTTTCCACCGATTTGATCTTGCCGCGAATTTCCTTGCCTGCTGCCATTGCTGCTCCTTAGCTCGTCAATGGACGGTTCAGTAGGTACCGGTCTTCTTGAAATCGGCGATGGCGGCGAGCAGCTGGGCTTCAGCGTCCTTGTCCATGGCCTTGTCGTTGTCGAGCTTGGCCACCAGCGCAGCGTGCTTGTCTTTCAGGAAAGCGTGCAGACCGCCTTCGAAGGCCAGCACCTTCTTGACATCGATGTCGTCCATGAAGCCCTTGTTCACCGCGAACAGCGAAGCGGCCATCAGGCTGATGGGCAGCGGGCTGTACTGGGCCTGCTTGAGCAGTTCGGTCACGCGGGCGCCGCGGTCCAGCTGCTTGCGGGTGGCTTCGTCCAGGTCGGAAGCGAACTGCGCAAACGCAGCCAGCTCGCGGTACTGGGCCAGGTCGGTACGGATACCGCCGGACAGCGACTTGATCAGCTTGGTCTGGGCTGCACCACCGACGCGCGACACCGAGATACCGGCGTTGATGGCGGGACGGATACCGGCGTTGAACAGGTTGGTTTCCAGGAAGATCTGGCCGTCGGTGATCGAGATCACGTTGGTCGGCACGAAAGCGGACACGTCGCCGGCCTGCGTTTCGATGATCGGCAGTGCGGTCAGCGAACCCGTCTTGCCCTTGACTTCACCCTTGGTGAAAGCTTCGACGTAGTCGGCGTTCACGCGGGCGGCGCGCTCCAGCAGGCGGCTGTGCAGGTAGAACACGTCGCCGGGGTAGGCTTCGCGGCCCGGCGGACGGCGCAGCAGCAGCGAGACCTGGCGATAGGCCACGGCCTGCTTGGACAGGTCGTCGTACACGATCAGGGCGTCCTGGCCGCGGTCGCGGAAGTACTCGCCCATGGTGCAGCCGGAGTAGGCCGACAGGTACTGCATGGCGGCGGACTCGGAAGCCGAGGCGGCGACCACGATGGTGTACTCCATGGCGCCGGCCTGTTCCAGGGCGCGCACCACGTTCTTGATGGACGACGCCTTCTGGCCGATGGCGACGTACACACAGGTCATGTTCTGACCTTTTTGGTTGATGATCGCATCGATCGCCACAGCGGTCTTGCCGGTCTGGCGGTCGCCAATGATCAGCTCGCGCTGGCCACGGCCGACGGGCACCATCGAGTCGATCGACTTCAGACCGGTCTGCACCGGCTGGTCCACCGACTTACGGGCGATCACGCCAGGAGCGACCTTCTCGATCACGTCCGTCATCTTGGCGTTGATCGGGCCCTTGCCGTCGATCGGCTGACCCAGGGCGTTGACCACGCGACCCACCAGCTCGGGACCGACCGGCACTTCCAGAATGCGGCCCGTGCACTTGACGGTGTCGCCTTCGGAGATGTGCTCGTACTCACCCAGAATCACGGCGCCGACGGAGTCGCGCTCGAGGTTCAGGGCCAGACCGAAGGAAGGTACGCCGTCCTTGTTGGCCGGGAATTCCAGCATTTCGCCCTGCATCACGTCCGACAGGCCGTGGATGCGAACGATACCGTCGGTGACGGACACCACGGTGCCCTGGTTGCGCACATCGCTGGACGCGCCCAGACCCTGGATGCGGGATTTGATCAGTTCAGAAATTTCGGCGGGATTGAGCTGCATGACTCTTTCCTTCTTTCGTTAATTGGGATGAGGTCGCGTCCGAGCGGCGGGGCAGACGGCTTCAAGCCGTCAGCGCTACTTTCATTTGTTCCAGGCGGGCCTTGATGGAGGTGTCCAGCACTTCGTCACCCACCACCACACGCACGCCACCGATGAGCTCGGGCTGCAATTGGACTTGCAGGTTGAGCTGGCGCCCGAAGCGCTTCTCCAGCACACCCGACAACTCGGCCAGAGCAGACGGTTCGATGTCGAAGGCGCTGTAGACCACGGCATCAAAGCGGCCCTGCTGGGCGTTCTTGAGCACGCGGAACTGGGCAGCGATTTCAGGCAGCGCCGCGACGCGACCATTCTCGATCACCGTGCGCAGGAAGTTCTGGCCCATCTCCGGCAGCGCGTTCTTGAGCACGCCGGTGATGACGTCGAACACCTGGGTCGGCGAAGACTGAGGCGCTTCGGCGAACTGGCGCAGCTGCTCGTTACCAGCAACAGCAGCCAACTCGTCGAGCCAAGAGGCAACGCCCGCAGCATCGGCGCCAGCGGCCTTGAACAGGGCGTCAGCGTAGGGACGGGCAATGGTGGCGATTTCGGCCATGTTCTACCTTCGTATGCCGGGGTTCAATCGGAACGTGGGCCTGGGGTCAGAGCTCGGTCTTCAGGCGACCCAGCAACTCGGCGTGAACACCGGCGTTGACTTCGCGCTTGAGAATCTGCTCGGCACCCTTGACGGCCAGCGCGGCGACTTCCTCGCGCAGGGCTTCACGGGCCTTGACGACCTGCTGCTCGGCTTCCTGACGGGCGGCGGCGACGATCTTGGCAGCCTCTTCCGTCGCACGGGCCTTGGCTTCCTCGATCACAGTCTGTGCACGGCGCTCGGCGTCGGCCAGACGGGTGGCTGCCTCGTTGCGGGACTGGCTCAACTCAGCCTCGACACGCTTGTTGGCCACGGCCAGTTCGGACTTGGCCTTCTCGGAAGCGGCCAGACCTTCGGAAATCTTCAACGCACGCTCATCGAGAGCCTTGGCAATCGGGGGCCACACGAACTTCATCGTGAACCACACCAGGATCGCAAAGACGATGGCCTGCGCAAAGAGGGTTGCATTGATGTTCATCGCAACGCCTTTCTGTGTGTGAACGGGAGTGGAGACGCAATTGCTGCGGCACCGACGACATCCGGAAGGAGGGGACGATGTTCATCGCCCCACCGCATGCCGCCGCGCACGGCAGCAAGACCCATTAAGCAGCCAGCTGGAAGGGGTTGGCGAAGGCGAACAGCAGAGCGATGGCCACGCCGATCAGGAAGGCGGCGTCGATCAGACCGGCCAGAATGAACATCTTGGTCTGCAGGTCGTTCATCAGCTCGGGTTGGCGAGCGGAGGATTCCAGGAACTTGCCACCCATCAGGGCGATACCGATAGAGGCGCCAATGGCACCCAGGCCGACGATGAGACCGCAAGCCAGAGCAACCAGACCCAGAACGTTTTCCATGATGACTCCTTAAGAGATTGAGAGTTGAAAAGAAAGGAAGGAACCGAAAGAACTAGAGAGCGAGGTGAAACCGCGCAACTTAGTGAGCGTCATGCGCTTGACCCAGATAAATCAGGGCCAGCATCATGAAAATGAACGCCTGCAAGGTGATGACCAGAATGTGGAACAAGGTCCACACCGTGCCTGCGATCAAGTGTCCGACGAAGAAAAGTCCACCCGAGAGCGAGAAGGCGGCGAAACCACCCAGCAGCGCAATCAGCATGAACACCAGTTCACCCGCGAACATGTTGCCAAACAACCGCATGCCGTGCGAAACCGTCTTCGCCACGAACTCGATCATTTGCATCAGGAAGTTGGTCACGCCCAGCAGCAGTGCCCAAACAGGATTTTTGGAAGTACCAAAGGGAGCCGTCACCAACTCGTGCGCCCAGCCACCCAGGCCCTTGATCTTGATGTTGTAGAACAGGCACATCAGCAGCACAGAGACGGACAGACCCAGCGTGGTCGACAGATCGGCGGTCGGCACTACCCGAAGGTAGGCGTGATGAGGATCGTGGCCGGTCGCTGCGTAGTACTCGGTCCACAGGCGGGGCAGCAAGTCCACCGGCAGCATGTCCATGAAGTTCATCATGAAGATCCAGCAGAACACAGTCAGCGCCAGCGGGGCGACCAGCTTGCGGCTGTTGGCGTTGTGGATCACACCCTTGGCCTGGCTGTCGACCATCTCGACCAGCATCTCCACTGCGGCCTGAAAGCGCCCCGGCACGCCCGCATGCGCCTTGCGCGCCGCCAGCCACAGCATGAAGCAGACAAAGGCGCCCAGCACCGAACTGAAAACCACGGAGTCGATGTTGATCACCGAGAAGTCAACGATGAACCCTTGCTTGTGGTTCGTCAGATGGGTCAGGTGGTGGCGGATGTACTCGCCAGGGGTAGGACCGATACCTTCAGCAGCCATGTTCGTTGCACCAATCAACGGAAATTAATGTGGGCGCCTGGTTTGGAACCACAGCCCAAACCAGTACACCTTCAGCGTCAAAACCAACCCGGCCAGCAAACCCAGCCAACTGAGATCAGGGACCAGCGCCGGCGCCGACCACAGCATGGCCACCACCAGCAACACCTTGACCCCTTCCCACAACAGGAAGCCAGCGAACGTGGCCCGCGAATGTCCCGGCATCAGACGGGACAACGCACTGGAGGTCAGACCGTAGGCCATCAATGCCGTCGGAATGAACACCGAAGCCGCGCCGTAGAGCACCGACAGAGCCAGCGACATCTGGCGCGAAAACAGCCAGACCAGCAACCCCGACACCGCCCCCACCAGCACCTGCACCCCCACCAGACGCCAGACAGATAGTTCCGGCTGACCAGCGCGCCACTGATGCGCCTGTTCACGCGTCAGTGGCTTGAATTCGGGTTCTTGCTCCCCATCTTCCCATCCGTGCCCCGATTTGGCCTCTGTCTGATCGGCCGGCAATGGCTGCCCGTCTTTGTCGGGCCCGGGCATTGTCGGCATGGCAGATTACAAACGGTTTACAGGTGTGCGAAGGTTCGCAAAGCCTCTCATTATACGTAGAAACCCCAAACCAACGTCAATCGTTCTGCGCTGACCAAGGACTTGACGCGCGCGACCATAATGGTGCGCGTCCCTCGGGCAGACCTCTGCTGGCCCCGTGCCCGCCAGCACATGCGCCGAAGGACGATCTGAAAAATTCTCACTTTGATGCAGCCAGGGCCGAGCCCGTGCTGCGCACGCCCCATGGACCTGCCACGAGACATTCCGCCAGAACAGTCGCTCATCAAGTACCCCTGCCGATTTCCTATCAAGGTGATGGGGGCCAACGTCGAGGGCTATGTCTCGGCCATGGTTGCGGTGGCGCAAGCCTTCGACCCCGGCTTCGACGAGGCCACGATCGAACACCGTCCGAGCAAGGCCGGCAACTACCTGGGCCTGACGCTCACGGTGTACGTCACCAGCCGGGAGCAGCTGGACGAGGTGTACCGCACCCTGACCACCCACCCCATGGTCAAGGTCGTCCTCTGATCCGCTCATGATCGTCCGACCGCTGGGGCGCGTGGACTACGCGCCCACCTTCGACGCCATGGTGGCCTTCACCGAATCGCGGTCGGCACAGACACCCGACGAGTTGTGGATCTGCGAGCACCCACCCGTGTTCACGCAAGGCCTGGCGGGCAGGGATGACCACCTGCTGGCGCCGGGCGACATTCCGGTCGTCAAGACCAACCGCGGTGGCCAGGTGACCTACCACGGCCCTGGCCAGGTCGTCGCCTATCCGCTGATCGATCTGCAGCGCGCGGGCTACTTCGTGAAGGAGTACGTCTACCGCATCGAAGAGGCGGTGATCCGCACGCTGGCCCACTTCGGTGTGACTGGCCACCGTGTTGCGGGCGCCCCCGGCATCTACGTGCGGCTGGGCGACCCAACCGGCCACGCTCCTTTGCCGCAGCGGCCGCAGAAACGCACGCAAGGTTCACCAGCCCCAGAACCCGATTTCACCGGCCTGGGCAAGATTGCGGCGCTGGGCATCAAGGTCAGCCGGCACTGCACCTACCACGGTGTCGCGCTGAACGTGACCATGGACCTGCAGCCCTTCTGGCGCATCAACCCATGTGGTTATGCAGGCCTGCAGACGGTCGACCTTTCTACAATAGGGGCTGCCGTTTCATGGGATGAAGCGGCCAGGGTGCTGAGCAACCAGCTCGGCGCCCTTCTCGGCCCCTGACCACCAACGCGCGCCGACCGCGCCCCTGCCATGACCCGCCCCGACACCCCCGAGGCCGACGCCCACACCGTCCGCGAAGCCCAGCCCGCCGCCCAGTACGACGCGACCGCCAAGCAGAAGAGCCAGGCGAAGACGGCGCGCATCCCGATCAAGATCGTGCCGGCCGAGGTGCTCAAGAAGCCGGAGTGGATCCGCGTCAAGGCCGGCTCGCCGACCACGCGCTTCTATGAAATCAAGGACATCCTGCGCAGCAACAAGTTGGTCACGGTGTGCGAAGAAGCGAGCTGCCCGAACATCGGCGAGTGCTTCGGCAAGGGCACGGCGACCTTCATGATCATGGGCGACAAGTGCACGCGCCGCTGCCCGTTCTGCGATGTCGGCCATGGACGCCCCGATCCACTGGACGTGGACGAGCCGGAGAACCTGGCCAAAACCATCGCCCAGCTCAAGCTCAAGTACGTGGTGATCACCAGTGTGGACCGCGACGACCTGCGCGATGGCGGTGCGGGCCACTACGTGGCCTGCATCCAGCGCACCCGCGAGCTCTCTCCCGGCACACAGATCGAGGTGCTGGTGCCCGACTTCCGCGGCCGCGACGAAAAGGCGCTGGACATCATGGCGGCCGGCCTGCCCGACGTGCTCAACCACAACCTGGAGACCGTGCCGCGCCTGTACAAGGAAGCGCGCCCGGGCTCGGACTACCAGTTCAGCCTGAACCTGCTCAAGAAATTCAAGCAGCGTTTCCCCGGCATCCCGACCAAGAGCGGCCTGATGGTCGGACTGGGCGAGACCGACGAAGAGATCCTGGACGTCATGCGCGACATGCGCGCGCACGACATCGACATGCTCACCATCGGCCAGTACCTGGCGCCCAGCGGGCACCACCTGCCGGTGCGCCGCTACGTGCACCCCGACACCTTCAAGATGTTCGAGGAAAAGGCCTACGAGATGGGCTTCACCCACGCCGCCGTCGGCGCCATGGTTCGGTCCAGCTACCACGCCGACCAGCAGGCGCACGACGTGCTGAACAACCCCAGGACCTGACATGGCCGGCGCGCACGACGCTCTGTCGGTGCGCCACTACGGCGCCTCGCCGGGTAGCCATGCGCACGACCACTTCCAGATCCTGCTGGGTCTGGAGGGCTGGCTGGAGCTGGAGGTCGACGGCCGCGGGCGACGTGTCGGCACTGGCGACGGGGTGGTGATTGCGCCAGGCCTGCGGCACGACTTTGAATCGACCCGGGGCGCCCGCTGCCTGGTGCTGGACTCTTCCAACATGGGCTGGACCCGGCTGGACCGCAGCGCCCCCCTGCCGGACACCTTGCCGCTGGCTCGCTACCTGGCGTCGGCCTGCGCATCGGGTCTGGTTCGGGCCCGCCAGCTGGGGCCGGCATTGCTGCTGGAAGCCTGGGCGCCGCCCGCGCTGCCCAGACGCTCCCGGCGCGCCATCGACTGGCAGAGTCTTCAGGCCTGGGCGCTGAAGGCAGTTGACGAGCGGCTGTCGGTGGCCGATCTGGCCACGCGCACCCATCTCAGCCCGGCCCAGTTCACCGAACGCTGCCAGCAGGAACTCGGCCAGAGCCCCATGGCCTGGTTGCGCAGCCTGCGGATGGACCGCGCGCGGCACCTGCGCGCGCAAGGACTGCCCGTGGCCGAGGTCGCCCGGCGCTGCGGCTACCGCTCCCCGTCCGCCCTCACCGCGGCGCTGCGGAAGCAAGACGATCCGACGCCCTTGAACGGCGACGATTGACCCGCGCCGCGCGACGACGGCCTGACTAAACTCTCGCGTGCAGGTCCTGAGGCGCCATCTTCTCCCAGGCGGCGATGGCCTCGGCCGCATACATCAGCGCCGGACCGCCGCCCATGTAGACGCAGACGGACAGCATCTCTTCCAGTTCGGCGCGCGTGCAACCCAGCTGCACCAGCGCCTTGACGTGAAAGCCGATGCAGCCCGAACAGCGCTGGGTGACGGCGATCGCCAGCGCCACCAGCTCCTTGTGTTTGGCACTGAGCGCGCCGTCGGTGATGGCCGCCTTGGCCAGCTGTCCGAAGCCGGCCATTGCGTTGCCCTGGGTCTTGCGGAACGGCGCCAGACTGGCATTGATGTCGCGCATCAGGTCGTTGTGATTGAAAGTGCTCACGTGCAGGTCCTGTGAAAAATACCCCACGTAGTATCAAAGAAGTTCCGTGCCCATGACTTTGTCCCTGATCAAGCAACCAGTCGGAAAGGCGTGAAGAAATGAGTGCCAACCTGCTCGCGCTGGGCGCCGTCGCCCTCTGGGGCTCTCTGGCCGCACTGGGCGTGGCGCTGTCCCACGTCCCGCCCTTCCTGCTGACCGGCCTGTCGCTGCTGATCGGCAGCCTGATCGCCCTGCCGCTTTCGCGCTTCGACTGGCGGCGCTGGCGGGTGCCGCCGGCGACGCTGGCCCTGGGCGTGTACGGCCTGTTCTGCTACCACTTCCTGCTCTTCATTGCGCTGCGCCACGCCCCCCCGGTGCAGGCCAACCTGGTGAACTACCTGTGGCCGCTGGGCATCGTCGTGATGGCACCCCTGCTTCTGCCCGGCACCACGCTCACCGCGCGCCACATCCTGGCCGCCCTGCTGGGTTTCGCAGGCGCCGCCCTGGCCATCCTCGGGCGCAGCGGCCCGGCCGAGGCGGTCTGGGCGTGGGGCTACCTGCCCGCCGCCGGCGCGGCCTTCATCTGGGCCAGCTACTCACTGCTGACCAAGCGCGTGGCGCCATTCCCGACCGCCGCCATCGGCAGCTTCGCCCTGGTGTCCGGCCTGTTGTCGCTGCTGTGCCACGCATTCATGGAACCAGCGGTGTCGCTGACCGCGCAGGACTGGGCGCTCATCGCGCTGCTCGGTCTCGGGCCGCTGGGCGGTGCCTTTTTCCTGTGGGACGCGGCGCTCAAGCGCGGCGACGCGCGCCAGATCGGTGTGCTCAGTTTTCTCACCCCGCTGCTGTCGACGCTGACCCTGCTGTGGGTGCGCGGCGAGGCACCGAGTCTGTCGGTCGGGATGGCCGCGGCCCTGATCATTGGCGCAGCGGTGCTGGCCACGCGGCGGCCGGCGGCCTGAGGGGTCAGTCGGCCATCAGCGCGGCCGGATCTTCGGCCGCCAGCACGCTCTGCGCCCATGCCGCCAGCTTGCCGGTGTCGCATCGCAGAATCTGCTGTTTGACGGCCAGGATCTGCGTGGGGTGCATCGAAAAACTGCGCAAGCCCAGCCCGAGCAGCAGGCGCGTCATGCCGACATCGCCCGCCATCTCGCCGCACACACTCACGCCCTTGCCCTGCGCGCGGGCCTGCGCGATGGTGCTGGCCACCAGGTGCAGCACCGCCGGGTGCACCGGGTCGTAGAGGTGGGCCACCGCCTCGTCGGCACGATCGATCGCCAGCGTGTACTGGATCAGGTCGTTGGTGCCGATGGAGAGAAAATCGAAGTGGCGCAGGAACAGCGGGATCGTCAGCGCCGCGGCAGGCACCTCAATCATGGCGCCCAGCCGCACCGGGCCGTGAACCACCCCCAGGGCGTCGAGCTGTGCCCGCGCTTTGTCGACCAGCGCCAGCGTCTGGCGGATCTCGCTGGCGTGGGCCAGCATGGGCACCAGCAAATTGATCGGGCCGAGCGCCGCCGCTCGCAGGATGGCGCGCAGCTGCGCCAGGAACATCGCCGGGTCGGCCAGGCTCCAGCGGATCGCGCGCAAGCCCAGCGCGGGGTTGAGGTGGTCCTCGCCGGCGCGCACCGGGGTGCGGTCCAGCGGCTTGTCGGCACCGACGTCGACCGTGCGAATCGTGACCGGCAGCCCCTGCATGCCCTCGACGGCCCGGCGGTAGGCGGCGTACTGTTCTTCCTCGTCGGGCAGCTTGCCGTTGCGGCCCATGAACAGGAACTCGGTTCGGAACAGTCCCACGCCCACGGCGCCAGCCTTGAGCGCCGCGGCGGCGTCCTCGGGCTGCTCGATGTTGGCCAGCAACTCGATCTTCTGGCCATCCAGCGTCACGGCCGGGGTGTTCTTCAGACGCGAGAGCCGCTCGCGCTCGACCTCACCCTGGCGCTGCTTGAAGCCGTACTCGGCCATCAGGATGGGCGACGGGTCGACGATCACCACACCGGCGTCGCCATCAATGATGACCCAGTCGTCCTGGTTGATCAGGTGACTGGCCGAGCGCGCCCCGACCACCGCGGGGATGTCCATGCTGCGCGCGACGATGGCGGTGTGGCTGGTCTTGCCGCCCACGTCGGTGACGAAGCCGGCGAACACGCTCTGCTTGAACTGCAGCATGTCGGCCGGCGACAGGTCGTGCGCGATCAGCACCAGGGGCACGTCGACCGAGGGATCGAAGAGGGTACCGTTGGGCTCGCCCTCGTCCGCGGGAGGCAGTGGCGCGGCGACGGGCGAAGCCACACCGCGCATCATGCGCAGCATGCGTTCGACCACCTGCTCCAGGTCGGCCTTGCGCTCGCGCAGATAAGGGTCCTCCATCTCGTCGAACTGGCGCGCAATCACCTCCAGCTGGGTGGTCAGCGCCCACTCGGCGTTGTAGTGGCGCTCGGTGATCCAGTGCTTGACACCACTCGTGAGCTGCTCGTCCTGCAGCAGCATCAGGTGCACATCCAGCAGCGCGCTCAGCTCCGGGTGCGCGTCTTGTGAACCCAGCTCATCCAGGCTGGCCTGGACCTTCTCGATCTCCTCGACCACACCGTTGCGGGCCCGCCGCAGGCGCTGGATCTCGGCCTCGACCTGATCAGGCTTGACGAAGTAGTGGGCGACGTCGATGCGGCTGGACGCCACGATCACCGCCCGCCCGATGGCAATGCCCCGGGAGACCGCCAGACCGTGGACGGTGAAGCTCACTCGCCTTCCCCGAACTTGTCGTTGATCAGCGCCACGATGGCATCCATCGCGGCCTGCTCGTCCGGGCCGCTGGTCTCGATTTCGACCTGGCTGCCCACCCCGGCGGCCAGCATCATGACGCCCATGATGCTCTTGGCGTTGATGCGGCGGTCCCCCTTGGACATCCACACCTCGCACTGGTGGCTGCCGGCCAGCTTGGTGAGCTTGGCCGAAGCGCGGGCGTGCAGGCCCAGCTTATTGCTGATGGTCGCGGTGGTCTTGATCATGTGTGGTTCTTCTCGCCTGATTCTGTGGTGCCGTCACGGCCACCTGGATCACACCCTGCGTGGCCCCCACCATGGCGCGCGAGACCAGCGCGTCCAGCGACTCGTGCCGGTACGACACGGTGCGCAGCAGCATCGGCAGATTCACGCCGGCGATCAGCTTGGAGCGCACACCGTCGACCAGCTTGTGCGCCACGTTGCAGGGCGTGGCACCGAACACGTCGGTCAGCACCAGCGTCTGCGGCGTGTCCAGCTGTCGCATGAGGATGCGCGCCTGGGCCAGCGACTCCTCCGGGGGGGCATTGGGCATGACATCCAGGGCCGACACCGCATTCGCGCTGTCGGGAAACACGTGCAGCACGCAGGCCCGCAGGGCCGAAGCCAGCGGCGCGTGCGCAACGATGAGGATGCCGTTCATCGTTCGGAGTTTATCCCCCGGGGGCTGCGCGCTGGCGCCGGTATCCGAACAGGAAAACCCCATAGGCCGACACGCAGCACAGCCCGAACACCGCGATCGCGCCCCGAAAGCGCGCCACAATGTCCCAGCCCAGCAGCGCGAAGGCGTCCACCAGTCCGCCGATCGCCCACTGCACCAGGAACACGCCGGCAAAGATCACCAGGTTGTAGGCCGACAGCGCGCGCCCGGCCGCCGCCGCAGGCAGCGCCAGCGCCACGGCGGGCTGCGACAGAGAAACGAAGGTGCTGCCCACACAGAACGCTGCCCACAAGGGCCAGCCGGCACGGGGCCCGAGCACCACAATGGCCGCCAGCACCACGAAGCTCAGGGGGAGACCCCAGGCGATCAGCCGCTCGGCTGGGATGCCCCGCCGCGACAGATGGGGGTTGACCATGCCCCACAGCCAGAAGCTCAGCAGCATGCACAGGTTGATCCCGAACAGCCCGACGGCCGCGCGCTGCGGCGTGTAGCCGGCCACCTGCACCATCCAGGGACCCGCCCACAGGGTCTGCACCGCCACCATGCCGCCGTAGTTGATGAAGCCGATGGGCGCCATCTGCCGGAAGTACGGGTGGCGCCAGATCGCACCGTAGCCCGACGCTTCGGGCGCAGCCACCACGGATGAGGGCTCCTTGCGCCAGCGCGGCACCAGCGCCGCCAGCACCAGCATGGACAGCAGCACCAGCGCTGCCAGCGACCAGAACAGCCCACGCCATCCCAGCATCGGCATCAGCCACTGCACCGGCAGGGTGGACGCCACCATGCCCATGGACCCGGTCATCAGCATCCAGGAGTTGGCACGCAGTTGCGTGGCCGGCTGCAGCCAGCGGCGGTAGCCGGTGAGTGGCGCCATGAGGCAGGCGCTCACGCCCATGCCGGTGAGCACGCGGGCGGCCAGCAAACCTGAAAAGCTGGTGGCCATGGCAAAGGCCGCACAGCCCGCCACCGCCACCCCCAGGAAGGCCAGGATCACCTGCCGCGGGCCGAATCGGTCCAGCCACGAGCCCAGGGGCAGCTGGGTCAGGGCGAAGCCGAAGAAGTACCCACCGGCCAGCAACCCGAGGTCGCTCGCCTGCAGCGACAGTTCGGCACCGAGCACCGGCGACAGCGTGGCGGTGACCGCACGGATCAGCGCCGACAGGAAGTACGTCAGCGCGAAGGCCAGAAACACCGAAACCGCCACCAGTGGCGGCAAGAGGTGGTTACCCGACTCGGTCCCGGTGCTTCTCATGGCTGCGCGAGGCTCAGCCCGGCGAAAAAGGCTTCGCGAGCCCCTTCATCCAGCCGGGCGCCATAGACCGCGGCCTGGAACACCTGTGTGCCGCGGGCGAAATACGCGGCCTGCATGACCACCGGCTGCCCCTGGGGATCGGTGCCCCGGGCCTGCACGCCCTGTGCCTGCGGCGCGCCCTTGACCCCGACCGACCAGGCCAGACCTGGATCGTCCGGCGAAGCCGCAGGCACCCGGAGCGTCTGGAGGCTCGCCACACGCCAGGCCGCCAGCGCGGCGGGCACCTGGTCGGCCCTGCCCACGTCGGCCCAGGCCAGGGCGAACCGCATGCCACCGGTCTCGCAGGCCTGCATGTGCAGTTCCACCGGCGTCCCCAGCATCGGCACCGGCCGGCTCGCACTCTCCGGCTTGCAGGGCATCAGCGCACGCAAGGGCGTGCCAGCGACCGGCCACTCACGCCAGTTGAACGTGGGACTGCAGGCCCCAAGGGCCAGCAGCGCCGCCAGGCCAGCGGCGCGCAAAGGGTGCAACAAAGGAGTCTCCGGAAGGCGCGGCAGAGTGATGCCACCATGGAGGGCTCAAGGCCCTGGGAAAGCCCCGGATGGTATCTGCATCCGCAAACGGCCCGGTGCATCCGACACGGTTGGAGGAATGCCGCAATCGCGGTATCTTCCGAGGCGCGCCAACATACTCCCCTGAGTTTTCCATGAACACCCCCGGCCATTCATCCGCCCTCCCCACCCCGACTTCGCTGCGAGGCAGCGCCCTGGCGGCGGTGGCGCGTGGCGAACCGCTGGTCGTGATGACCACCCTCGCCGGCTGTCCGTACTGCGACCTGGTGCGCAACCACCACCTGCTGCCCATGCTGAGGCAGGGGCAGTTGCATGCCGTCCAGCTCGACGTCCGCGACCGCACCAGCAACCTGCAGGGATTCGACGGCTCGATGACCACGCCCGCCGAACAGGCCAAGGCCTGGAAAGCCCGTTTCGCGCCCACCGTGCTGTTCCTGGGCGCCAAGGGAGAAGACCTGGCGGAGCGGCTGGTCGGCGTGGCGGTTCCGGATTTTTACGGGGAGTACCTCGATGCCCGCCTGCAGCAGGCTCGCGCCCGTTTGCGCTGAAACGGTTGCGGGATCGGAATGAACTCCGGGACAATTGGACGATCAGACCTCGGCCAATCCGAAATTCCCCCTGCGCCCATGATCTCCACTTTGTTCTCCCGCCGCCGCTCGCTCGCCGCCCTTCTGGTTGCCGGTGCGCTTGGCCTGTCCGGCTGCGCCTCCGGTGACGAGGCGCCTGCCTCCAGTTTCGTGCTGCTGGACGGCAGCACCACCACCACCGCGGACCTAAAGGGCAAGGTGACCCTGGTCAACTTCTGGGCCACCACCTGCGTCACCTGTGTCAAGGAGATGCCCTCGCTGGTCAGCACCCACCAGAAATACAAGGACAAAGGGTACGAAACCATCGCCGTCGCCATGAGCTACGACCAGCCGGCCTGGGTGGCCAACTACGCCCAGTCGCGCCAGCTACCGTTCAAGGTGGCGCTGGACAACACCGGCGAACTCGCCAAGAACTGGGGCGACGTGAAGCTGACCCCGACCACCTACCTGGTCGACAAGCAGGGGCGCATCGTCAAGCGCTTCGTCGGCGAACCCGACTTTGCCGCGCTGCACAACCTGATCGAGGACCTGCTCGCCAAGAGCTGACCAAGCGAGACCCGAGCCATCAACGAAATGGGCGGACACCTTCACGGGTGCCCGCCCATTTCTGTTATTGAGGTGCCAATGAAGTGCTCGCTCACTCCTTGCGGAATGCGTCGTGGCACGCCTTGCAAGTCTTGGCAGATTCGCCGAACGCTTTCTTCAGGTTGTCCAGATTGCCCGTCTTGGCAGCCGCATTGAGCTGGGCGACCGACGCCATCATGTCTTCCGACGCCTTCTTGAACTTGGCCCCGTCGGTCCAAATTTCCGGCTTGGCTCGGGTTTCCCCCTTCTCGGAGCCGGCCACGAACCCGGCCCAGGGCAGCTTGCTCATGGTCTCCACAATCGCCGCGTTCTCTGCCGCCACCTTGGCGTCGAACGGTGCCTTGTCGCTGGCCATGGCACCGAGGCGTCCGAAGTGAGCGGCCATCACCGTGAGCGCTGCCTTGCGGTACTTGACGGCGTCTTCCGGCTTCTGGAACTGGGCCATCGCAGGCACCGACAGTGTGGACACCACGGCGGCCAGCGTGAGTGAAGCAAGCAATTTCATGAGGACTCCTGCGCAGGGTTGACTTGATGGATGAAGGTGCAGCCGCTGGGGCTACCCGAGCCGGGAGCTTCCCGCACGGGGAAAAGTTCCGCAGGAACCTGTCAGGGTTTATCTTCTCTACCTGTTCCTCGCGTCAACACTTGGCCCTCACCATGCACACCATCCGCGTCTGGGATCTGCCAACCCGTCTGTTCCACTGGGCGCTGGCCCTCTGCGTCATCGGTCTGGTCATCACCGCCAATGTGGGAGGCAACTGGATGACCTGGCACGGGCGCCTGGGCTACGTGGTTCTGAGCCTGCTGCTGTTTCGCATCGCCTGGGGTTTTGTCGGCGGACACTGGTCCCGGTTCAGCAGCTTCCTCTACAGCCCTGCAAACGTGTTGGCCTACCTCCGGGGCAACGACCGGCCGGAGCACCGCGTCGGTCACACCCCCCTGGGCATGTTATCGGTGTTCGCATTGATCGCGGTGCTGCTGCTGCAGGTGAGCACCGGCCTGGTCGCCGACGACGAAATTGCGTTCACCGGCCCGTTGGTCAGCCTGGTGTCTGGCGACACGGTGACCCAGGCCACCCGGTATCACAAGTCCATCGGCAAGCTCCTGCTCATCGCGCTGGTCGCGCTGCACGTGCTGGCCATCCTGTTCTACAAATGGGTCAAAAAGGACAACCTGGTACGACCGATGGTGCTGGGCGACAAGCAAGTCGAGGCACCGCTGCCCAGCGCACCGGACAGCACGGCATCGCGGCTGCTCGCGTTGGTGATCTGGGCGGTCTGTGGCGCTGCGGTGTACTGGCTTGTCGGCCTAGGTCAGACCAGCTGGGGATGAGACCCCGCGTGGCCGACGCCCGTCACTGTCGTATAGTGCCCGCTCGCCTGCACCGCTCGATCCTGCCGCCGATGTCCGACCCCCGTCACACCTCCCAGCTGTCTCTCATGCACGCCCGCTCGGCCGTAGAACTGGCGGCGGTCCGCTCGCTGTTCCTGGACTACCAGGCAGGACTCGGCATCGATCTCTGTTTCCAGGGATTTGAAGAAGAACTGCGGACCTTGCCTGGCGACTATGCCGAACCGTCCGGTGGACTGTTCCTCGCACAGGTCGATGGCGCACCGGCCGGTTGCTGCGCCTTCAGGCCTCTGGCCAACAGCGACCATCTCAATGCGTGTGAGATGAAGCGCCTGTTCGTTCGTCCGGCTTTCCGCGGGCTTGGTCTGGGCCGGCAACTGGTGGATGCCGTGATTACTGCTGCCCAGCAAGCCGGCTACACGACCATGCTGCTGGACACCCTGACCGACATGGAGGCAGCACGCGCGCTCTACCAGGAAGTGGGCTTTGTCGAGACTGAGCCCTATTACCACAACCCCCTGGCGGGCGCGCACTACCTCAAGCTGGATCTGCGCACCCTGACCTTGGGCGGCGCCTGAACTTCAGCCGCGGGCCTGTGCCAGCAGCGTCGCTGCGTCGCTGACCTCAAACTTGCCCGGGCCTTCCACATTCAGTGTCTTGACGACGCCGTCCTTGACGAGCATCGAGTACCGGTTGCTGCGCAAGCCCATGCCCCGGGCGGTCAGATCCAGCGTCAGGCCGGTCGCCTTGGCGAAATCGGCGCTGCCGTCTGCAAGCATGCGCACCTTGGTGCCTGATTTCTGGTCGCGTGCCCACGCGCCCATCACGAAGGCATCGTTGACGCTCACGCACCAGATTTCGTCCACACCGGCCGCCTTCAGTGCGTCGTGCTGCTCCACGTAACCCGGCACATGTTTGGCCGAGCAGGTGGGCGTGAACGCGCCAGGCAGGGCGAACAGTGCAATGGTCTTGCCGGCGCTGGCAGTGGCCGTGTCCACCGGGTTAGGGCCGATGCTGCAGCCGTTGCCCTCGACTTCGCTGTATTCCATCAGCGTGACGGCCGGAATCTTGTCGCCTACCTGAATCATGGTGTGTTCTCCTCGTCTGTGGTGACCCGTGGGCCGGAAATGAAAAAAGCGACCGAGATTCTCGGTCGCTTTCCGGGCTTGCGCAGGAATCGGCGCAAACAGGCTTACACCACGGCGGCCTTTTGAACCAGGCGGGTAGCCACCCAGTTCTTGGTCTTGGACAGCGGGCGGCTTTCGGTGATCTCGATCACGTCGCCGAGCTTGTACTCACCCTTTTCGTCGTGGGCGTGGTACTTGCTCGACTTGGCGACGATCTTGTCGTAGAGCTCGTGCTTCACACGGCGCTCGACCAGAACCGTCACGGTCTTGGCGCGCTTGTCGCTGACCACCTTGCCGATCAGGGTGCGCTTGAGGGATGTTTTGGCTTCCGTCATTTCGTCACTCCTTACTTGGCGGCGGCGCGTTGCTTCTCGGCCAGGATGGTCTTGGCGCGAGCGATGGAACGGCGGGTGTCGCCCAGCGTGGCGGTGTTGTTGAGTTGTTGCGTGGCCTTCTGCATGCGCAGGCCGAAATGGGCCTTCTGCAGAGACTTCACTTCGGCTTCCAGGCCGGCCACATCCTTCTGGCGCAGTTCAGCAGCTTTCATCTATGTTCTCCTGAATCACTGACCCAGCATGCGCGCCACGAAGGTGGTGCGCAGGGGAAGTTTGGCGGCGGCCAGGGCAAAGGCTTCGCGAGCGAGTTGCTCGGGCACGCCCACGATTTCATACAGCACCTTGCCGGGCTGGATTTCGGCCACGTAGTACTCCACGGAACCCTTGCCGTTGCCCATACGGACTTCGGCAGGCTTCTGGGAGATCGGCTTGTCCGGGAACACGCGGATCCAGATCCGGCCGCCACGCTTGACGTGACGGGAAATCGCACGGCGTGCGGCTTCGATCTGGCGGGCCGTCAGGCGGCCGCGGTCGGTGGACTTCAGACCGAAATCACCGAAGGCCACGGTGGCGCCGCTGGTGGCGACGCCCGTGTTGCGGCCCTTCTGCTCTTTACGGTACTTGCGGCGAGCGGGTTGCAGCATGTTTATTCTCCTTTGCCGTCCGCAGGTGCCCCTGCGGGTGCGTCTTTGCGAACGCGCTTAACGGCGGGTTTGTCGGTGGCCTCGGCGGGCTTGTCGGAGCCATCGGTCGGGGCGGCGTTGCCACCACGGCGCACGGCGGCGCGGGCAGCCGGGCCGGCCGGGCGCTCACGGCGCGGACCGCGGGGACGGCGCTCCTCTTCCGGACGCGGGGTCTCCACCACAGGCGCGTCGTTGCGGCCCAGGGTGTCGCCCTTGTAGACCCAGACCTTGACGCCAATGACGCCGTAGGTGGTCTTGGCTTCCGAAGTGCCGTAATCGATGTCTGCGCGCAGGGTGTGCAGCGGCACACGGCCTTCGCGGTACCACTCGGTGCGGGCGATTTCAATGCCGTTCAGACGGCCGGCAGACATGATCTTGATGCCCAAGGCACCCAGACGCATAGCGTTCTGCATGGCGCGCTTCATGGCGCGGCGGAACATGATCCGCTTTTCGAGCTGCTGGGTGATCGAGTCGGCGATCAGCTTGGCATCGATTTCGGGCTTGCGCACCTCTTCGATGTTCACAGCGACCGGCACGCCCAGTTTGGCGGCCAGATCCTTCTTCAGCTTCTCGATGTCCTCACCCTTCTTGCCGATCACCACGCCCGGACGCGCCGAGTAGATGGTGATGCGGGCGTTCTTGGCGGGGCGCTCGATCACGACGCGCGAAACGGCGGCGTTCTTCAGCTTGCCCTTGAGGTACTCGCGGACCTTAATGTCTTCGGCCAGCATGCCGGCGAAGTCACGATTGGAGGCGTACCAGCGGCTGGCCCAGTTGCGGGAAACTGCAAGGCGGAAGCCGGTGGGGTTGATTTTCTGTCCCATATGTCCTCTAGCCTCTTCAGTTGCCAACCGTCACGTAGATGTGACACGTGGGTTTGCTGATGCGGTTGCCGCGGCCCTTGGCACGGGCAGCAAAACGCTTGAGCGTGGTGCCTTGCTCGACGTAGATCGACTTGACGAACAGTTCGTCGATGTCGGCGCCGTCGTTGTGCTCGGCATTGGCGATGGCGGAGTCAAGGGCTTTCTTGACGATGCCAGCGGCCTTCTTCTGCGTGAACGACAGGATGTTCAGGGCCTGATCGACCTTCTTGCCACGAATCAGGTCGGCCACGAGACGGCCTTTGTCCACCGACAGGCGCACGCCGCGAACGACGGAGCGGGTTTCTGTACTCATGGTTGGTCCTTACTTCTTGGCTTTCTTGTCGGCCGGATGGCCTTTGAACGTGCGCGTCAGCGAAAACTCGCCGAGCTTGTGTCCCACCATCTGGTCGGTGATGTACACGGGCACGTGCTGCTTGCCGTTGTGCACGGCGATCGTCAGACCGATGAACTCGGGCAGGATCATGGAGCGGCGCGACCAGGTCTTGACCGGCTTCTTGTCCTTGGTGGACACAGCCTTCTCGACCTTGGCCATCAGGTGGTGGTCAACGAAGGGACCTTTTTTGAGAGAACGAGTCATTTCGTCAACCCCTTACTTCTTGCGACGCGACACGATCATGTTCTGCGTGCGGCGGTTGTTGCGGGTGCGGTAACCCTTGGTCAGGTTGCCCCACGGATCCACCGGTGCACGACCTTCGCCGGTCTTGCCTTCACCACCACCGTGCGGGTGGTCGATCGGGTTCATGGCGGTACCACGCACGGTCGGGCGGATGCCCATGTGGC
This sequence comes from Hydrogenophaga sp. H7, assembly GCF_002025745.1. Lineage (NCBI taxonomy): Bacteria > Pseudomonadati > Pseudomonadota > Betaproteobacteria > Burkholderiales > Comamonadaceae > Hydrogenophaga > Hydrogenophaga sp. H7. Next base: position 3,928 of record NZ_MCIC01000001.1, on the reverse strand, counting down.
GCTTGATACCGGCCTTGCCGATTTGGCGCAGGCTGTGTTCCGTGTTGGAGACTTCACCGATGGTGGCGCGGCAATCCACGTGGATCTTGCGCACTTCGCCCGAACGCATGCGAACCTGGGCGTAGATGCCTTCGCGGGCCAGCAGCACGGCGGAAGCACCGGCGGAACGGGCGATCTGGGCACCTTTGCCGACTTGCAGCTCGATGCAGTGGATCGTCGAACCGACCGGAATGTTGCGGATCGGCAGGGTGTTGCCCACGCGGATCGGCGACTCGGAACCGGACAGCAGCGTGGCACCGACTTCAACGCCACGCGGGGCGATGATGTAGCGGCGCTCGCCATCGGCGTAGCACAGCAGCGCGATGTGCGCCGTGCGGTTCGGGTCGTATTCGATGCGCTCGACCTTGGCCGGGATGTTGTCCTTGTTGCGACGGAAGTCGACCACGCGGTAGTGGTGCTTGGCACCACCGCCCTTGTGGCGAACCGTGATGTGGCCGTTGTTGTTGCGGCCGGACTTCTGGTGCTGGGGCTCCAGCAGCGGCGCGAAACCCGAACCCTTGTGCAGGTTCTCGCGCGTGACCTTCACCATGCCGCGACGGCCTGGCGAAGTCGGTTTCATCTTGATCACTGCCATGATTAGGCCTCCCCACCGAAGTTGAGTTCCTGACCCTCGGCCAGCGTGACATAGGCCTTGCGCACATGGTCACGGCGACCCACGGTCTTGCCGAAGCGCTTGGTCTTGCCCTTCTGGTTGAGCACGGACACGCCCTTGACCTGGACCTTGAACATCAGTTCAACGGCGGCCTTGATTTCGGGCTTGGTGGCGTCCTGCAGCACCTTGAACAGCACCGCATTGGACTGCTCGGCGGCTTGAGTGGCCTTTTCCGACACGATCGGTGCCACGAGCACCTGCATCAGACGACCTTCGTCGTATTTTTTGACGCTCATGCGAACATCTCCTTGAGCTGGTCGATGGCACCCTTGGTGACGATGACCTTCTTGTAGTGCACCAGCGACACCGGGTCGGCGTAACGCGGCTCGACCACGAGCACGTTGGCCAGGTTGCGCGAAGCCAGGTACAGGTTCTCGTCGACTTCTTCGGCGATGACCAGCACGTTGCTCAGGTTCATGGCCTTGAACTTGGCGGCGAGCTGCTTGGTCTTGGGCGAGTCCACCTTGATGGAGTCGACCACGGCCAGGCGGCCTTCACGCACCAGCTGCGAGAAGATGGAGGCCATACCGGCGCGGTACATCTTCTTGTTGAGCTTCTGGGTGAAGTTTTCGTCCGGGCTGTTCGGGAAGATGCGACCGCCCCCGCGCCACAGCGGCGAGGAAGTCATACCGGCACGGGCGTTGCCGGTGCCCTTCTGCTTGAACGGCTTCTTGGTCGAGTGCTTGACCTGCTCACGGTCCTTCTGGGCACGCGTACCTTGACGGGCGTTGGCCTGATACGCCACCACGAGCTGGTGAATCAGGGACTCGTTGTAATCACGGCCAAAGACGGTCTCGGGCACGTCCAGCTTGGACGCAGCCTGACCTTGGTCGTTCAGGAGTTCAACTTGCATCAGTTAGCTCCCTTCTTGGCCTTGACGGCGGGACGAACGGTCAGGAAACCGCCGTTGGCGCCAGGCACGGCACCGCGGATCATCAGCAGCTGACGGGCTTCGTCGACGCGGAAGATGTCCAGGTTCTGGATGGTCTTGGTCTGATCGCCCATGTGACCGGTCATCTTTTTGCCCGGGAACACGCGACCCGGATCCTGGGCCATGGAGATCGAGCCCGGCACGTTGTGCGAACGGCTGTTGCCGTGCGACGCGCGCTGCGAGCTGAAGTTGTGGCGCTTGATGGTGCCGGCGTAGCCCTTACCGATCGAAGTGCCCTGCACGTCGACCTTCTGGCCGGCGGCAAAGATGGCGTTGGCGGCCACGGTAGCGCCTGGCTGGTACTGGGCAGCCACATCGGCGGCAACGCGGAATTCCTGGATGATCTCACCCGCTTCGACACCAGCCTTGGCCAGGTGGCCCGCGATGGGCTTGGTAACGCGGGAGGCGCGACGCTGGCCAAAGGTGACCTGCAGCGCGTCGTAGCCATCGTTGGCTTGGGTTTTGACTTGCGTCACACGGTTGTTCGACACATCGACCACCGTGACAGGCACTGCGTCCCCGTCATCGGTGAACAGACGCATCATGCCCACCTTGCGACCCAACAACCCGAGGGAGTTGCTAAGACTCATTGTTTTCTCCGTTCCCGACTGCAATTGGCCGGGGCTGATGGTGCGCAGCCCACCGGTCGCATGACCGAAAGACGAACGCGGTTAAGGGCCAGAAGCCCGAAAAGCCCGCCAGTATAACCAGCGGGCTTTGTTTGTGCAAGCCCGACCATCGCCAGACCTGCGCGCAGCGTTTACTGCAGCTTGATTTCGACGTCCACGCCGGCCGGAAGGTCCAGCTTCATCAGGGCGTCTACCGTTTTGTCGGTCGGGTCGACGATGTCCATCAGACGCTGGTGGGTACGGATTTCCAGCTGGTCGCGCGAGGTCTTGTTGACGTGCGGCGAACGCAGGATGTCGAAGCGCTTCATGCGGGTCGGCAGGGGCACGGGACCCTTGACGATCGCGCCGGTGCGCTTGGCGGTGTCGACGATTTCGGCGGCCGAGGTGTCGATCAGCTTGTAATCAAACGCCTTCAGGCGGATGCGGATTTTTTGCTTGGTAGACATGCGGTTCTCCGGATCCGGTTAAGCAATGATCTTGGCCACGACGCCGGCGCCGACGGTACGACCGCCTTCACGGATGGCAAAGCGCAGACCTTCTTCCATGGCGATCGGGGCGATCAGCTTGACGGTGATCGACACGTTGTCGCCAGGCATCACCATTTCCTTGCCCTCAGGCAGCTCGATGGCACCGGTCACGTCCGTCGTGCGGAAGTAGAACTGCGGGCGGTAGTTGTTGAAGAACGGCGTGTGACGGCCACCTTCGTCCTTGGACAGCACGTACACCTCGCCGGTGAAGTGCGTGTGCGGCTTGATGGAGCCGGGCTTGCACAGCACCTGGCCGCGCTGCACTTCTTCGCGCTTGGTGCCGCGCAGCAGGATACCGACGTTGTCGCCAGCCTGACCCTGGTCCAGCAGCTTGCGGAACATCTCCACGCCGGTGCAGGTGGTCTTCTGGGTGGCGGCGATACCGACGATTTCGATTTCTTCGCCGACCTTGATGATGCCGCGCTCGATACGACCGGTCACCACGGTGCCGCGACCAGAGATGGAGAACACGTCTTCCACAGGCATCAGGAAGGCACCATCCACAGCACGCTCAGGCGTGGGGATGTAGCTGTCCAGCGCGTCGGCCAGGCGCATGATGGCCTGCTCGCCCAGATCGCCCTTGTCGCCTTCCAGCGCCAGTTTGGCCGAACCCTTGACAATGGGGGTGTCGTCGCCGGGGAAGTCGTACTTGGAGAGCAGCTCGCGCACTTCCATTTCAACCAGCTCCAGCAGCTCGGCATCGTCCACCATGTCGCACTTGTTCAGGAACACGATGATGTAGGGAACACCCACCTGGCGGGCCAGCAGGATGTGTTCGCGGGTCTGGGGCATCGGGCCGTCGGCGGCCGAGCACACCAGGATGGCGCCGTCCATCTGGGCAGCACCGGTGATCATGTTCTTGACGTAGTCGGCGTGACCGGGGCAGTCCACGTGGGCGTAGTGGCGGTTGGCCGTCTCGTATTCCACGTGTGCGGTGTTGATGGTGATGCCACGAGCCTTCTCTTCAGGAGCCGCGTCGATCTGGTCGTAGGCCTTGGCGGCGCCACCGAACTTGGCAGCCAGCACCGTGGTGATGGCAGCCGTCAGCGTCGTCTTGCCGTGGTCCACGTGACCAATCGTGCCCACGTTCACGTGCGGCTTGGTCCGCTCAAATTTCTCTTTTGCCATT